>CACPHV010000006.1 GCA_902633985.1 uncultured Pelagibacteraceae bacterium
AACCATATCAAAAACTAAGAATATTAACTTTTTTAGATCCAGATAGAGATCCTTTGGGTGCTGGATATCAAATTATACAGTCAAAAATAGCTATTGGCTCAGGTGGCCTTAACGGAAAAGGTTTTCTAAAAGGAACTCAGAGCTACTTAGATTTTTTGCCTGAAAAACACACGGATTTTATATTCACTTTATTTTCAGAAGAGTTTGGTTTTATAGGTTCAGTTGGTCTTTTGATATTATACTCAATAATAATTTTTAGAATTGTAAGAATAGGAGCAATTTCGAGAAGTAATTTTGCTAGACTTTTTTGTTTTGGTTATGCTTTTGCGATCTTTATTTATATTGTAGTAAATTTATCTATGGTTTTGGGTTTGTTACCTATAGTTGGTTCTCCATTACCTATTATGTCCTATGGAGGTTCTTCAATGTTGGCCACTATGATTGGTTTTGGCATAGTATTAAGCGCAAAAATTAATCATAAACAAATGATTGCATAATTTGTCACTCTAAAAATTGAATATTTAATTGTATAACAATTTTATGAATAAAAATCTTAAAGTAGGAATAGTTGGAGCAGGAATTCAAGGTGTATCTAATGCTTTGTTTCTTCAAAAAAAAGGTTTCAATGTAACTATCTTTGACAGAGATAACCCAGGTAGCCATGCAGCCTCCTATGGCAATGCAGGTCACTTTTCACCTTATGCATCTCTTTCTTTAAATAGAACTGATGTTCTAGCAGATGTGCCTGCAATGTTACTTAGTTCTTCAGGTCCACTTGCTTTAAAATGGAATTATGTTCCTAAAATGATTCCGTGGTTTATAAAATTTATGATGAATACTACCAAAACTAAGATGATGCATACTGCCAAAAATATGCACCAAATTTTAGATTTAGCTTTACCTGCATATGATGAACTATTTGAAGAGATTGATCTAGAAGGTTTGGTTGAAAACAAAGGAATTCTTTATATATGGAATGATAAAGATCTAAAAAGTAGAGAATTAGAAATTAAAGTCAGAGATGAATTAGGAGTTGAACAACAACTAGTCACCAAAACAGAGATACACGATCTTGAACCACATATTAAACCATTTTACCATGCTGGCGTATATTATCCTTATGCTAGACATGCAAGAAATCCAAAAAGAATTCTTTTAAAACTATTTGATTTATTTTTGAAAAAAGGTGGAAAATTTAACAAAGTAAATATTAAAGATATTAGTTTTGATGATGAAAAACCAGTTTTTAAAACTGAAACTCAAAGTTATGTTTTTGATAAAGCAGTAATAGCCTGTGGAGCTTTTTCAAAAAAATTAACAGATAATCTTGGTGAAAGAATTCCTTTAGATACAGAGCGTGGATATCATGTCCATTTTAAAAATTGTGATCATTTATTAACTAGACCTGTAATTTTTTCCAACCGTGGATTTGGAATTACTCCGATGGAACAAGGTTTAAGGGTTGTTGGAACTGTAGAATTTGGTGGATTAGATAATCCATTATCTAAATCAAGAGTTAAAAATTTGATAAATAATGCAAAATATATGCTTGGTGATTTACCAGAGCATGAGGATGAGTGGCTAGGTTTTAGACCAACTTTACCAGATTTTTTACCCGTTATGGGGCCATCAAAAAATTACAAAAATATTTATTATTGTTTTGGGCATCATCATTTAGGATGGACTTTAGGTCCGATTTCTGGAAAGATTGTGTCTGGAATGATAGCGAATGAAAATACAAATTTAGATTTAAAACCCTATAGCTCGCTTAGATTTAGTTAAGTGACTAAAGATAATAATTTTTTTAGCTTATTTATATCTATTTTTAACCGTAACCTTTTGGGCAGGAAATTTTGTAGTAGGTAAACTTGCGAGTTTCTATGAGGTACCACCTTTTTCATTAAATTTTTATCGATGGCTTTTTGCTTGGTTAATTTTAGCACCTTTTACAATTCCTGAAATATTAGAGAAAAGAAACTATATAATTAAAAACTATAAACTTTTTATTGTTTTGGGAGTTACCAGTATAACAGTATTTAATTCAATTGTTTATTATTCATTAAATTTTACTCAGGTGATTAGTGGAGTTTTAATGATTTCAACGATACCTGTGATGATCATGTTGTTTTCTTCAATTTTAAAAATTGAAAAGACAAATATTTTTCAAATTATAGGGGTAGTATTTTCTTTTGCAGGTGTAATTATGATTATAACAAAAGCAAATATCGAGATATTAAAAAATTTAGATTTTAATAAAGGGGATATAACTATGGTTATAGCAATGTTTTCATGGGCATTATATTCAACTTTATTAAAGGGAAAACAATATGAGTTATCTCAAATATCATTACTTCAAGTAGTAATTACTTTTGGTTTAGTATTTTTAATACCAGTTTATTTTATTGAATATCAAATTGGCTTTAGAATTAATTTAGAACTACCTTTTATTTTAATTTTATCCTATGTAGTTTTGTTTCCAGGTTTGGCATCTTTTCTTTTATGGATAAAAGGAATATCTATGATTGGTGCTAATCGTTCAGGTGTTTTTTTACACCTAATGCCGATTTTGAGCGCGATAATGGCGATGATTTTTTTTTAGTGAAAAATTTATGTTTTATCATATTTTAGGCGCTTGTTTTATTATAACAGGAATATTGTTATCAAATAAGAAAGTTAAAAATGCTTAAAGTAGCTATTTTAGATGATTATCAAAATGTTGCTCAACAATTTGTAGATTTAGAAAAACTATCTGGAAAATATGAATTTAAGATTTTTAGCGAACCTTTTTTAGATGAAGCAGATGCAATTGATCAGTTAGCTGATTTTGAAGCTTTACTAATAATGAGAGAAAGAACTCCAATTACAAAAAATTTAATTGATAATTTAAATGATTTAAAATTTGTAATCACAAGTGGATTAAGGAATAAATCTATCGATTTGGAGGCAGCAAAAAAAAGAAAAATTATAGTTTGCGGTACAGATATAAATTTAAACCCAACGCCTGAATTAACATGGGCACTAATTCTTGGTTTAGCTAGAAATTTTAAAGAGGAGTTTGACAATATGTATCAAGGATATTGGCAAACTACAATCGGAGTAGAATTAAAAGGAAAAATCTTAGGATTGATTGGTCTAGGCAGAGTAGGTAGTGAAGTCGCTAAAATCGGAAAAGCTTTTGGTATGCAATTAATGGCTTGGAGTGAAAATCTTAACTTAGATAATTGTAAAGAATTAGACGTATTACCTTGCAGTAAAGAAGATTTAATTACAAATTCTGATGTTCTTTCAATTCATGTTCAAGGAGGTGAAAGATACAAAGACTGCATTACTTTAAAAGAATTTGATAAAATGAAAAAAACAGCTTTTTTGATAAACACCTCTCGTGGACCTATTGTCAATGAGGATGATTTAATTATTGCATTGTCAACAAATCTAATTGCTGGTGCAGGAATAGATGTATATGAAAAAGAGCCTTTACCAGAAAATAATAAGCTTAGATTTTTACCAAATGCCTTGCTTACTCCTCACATAGGCTATGTGACAGCTGAAAATTATAGCATTTTTTATAACCAAATGATTGAAGGACTAGAGGCTTGTGTAAATGGAAAGCCTATCAGAGTTCTAGAGTAAAAATGGATCTCCCTGTTGTTAATCACGAGGATTATTTTGCTAAGATTGGTGATGATCATAAATTTCCAATTAATAAATTTGGAGAGTTAGCAAAATACTTAACTCAAAACAAAATAGTAAGTAAATTTCATAAACCTTCAGCCTGTTCATTTGAAACATTAAGCTACGCACATTCAAAAAATTATATCTTAGATATTAAAAATAAAACTTTAAGCAAAGAAGGAGTAAAAAAAATTGGATTTCCACTTGTAGATAGTGTTGTGCAAAGATCTTTAGTTGCTACAGGAGGAACTGTTCTCGCATCTAAACTTGCAATAAATTATGGTATTTCATGTAATACAGCAGGAGGTAGTCACCACGCAAGTTATGATGGAGGTGCTGGTTATTGTGTGTTTAATGACGTAGCAGTTGCAGCACATTATTTACTTAATAGAGGTCTAGCAAATAAAATTTTGATTGTTGATCTAGATGTTCACCAAGGTAATGGCAATTCAGAAATCTTTAAAGACAATAGAAGTGTTTTTACATTCAGTATGCATTCTAAAACTAATTACCCTGCAAAAAAATCAAATAGTGATTTAGATGTAGAACTAGAGGATAATTTAGAGGATGATAACTACCTCAAAACACTTAAACATTATTTAAACGAATTAAATCAAGAAAATTTTGATTTTGTTTTTTATATAGCAGGTGTTGATATTCATTTTAATGATAGATTGGGTAAATTAAAAATTTCTGACGATGGAATAAAACTTAGAGATGAGCTTGTAGTAGAAAATTTTTTTTCTAGACGGATACCATTTTGTGGAGTTTTGGGTGGTGGTTACAACAAGGATTTCAATAAACTTGTTGAATTACATTCAATGTTACATCAATCTTGTGCTAAATATATAAGATCATGACAAAAAAAATAAATCCAAATCTAACTGCTGAACAAAAATTAATTTTATTTGAGGAAGGCACTGAGCGTGCAGGATCAAGTGAACTAAATCATGAAAAAAGGGAAGGAAGTTTTCATTGTGCAAATTGTGGAGAAAAATTATTTGACTCGAAAACAAAATATGAAAGCGGATCTGGTTGGCCTTCTTTTTACGAGTCTTTACCAGATGTGTTTGAAACAAAAACAGATCACCACATAGGATACGCAAGAACTGAATATCATTGTAAAAAATGTGGAGGCCATCATGGTCATGTATTCGACGATGGACCTGAACCAACTGGTAAGCGATTTTGTAACAATGGAGTATGTCTAGTTTTTAAGCCTAAAACTTAAATATTCAGTATATACATAAGTTGTTTTATAATTTAAAATTAGTTGTGAAAAAATTTTATATTATTTTACTATCTTTATTTATTATTACATCTTCTAATTCTGATGAAATTTCTGGAAAAGTTTCAGAGTATGTAAGTAATTTGATACCAGGTGATGGTGATACAGAAGTAAGTATTGATTTAAGAGAAAACTATAAGCCTGACTACAGTATTTTAGCAGTTAGAGAAATTGAAAAAACTGAAAAAGGAAATTTGTTTACTCAATTTTCATTATTCAACACTGAAAAAAATAATGATGAAAGGATAGTAGGTAATCTTGGAATTGGAAAAAGATTTTTAAGTGATGATAAGACTTTATTGACTGGTTTTAATAGTTTTATAGATTATGACGATGCTGGCAATGCAAGAAGTAGCTTTGGTATTGAAGCTAGAAGTGCAGTCATAGAGTTTGCGTATAATCAGTATTTTGGGATTGGAAACGCAACAGATGAAAAAGTTTTAGATGGTTATGATTTAAGATTAGCTTCACAAATACCCCATCTTCATTGGGCAGATATATTTATAAATACTTACGAATGGCAAGGTGAAGATAGGAACGATATCAAAGGTACCAAATTAGGATCTGAACTATTGTTAACACCCAATATTAATTTAGAGTTATCTTACGATGACAAAGATAAAAATGGTTTAGAGGATGAATGGTATGCAAATATTGAATTCATCTACCCACCTAGATCTAGACCTTCTCTTCAAGATGGATTTATTAATTCAATTGCATGGAAAGATGAGAAAGATATGTCTGGAGAACTATTAACAAAAGTAAAAAGAAATAATAAAATTATGGTTGAGTTCAAAGGATCATCAACAATATCAAGGGCTGACTGATGAAAAATTTACTAAAAATTTTATTTATATCTAAAGTTTTATTTTTATTTTTAGTCTTTAATTCTCAGGCTGCTAGTACAACAGGACAAGCAGATGTTTATAAAGTAACAATGAAAAAAGTAGAATTGTGTACTGCTAGTACAAGTGTATCTAGTTGTGTTGGATCAGTAACAGTAGGTGATACCTCTAAAGTTGTTGATATCGCATCTGTATCAGCTGGAGCTGCGGCTGCTACATTTGGTGATCCTGCATTATTACCTCTGGGAGAAACTTATACTCATATGAGAGTTACAATTGATAGAAAATTTACAATAAAAGCTGATTTAGAAGTTTCAGGTGTAACAGATAATTGTACTACGACAGCTGCACTTTCTGGCTCTGCTTATCCTGGTGGATCTTTAAGTGGAACTGAAAAATATGATAGAACTCCAATTATTGCTGATGGTGGCACAGCTGCAGAGGCTGATTTATATTTAAAAAATAATCAAATGAAAACATGTACAAATGCTGCATGTTCAGCACTTAGTGGTGCAAATACAATTACATATGCCCAAGGTTCAGGATCATCTACTTATCAAACTCAGCATGCTGATGGTAGTACTTCTGATGATCATGTAATGGTTTATGAGCTTTCAAAACCATACACAGTAGCTTTAATTGGTCCAACTATAGACATTAGCTTTGGAACATCTGCTGCTATTAAAGCAACAGAAGTTGGTACAGATTTTTGTATGTTTGATCCTCAAGAACCAGTAGTTACAATCACAATTAAATAGAAAAATGACTGATCAATTTTCTGGTCAGATAATATCATCAAAAATAAAATTACGAAATAAATCTAAGGATTATGTTTTAAATTTTAAAAAAATTGAGGAATTTATAAAAAGGGAAATTGCAGAAATAGAAATTCTTAAGAATTCCTCAAAATCAATAATTCCTGAAATTTCTTTTAATGAACTTAATTTAACTAATAATAAAATAATAGAAAACATTCGTAAAAGAGGCTGCTTAATTATTCGAGACGTTTTTGAAGATAATAAGATAGAAAATATTAATAAAGAGTTAGAGGAATATATAGATAGTAATGGATATTACGAGGATCAACAAAAAAAGGCAGGTTTAGATAAATATTTTAGTGATTTAAAATCAGGAAAACCCCAAATATATGGTTTGTATTGGTCTAAAGCTCAAATTGAAATAAGGCATTCTGAAGAAATGGCAAAGGTTAAAAAATGGCTTAACAACCTTTGGAATTTTAGAAACACTGAATATACAGTTTTTGATCCAAATAAAGAACTATCTTATGCAGATAGATTAAGAAGGAGAGAGCCTGGAGATGATACTTTGGGTTTATCTCCACATTGTGATGCTGGATCAATTGAAAGATGGACTGACAGTTATTATCAAAAAATTTATAAAGATATTTTTTCTGACAATTTTGAAAAATACAATCCATTTGAAGCAAAGTATAGAGATAGAACAATAGAGTTCGAATCTCCTGCAGTTGCACATGTATTTAGAACATTTCAAGGATGGACTGCTTTAACGGAGCAAGGACCAAGTGATGGAACTTTACAATTAATACCAATTGCTAAAGGAATTGCTTATATTTTAACCAGAGCATTACTTGATGATGTTGAAGAAAATGAATTGTGTGGATCGAAACTTGGTAGAGCTTTGTCAGTAAATAAAGATTATCATTCATTACTGTTAAAAGGTTTAGTTTCAATTCCAAAAATGAAACCAGGTGACACTGTTTGGTGGCATCCAGACGTTGTTCATGCTGTTGAAGACAAACATTCAGGGAAAAATTATTCAAATGTCGTTTACGTTGGTGCAACACCATATTGTAAAAAAAATCTAGATTATACACTAAAACAATCAAAAAAATTTTTAGAGGGAAAGAGTCCACCGGATTTTGCGGCTGAGGATTATGAAATTAAATATAAAGGTAGAGTTAAATTAAAAGATTTAAGCTCTTTAGCTAAGAAACAATTAGCTTTAGAAGAATGGAATTAATTATTTAAAAGATCATGAAGTTTATTTTCTTTTTCTAATGCTCTTACTTCATCATAACCACCGATATGCTGGTCATCAAAAAAGATTTGTGGAATAGTTCTTTTTCCATTAGCTTTTTTAATCATTTCATCCATTGCTCCATCAACTTTTGAAATATCAATTTCATTATAAGGCGCATTATTTCTAGCTAACAATCTTTTTGCAGCCTCACAATAATTACATAGCGGACCTGTATACATGGTAATTTTTTTCATGGCTTATAGATAGTCACCTTTTTTAATTTTACTAGTTATTTCTTTTCTAGAATATTCAAATTTTTTTCGATGTTTTATACTTTTTTGGTTTACTCTTTTTCTCCATAACCTGAAAGACGATGGTCTTAGAGATCTTCGCATAATTTTAATTACATCAGATTCTTTCTTCCCTGTTTTTTTTTCAATTTCCTCGAAAGTGATCCTATCTGCCCAGGCTGCCCAAATGATCCAATCTGGATCGTCCATTTTGGGCTCAGGATTTTTGACTCTGGTAATTGGCCTGTGACCTTTTTTTTTCATAAATCCTTTATATTTGAAAAAAATATTTAATGCATTTTTTTTAGCCTTTGATATTATGTATAAGATAGTCCTTCTTAGCCATCTTTAGCTCCCGGTTTTTAAGGACTATCTTTTTATATGCTCCCCCTAGATTTTATACTTTATCTACAGATAATTATTTTTTTATTTATTACACCCGGAACTCCTAGGATTGTAATTATCTCCTATTCAATGAATTACGGTATCGGAAAATGTATATGGTCTGCTTTAGGGGATGTAACTGCAAATTTGATTCAGGCAACTTTAGTTATTTTTGTCATTGGATCTTTTTTTTCAGAAAACTCAATGATACTTAATGCGTTTAAATGGATCGGAATAATTTATTTATTATATTTAGCTTATGATATTTATAAATCTCGACCAAAAAGTATTTCAAGCGAAGGAGAAATAGAAAAAAGTAACTTATCTTTTTTTAGAGATGGTTTTTTAGTTGCTGGTACAAGTCCTAAGGCTTGGATGTTTTTTCCTTTTATTTTTCCACAATTTATTGATTTTAATTCTAATTTATTGGTTCAATTTGTAATTTTAATTACAACTTACATCGTTTTAGATTTTTTATCTTTGATTGGCTATGCAATGCTTGCACAGAAATTAATTAAGTGGATCACTGCTAATCCAAAAACAATTAATACAATTTCTGCGAGTGTTTTAGTAATTATTGCCGCAATAATTGTTGTAACTCAACAATATTAATTAGATTTGGCCTTTATTGCCACTTGCATAAAATAAAATTTCTTTATTTAATCAGCACATAATTAATTAATTAAAGAGGAAATAAAATGAAATTAAATAAAATAATTTTAAGTTTTGTTTCTGCATTAGTGATTTTATTTTCAACTTCGGTTGCATCTTTTGCAAAAGTTGTTGGAGACAAAATTATTTTAGGTGCTGCGATTTCCCTAACAGGTAAATACTCATCAAATGGTGTTCATACTCAAAATGGTTACAACATGGCCGTTGACAGAATTAACAGCATGGGTGGTGTTAAAGTTGGTGGAAAGACTTATAAGTTTGACATAATTTATTACGATGATGAATCAAACCCTAAGAGAGCTGCACAGCTTGCAGAAAGATTAATATCACAAGATGGAGTTGAGTTTATGCTTGGCCCTTACAGTTCAGGTTTAACTAAAGCGATTGCACCAGTAACTGAAAAATATGGTGTTCCAATGGTTGAAGCAAATGGTGCATCTAGATCTTTGTTTACAAAAGGTTATAAATATCTATTTGCTGTATTAGCTCCAGCCAACTTGTATCTTGATGTTGCTATCGAAACAGCGGTTGAGTTAAATGGCGGAAAACCAGTAAGAATTGCACAAGCGTTTGAACAAGATGCATTCTCACAGGACGTTAGATTAGGTATTTTAGATGCTGCAGAAAGAACTGGTTCTAAAATTATAATCGACGATAAATTACCTAAAGAGCTAAATGATATGGCTGCTACTTTGGTTAAAGTAAAACAAATGAAACCAGATGTACTTGTTGTATCAGGTCACACAAAAGGTGCGTTAACTGCGATCAGACAAATTGCTGAAATGAAAGTTGATGTTCCTATGTTGGCTATGACTCACTGTGATGCTGCTAAGCTATCTAAACAGCATGGCAAGAACTCACAGTACGCTCTTTGTGCTTCTCAATGGCACAAGTCACTAACTTATAAAGATGATTTCTTTAAAGATGGTATGACTTATGCTGCAGACTTTGAGAAAGAGTTTGGATATGATCCACCTTACCAATCTGCTGAATCTTCAGCTGCTTTATTGGTATTCAAAGATGCATTTGAAAGAGCAAATTCTTTTGATCAAAAGAAAGTAAGAGATGCTCTTGCAGCTACGAATATGCAAACATTCTATGGAAATATTAAATTTGCACCTGGTGGTCAGAACGTTGACAAACCAATGGTACTTTTCCAAGTAATGTGTGATGCTTCAGGAAGTTGTGAAAACAAAGTTGTTGCTCCATTAAAATGGGCATCAGCTAAGTTGATACATCCAATTCCTAAGTGGTCAGAAAGATAAAATAAAATACTAAAGCCCCCTAGTCATAGGGGGCTTTTTTTTATATAACCCAAAAATACTTTTTATGGATTTTCTTGTATTTCAATATCCTATGATAACTCTTCAAGCTTGCTTGGATGGTATTTTGCTAGGAGTTTTGTTTGCATTGATTGCATATGGAATGGCACTTCAATGGGGCGTGATGAATATAATTAACATTGCACAAGGAGATCTTGTAATTTTAGGAGGATACATTGCATACTTTATGTATCTCTATGGTATTCATCCAGCATGGGGAGTAATTGTTGCGCCAGTAATAATGTACTTTGTTGGTATAGCGATTTACAAACTCGTAATTAATAAAGTAGTAGATAGAGATCTATTTATCTCTATTTTAGCTACTTTTGGAATAAGTATTCTTTTCATGCAATTAATGAATTTTGCATTTGGTGCAGACGTCGTACTTGCAAATTCTGGTTATGGAACAACTATGTTGTTTGATAACAATGTTGTGTTACCAAATTCAAAAATATTTTCAGCGTTTATTAGCATTGTATTTGCAGTTTGTTTGGTTATTTACATGAAAAAATCAAAGCTAGGACGTGCAATTAGAGCTACAGCTCAAAATGCAAGAGCTGCAAAGATTTTAGGTGTCGACACAGAAAAAGTTTATGCCGCAACATTTGGAATAAATGCTGCTCTTTGTGGTGTTGCTGGTGCTTTAATATCTATAACTTTCACAATTCATCCTTACATGGGACTGCCCTACACAATTAGATCTTTCATGATCGTAATTGTTGCAGGATTAGGAAACTTACCTGGTGTAGCAATGTCTGGAATGGGATTAGGAGTATTTGAAGAATTTGCAGATTATATACTGGGTACAGAATTTAGAATTGGTTCAGTATTTTTATTATTAGTATTAATCCTGGTTTATAGAAGATTTAAACTTTCAAGAAAAAGAGAATATTTAAAGTAAGATTGAGATGAAAAATGAATAAGAATTTTGTTTTATATGCAGCAATATTAATATTTGGATTAGCTGCCCCTTTTTTATTTCCAGCCTTTAAAGTTCAGCTGTCAATCCTTTGTGTTTTAATAGTTCTTGCTACTACTTGGAACATCCAAGGTGGCGAGATGGGCTATAATTCATTTGGAAATATATTATTTTATGGATTAGGAATGTACCTATGCGCTTCTGTTCAAGTTGGAATGTTTTTTCCATTAGCTGAATGGACAGAGAGTGGAGGGGAAAAAACATTTGTTCATACTCCAACACAGTTTTTTCAAGGTATGGCAGTTGGACTAGTCGTAGCTGCTGTAGTTCCAACTATTGTAGCTGGTTTGATAGGATATTCTATTCTTGGACTTAGAGGACATTATTTTGCAATTTGTACATTAGGTTTAGGTGTAGCTGCGGGTGAAATTTCTGGCGGCATAGAAATTATTGGAGCAGGTCAAGGCTTTACTACACCACCTTTTCCAAATGTTGGTAGCTTAGAAGCAAGGGGGGAGTTTTTCTATTTCTTGAGCTTCTTCACATTAGTGCTCACATTCATTGCGGTTCGTTCAATCTATTCTACAAGATTTAAATTAATCCTTAACGCTATTAGAGATAATGAGGACAAAGCTGAAGCAATGGGTATTGAAACAATGAAGTATAAAATTATTGGCTGGATGATCTCAGCTTTCTTCTGTGGATTGGCAGGAGGAATAATGGGTGGCTTGGTTGGATACATCGATTCAACAGATGTTGCATTTGACGGAAGAGAGATGGGAGTATTCATGGTTCTGATGGCAATACTTGGAGGTAAAGGAACTCTTTGGGGCCCAATTATTGGTGCAACTATATTTCATATTTTTAAAGAGGGCTTTTGGACATTCTTTTTAGGTTGGCAGTATGTTGCTCTTGGAGTTTTGATTGTTGTGATTGTAATTTATTTCCCAGAAGGAATTATGGGATGGCTAAGGGAAAAATATCCAGAACGATTTGGTGAAGTAGTGGATGAAAAAGATCGTAAGGCACAGGTAGAACTTAAATGAGTATTTTAGAAGTTAGCAATGTAAGCAAATCATTTGGTGGCGTTAAAGCTAATGTTGATATCTCAATGAATGTTGAAAAAGGAAAGATAGTTGGATTGATTGGACCAAATGGTTCAGGAAAAACTACATTATTTAATTCGATTGTAGGGACTTATCCAATAGATAATGGATCTATAAAATTTAATGGAAAAGAAGTTTCTGAGTTACCAGTTCCCGTAATTGCTAAGTTAGGATTATTGAGAACATTTCAGCAAACAAGAATTTATGGAAAGCTTAATTGTATAGAAAATATGCTTATTAGCCATAAAGGTAGTGACGCAGATTTAATGAAAATATTTTCAAAAATTCCACAAGAATTAACAGATAAAGCAGAAAATTTATTAAATTTTGTAGGTTTATATCAAAAAAGAAAGCTAAGAGCTGGAGATCTGTCTTTTGGTCAGCAAAAATTACTAGAGCTTGCTATGGCATTAATGAATGAACCAGAGATGTTATTACTAGATGAACCCACGGCTGGAATTAATCCGACACTGATAAATGGTATTATTGATAGATTAATTAAAATTAACCAAGATTTTGGGATTACTCTTTTGGTTATTGAACACAATATGAGAGTGATTATGCAACTAGCAGAAAATATTTTTTTGTTTAGCTCATGGTAAAATGTTAGCTAATGGATCGCCAGACGAAATTAAAAACGATAAACGTGTTATTGACGCGTATTTAGGAGCTCAATAATGGCTAATCAATATGAAGTACTAGGAAAAGCTCCTACACCAGATGATTTAAAAAAATTATCTCCAAACGAAGTTCATTTAACTATTAAAAATTTAAACGCAGGTTATGGAAAAATGGAAATTTTACACAACTTTGATTTATTCGTGAATAAAGCTCAGTCTTTATGTTTAATTGGACCTAATGGTGCAGGTAAATCTACAATTCTTCATTCAATATATGGTTTTACAAATATTTTTTCTGGTCAAATTGAACTTGAAGGTAAAGAAATTACAAATCTTACCCCAGCAGAAAAGTTAAAGTCAGTTGGTATAGCTTATATATTGCAGGATAACTCTGTATTTCCAGATATGACAGTAGAAGAAAACTTATTAATGGGAGGATATATAAAAGAAAAAACAGATGAATCGTATGAAGAGGCTGAAAGAATTTTTGAAAAGTATGAAAGGTTAAGAAATAGAAGAAACCAACCTGCAAAAGTTTTATCCGGTGGGGAGAGAAGATTGCTAGAAATATCTAGAGCGTTAGTTATGAAACCTTCAGTACTTTTAGTAGACGAACCGTCAATTGGACTTGAACCTAGATATATTGAGATGGTTTTTGAAATATTAAGAGATCTTCAGCAAAATGAGAAAAAAACAATCATTCTAGTAGAACAAAATGCCAAAAAAGGATTGGAGTTTGCAGATATAGGATACGTTTTAGTATCTGGGCAAACTGCAATTGCAGGTAAAGGAGACGATTTACTTCAAAATCCTGATGTTGGTAGACTGTTCCTAGGTGGATAATGATTAATAAAAATTTTTTCTTTAAAGGATATAGATCTATATTTACTCATGATAGTCCAGCTATAGCTCTTACTTGTTGCTTTATAGCTATTGGTGCTCTGTTTAAAAATTTAGGTTTCAATATTCAAGAAAGTATTTTTTCAACTGTTTTAACTTATGCTTTACCGGGTTCATTGGTGATGGCAGAGTCTATGTTGATTGGAGCATCTTTATTAAATATTTTTCTAGCGGTTTGGTTTGTAAATGCTCGACTTTATCCAATGGCTGTATCTTTATTTCCTTTAATGATGCACAAGTCTCAACCTAAGTGGAAGTATTACTTTTCTTGTCATTTTATTGCTATTTCAGCGTGGTTAATAATGAAAAGTAATTATAAGAAAATTCCAAAAGAATATAGGATCGATTACTGGATTGGAATTGGAACTGCAACAGTAAGTGTATCTGTTATTGGAACGTTTATAGGTTTTTATTTTTCAGAATTCATGAATAAAGATATGATGATTGGATTAGCAATTCTTAATCCAGTATATTTTTTATGCATGATGGTAGGAGCATCAAAAACTATACAAGTTACATTATCTGTCTTACTTGGAATAATTTTAGGACCAATTATTTATTTATTTTCACCTGAGTGGTCAATTCTGTTAGCAGGTGTAATCGGTGGAAGTATAGCTTATTTAGTTGGAGAGTATAATGTCAGCTAATATCGTTTATGCAATTTTAGTTACATCTCTTGCTACATTTTTATCTAGATTTTTAGGTGCTCTCACCTCTCAAGGTATTAAGAAAACATCAAAACTTTTTAAGTGGTTTAATTGTTTAGCCTATGCAACTTTAGCAGCATTAATAGCAAGAACTATAATTTTTCCTGCTGGTGTGTTAATTGAAGCTAGTTATTACAGTAGATCAATTGTTGTAATTTTATCCTTGTTTATTTTTTTTATTTCTAAGAAAAACTTTGTTTATCCTACAATTTTCTCAGCTATTTGTATGGCAATAATTAACAATCATATCTGATTAAATTGATTTATAAAATAAGGTAAAATAAAATTTATAATGCAAAAAATTACAGGCATAGACATTCAAAAACACGATAAATCAAATAGGATTATAAAAATTAGTTTAGAAAATGATATAATAGATAAATTAATTTTCCCATTTAATAAATTTGATTTAACAGCATTAGAGCTAAAACCATTTACAAGATTTACTTTAGCTAAAAGTTTAGATGATTTAACAAATAATAAATTAAGTGAATTAATGAACTCAATTATTAGAGATAGATCTACAGGTTGCTTTATTATTGGACCAAAAAATATAACTGCAAAAATTAATGATACATTTTTAGTTAAGTTATCAACTGCAATAGCCCATCTAATTGGTGTACCTAATCATGATGCCATGGCAGGAAAATATTATGCTCGTTTTCATGTTAAACATGAAGATAGTAGCGACTCTTATTTAAGAAAGGCTTATAGGAATATGGATCTTCATACAGATGGGACATATGTTAAAGATGTAACCGATTGGTTAATTATGACAAAAATTGATGAGCAAAATGTTAAAGGCGGTGAAACAGCTATGTTGCACCTTGATGACTGGGAACATTGTAAAGATTTATATAATGATCCAGTAGGAAGACAGAATTTTGTTTGGGGATCACCGAAAAGTAAAAATATTGATTACAAGGTAGAGCACCCAGTTTTTTCGACTGATAAAGAGGGAAGACCAACGATATCTTATATAGATCAATTTCCAGAACCTCAAAATATGGATCAAGGAAATTTTTTACAAAGATTATCTGATGGATTAGAGGAAAGTAAAAATAAAATAATTACGAAATTGCCTGTTGGATTCTCTGTGATTGCAAATAATTATTTCTGGCTTCATGGAAGAAAACCTTTCAAAGAAAACAAGGAATTAAGCAGAGAATTACTAAGAATTAGAGGTTCTTTTTTTGTTAATTAATTCAATATAATCAATATAAAGTATCCAAAATTATGAATTTAGGTTTTATTGGTACTGGAAAAATTGCAGCTTCAGTGATTACTGGAATATGTAAATCAAAAATTTTTTATAAGAAAATTATTATTTCCTCTAGAAATAAAAAAATAGCTCTTGGTTTAAAAAGAAAGTTTAAAGAAATAGTTATTGCTAAGAATAATCAACAAATTGTAGATCAATCTAATTGGGTGTTTTTATCTGTTACACCTACTGTTGGTGAAAAAATTATTAAAGATTTAAAATTTAAATCGACCCAAACGGTTATTAGTTTTATTTCAACAATTACTTTATCTCAATTAAAGAAAGCAATTAAAGTAAAAGCAAAAATTGTAAGAGCAATACCACTGCCTCCAATTTCATTAAAGAAAGGTCCTGTACCTATTTGTCCCCCTAATTCAAAAGTTAAAGCGTTTTTCAATAACTTGGGCACAACTGTAGAAATTAAGAATGAAAAATCGTCTATAAATTTTTGGTCAACCTCTGGCATGATGGCACCTTTTTATGAGATGTTGAGAGTAATGACTGATTGGTTGGTAAAAAGAGGGGTAAAAAGAAATAATGCTCAAAAATATATTACTTCTTTATTTTTAGCTTTATCTGAAGATGCTGTTGTAAATTCAAAAGAAAATTTAAAGAATTTAGTAAAAGAGTCTCAAACGCCAAAAGGTTTAAACGAACAAGGTGTGAAAGAATTAACTAAAGCTGGATTTTATAGATCTCTAGAAAGAACATTAAATATTATTCACAGAAGACTTAACAAATAAATCAAATGTCTGAAAATATTTTAGAGATTAATAATTTAAGTAAATATTTTGGTGGATTAGCTGCAGTTTCAGATTGTTCAATAAAAGTTAAAAGAGGAACTATCACTGGTATCATTGGACCAAATGGATCTGGTAAAACAACTTTATTTAATTTAATTGCTGGGAACTTAAAATCTTCTGGTGGTAATGTTGTTTTTGATGATGAAAACATTACAGATGTTCCATCATATGAGTTATTTTCTAAAGGGTTGTTAAGAACATTTCAAATTGCACATGAGTTTTCAAATTTATCTGTTTTAGAAAATTTAATGATGGTTCCAGGAAATCAATCTGGAGAAAAAATAATGACAGCATTATTTAAACCAGCTTTAGTTGCAAAAGAAGAGGCTGTGGTTAAAGAGAAAGCGAAAGAAGTTGTTGAATTTTTAAATTTAGGACATTTATCAAATGAGCTAGCTGGAAATCTTTCAGGTGGTCAAAAGAAATTATTAGAACTTGGAAGAACCATGATGGTCGATGCAAAATTAGTACTATTAGATGAAGTAGGGGCTGGAGTTAACAGAACTTTGTTAAAAGATCTTGGAACTGCGATAGAAAAGTTAAATAAAGAAAAAGGTTATACTTTTTGTATGATTGAACACGATATGGATTTTATTGGAAGATTGTGTGATCCAGTGATTGTAATGGCTGAAGGATCAGTTTTATTTGAGGGAAGTGTTGAGGAAGCAAAAAAAGATGAGAAAGTTATCGAAAGCTATCTTGGAAGAGGATCAAAATTAAAGGCTACAAATTAATGGCATATTTTGAAGGAATAGAAATGACAGGTGGTTATGGAAATGGTCCTGACATTATTAGTTCGTGTTCAGTGAATGTAAATAAGGGTGAAATAGTTTCTATTTTAGGTCCTAATGGAGCTGGTAAATCAACTGCTATGAAAGCAATGTTGGGCTTGCTCAATTTAAAATCTGGATCAGTAAAGATTGACGGTAAGGATATTTCAAAATTATCTCCTCAAGACCGCGTTAAGCAAGGTATTTCTTTTGTGCCACAGACTAAAAATGTTTTTGCAGGGATGACTGTTGAAGAAAATTTAGAAATGGGTGCATTTCTTGTTGAGGATGAAATCAAAAATATAATTGAAGAAATTTATGAATTATTTCCAATTTTAAGAGAGAAAAGAAATCAGTTGGTTGGTGAACTTTCTGGAGGTCAAAGACAACAAGTAGCTCTAGGTCGAGCTTTAATGATTAAACCTACTGTTTTAATGCTAGATGAGCCAACAGCAGGGGTATCGCCAATCGTTATGGATGAATTATTTGATCATATTGTTAAAGTTAAAAGAACAAATGTAGCTATCTTAATGGTAGAACAAAATGCAAAACAAGCCTTAAGTATTTCTGATAGAGGCTATGTACTAGTTACTGGAGAAAATCGTTATTCAGGAACTGGAAAAGAATTATTAGACGATCCAAGAGTAAGAAGCTCTTTTTTGGGAGGGTAATATGGATTTTGTAAATGCGATAATTCTTTTATTAAATTATATTTTCATTCCCGCATTAACTTATGGCTCTCAATTAGCACTGGGTGCAATCTTTGTTACACTCATATATGGAATTTTAAGATTTGCTAATTTTGCAACTGGTGACATGATGTCATTTGGAACCATGGCTACGATTTTATTTACATGGTATTTTCAATTTTTAGGTGTTTCTTTAGGTGTTTTACCTACCGCTCTATTAGCTATTCCATTTGGAATTATTTTTATGATTCTTTACATGCTTCTAATAGACAAATTTGTCTTCAAATATTATAGACACCAGAAAAGCCCTCCAGTTCAATTTGCAATGGTAAGTATAGGTGTAATGTTTGTAACTCAAGCGGTAGTGAGAATAATAATTGGACCTGCTGATAGAAGATTTTTTGATGGAGAAAAATTTATTATTAAGGCTCGAGAATTCAAAGAGATCACGGGTTTAAATGAAGGTCTTGCATTAAAATCAACCCAAGTAATAACTATTTTTGTAACAATAGTTTTAGTCTCTTTATTATTCTGGTTTTTAAATAGAACAAAAACTGGAAAAAGTATGAAAGCTTATTCTGATAATGAAGATCTTGCTTTGCTATCAGGTATTGATCCAAAAAAAATAGTTTTAGTTACTTGGGTTATTGCTGGAATTTTGGCTACAATAGGCGGTGCTTTGTATGGTTTAGATAAAAGTTTTAAACCATTTACTTATTTTAATAATATGCTTCCTATTTTTGCAGCTGCAATAGTTGGAGGAATTGGAAATCCATTTGGAGCCTTTCTAGGAGGATATGTAATTGCCTTTTCTGAAATTTTATTAACATACGCCTACAAAAAATTCTTTATGTATGTCTTACCAGTAAGTATGGAGCCAGAGGGTTTAGTTCAATTGCTTTCAACAGACTATAAATTTGCAGTTTCATTTTCAATCTTGGTGATTGTTTTGCTTTATAGGCCTTCAGGAATATTTAAAGGAAAAGTATTGTGAGAAAAAATTTAAATGTAATTGCAGCTTATAGCATCATGATGGTGCTAATTCTGATGGTTGGGATATTCCAGTCTTGGAATATAGCTTTATCAATATTTAACCTCTGTTTGATTTCTGCAGTAATGACAATGGGTGCCAATATTCAATGGGGGTACGCTGGTTTAATTAATTTTGGAATTATGGGATATACAGCTTTAGGCGGTTTAGCTGCAGTATTGATTTCTGTAGATCCTGTTCAAGAAGCCTGGAGGGCAGGAGGTTTTGATATTTTAATGGCCTTATGGCTCATAGTAGTAATGGTATTAGTTATAAGGTTTATTTTAAAAAGATTTGAAAAATCAAAAATCAGAACATACAGCATAGCTGCAATAATAATTTCAGGTATTTTGCTTATTAGATTTTCTGCAGAGCCAGGTATAGAAGCTATTGAAGCAGTTGATCCTGCTAAAACTGGTTTCCTGGGAGGATTTGGATTACCAATTGTATTTTCTTGGATAGTAGGCGCTCTTTTTGCTGGTGGTTTAGCTTTTATAGTTGGAAAAGTTGCGCTTGGTCTAAGAGCAGATTACTTAGCTATCGCAACACTTCTTATTTCTGAAATTGTTATTGCAATTATTAAACATGAAGACTGGCTCACAAGAGGAGTCAAAAATGTTATTGGATTAAAAAGACCCGCACCTTATGAAGTAGATCTGCAAACTACTGATTGGTTTATAAACTTAGTTGAAAAGTTTAATTCAGGAAAATTAAGTGTAATCGAGAATTTAGCTGATAGACAGGCTGCTTTAAACCAACTTGTTATAGAAGGTTCATCAGTATTTGTAAAATTGTGTTATTCAGGATTATTCTTAGTAGTAGTAATTATTCTTTTAATTTTAACTCAAAAAGCTCTTTATTCTCCTTGGGGAAGAATGATGAGAGCAATAAGAGATAATGAGGAAGCTGCAAATGCAATGGGTAAAAATGTTGTTAAGCAACATTTATTAATTTTTATTTTAGGTTCAGCTATAGTTGGAATTGCGGGTGCAATGCTTGTTACACAAGATGGTCTATTTACCCCAGGAAGTTATAGACCCATGAGATATACGTTCTTAATTTGGGTAATGGTAATTGTTGGAGGAAGTGGAAATAACTTTGGAGCAATTTTAGGAGGATTTGTTGTCTGGTTCTTATGGATTGAAGCTGCACCAATATCATTATTCTTAATAAACTTTTTCACTGCGGGAATTCCTGAAACAAATGCACTTAAAGCTCACTTAATAGAAAGTGTTCCTTATTTCAGATTTTTACTGATGGGATTAGGGTTGTTGTTTATAATGAGGTATCGACCTAAAGGTATACTTCCTGAAAAAATAGAAATAAAGTAAACATAATGAAATATATTATATTAGGTGCTGCTGCTGCTTGGGCTTTGTATATGGCTGATAAGTATTTATTCTTTTAATGAATAAAAATCTTTCGTTACTTATATTAAGCCAGATTTTTGCTTTTACAGCTGCACCGGTTACCGTTTTTTTAAGCGGTATAATTGGTTCAAAATTTAGTCCAATAAAATCTTTAGCTACTCTTCCAATGGCTTTGTCAGTTGTTGGAATTGCCTTATTCGCTTTTTTTGCTGCAAAGTTAATGAGTATAATTGGACGAAAATTAGGTTTTATTTTTGCATCTATAGTTACATGTTTTGCATCTCTTTTAACTGCATACTCTATAATTATAGAAAGTTTTGTATTATATAATTTAGGGTGCTTTTTAATTGGTGGAGGAATAGCTTTTAGCCATCAATATCGTTTTGCAGCAGTGGAGGTTGTGGATAAGGATTATGCACCAAAAGCAATTTCTATCATTTTGTTAGCAGGAATAGGTTCGGCGTTTATTGGTCCAAACATTGCAAACATTTCGAAAGGATTTATTTCAGATCATATGTATGCAGGTTCTTATCTTGCACTTGCCATTTTATCTATCTTATCAACAATATTTTTAATTTTTTATCAGGAACCAAAAACGATATCTAGTAATCAATATAAAACTGGAAGAAGTTTTTTTGAGCTTATCTCTCAACCTAGATTTCTACAAGCGCTCGTAGCTTCAGCTTTTGCCTATGCTGTAATGACTTTTTTGATGACAGCAACTCCTATAAGTATGCATCTGATGGAGAAAATAAGTTTAAGCAAGACTGGATTTGTTATTCAGCTTCATATAGCAGCCATGTTTTTACCTTCACTAGTTACAGGAAATTTAATTAAAAGGTATGGTCATAGTAAAATAATGTATTTGGGAGTTTTATTTTTTTTAGTCACAATTATTACCAGTTTATTTGAACAGAATTATATTAACTATATGGTTGCACTGATTTTCTTGGGGCTAGGGTGGAATTTTTTATTCATTTCAGGAACAAGCTTACTTGTTTTGTGTTACAGAGAAGAAGAAAAATTTAGAGCTCAAGGGTATAATGATTTAATTGTTTATTCTATACAAGCATTAGCCAGTTTGTCTGCTGGAGTATTTCTTAGCTTAACTAACTGGAAAACTATGAATTTAATATGTTTAATTTTTCTAATTATAATAGCTCTTTCTACTATTAGAGCTGATCTAAAAAAAAACCCCAGTAATTAAATTACTGGGGTTTTTTGAATTAAGATAAAAAATTATCTTTGTTTTTTAGTTTTGAATTTTCCGCCTTTAACTTCTTGCTCTAAGAAAGAACCTTCAGCTTCACCAACTTCAGTAAAAGTTACTCCAGTAGCACCTTCGTAATTGATCTTTTTACCTTTCGCTAGTAAATCTAAACCTTTCTTAAGTTCACCTGGATAAATCTTTTTTCCAGGAGCGTTAGCAACATCCATTACATTTTTTGCAATAGATGCTCTGTCAGCAGAGTTACCTGCTTGCATTGCAAGAACGATTAAAGCAGCTGCATCGTAGGATTCAGCTGTGTATGGACCAGATGCTTCTACACCACCAGCTTTTGCAACTTCAGCAAATATGCCAGCACCTTTACCAGTAGAACCCGGCATAGATCCAAATGATTTACTTAAATCTTTACCAAAAGCATCAACTAAAGATTGACCAATCATACCATCTGATAAAACAAATTTATCAAATGCACCAGAGTCTAAAGAAGCTTGAATAATTCCTTTTCCTCCTTGGTCAAGATAACCAATAACTGCTACAGCGTCACCACCAGCAGAAGCAAGAGTTGCTACTTCAGATGAGTAATCTGCTTTTCCATCTTCGTGAGCAGTTACAGTTGTAACTTTAATACCATGAGCTTCAACTGCTGCTTTGTAAACATCAGCTAAACCTTTACCATAGTCATTATTAGTATAAGTGATTGCAACACTTTTTACTTTTCTATCTTTAGTTATGTCAGCTAAAATTTGACCACCTCTAGCATCTGA
Organism: uncultured Pelagibacteraceae bacterium; assembly: GCA_902633985.1. Classification (GTDB taxonomy): domain Bacteria; phylum Pseudomonadota; class Alphaproteobacteria; order Pelagibacterales; family Pelagibacteraceae; genus Pelagibacter. The sequence continues at coordinate 22,642 of CACPHV010000006.1, forward strand.
TGGAGCAGTTCTAAAGAAGTACCCTTTATCATCTAGAGTTGTTAATCCTGGAGAAGTTGCTGAAGGTGAAATCATAACCACACCATTTGGTACAGCAACATTTGTTGCAATAGCACCAGTTACACCTGAACAGTCAGCCCCCATGATTGCAGCTACACCGCCTGAAATTAAACCTTCAGCCGCCGCTGTTGCTGCTGCTGAGTCAACACAAGTTGAGTCCGCTCTCATAACTTCAATTTTTTTTCCACCTAATAGTGAACCTGAGTCAGAAGCTTCTTTAAAAGCAAGCTCTGCAGATGCAGCCATAGCTGGAGTTAGAGATTCAATAGGACCAGTAAATCCTAAAATAATCCCCATTTTAATATCTGCCATTACTTTTGTTCCAAAAATAGATACAAACATAAATGCAGCGATAAATAGTTTTCTCATTATCTTCCTCTTTATTGTTAACAATTTATAAAAGCCAATTTAAGTATGAATACAATCAATATTCAATGACAAAATTATCCTATTTTAGATGGGTTAATTGATACAGATTATCTTATTGAGAAAGGGTCTAGAGAAGGTTCGTCAGATGTGTAGAACCAAGTTGTTTTTACTCTTGTATAGTCTTTAATTGAGTCAATTCCTGCTTCTTTTCCATATCCACTATCCTTGATACCTCCAAAAGGAGCAGAAGGTGAAATTAATCTATAAGTATTTACAAAGGTTATTCCCGCCCTAATTGCTTTTGAGACTCTCATACCTCTGGATAAATTACTTGTATAAACCCCAGAGGATAATCCATATTGATTATCGTTCATTTTTGAAATTACTTCCTCCTCTGTATCAAATTTCATTACTGATAACACAGGTCCAAATAACTCATTTTCTGCTACTGGCAGATTGTGATTATCACATTCTATAATTGTAGGAGGAAAGTAGTATCCTTTATTTGAAAAAGAATGTCTTTCACCTCCACACTTAATTTTTCCACCTTGATCAATTGTCTCTTTAATATTTTTTTCTATTACTTCTAATTGTTTAAAATTACTTAAAGGACCCATTTCTGTTTCTGGATCCATTGGTGCTCCTATTTTTATTTTAGATGCACGTTTTGAAAGCTTGTCTAAAAATTCATCATAAATTCCTTTTTGCAAATAAAGTCTTGAACCTGCTATACAACTTTGTCCGCTTGCACCAAATATTCCAGCTGTAATACCATTTATTGCATTTTCTTGCTCTGCATCATCAAAGACTGCAACTGGACTTTTTCCACCTAGTTCTAAACTTACTTCTGATAAATTTTCTGCTGAGTTTTTAATTATATGTTTCGCTGTTTCAGGACCACCAGTAAAAGCAACTTTTTCAACCAAGTTATGAGTGGTTAAACTTTTACCACAAGGATCTCCAAATCCTGTAATTACATTCACCACACCTTTAGGGATACCAGTTTTTTCAACTAACTTTGCAAATTCAAACAAAACAGCAGGGGCAAGTTCAGAGGATTTAATTACAACTGTGTTACCCATTGCAAGTGCTGGTGCAACTTTAGTAGCAGTTAAAAACATTTGTGAATTCCAAGGAATTATTGCAGCTATAACTCCTATAGGTATTCTTGTTGTTATTGCTTGAACATTTGGTTTATCTATTGGCAAAACCGTACCTTCAACTTTATCTGCCAAGCCAGCATAATAGTCGTAGTATTCTGCTATATAAACTGCTTGCTTTTTTGTTTCTCTGTAAAGTTTTCCAGTATCAATTGTTTCTATTTCTCCTAGCATTTCTGCATTCTCTCTCAATTGATTTCCAATAGCTCTTAAATATTTAGCTCTTTCTCTAGGAAGTAGCTTTGGCCATTCACCCTCGAATGCTTTTTGAGCTGCTTTAACTGCATTATCAACATCTTTAGCACTTGCTTCTGGAACAACTGCCCATGGCTCATTATGTTCTGGATTTAAAGTTTCAAATGTTTTTTTACTTTCAGAGTTTACCCACTCACCATTAATAAACATTTTATATTGCTTTAGTTTACTCATCTGATCCAATAAAATTTTTGATTGTTAAATTTACATCATCAGCACACTCAATACCACAAAGATGTTTTCCATCTTTAATGATCTTTAATTGACTTTTAGAGATCAAACTATTCAATTCTTGAGACATTTTTACAGTTGAGCCAATGTCGTATTCACCTGTCATAACCAATGTACTTGCTTTAATTTTATTAAAATCTTCATCATTTTTATGATTAACGAATAGCTCATAAACCTTTAAAAAATTATTCATATTATTAGCAGACAAAATTGAACTTATTTTTTCATATATTTCTGGATTATTTTCTAAATATTTATCAGTAAACCATCTCTTTAAAGCTTGCTTTGAAAGTTTTAATTCTTGTTTTGCTTGTTGAAACCTTTGATTAACAATTTTTTGTTGTTCCTCAGTTCTTTTATAAATAGAACACAAAAGAGTTAATGTCTGTAAACGTTCATTATGTTTAGTTGCAAAATTTCGTGCAACTAAAGAACCTATAGAGAAACCTACAAGATGTATTTTTTTTATATTAAGATGGTCCATTAACCCAATTAGTTGGTCAGAAAAATCATCAAAACTTATTTCCTTATTTTCTAGTGAAGATTTTCCATGACCTAAAATGTCATAGGCAAGAGTTGAATGATAATTAAAAAATTCAAGCTGGGGCTGCCATATTTCGTGAGTAAGACCTACACCATGCACAAATACTATTGGAACATCTTGATCCTTTTTATTGAATAAGTAATAAGTTCCTGATGCAGTAGTTCCCGTCGTCATCAAGAATTATTTTGGCTCAATACCCATTTCTTTCATGTCTTGATATCTGTCACCAGTTCTTGCATGTGCTCTACCACTTGATGCCCCACCAATTGCAATAACTACTTCATCATCGAAGGGTGCATCATGAATAGTAAATTCATGAGTTAGGTAATATGGTCTCAATCCAGAATCTGTTTTATGCATCATAGGAATCGCAATCTTTGATCCAGCAGGTCCTCTTGTATTTGTAAAACTTAAATAGGAAGTTCCACCAACAGCATCTCTAAATTTATTACCAAACCTTAAAGTATGAATAAAAGCTGAAGCATGCTCTATTTCACCGTTCAATCCAACTACACCTGCCTTGCCATATGCTAATATTTTTTCAGGTGATCCTATTTCTTTTATCAATTCTGGAACAAGTAAATCACCTAATTTAGGAGCTAGATCTAAAATAGTTGGTCTGAGATCTTCAACAAAACCCTGACCATGCCATGGATTTTTAAAGACTGCTGCTACTGATACCATTAAAACTGGTTCTTTCGCTTCTTTACCACCTTCAATAAAAGTTTTGTCTACAAATTTTGTAAATTTTCTTAATTCTAATTTCATTTTTTTAATTTATGTTTGAAACTATCTCTTCTAAAACTGTATAATGCTTTTGGATCTACATCAACATCTATCACAGATGGCTTATTCGATTTAATTGCTGCTCTTACAGCTTCATTAATCTCAGAAATTTTTTTAACTTTAAAACCTTTAGCACCATAGAGTTCCGCAACTTTATCAAAGGATGGACTAGTAATATCCGCACCTAAATATCTTTTTCCAAAAAAATCTTTTTGATAAGCTTTTTCTGCACCCCAACTTTGATTGTTCATTATAATAGTTGTTGTATTAATTCCATATTCAACAGCAGTGCTTAATTCAGATATTGTCATGCCAAAACCTCCATCACCCATAAGACTAACAACTGTTTTTTTAGGCTTAGCAACCTTAACCCCAAGACCACATGCAAAAGAAAAACCAACTAAACCAAAGTCTAATGGAGTAAATAATGAAGGAGGATCATAATATTCTAAAGCATCTGTAGCCTGCAAACATAACGTTCCAGCATCTAGAGTAATTGCTGAGTTTCTTGGTAGCACTTTTCTTAATTGTTTAAATAACCCTTTCGGTTGTATAGGAAAATTTGAACCCAAATTTTCTTTATTTCTATTTATCAAATATTCTTTTCTCTCTTTTAAATAAGTGTTAGTCCAATCTTTAATATTTAATTCAATATTCTCTTTTTTGATCTCTTCGTAAAGCTGTTTAGTTGCAGTAGCAGCATCTGCGTGTATCTTAACTTTTACAGGAAAATATTTTCCAAGCATTGTTTTCTCCAGTTCAATTTGAATTATTTTTGCTTCTTTATTTATATTCTCATAGGAGTAAAAAGTTGAATTAAATCCTAAACGCGTTCCAATTGCTAAAATAACATCTGCATTTTTAACTAATCTTGATGCAACAGGATTTCCTCTAGGACCCATTTGCCCAGCATTTAATTTATGACCAAAAGGAATCGCATCTCCATGACCTGCTGCTGTAACAATAGGTAAATTGCATAGCTCAGCTAATTTTATTACCTCTTTGTATTTAGAATTATATTTAATTCCTGCACCAACAATAATTACTGAACATTTTGAAGATCCAATTAATTTTACTGCCTTTTTGATATTTTCTTTATTTCCTTTTTGTTTGCTCTCATTTTCGAACGATGGTTTTTTAACATTGATATTATACTTGTTTGAAGTTGCTAATATATTTCTTGGTAAATTTACACATACAGGTCCCTTTCTAGGTTTCATTGCCAAACTAAAAGCATCACTCATAATTTTCGGAATTATTTTTGAATTTTTTATAGTCCAGGTTTTCTTTGTAATAGGTGCAAACAAAGACTGTTGATCTAAACCTTGGAATGCATCTTCCATTTTATCTTTAGTTGAATATGAACCTGCAATTGCAACAACTGGAGAAAAGGCTGCTTTTGCTTGAGCAACTCCTGTAACTAAATTAGTAGCACCAGGTCCGTTTTGTCCTGCAATAATTACCCCAGGTCTATTGGATGCTCTTGCATAACCATCAGCCATATGTGTGCCAGTTCTTTCATCTCTGACACCAATAAATTTTATACTTTTCTCATGATAAAGAGCATCAAACATTTCCATTGTTGCTGAACCAATAAGTCCAAAAACATGTTTTACTCTCTCTTTTTTTAATGATTGAACAGCAGCTTGTCCGCCGCTAATTCTTTTTCGTTTTTTATTCACGAAACTTTTTTTACTTCAGTATCAAAATCATCTTGGAAGTGAGGCATAACTTTTTCTGTGAAAAGTTTTATACTTTTCATACAATCTTTATGCTTCACACCTGGAAAATTAGACCAAACTTGTAAATTTTGTAAATTGAGTTCAGATTTTAATTCATGAATTTTATCAATTACATATTCGGGTGTTCCAAATAACATGTTTCTTTTATGTAAAAATTCATAATTTAATAAATCTAATTTACCTTTTGTCTCTGGTAATTCTTCACCTGGATCCATATGATTCCCTAAACCTCTCCAATGGCAAACCCATCTCATATAATTTACCATATGTTCACCAGCTTTTTCTTTTGCTTCTTCCATCGTATCTGCAACAAACATATCTCTTACAAGAGACACCCCTTCGCCAAGAGGTATATTTTTCTTTGTTACCTCTGATCTTTTATTTTTATAAGCTTCAAATTTTGGTTTCAAAGCTTTTACAGTTGGAATCCACATAATAACATTAATGTTATTTTCAGCAGCCCACTCAATTGATCTAATTCCATCAACAACTTGATGAATTGGAGGATGCGGCTGTTGATATGGCTGTGGAACAACACTAATTTTTTTCATAGTACTGTCCTCCATATTCATAAATTCTTCACTTGGAGGACTCATATCATGCTGCCAAACATAATTTGGTGATGGATAAGTATAAAATTCTCCTTGATGATTGAAAAATTTTTCACTCCATGCTTTCTTTAATACCTCCAAAGTCTCAGCAAATAATCTGAAATTTTTAGCCTGATCTTTTAAATCGGCCTCTTTGTTTAGATTTATTGCTTCTCTACCATAAATTCCTCTTGCTACACCAACTTCAACTCTTCCTTTAGAAAGCTGATCTAGTGTAGCTATATCTTCAGCTAATCTTATTGGATTATGAAAAGTAATAACGTTTGCAGCTTGGCCTATTCTTATATTTTTTGTTCTTGCAGCTGCATCTGCACCCATCATTAATGGATTTGTACAAGACTCCATTCCCTCGTGATTGAAGTGATGTTCTGTAAACCAAATTGAATTCCATTTGTTTTGATCACAGTATTCTGTAATTTCTTTAGTCTCATCTAGCAATTGATGATAAGGTTTGTGTGTCCAGTTTGTGGTGTTACAAAAATAACCAAATTTCATAAAGCCTCCTTTAAAAGTTAATTTAAAGACGACCGATCCCACTTTCGTAAATCTATGAATTTATCGACGAGTTATGTATCGCTTTATATGTAAACCTTATAATTACTAACGTTGATATTCAATAAATTTCTTTAAAGATTTGTTAAGAAATTTCTCATAAATTAGACCATTATTTTTGAATTTGCTTCCATTTAAAAATGATTGGTTCATTTTGAAATCATATGAAGGTTCGAAGAAAAAAGGAACAGAGAGCCTCTTACTTTTATTCCACAAAACTCTATGATTAGTTGCTTTAAATTTGCCTTTACTTAAATATTCTAAAGCTCTTCCCGTGTTTACTACTAAAGCCTTTTTATTAAATGGTACATCATACCATTTTTTGTTTTTTCTATTTTGTACTTGTAATCCACCTTTTCTATCTTGGTAGAGAACTGTAAATATTCCACTATCAACATGAGTTTCACATCCAAGCGCTACTCCATCTTGTTTTGATATTTCTACTGGTTTAGTTTGATTTGGGTAATAATTAAATCTTAATGTACTTAATGTTTTGAATCTTGAAAAAGCTACACTAGAAATATCAGGATTTTTTTTATTAAGTTTTATCAGACTTTTAAACAATATTTCACTCAATCTATAAATGTTATCAAAATATTTATTTAAAGTATTAATTGAGTTTTTATTAAAACACACGCCCAGATTAATAAACTCTATGTATTGATTTTTGAGATTTGAAGAATATTTTTTAGTTACTTTTAAATCACCTATATCCAGACCTTCTTTTCCATTAACATCATTAGGAAAATATCCTCTGTATAAATTTTTATTTTTTTTATTCCATTTTTTAGGTGCTAATCTTCTTTTCATGCTGTCTGGTAAATTAAAAAATTTATTAGCAACTTCACATGTTTTTTTTATTTCTTTCTGATTAATTCCATGTCCTGTAATTTGAAAAAATCCTACATTGACACAAGCCTTTTCAATTTCTTTAATTGTTTTAAATGCATTTTGAGTTTCAAAATTATTTTTTATCAAAGATGAAATATTAATTGTTGGTATAAAGTTCTTGCTCATCTTCTAACCGGTGTTTCTGTTGCAATAAATTGATCTCTAACTCTCTCTCTCATATAAATATAAATTCCAGCTGCTATAATACACGCAACACCAATAAATGTTCTGGTCGTTGGTACCTCATTAAATAAAAAGTAGCCAGGTATCATAGACATAATTATTAATGAGTACTCAAACAAAGAAACAACAGATGGTGATGCAACTATATATGCTGAAAAAATGCAAACAAAAGCTATTGATGCAGCAAAACCAAAAAATAAAATAAATTTCCATGTGTATTCAATATTTGAAAACCATTCTCTAAAGATAAATTGTATTGTTGGATCAAAGTTTGGATTATTTAGCTGACCACTTCCCATAAAAAAATACAAAATTACACACAGCAATATTGCAATTAGATAAAAGTAATAAAGTTGGGTGTTAACGTCATCCTTATCAGATGTATATTTAGTGATTGTCATAGAGGCAGCATAACAAAATGCACAAAAAACTGGTAAAAGACTCCGATATTCAAAGTCTGAAAAATTTGGATTTAAGACAATAAAAACCCCAACAAAACCAAAAATAATTGCTGACCACCTTCTAATACCAATAGTTTCTTTTAAAAATAACTTTGCAAATATTGATACGAAAAAAGGTGAGGAAAAAAATAGAGCATTTGCTGTTGCTAGAGGCATAAAAGTTAATGAGATAAAAAAAGCAGAAAAAGCAATAAAATGTAAGATCACTCTTAGTATTGTTAAAAAAGGATAGTAAGTTTTAAGAGAAACTTTTTGTTTTCTAAATTTTATGTAACCAAACAGCAAAATTGCTGCAACAAAATATCTTCCAAAAAATATTTCATATAAAGCTGCTTTTTCAAAAATAAATTTAATCAAAGCATCCTGCATTGCAAAAAACGTCATTGCAGTAATTATTAGAAGTATACCTTTTGAATTATTATTAGCGCTCATTATGCACCTATATCAAAAAAAAATTGTATAGAATATTTAATTATTTCTTTAATTTAGAAGAGAATAGAAGACCTTCGTTTGAAAATTTTGATTTATTTTCTTCAATAAAATCTTTCATTAATTTTACTTTTTCTTCTTCAAATTCAGTGACTTTTCTTTTACTTAAATCAATATATAGTGATATCCATTCCATAGAAGCTGAAAGTTTGTTAGTTTTTTGAGAAATCATTTCCATTTTTAAATGTAATCTTTTTTTATCATAATCAAAATAAGTCAAATTAACATTTACCATTTCTCCCTCTTTTATCTCATTTAAATATTTGGTATTAGTTTCAACAACCATTGTACTTCTGTTTAAATCTTTTGCTGCCGTTCCTCCCATTTTAAATTTTTCAAGAGCAACTTCCCATGCTTGATCAAAAACAAGCACATAATAAGCCATGTTCATATGATTGTTATAATCAACCCATTCTTTTTTGACTTCAAAAGTTTTTAATAACACTTTATGATCTTGTTAAAGAAGATTGTAATTCTTGGTTTGAAATGTATCCCTTCACATTTCCACTTTTATCAACCACTTCGCAATTTGAATCAGAACAGACAATTTTTGGTAAAAAATCTTCAATAAATTCCTCTTCATTTACTTTTATTAAGTTTGATTTATCTATATCATTTGCTTGATCAGCAGTTTTCATAATAATTTTTGCCTTGATAACTTTTGCTCTGTTCACATCTTTCACAAAAGCTTTTACATAATCATCAGCAGGGTTCATAATAATTTCCTCAGGAGTTCCTACTTGAACCAATTTACCAGAATTTAATATTCCAATATGGTCTCCCAATCTTAATGATTCATCCAAATCGTGAGTAATAAATACAATTGTTTTTTTTAATTCTGCTTGAAGATCAATCAATTGTTTTTGCATATCACTTCTTATTAATGGGTCTAGAGCACTAAATGCTTCATCCATTAACATTATGTCCGTATCTGTCGCTAATGCTCGTGCTAAACCCACACGTTGTTGCATTCCTCCTGATAATTGAGCTGGGTATTGATTTTCAAAACCAGTTAGACCAACAGCATCAATTTTTTCCATTGAGATTTTATTTCTTTCATCTTCAGTTTTTCCTTGCATTTCTAGTCCATAACCAACATTTTGAATTACTGTTTTATGCGGGAATAAACCAAATCTTTGAAACACCATGCTCATTTTATGTCTTCTAAATTCAATAAGCTTATCTTTATCAAGTGACATTACATTCGTGCCCTCAACTAAAATTTCACCATCAGTTGGATCGATTAGTCTATTTAAATGTCTTATTAATGTTGATTTTCCTGATCCTGATAAACCCATACAAACAAAGGTTTCTCCTTCTTCAATTTTAAGCGAAACATTATCTAATCCAACGGTATGACCAGTTTGCTCTAAAATTTCATCTTTTGTTGCACCATCTTTTACCATTGGCAGTACAGAAGAAGGGTTGTTTCCAAAAATTTTGTATACGTTGTTGATCTCAATTTTTGACATGATGTAATGTTCTAACAGTTACAATCATCATATGTAAAACAAATATTATACAACTTATAATTGTTTTAAGAAATAACAGTTGTATTTATTTGCTTTTGCTTATTTTTTAAATAAGAATTTTATATATGGCGCAAACAGATAAAGATGTGCGACTAGAGTTGTCTGCTCTCTATAGAATTTTAAATATGTACGGCATGACAGACCTTGCTAACCAATGTGCAGGGGCAAGATCTGCTGAAGATAAAAATTGTTCTTTCGTTCATCCATATGGAATGTTTTATGAAGAAATTACCGCTTCATCTTTAGTTAAAATTGATCAAAACGGAAAAAAATTAGATTCAGACGGACCTTCGTTAAATGACGGATGTATTAATCTTGCTCAATGGATTTTTAATAAAAGAAATGATGTAAATTTTTATGTTCATGGACATGCCAATGATGTGATGGCAGTTGGAGGTACCAAAGAAGGTTTGATGTATCTTTCACAGGCCGCAGTTTACTTAAATCATCTTGTTGGATATATTGATTATGAATTTGTTGAGGATAAAGAATTTGGAAGTAAATTTGAAAATCTAATTAGCAAACATGATATTTTGATTACTAGAAATCATGGATATTACACAGTAGGAAAAACTGCTGCAGAAGCATTTTTTAGAGCTTATTATCTAGAGCAAGCATGTACAGTTCAGGTAAAAAATCTTGCTATGGGTTTAAATAAACATGAAATAGATAAACAAAAAGCTGCATATTTCTGGGAAAACATGAGTGACTCTGATGATTATAATTATGATGGAAAAACAGAGTGGGCTGCTTTATTAAGAAAACTAGAGAGAGAACATTCAAATTATAAAAATTAATGGAACAAAATTTTACAATTAAAAACATAACTAAAAATTCTACAAATTTAGAAGTTGACTGGAGCGATGGAAAAAAAAGTAAATTTAATTATTTATGGTTAAGAGATAATTGTCCAACTGCACACGATAAAGATTCACGTCATAGAATGTTTAATATTTTAAAAGTATCAAACAAAATTAATCCAAAAAAATTTGCATTAAATAATGAAGGTAAGCTTGAAATTGAATGGAGTGAAGGTGACCACGTAAGTTATTACGACCAAAATTGGTTAAGAGAAAACTGCTATACTATAAAAAATAATTTAGAATATAAATCTCCATATCAACTTTGGGACAACTCTTTACAAAATGATCTTAAGTCAATTGAGATTGAACATGATGAAATTATGAGTTCAGATGAGGGACTTGTCAGATGGTTGGAGCTCTTACATCACACTGGAATTGCTATAGTAAAAAATGCTCCAACTGAAAATAATTCTGGCCTTAAAATTTTAAATAGAATTAGCCATACCAGAGAAACTTTTTTTAAAACGCCGTTTGAAGTAATTAACATTCCTAAACCAAATAATTCTGCTTACACAGCACATGCTTTGAGAAATCATATGGATTTACCATGGTTTGAAACACCACCTGGATATCAATTTCTTCATTGTTTAGTAAATTCTGCATCTGGAGGAGACTCGTCCGCTGTTGATGGCTTTGCAGTCGCAGATTATTTAAGAAAAAATGAGAAAGAAATATTTGATACGCTAGTAAACGTTCATTTAAAATTTAGAGACATGGATTATACACAAGAGTCTGTAAGAAGTTATTATGCACCCGCGATATCTCTAACCAAAGATAACGATTACCACGATATAAGGTTTAGTGTAGCAACCATGGATGCTTTAGACTGTCATCCTGATTTGATGGATAAAGTTTACAAAGCTCATCACCGATTTGGAAATTTGCTTCATGACGATAAATTTCAGATTAAATTTAGATTAGGGCCAGGAGATATTTTTTCTTTTAACAATAGACGATTATTACACGGTAGAACTGAATATGATCCAAACTCAGGAAATAGACATTTACAAGGTTATTACATGGATCGAGATGAAATTATTGGAAGACTAAGATATTTTAAAAATTCGGTTAACTCCAACCAGTAACATTCTTTACTTCAAGATATTCCTCAAGACCCCAAACTCCTCCTTCTCTTCCATTACCTGATTGTCTATAACCACCAAATGGAGTTCCGGCATCTGCTCCGTTGCCATTAATATAAACACAGCCTGATCTTAATTTTTTAGCAACTCGATGTGCTTTTTCTCTATCTTCAGTTTGTAAATAATTTCCAAGACCATAAGAAGTATCGTTTACAATATTGACTGCCTCATCTTCGGTCTCAAATGGAATTATAGATAATACAGGTCCAAAAATTTCTTCTTTAGCAATTCTCATTTCATTAGTTACATCTGTAAATATAGTTGGTTTGATGAAGTACCCTTTGTTCAAACCGTTTGGTAACTCAGGTCCACCTGCTGCAAGAGTTGCGCCTTCAGAAATTCCACTTTCAATAAGATTTATGATTTTATCATATTGAATTTTAGAAATTACTGGTCCTATATGATCTCCTTTTTTTGAAGCTTGATCTACTTTAAGTTTGTTTGCTTCATCAACAGCTTCTTTTACAGCTCTTTCGTAAATTGATTTTTCAACAAGCATCCTTGTTGGTGCATCACAAGATTGACCAGAATTGCTCATTATATTTCTAATACCGTCTCTTACTGCATCTTTATAACTATCAGCAAAAACAATATTTCCACCTTTTCCACCCAATTCAAGACAAACTCTTTTAATTGTTTCAGCAGCATTTTTTGAAATTAATCTTCCTGCTCTTGTTGAACCTGTGAAAGAAACCATATCAATATCAGGGTGGCTTGAAATGTGGGTTCCCACTCCTGCACCGTCTCCATTTACCAAATTGAATACACCTTTTGGAAAACCTGCTTCATCAATCATTTCTGCAAATAGCATTCCAGAAATAGGAGCAATTTCTGACGGTTTTAAAATCATTGTGCATCCAGTTGCGAATGCAGGAACGACTTTTAAAGCAATTTGATTAATAGGCCAATTCCACGGTGTGATTAATCCACAAACTCCAATTGGCTCATAATAGATATGATTATTTGATTTATTATCAAAGTGTTCATCAAATTTAAAATTTTTTAGTCTTAAAATAAAATCATCTAAATGATCTTTCCCTGAAGCTGTTTGAACATCTGTTGCCCAATCTATTGGTGCACCCATTTCAAGAGAAATAGCCTCAGCCATTTCATTAAATCTTTTTTTATAAACTGATGATAATTTTTCAAGTAAACTGAGCCTTTCTTCCTTGCTAGTTTCTTTCCAAGTATTAAAGGCATTTTTTGCTGATTTGACTGCTAAATCTGTATCCTCTTTTGAACCTAAAGAAATAATAGCAAACGGGTCTTCATTGCATGGATTAATTACGTCAAAATCATTTTTTTTAATTGGATCAACCCATTGACCATTTATGTAAAATTTTCTTTTATCTAACATTTTTTATCTTAACACATTAATTAAATTTCATATCCTTTTTCCTCAGGTTCACTATCAATCAACTCATCAGGAAAACCATTAGCTCTAAAATTAATATTATTTAAATCCTCCATTCTTTTCACAATCATTGATGACCAAGCACTGGAACCATATTTTTTTTGACCATCTTTAAAAATTTCAACTATTTGTGGAGAAATTTCTAAAGGAGCATTCAGTTTTTTTGCAAGATTCTCAAATAGACTTGTGTCTTTTAAAACTAAATCCATTGTAAAATTTATATTATAAGATCCATTTAATATAACCTGACTTTCAGTTTCATGCACAAATGAATTACCAGAGGAAATAGCAATCCCTTTATAAGTTTTTGCTAAATCTAAATTAGATTTTTTTGCTACAGTCCAAGCCTCACCTAATGCAACTAAATGTGCAGATGCTAGATAATTTGTAATTACTTTTAAAACACTTGCTGTACCAAGCTCACCGGTGTGCAATATTTTTCTCCCCATAACAGTTAATACAGGTAAAATTTTTTCAAATGCTTTTCTTTCTCCACCCACGAATATAGCAATATTACCTGTTGCTGCTCTATGACATCCACCACTCACAGGTCCATCCAAAGCGATAGCTTTTTTTTCTAATACTTTTTTCCCAAGTCTTTTTACCTCATTTTCGTCTGTGGTACTCATTTCTAGCCAAATTTTATTCTCTGATAAACCATTTAGAATTCCATCTTCACTTTCCATAACTTCTGCAGAAACTTCAGGAGAAGGAAGAGAGGTAATGATTAAATCAGATTTTTCAGCTAATTCTTTTGGAGACTTTGCAACTTTAGCACCTAAGTCTTTCAAAGAATTTGTTAAAGTTTCATCTAAATCTCTTACTGTAAGATCAAAGTTATTTCTTAATAAACTTCCCGCAAGTTTTCCTCCAACATTACCTAAACCGATAAATCCAATTTTCATTTCATTTCCTCTTCTTTTTTGTTTTTTGTAAATACAATTAAAATCACACCAACAATGATTATTGTACCGCCTATAAATAATTCTGGAGTTGGTTTTTCTCCTAAAAGAAAAATAGCAGCTAATAAACCTGTTGGCGGTATCCCCATAGTTACGATCGGTAGTACTTTATAAAGTGGGTTGTTTTTTAAAACATAATAGAAACAACCATAAGTAATTGGTTGCATGATAAAACCTATATAAATTGCAATAATCCAATGATCAAATTTTGCATTTGTTAAATAATTAATTGTGTTTCCATCAATTATTGCAGATAGCATCACCAATATTGGTCCAGAGAATAATGCTAACCAAGCAACTAACGCTAAAGGATTTATTTCTTTACTTAAAGGTTTAACCATAACTTGCCCAAGAGCCCATACAGCTGAACCTAAAATCGTAAGTCCAATTCCAATAAATTTTCCATCCAAGTTAGGAGATCCGGTTAAAATATAAACACCAACAAAAGCGATAGCTATACCAATCAAAGCTCTAATAGTTGGTTTTTCTTTAAGCATGAAGTAAGCAAAAATAACTCCAAATGGAACTTCTGTTTGAACCAAAAGAACTGCTGCGGATGCATCAATTAAATCTAAACCAGAATATGTAATGCTATATTGTAAAGTATTAGCCACTAATGATGCAGCAAAAATTCTTTTTAAATATCCTTTTGGAATTGGAAACCACCAAATTAATAGTGATGCAGCAAATGTAAATCTGATACCCATTAAAAGAATTGGAGGAAAAGACTCAAATGCTGGTTTAGCTATTACAAAACCAAAGCCTAAAAAAATAGGCACCAAGGATGCTACGAAAGTATCTTTTATATTCATACCTACTTTTTATATTAATGATTATTAAAGAACTTCTGATATATTCACCTTTTAAAATATGAATTCAACAAAAATAGATCCTAAATATATTACCAAATCAAATCCAAGAATTGGACTTATTGCTCTTGCAAGCGATTTTATGATTGAAAGAGATTTTATCAATGTAATTAAAGATAGAGAAGTCGATTTCTTTGTAAACCGTATCGAATGCTATAACCCACTAACAAAAGAAAATTTGATCAAAATGTCAAACAAGGTAACCGAGGTAACAAAAGATATATTACCGGATCAGGATATCGATTGTGTTGTTTATGGCTGTACATCTGGGACAATAGCTGCAGGTTATGAGTCTATTGAAAAAAAAGTAAAAGCTGCGAAACCTATGGCAGAAGTGACAACTCCAAGTACCGCTGCAATCAAAGCTTTAAAGAAATTAAATATAAATAAAATAAGTCTATTTACACCTTATAGCAAAAAACTTAACGATGAAGTTTTAGAATATTTTAAAAACGAGGGATTTGAAGTTACTTCAAATTCTTACTTTGATATAGAAGCTGACTACGATATCGGAAAAGTTGATCAGAATTATTTATATGATGTTCTTTCTGAAATTGATTTAAATGGGGCAGAGGCACTCTTTGTTTCTTGTACTGCATTACCAGTATTGCCAATAATTGATAAACTAGAGAAAAAATTAAATACAACAGTTTTGTCTAGTAATCAGGCATTGATTTGGGATACGCTTGTTAAAATAAATAAAAATAATTCTGTCGAAGGATTTGGTAAATTATTTAAAGAAAATTAATGTTGTTCACAAAAGAAGAATATAAGCAAAGATTAATAAAAGTTAAAAAAATGATGCAAGAAAAAGGCATCGAACTTTTAATCTCACATGACACTAATAATATGAATTATCTAACAGGTTATGATGCTTGGTCTTTTTATTATGCACAATGTGCAATTGTTCACATAGATGCAGAAGAGCCTTTATGTTTTGTTAGGGCTCAAGATGCAGGTGGTGCATATATTAAAACTTATTTAAAGGATGAGAATATTTTAGTTTATGACGAAAATTATATTCATACATGGCCAAAACATCCTTATGATAATTTGGTTGAGATTATAAAAGAGAGAAAATGGGACAAGTTATGCATTGGCCTAGAAATGGATGCACATTACTTCACTGCATTTTGTTATGAAAAAATAAAGCAGGGATTACCTAACGCAAAAATTAAAGATAGTGAGCGTATAGTTAATTGGGCAAGGTTAGTAAAATCTGATGCCGAAATAGGTTTCATGAAATCTGCTGCAAAAATTTCTGAAAAAGGAATGAAAACTGCTATGGAAGTTATTAAACCAGGTGTCAGACAGTGCGATGCAGTTGGTGAAATTCAAAAAACTTTATTTTATGGAACAGAGGAATTTGGAGGTGAATATTCTAGTATTGCAACTTTACTTCCGACAGGAAAAGGTACTTCAGCTTCACATTTAACAGCAACACAAGACAAATTTGTTGAAGGTGAGGCTACAATTGTTGAATTATCTGGTGTTTATAAGAGATATCATGCTCCAATGGCGAGAACAGTTTTGTTAGGAAAACCCGATCAATTAAAGATTGATACAATGAATAAAACAATTGAAGCTTTAAATGCTGGCATGAGTCAAATTAAACCTGGGAATACAGCAGATGATGTTGCTCAAGCTTTTTGGAAAGTATTAGATAAATACGGGATAGAAAAAAAATCTAGAACAGGTTATTCAATAGGAATTGGTTATCCTCCTGATTGGGGCGAACATACACTTAATATTTATAAGGGCGATATGACAGTACTTGAGCCCAATGTTTGTTTTCATATGATAGCAGTGATGCAGTTCGGTGATTGGGGTGTTGAAGCATCTGAGGCAATAAGAGTTACAGAGAATGGATCAGAATTGTTCTGTAATTTTCCAAAAGAGCTTCATATTAAGAGTTAATTAGCTATTGAAATCTATTTACACAAATGTTTTATATTCAACTTTATGTCTAAAAATCCGGAGTTTGTAAAATTCGATAAAGTAGATAAAAGTTATGACGGTAAAGTTCTTGTTGTTAAAGATCTTCAATTAGATATTGCAGAAGGTGAATTCATAACAATGCTTGGCCCATCTGGTTCAGGTAAAACAACTTGTTTGATGATGTTGGCAGGATTTGAAACACCAACTCACGGTGAAATATTATTAGATGGAAATATAATTTCGAATATTCCTCCTCATAAAAGAGGAATTGGAATGGTTTTTCAAAACTATGCTTTATTTCCACACATGACAGTATATGAAAATTTAGCTTTTCCTCTAAGAGTAAGAAAAGTTGAAAAAGATGAAATTGATAAAAAAGTAGATAAGGCTCTGTCAATGGTTTCTCTGAATGGTTTTGAATCTAGAATGCCAGCACAACTTTCTGGTGGTCAGCAACAACGTGTGGCAGTTGCAAGAGCCCTAGTATTTGACCCTGCAGTTGTTTTAATGGATGAACCTCTAGGAGCATTAGATAAAAACTTAAGAGAGAGCATGCAATATGAAATTAAACACATTCACGAGAGTATTGGTGTAACAGTTGTATATGTTACCCACGACCAAAGTGAGGCATTAACTATGTCAAACAGAATTGCAGTATTCAATGATGGTAAAGTTCAGCAGTTATCAGATCCAGCTGAGCTTTATGAAAAACCTGTTAATTCATTTGTTGCTGAGTTCATAGGCGAGAATAATACTTTTAATGGAGAAATAGTAGATATTGATAAAGACAAATGTAAAGTTAAATTAGCGAACTCAGAGATACTAGCTAACCCAATATCTGTTAAGTCAAAAGGGGAAAAAACAACTGTATCATTGAGACCAGAAAGAGCGTTAATAAATCCAACTGATAAAATGGATAATATGTTTACTGGAAAGATTGAGGAAGTAATTTATCACGGCGATCATACTAGAGTGAGACTTAATCTTTTGGGAAGCTCTGAGTTTATTCTCAAAGTCCCTAACAGTACATCCAATTTAGAATTAAAAGTAAGTCAAGACATAAATATTGGCTGGAATAGTACTGATGCAAGAGCGTTAGACCCAAAATAATTACAATTAAAATATGTATATCTACTATATATATTTATAGACAAAATCAGCTGTTGACTTCACATTAGCTATTTGTTGTAATTTTACTTATATAAATTAATTTATATCAACGTTTAAACGGAGGAATAATGAAAAAACTAAGTAAATTATTACTTACTCTTTCTTTTGTACTTTCAATAACTTCATCAGCATTTGCAGTTACTGTTGCATCTTGGGGTGGAGCTTATACAGAGTCACAAAAGCTTGGGTATGGTGATCCGACTGCTAAAAAACTTGGAATAGAAATCAATTGGGTTGACTATTCTGGTGGTTTATCAGAAATCAAAGCTCAAAAAGAAGCTGGTGCTATAACTTGGGATATTATAGACGTATTTGCATTTGATACTATCAATGGATGTGATGAAGGTTTATTTGTTAAATTTGATTTTGACAAAGATTTTCCAGCTGCTCCAGATGGAACTCCTGCAAGTAAAGACTTCTTTGCTCCAATGCCAAGTGAATGTGCAGTAGGAAACATTTTATATTCTTGGAACTATGCTTTTGATACGAGAGCATTTGGTGGTAAAGAGCCTAAAACAATTAAGGATTTCTTTAACACTAAAAAATTCCCAGGAAAAAGAGCAATCTACAAAAGTGCTTTAACTAACTTAGAAATCGCTTTAGCTGCTGACGGTGTAAAAATGGGTAAAGGTGGAGAATTAATCTACAGAAAACTTGAAGCCGAAGGTGGTCTTGATAGAGCGATGAACAAAATTAAAGATCTATGTACAGATCCTAATGGTGGATGTGTATTCTGGTCTGCAGGTGCTCAACCACCTGAACTATTAGTTGCTGGTGAAGTTGTAATGGCTACTGGTTGGAACGGAAGATTCTTTAACGCTGAAATAGGTGAAGGTGCACCAATTAAACAAGTATGGGATGGTCAAGGTTTAGACTATGAATATTTTGCACTTGTTAAAGGTGGTCCAGATGAAGCAAATGCTAAAAAAGCTTTAGCTATGATGACTAACACTGAAATGTTAGCAGGTAGCGCTAAGTACATTGCATATGCTCCATACAGATTATCATCTTTAGATATAATCAAAGCTAATGAGCCATGGTATAAAGATGGTAAAACAGAGATGATGCCTCAAATGCCAACAGCTCCTGCAAACACTAAGAACTATTTCTTAGTTGATCCTTTCTACTGGGCAGATAACGGAACAGAGATTGGTGAAAAGTGGGAAGCAATGAAAGCAGGCCTATAATTTCAGTTTTAAACACTGAATTTATATAATATATTTAGGGCGGTTATAACTAACCGCCCTATTTTTTTATGAGCTCTGAAACAAAACAAATTTTAACAACTGATGGAATTCCATTAGAAGTAAGTTTAAAAAAAGCTGAGAAGAAAAATAAAATTAAAGCCTTTCTTCTTGTAGCGCCATTGCTTTTATTTTTAATAATTACTTACGTTTTTCCCATCGGAGAGATGTTTAGCAGAAGCATAGACGACAAAATGATAACAAACATGCTTCCTAAAACTTTTAAAGAAATGGAAAAATGGGACGGACAAGAATTACCCTCTGAAGAAGTTTTTACAGCTTTTTATTATGATTTTAAAGTTCTTGTTGAAAAACAAGAGCACGGAAAACTTGGCCAAAGACTAAACAAAGAAAAAAATGGCTTTAACTCAATAACCAAAAAACTCTTCAGACAAGTAAAAAGAAAAAAAATTGATGAGAGCTCAAGCATTAAGGACCAAATTATGAAAGTTCATAAACGTTGGAGAAATGTTGAGTATTGGCAAGCAATTAAAAGGACAGCTCCACCTTATACAATGTCTAAGTATTTAAAAGGAGTGGATATGTACTATGCTGCAGATGGGAGTATTACCCAAGTAGATGAGGATAGAAGAATTCATAGAATTTTATGGCTAAGAACTCTTGAAATAGCTTTTTTTGTTACGCTTTTTTGTTTTTTAATGGGTTATCCTATCGCTCATTTGCTTGCAACATTGCCAATGAAATATTCAAATCTGTTAATGATATGTGTGCTTTTACCCTTTTGGACATCATTATTAGTAAGAACTGCCAGTTGGATGATTTTATTACAACAACAAGGAGTCGTTAACGATTTCTTTGTTATGATAGGTCTCGTTGCAGACGATAATAGGCCTGAGATGATGTACAATAAAGTAGGGACTTATGTAGCTATGACGCAAATATTGCTGCCTTTTATGGTTCTTCCACTTTACAGTGTTATGAAAACTATCTCTCCTAGCTTAATGAGAGCTGGAAAATCATTAGGAGGGACTCCTTTTGTTGCTTTTTGGAAAGTTTACTTTCCTTTAACTATACCTGGAATCGGGGCGGGCTGCTTATTAGTGTTTATTTTAGCTATTGGTTATTACATTACACCAGCATTAGTTGGGGGCGCATCAGGAACTTTGATAAGCAATCAAATTGCATTCCATATGAAGCAAACTTTAGATTGGAGTTTTGCATCCGCAATGGGATTAATGCTGCTTAGTGGAGTTTTAGTAATTTATTGGATTTATAATAAATTGGTTGGAGTTGATAATATTAAATTAGGATAATTATGGCGTTACCAAGTTATACAGAAACTCGATATAGAATTTGGCATTACATTTATATTGCGATTTGTACTTTTGTATTTTTCTTTTTGATTGCACCTTTGTTTGTAATTTTCCCACTATCATTTAACGCAGAGGAGTTTTTAGTTTTTTCAGAGGGAATGAAAAATCTTGATCCAGATGCATTTTCTTTTAGATGGTACAAAGATATGATTTATGGAACTAAAAACCCTTGGGGATTGGCAGCAAAAAATAGTTTTATAATTGCAATATTTGCAACCATTGGCTCAATAATTTTAGGCACTTTAGCTGCTTTAGGATTAAGTAGCAGACATATGCCATATAAAGGTATTATAATGGCTACCTTAATATCTCCAATGATTGTTCCTTTAATTATTTCTGGAGTTGCAATTTTCTTTTTTATGGCAAAAGTTGGTTTAGCAGCAACTCATACTGGAATAGTATTAGCTCATATAATATTAGGAACTCCTTTTGTTGTAATTACAGTAACAGCTACACTTTCTGGTTTTGATCATAGTGTAACAAGAGCTGCTGCAAGTCTTGGTAGTAACCCTGTAAATACTTTTATGAAAGTTACACTTCCTTTAATATTGCCTGGTGTTATTTCAGGAGGATTATTCGCATTTGTAACATCTTTTGATGAAGTTGTTGTTGTACTGTTTTTAGCAGGTTTAGAAAATACAACTATTCCAATTCAAATGTGGACAGGATTGAGAGAACAATTGAGTCCAACAATTCTTGCTGTTGCAACATGTTTAATTATTCTTTCAACTTTAATATTAATTAGTGCTGAATTATTGAGAAGAAGATCTGAGAGATTAAGAGGTATTAATAGATGAAATTAAATCGCTTCTATTATAGTTGCAATCCCCATTCCTAAACCAATACATTGAGTAGCAAGAGCATATTTTTTATTTTCCCTTTTTAAAAGTTGTGCAGCTTTTCCTGTTATCCTCGCACCTGTTGCACCTAAAGGATGTCCTAAAGCAATTGCACCACCATCTAAATTTACTTTTTTAAAATCAATATCTAAATCTTTAATACAAGCTAGTGATTGAGACGCGAAAGCTTCATTTAGCTCTACAATGCCAATATCTTTTATTGAAAGTTTAGCTCTTTCCAAAGCTTTTCTAGTTGCCGCAATTGGACCTAATCCCATATAATTTGGATCACAACCTTCAACAGCTGTAGATTTTATTTTTCCAAGAATTTCTAAACCATTTTGTTTAGCAAAGTTTTCTTCACATATGAGTGTTGCAGCAGCACCATCAGTTAAGGGCGATGAAGTTGCTGCTGTTACAGTTCCATTTTTATCAAACGCTAACTTTAAAGTATTCAATTTTTCCATTGTGCTATTAGGTCTAATATTTTCGTCTTTTACACAATCACCTATCTTAGTAATCTCACTTATAAATTTATCTTTTTGTTGTGCTTCATTCGCTTTTCTATGACTTTCTAATGAAAACTCTTGTTGCTCTACTCTTGAAATATTATATTTTTTTGCAACATTCTCTGCAGTAATTCCCATTGATAAATATAAATGTGGATTTTGTTTCTCCTTATCTGAATAAGGATAAGGTAAAGGTTCAAACCCAGTCCGAACTCTAGTCATACTTTCTACCCCTCCACAAATAAATGCCTTACCTGAACCCATTGCTATTTTTCCAGCAGCAATATGAATTGCTTCCATAGAAGATCCACACCATCTATCTACAGACATACCAGCAACTCTTATGTCTAAGTCTGACAAAAAAGTTACTAATCTTCCAATATTAAAACATTGTTCGCCAACCTGAAAAGCACATCCAATAACAACATCTTCAATTTCTTTTGGATTAATTTTTGATTGTGAGATAAGGTTTTTGATTACTTCAGCTAGAAGATTGACAGGTTTTACCTCTTTTAATTTTCCTTTATTGGCCATTGCAAAAGGTGATCTAGAGTAACCAACTATTACTGAATTGTACATTTTTCTCTTTAATATTGTGTTAATTTATATAGCTTACCAATTTAATTAATCAGGAAACTTGTCTTATTTCAAGTTTTTGATTAATTCAATAAAAGTTTGCTAATTATGGATATAAAAAAAGTAGTTGTTATCGGATCTGGTACGATGGGTAGTGGAATTGCAGCACACCTATGTAATGCCAATGTACCAGTAACTCTTTTAGATTTAACAACAGAAATATCTGAAAAAGCAAGAGAAAGAATTGGTAAATCAAGACCTCCATTACTTTTAGACAAAACCAAAATTGAAAATATTAAAGTTGGAAATATTAACGACAATTTTGATGCAGTAAAAGAAGCTGATTGGGTTGTTGAGGCTGTTGTTGAAAGAATTAATATTAAGCATAATATCTATGAAAAAATTTTTAAGAATAGAAAAAAGGGGGCAATTGTGTCTTCAAATACTTCATCTATTCCAATTAAAGTTTTATCAGAAAAACTAACTGACGAAGAAAAAAAAGACTTTTGTATAACTCATTTCTTTAATCCAGTTAGATATATGGGTTTATTAGAAATTGTTAAAAATGAAAATAATGATTTAAATAAAATTCATTCATTAAAGAAATTTTGCGAAGTAGAGCTTGGGAAAGGAGCTATAATCTGTAATGATACTCCAGGTTTTTTAGGTAATAGAATTGGTGTTTATGCTATGCAGGTTGCGATGACAGAAGCATTCAAAATGAAACTTTCAATAGAGGAAGCTGATGCAGTATACGGTAGACCAATGGGAATTCCAAAAACAGGGGTTTTTGGATTATATGATCTTATAGGAATTGATTTGATGGCCGATGTATTAAAAAGTTTTATTAAGGAACTTTCTGATAAAGATGAATTTCAAATTGTTGCAAAAGAAATTCCATTAGTAAAAAAATTAATTGAGACTGGCTATACGGGACGTAAAGGAAAGGGCGGCTTTTATAGAATGAATAAAAGAGGAGATCAAAAAATTTTAGAAGCAATTAATTTAGAAACAGGGGATTATTCAATAACAAAAAAAATAGATTTAGGAATAGAGACTGTTGATATTAATAATTTAATTAATCGGAAAGATAAGTTTGGTGAGTATGCTTGGATTGTGATTTCAAAAATAATTAAATATGCCTCTTCACTTGTTCCAGGAATTACCGATAAATTTAATGATATCGATGAAGCCATGAGACTCGGTTTTAATTGGGCAATGGGTCCTTTTGAAATGTTAAGATCTATAGGAGTTAAGAATTTTTTTGAAAGAATTGACAACTTTGAAAATAATAAATTTTTAGAAAATTTATCAAAAACAAAAGATGAAGAATTTTATGGTGAAAGACAACTTTATACAGATATTCAAACTTTAGGAAAAGTAAGACCTTCTGCAATTAAATTTGATAAAAATAATTCGGCTGAAATTCATCGATTTAAAGATTTTAATATTGTTGAATTTACAACAAAAGCTTGTGCGTTAGACTATGACTCAATGGATGCACTGAAAAAAGCAACTGACAAACCTTTAATTGTAATTAATGAAAGCATGCAATTTTCAGCAGGTGTTAATTTAAGTTATACTATGAATTTCGCTGATAAAAGAGATTTTAAATCAATTGAAAAATTCATTAAATACTTTCAAGATACTTGTAAAACTTTAAAATACTCTAAGTACCCAGTTGTATCAGCTCCTTCCGGACTTACTCTTGGAGGAGGATTTGAAGTTTTAGTTCAAAGTAATTTTGTTGCCTCACATACAAATTTAGTTATTGGATTAGTTGAAACTATTGTTGGATTAGTTCCAGCAGGTGGAGGATGTAAAGAAATGTTGTGGAGATGGTCGCAAACAGAAGAAGCAAAATCAGATCCAGATTATGCACCACTAAAAGTTTTTGATATTATTGGTTATGCTAAAACAGCAACATCTCCAATCGAGGCTGAGCCATTAAAGTATTTAAGACCAGAAGATAGAAAAATAATGAATAGAAACAGTCTTTTTACGGAAGCAAAAAATTTAATTGATCAAAATCATGATTTTATTCCTCCAGAGGAATGCAAATTCAAACTTTCTGGAAAGCCATTGAAAGATAAAATGATTGAGGTTTTAGAGAAATTATACAACGATAAGATAATTTTAGATCATGGTATGCATGTTGGAACTGAGCTTGCAAACGTTTTAAGCGGTGGAGACACTACTGTTGAAAAAGTATTGTCAGAGGATGATTTGTACAAATTAGAGCTAGACTCTTTTATGAGGTTGATAGAAACAAAACAAACGCAAGAAAGAATTAAACACACATTATTGACAGGTAAACCTTTAGTTAATTAGAATTAAACATTCTAAAGGTATTAATATAATCTGGTCTCAAAACATAAATTGCCTTATTACCTGTTTTAATTTTAGTTAAAATGTCTAAACCGTAAACTACTTTCCCTATTGGAGTATACTCGCCTTGATAAATTGGAATTTCTTTCAATGTAATAAAGAATTCACTATCTTCTGTATCAAATGCTGCTGATCTAGCAAAACCCACACTTCCCTCTGTAAATTTAAAATCGTTACTCAGTTCAGACTTTAACAATCCTAATCCAGATTTTCCGCTACCAATTTTGGAATAATCTAAATTATTTATATTCCCATACTCAATATCTCCAGCTTGTACAAAAGTATTTTCTGAAACTTTATAAAAAGCAGAACCATCATACATTTTTTTCTCAATTAAAATTTTAAATCTTTCTACCGCTTTAGGAGATATATCTGGATAAAGTTCAATTATTACATTTCCACACTCAACATTCATTACTGCAATATTATTTGGTTTATTAAAATTAAGTTTACTTAAATTAATTTTTTCAACAAATAGGCATTTATTTTTTAATAAAAAAAAAGATGTAAAAGCAAAAATTGAAAGACTAATTAAAAATATAAATAAGATTTTTTCTGATTTTGAAGCTTTAATAATTTTGATCATAAAATATTTTTATCTATTTTAGCTAAGTTTAATTTTATAAAATTCACTTTATTATTTAGGATTTTGTCATTATTAATTTTATCTTCAATTTTTTCTTTATCAGTCATTAAAAATGAAAAAATTTCTGCCATATCTTCAGATGGGATAGATTTAGAATATTCTGTTAAAAAACCATCAGTTTTTTCATATAGATCTAAATTTAATCTATTAGAACAAGTTGAACATTCAGCATAGTTAAATGATGTTAGATTAAAAGAAGAAAATTTATCCTCATCGAAGTATTCAATGTGAGTGTTCTGTATCATATGAAAAATTTCATGGTGTATCATTCTTTCAAAATGCTTTTTATCAAAATTAATATCTAAAATTAAAGTTCTATTTTTATTATCAGGTATTCCTCCAGTATTAATTTCAGAGATGAATAAATTTTCACAAAATACAATATATTTTAATTTTATCTTATTAAGAAAATTAGAATTATATCGATGAAGATTTTTTTCGATTAATGGAAATTTTATATTTAAATTACTTATATTAACTTTGTCACAAGCAATGTTCTTATTTACACCGATTTTAAAATTCCCTTTAGCACTCAAATAACGAATATTATTATCGTTTTTTAATTTATAAATTTCTAAATTTGGAATTTTTATCAGATTATATATTTCATCAGCATTTACATGCGAAATATGAAAAATAAGAATAAATAAAAATAAAATTTTCATTAAATTATTATAGACGAATTAGATGAGATAATATTATCTTAGATTATTAAAAAATGAAAAAAGAAAGAAACAAAAATCCAATTCAACCAGTTAGTGGAACAAAAGTTCCAAGATTTGCTGGACCAAGCACTTTTGCAAGACTTCCTGAACTAAGAGATGTTGAAAGTTGTGATGTTGCAATTGTTGGGATTCCGTTTGATGCTGGTACAAGTTATCGACCTGGAGCAAGATTTGGTCCACAAAGTATCAGGCAAGCTTCTAGACATTTAAGAACTAATTATCACCCCAACTATGATGTTGAGCCTTTTAAAATTCAACAAGTTGCTGATGCTGGTGATATCGCTTGTAATCCATTTAGTATTGATGAAGCAATTAAACAAATAGAGTTAGGAGCAACAGATTTATTAAATAAGGTTGGAGGAATTATAAGTTTAGGTGGAGACCACACTATTGCGGTACCATTGTTAAGAGCAATCAATAAAAAAAATAAGGGCCCTGTATCTTTAGTTCATTTTGATGCCCACTTAGATACTTGGGATACATATTTTGGTGCACCTTATACTCATGGAACTCCATTCAGAAGGGCTAGGGAAGAAGGATTATTTTTAGATGATGCTTCTATGCATGTTGGAATTCGAGGCCCACTTTACAGTAGAGATGATATTAAAAATGATGAAAGTTTTGGATTTAAAATAATTCATTGTGATGAGTTTCAAACAGAAGGAACCGATAAAATAGCAGAAAGAATTAGAAAAAGAGTGGGAGACAATCCTCTATACTTATCAATAGACATTGATGTTTTAGATCCTGCATTTGCTCCAGGCACTGGTACACCAGAAATTGCAGGGATGACTACAAGAGAAATGGTAAATGTTTTAAGAGGTTTGTCTGGATTAAATTTAGTTTCAGCAGACGTAGTTGAGGTCTCTCCAGCATATGATCATGCAGAAGTAACTTCTTTAGCAGCAGCAACTATTGTTTATGAATTAACTAATTTATTTGCAAAAACATAAAGAAAGGATAACGTCAAAAGATGTTAGACAAAAAAAATTTTTATATTAATGGAGCGTGGGTTAAGCCAAATAGTTCTAAGGAAATTAAAGTAATTGATCCTGCTACAGAAGAAAATTGTGCAGTAATTACTTTAGGGAACAAAGCTGATGTTGATATTGCTGTTAATGCAGCTAAAGATGCATATGAAACTTGGGCTTTTTCTTCTAAAGAAGAAAGAATTGGATTATTAGAAAAACTTTATGAAAATTATAAGAAAAGATGGGCAGATATTGCTGAAGCTATAACTCTTGAGATGGGTGCTCCAAAAGATTTTGCAACAAAATTACAAGCAGGTACAGGAGCAAGTCATATCAAATCATTTATTAGATATTTAAAAAATTTTGAATTTGAAAAACCGTTAGGAGATCATGCTCCTAACCAAAGATTAATTTATGAACCAAAAGGTGTTTGTGCATTAATAACACCATGGAATTGGCCGATGAACCAAGTTTGTTTAAAAGTAATGCCAGCAATAGCCGCAGGTTGCACAATGGTTTTAAAGCCATCAGAATTAGCACCACTCTCATCAATGATACTTGCTGAAATTATTGATGAAGTAAAATTTCCAAAAGGTGTGTTCAATTTAGTTAATGGTGATGGAGCAACAACAGGCGATGCTCTCACAAGTCATCCAGATATTAATATGATATCTTTTACTGGATCAACAAGAGCAGGAGCTTTGATTTCACAAAATGCTGCTAAAGATTTTAAGAGAGTAAGCTTAGAATTAGGAGGCAAGGGTGCAAATATAATTTTTAAAGACGCTGATCCAGAAGCTATTGAAAGAGGTGCTTTAAGATGTTTTAGAAATTCTGGACAATCTTGCAATGCACCGACAAGAATGTTAGTTGAAAAATCAATGTATGAAGAAGCTATTGAGAGATTAAAAAAATATACCGAAAGTTTTGAGGTGGGTGATCCTAAAAAAGAAGGAGAACATATAGGTCCCGTCATTTCGGAAACACAATATAATAAAATACAAACTTTAATCCAAAAAGGTATTGATGAAGGTGCAAAATTAGTTGCTGGAGGAACAGGTAAACCTGATGGATTAGGCAAAGGTTACTTTGTTAAACCAACTGTTTTTGCAGATGTAAATAATGATATGGAAGTTGCAAGAACAGAAATTTTTGGACCTGTTTTATCTGTTATTCCTTTTGAAACAGAGGAAGATGCTATTAAAATTGCAAATGATACTACTTATGGACTTACAAACTATATCCAAACCCAAGACTCTCAAAAAGTACAAAGAGTTGCAAGAAAATTAAGATCTGGGATGGTTGATGTTAATGGAGCTGGTATTGCAGTTGATGCACCTTTCGGTGGTTTTAAACATTCTGGAATAGGTCGAGAAGCAGGTGAACACGGTTTAGAAGAGTTTTTAGAAGTAAAAGCCGTAGGTGGTTGGAGTTAATTTACTGATTTATCTTTCACACCTTCTAAAAACTTAAGGCACTTTTTCATTTCATTTAATTCTATAAACTCGTCAATTTTGTGAGCTTGTTCTATCGATCCGGGTCCACAAACAACTGTGCTGATACCTAATTCTTGAAATAAACCAGCTTCTGTCCCGAAAGAAACTACTTCTCTAGAATTATCACCAGTTATATTTGATACAAATTCACATGCTTCAGACTCATCTAATCTGTTAAAGCCAATAACTTCGCCTATCACTTCTTTTTTAATATAAGAATCTGGAAATACTTTTTTCATTTCTAATAGAAGTACTTCATTTGCATATTTATCAATTTCTTTCGTAACAAATTCTCCATCTTCTTTATCAACTGGTCTTGTTTCCCATTCAACACTACATTTATCTGCAATGACATTATGAGCAATACCACCTTTAATTCCACCAATTGATAAAGTTGAATGTGGAGGATCAAAAATACTATCTTTTTGAACTCTTTTTTTTAATTCTTCTCTAATTTCTAAAAGTTTTCCAACATATCTAGTAGCATATTCAGCTGCATTTACTCCTAAATGTGGTTTAGAACTATGTCCTGCAAGTCCTCCAAAGTGAACTGTGTATTCATTCATACCTTTGTGGGCATCAATAATTTTCATTTTAGTTGGTTCACCAATTATACAAATTCCATTTTTGATTTCTCTTTTTTTCAATTCCTTTATTAATAAAGGGGCTCCAATACATGCAGTCTCTTCATCAAATGTATAACAGAAATGTAAGTCTCTATCTAAATTACTTTCTTTAAAGATAGGTGCATAAGCAAGTGTACATGCAATAAAACCTTTCATATCACATGAGCCTCTTCCATATAATTTATCATTTTTAATAGTTGCAACGAATGGATCACTGCTCCAACCTTTAGATACGGGAACCACATCAGTGTGACCAGATAATATAATTGGTTTTTTTGTGCTTTGATTTTTTGCTTTTAGAGTTCCAAAAAGATTTACTCTTTTTTTATCATCATCATATACTTTGAAAGTATTTATTCCGATGTTATTTAAAATTTTTTCACAATAATCAATTAAATTACTGTTATCTTGACCTGAGATAGTTTTAAATGCGATTAAGTCAGTTAAAATCTTGATTGATTTTTCATATAAATTGTTATCTATACTCATAAACTTAAAACACTATATTATATTATGATTAAAGAGCAAATTACCTATAATGATTTTGACAAAGTAGATATTAGAATTGGTACTGTAATTTCTGTAAAAAAAAATGAAAAGGCGAGAAAGCCATCTTTAGTGGTTGAAGTTGATTTTGGAAGCAAAATTGGCATTAAACAATCTTCAGCTCAAATTACTCATTATTATAATGAGGAAAATTTAAAAGGAAAACAAGTTATTGCTGTTTGTAATTTTCCAGAAAAAAATATTGCTGGAATAGTTTCTCAAGTATTGGTTTTAGGGGCAATTGATGCCCATGGCAAAGTTACACTTGTTCATCCCTCTCAAAAAGCAGAAAATGGGTTACCGATTGCTTAGTAATGCATCCTGAAATTCTCTCTATAACTTTATTTGGAATTGTCGCAGCATTTACTCCTGGACCAAATAATTTCGTTGCTTTCTATTCTGGGTTCAATTTCGGTATTCTTAGAACACTACCACATATAATTGGTGTAACTTTAGGATTTCCATTTTTGTTATTATGTTTAGCTCTAGGATTGATAAATATTTTTAAGTTTTATCCTTTAATTCAAGAGGTATTAAAATATTTAGGAACTCTATTTTTAATATATTTAGCATACAAAATTTCTTTTTCAGGATCTTCGG
The DNA here is from genome assembly GCA_902633985.1 of uncultured Pelagibacteraceae bacterium. GTDB lineage: Bacteria > Pseudomonadota > Alphaproteobacteria > Pelagibacterales > Pelagibacteraceae > Pelagibacter. Next base: position 53,366 of record CACPHV010000006.1, read on the forward strand.
ATCAGGAAAATAAAAATAAAAATCCAATTAAGTTTCATGAAACTTTTATTTTTCAATTTTTAAATCCTAAAGGAGTTATTGCATCAATTATTCTTGTTTCAACTTATATTAATCCAGGAGAAACCTTTGTAAGTTATACGACTCAAATTATAATTATGGCCTTAATTGTTTCAGTGACTAGCATAACTCTTTGGACTTTTTTAGGTAAATTTTTCAGGAAATTTGCGACAAATCAGAAATTTATTAATTACTTTAATTATGCTATGTCACTGCTTCTTTTAACAAGCATAATAACTTTTTATTTATAATATGACTCCAGGAAACAAAAATTCTTATAATTCACTTAAAAAAATCACAGTTAATGATAAGGAGTATAATTATTACTCATTAAATGAAGCAGAAAAAAATGGACTTGAAGGAATAAATAAACTTCCAAAATCTCTTAAAGTTTTACTAGAAAATTTATTAAGATACGAAGACGATTTAAGTGCAACGAAATCTCAAATAGAAGCGATTAAAAACTGGCTAAAGAAAAAAAAATCTAAAACTGAAATTGCATATAGACCAGCAAGAGTTTTGCTTCAAGATTATACAGGAATACCTGCAGTTGCAGATCTAGCTGCAATGAGAGAAGCGGTCAAAGAAAAAAATAAAGATCCAAATACAATCAATCCATTATCTGCAGTTGATCTTGTAATTGATCACTCTGTACAAGTTGACCAATCCGCAAAAGCAGACTCTTTTGAAAAAAATGTTGATATAGAATTTGAAAGAAATGGTGAGAGATATTCTTTTTTAAAATGGGGACAACAGGCATTTGATAATTTTAGAATAGTTCCACCAGGAACAGGAATTTGTCACCAAGTAAATCTAGAATATTTATCAAAAGTTGTTTGGTCAGAAGAATTTAAAGGGGAAAAATATCTTTTTCCAGATACTTTAGTTGGAACAGACAGTCATACAACAATGGTAAATGGCTTATCTGTTTTAGGATGGGGTGTTGGAGGAATTGAAGCTGAAGCAGGAATGTTAGGTCAACCAATTTCTATGTTAATACCAGAAGTAATTGGTTTTGAAATGAAAAACAAATTGCCAGAAGGAACCACTGCAACAGATTTAGTTTTAACTGTTGTTAAAATGTTAAGAGATAAAGGTGTGGTTGGAAAGTTTGTTGAATTTTATGGAGAGGGTTTAAAAAATTTAACTCTTGCAGATAGAGCTACAATTGCAAACATGGCACCAGAATATGGTGCTACTTGTGGCTTTTTTCCTATTGATGAGGAAACATTAAAGTACTTAAAATTTTCTGGAAGAGATCAACAAACTGTTGATATCGTAGAAAATTATGCCAAGGAACAAGGTTTATGGGCGAGTAAAGAGATTGAATTTACTGATATTATATCTTTAGATATGTCCACAGTTGTACCAACTATTTCAGGACCAAAAAGACCACAAGACAAAGTTCTTTTAACAAATGCACCTAGTTCGTTTCAAAAAGTATTGCAGGAAGCTACAAATAAAAATGAAAAATCAATTTCAAAAGTAACAAATACAGATTATGAAATTAAAGATGGTTCAATATTAATTGCAGCAATAACATCTTGTACGAACACTTCTAATCCAAATGTTCTAATTGGGGCTGGAATATTAGCTAAAAAAGCTATTGAAAAAGGTTTACAGGTTAAACCCTGGGTAAAAACTTCTTTAGCACCCGGATCTCAAGTAGTTACAGACTATTTGGCAAAAGCTGGATTAAACACTTATTTAGATCAGCTTGGCTTTAATTTAGTTGGGTATGGCTGTACAACTTGCATTGGAAATTCAGGACCACTTCCAGAAAATATTGTTGAAGCGATCCAAAAAGAAAATATATATGCAGTTTCAGTTTTGTCAGGAAATAGAAATTTCGAGGGAAGAATTTCTCCACATATAAAAGCTAACTATTTGGCTTCACCTCCACTTGTTGTTGCATATGCAATAGCTGGACATATGGAAGTTGATTTGTATAAAGATCCTTTGGGAAAAGATAAAGAAGGAAAAGATGTATTTTTAAAAGATATTTGGCCTTCAAATAAAGAGATAGAAGAAACTTTAAAAAATTCACTTAATGCTGAGATGTTTATACAAAGATACTCAAATGTTTCAGAGGGCCCAACTCAATGGCAAAAAATTAAAACTGATAAAAGCAGCATCTATAATTGGGATGAGGGATCAACATATGTAAAAAAACCTCCGTTTTTTGATTCGTTACCAGATAAACCAGAAGGATTTAAAGAAATTAAAGATGCAAGACCATTATTAATTTTAGGTGATATGGTTACTACTGACCATATATCGCCAGCTGGCAGTATCCAAAAAGATAGTCCAACTGGTGAATATTTCATGGAACACCAAATTTTACCTAAAGATTATAACTCATATGGTTCAAGAAGAGGTAACCATGAAGTTATGATGCGTGGAACTTTTGCAAATATAAGAATTAGAAATGAAATGGTTCCTGGTACAGAAGGTGGTTTTACAAAGTTATATCCTGAAGAAAAAGTTCTTCCTGTCTATGATGCGGTAGTTGAATATAAAAAAAGAGGAACAGATTTAGTTGTTATTGGTGGGAAAGAGTATGGAACTGGATCGTCTAGAGATTGGGCAGCTAAAGGAACAAAATTACTTGGGATAAAAGCAGTAATCGCAGAGAGTTTTGAAAGAATTCACCGATCTAATTTGATTGGGATGGGAATATTACCGTTACAATTTATCGAAGATATAAACAGAAAAAATCTAAAATTAATTGGTTCTGAATTAATTAGCATTCTAAGTATAGAAAAGGGCGTTAATCCTTCAGATGAAGTGACAGTCGAAATCAAATATGCTTCTGGCGAAATAAAGAAAATTAAAACTTTATGCAGAATTGATACAAAAAATGAATTAGAGTATTATAAAAACGGAGGTATTCTGCAGTACGTTTTAAGGAATATGATTTAGTTATGGACGAAGATTTATCAATTATAAATTCCAATACTAGAAATGAAAAAATTAAGAATTTTTTTGTAAATAATAAAAATAAAATTATTTCAGTTATAGTTATTTTAATAATTATTATAGTAGGTGTTTTCAGTTACGATAAATATTTAATTAATAAAAAAAAAGAGATCTCAGATAGTTATAATTCAATAATCATCGATTATTCTGAAAAAACAAAAGAAAAAACAGCTAGCAGTCTGATTGAAATTATAAACAAGAAAGATCCAACTTATTCACCTCTATCACTTTACTTTATCATTGATAATAATCTTGTAAGTGATCAGTCCAAAATCAATTCATTGTTCGATATATTGATAAAGGATACTTCATTAGATAGTGAGATTAAAAACTTAATTATATATAAGAAGGCACTCTACAATTCAGATAACGCTCAAGAGAGTGATCTTCTAAATATGTTAAATCCACTTATCAATTCAAAAAGTGTATGGAAATCACATTCTTTATATTTAATGGCAGAATATTTTTATACAAATAATCAAAAACAAAAAGCTAAAGAATTTTTCAACCAAATAATAGCTTTAGAAAATTCAAATCCTGATATAAGGCTTCAAGCAGAGAAAAGATTAAACAGAGATTTGAGTGAATAAATTAATTTTTACTTTCATTGCAATAATTTTTCTTAATAACTGTTCATTTAACGAAAACTCTAGAATTTGGAAAGATAAAAAAAATCAATTAGAAACAGATAAAAAAATAACAAAAGTTTTTTCAGAAGAAAGTGTAAATGTTTCAGAATTTAATCAAGATTTAAAATTAGATCTATCATCAATAAAAATAAAAAATAAAAAAAATACCAACCTAAATGATTTGGGATTACAAAATTACAAAGGTGAATTAACAAAGATTGGTAACTTTAAATTTTCAAAGTTAGAGGAACTAAATCAATTAGATTTCGAGCCGACTTTCTTGAAAAATGGAATTATATTTTTTGATAAAAAAGGTTCAATTATAAGGTATGACAATAATCAGAAAGTTATTTGGAAAAAAAATCATTATTCAAAAGCTGAAAAAAAATTAAAACCAAAACTTAATTTTTTAGTAGATGGTCCAAATCTTTTAGTAACCGACAGTATAGCAAAATATTATTCTGTGAATATTAGTACTGGAGAATTAAATTGGTCAAAAAATAATGATTATCCATTTAATTCAAATATTAAAAAGCATAAAGATAAAATGTTTGTTATTGATTATAAAAATACATTGAGATGTTTTAAAATTAAAGATGGTTCTGAATGTTGGAATTTGCAAACAGACGACTCATTTACAATTTCAAATATCAAATATTCTTTAATTATTTTAAACGATAATGTTATTTTTAATAATTCTATAGGAGATATTACAGCTGTAGATATTGAAACTGGTTTAATTACATGGCAACTACCTACACAGAGTAGCTCGATAATAAATGAAACTTATAATTTCAAGACTTCTAAACTAGTATCAGATGGAAATTCTGTATTTTTTTCAAATAATAAAAATCAGTTTTATTCAATTGATTTAAAAACAGGAACCACTAACTGGATAAATGAAGTTAATTCTAATATAAAACCTATTTTGGTTGGAAAATTAATTTTAACAATCTCTAATGAAGGTTATTTATATTTAATTGATAAAAATAAAGGCAATATAGTTCGAATTACAGATCTATTTTTGAATTACAAAGATAAAATAAGAAAAAATATTTATCCAATTGGCTTTGTAGTAGGACACAAAAACTTATTTTTAACTAATTCAGATGGAAAAATGATCACTGCCGGGATTGAAGATGGAAAAATAATAAAAATTGAAAAAGTTTCTGGCGGATTAGTTTCTGAACCGTTTATATTTAACAACAATTTATATGTGGTAAGAAATGGTTCAATTGTACAATATAACTAAACATGTTCCTAAAATTTTTAGAAAAGATTGGCAGAAAAAAAGTTGTATTAGATAGAGGACCTTCACATCCTAATTTTAAAGAGGCAAAGCCTTGGATGAACCGTTACTATGTTTTGATGAGATACCGACCTAAATGGTTCCCGTTCAATATATTAATCCATGAGATGTTAGCTAATGATCATGGAGAAGGAGTTCATAACCATACATTTCCTTATATTACTATAATTTTAAGAGGCGGTTATTGGGAAACATTAAGCAATGGCAAGTTTTGGCGTCCGCCAGGGTATATTGGTTTCAGATCAGCGAATAATTTACATCGAGTAGATTTGGAACCTGGAACCAAACCCTTAACATTGTTTATTTCAGGTCCATTTGGCCTAAGGAAAGGACCAAGATCAGAGTATGGTATTGATTTTAAAACTAAAAAAAATTGATGCCAAAAGAATTTGAAAAAAAATTTAGATCTTATTGTGAAAATCAAGATCTAGAAGTTAATCATAATCAAATCAATGTAATTAAAAAATTAGAAGGTTACCGTCATAGTAATTATAAATCATTTATTTCAAAATTATTTTCCAAACAAAAATCTAAAAAAGGATTTTATTTATATGGTGATGTAGGTGTTGGTAAAACAATGATTTTAAACTTCTTTTATGATCATCTTGAAGAAAAAAAATTAAAACAGCATTTTAATGAGTTTATGTTAAGTTTTCACAATTTTGTTCATGAACAAAAAGAAAAAAATGAAGTAAATGTAATTAATCAATTTGTTAAAAATTTAAAATCAAAAGCTTCATTAGTTTATTTCGATGAGTTCCAAGTAACAAATATTGTTGATGCAATGATTTTAGGAAAACTATTTGAACAAATATTTAAAGAAGATATTAAAATTATTCTTACTTCAAACACTAAAATTTCAGAACTTTATAAAGAAGGTCTTCAACGTGAACAATTTATACCTTTTATAAAAATAATGGCAGATCAATCAATCGAGTATGAATTAAAAATTGAGGATGATTATAGAAAATCTAATGATAATCAAAAACAAAGATATTTTTTTCCACTAAATCAAGAAACCAATTTTAAGATTAACAAATTTTTTAGAACCATAACAAAGGATAAAAAACAATCTTCAATAAAAATTAACGTAAAGGGAAGAGAATTTAAAATAGAAAACTTTTATGAGGGAATTGTTAGATGTAACTTCAATCAACTTTGTGATCAAAATTTAGGAGCGGAAGATTATTTAGAAATAGTTAAAAACTGTAAATTTATGGTAATAGATCAAATACCTCAATTTAATGATATAAATTCAAATCAACAACAACGTTTTATTACTTTGTTAGACGTAATTTATGATAAAAATATTTCATTAGCAGTTACAGCTAATCAAAATTTAGATCAATTTACCTCCTCAAGATTGTTAGAAAAACCATTTAAACGAACCATTAGTCGTATTTATGAGCTTACATCGAAGGAGTATAATTAATGAAACAAGAATTTTATAATTTTCAAATTAAGACTAATGGTCAAAAGTTATATGAGTTTACCAATGATACAATAGAATGGATTAGTCAAAATAACTTAAAAAATGGTATTCTTAATTTAAGTATTCAGCACACGAGCGCATCATTAATTGTACAAGAAAATGCAGACCCAGATGTACAAACTGATTTAATAAATTATTTTGATAAATTAGCCCCTATGGATAACAATCTATATGTTCATACTACCGAGGGAAAAGATGATATGCCTGCTCATATCAAATCAGCGTTAACTAATAATCAAATCACTCTAAGTATTAAGGACAGAGAATTATTACTTGGTACATGGCAGGGTTTATTTTTATTTGAACATCGTTTAGAGCACCAAAATAGAACAATTATTCACCATTTTATTGGTGAATAAACGGGTTATTTTTTCAGTAATTGAAAAGCTTCTAAAGCCGCAGCTCTTGCTTTTTCATGTATCACAATAGGTTTAGGATAATCTTTACCTATTATAGTTTTTATTGCCTCCTGGTATTTGAGCTCCATTTCCCATGGTTTATGAATAAATTTTTTAGGAACGCTGTTTAACTCAGGTACCCATTTTTTAACATATAGGCCTTCCTTATCGAATTTTTCTCCCTGCAAAATTGGATTAAATATTCTAAAGTAAGGTGCAGCATCAGCCCCACAACCAGCAACCCATTGCCATTGAGCTAAATTATTTGCTTTGTTAAAATCTAACAAACAATTTCTGAAATGTTTCTCACCCTCTGTCCAATTAATTCTTAAATGTTTTACAAGAAAGGAACCAACAACCATTCGAATTCTGTTATGCATCCATCCTGTTTCATATAATTCTCTCATCCCAGCATCCACAATGGGATAGCCTGTCATTCCTGATTTCCATGCCTTCAAAAATTTCTCATTTCTTACCCATGGAAATTTATCAAATTCTTTTCTATAATTGCCTTTTAAAAATTCAGGAAAATAATTAATTAAACTATGTGAAAATTCACGCCAGCCTAATTCATTAATATATTTCCTATAGCCAATTCCTTTAGATTTTATTTCATTACATTTTTGCCAAATAGTACTCACGTGAATTTGACCATGTTTAATGTATGGAGACAATTTTGATGTACCCTCGATTGATGGGTAATCTCTAGCTGTTCCATAATTTTTAATTTTTTTTTCAATTAAATTATTAAGAATTTTTTTCGAATCATTTTCAGAAACCTTCCAATATTTCTCAAATTTTTTATACCAATTTTTTTTTGGTAAAATGTTTTTAGGTTCAATACTATTTTTAAAAAAAGAAATTAATTTAATTTTTTTTTTTACAACATAATTTTTGCTTGGGGGTAAACTAAGATATTTCTCTTCGGCATTTCTCCAGAATGGACTAAATACCTTAAAAGGTGTACCATCATTTTTAGTTACTTCTTGAAACTCATTAAGAATATTTCCTTTAAAATATTTGAATTCAACTTCATTTTTTAGAAAAGCATCTCTTATTTTTTTTCCTTTAGCAATTACATCTGGTTCATATATCTTATTCCAATAGACAGAAATATTATCTTTTTTTTTAATTTTTGATAATATATCTAGCTCGTCTCCCTCCAATATTTGAAGATTGATTTTGTATTTAAGTAATTCTGATTTAAATTCCTCTAAAGACTTATATAGCCACCATTTTTGTGCTTCTCGTTTTTTATCAAAATCAGTTTTATTATAAATAAACAAAGCAACAACGTTATCATGTTTTTGACTTGCAAAAGATAGTGCAGGATTATGTTCAATTCTAAAATCTTCTCTGATCCAAAATATCGCATTTTTTTTCATGTTAGTTTATTTTCTGCCTTTAGATAGCAGTTGTTTGTAAAGTTTTACATCTGCATTACCTTCGCATCCTATTAGCAAAACATTAGAATTTTCGTTAAGTTCTATAATTTTTTTAATTTTAGTATTATTACAAACGCCTACCAGGCTTATAATACCAGGTGCAGAGCACTCACCACCAATTATTGAATTTTTACTGAGCTTTTTGTCTTTCAACATCGCCACAGTTTTAGCAATATTTCGATCACTTACAGACACACAACAATTGCTCGTTTTTTTCAATATTTGCCAAGGGATGTATGACATTTCATTACACGACATACCACCCATGATGCTCTCCTTTTTAATTTTAATTTTTTTTAATTTATTGTGTTTTATGCTTTGAAGAACACAATCAGCTCTATCAGGCTCAACAATTATTATCTTTGGAATTCTTTTAAAATATTTTGCAACACCAGAAACTACACCAGCAGCCATACCGCCAACACCAGCTTGTAAAAAAATATGGGTTATATATTGATTTGTTTGTTTAGAAATTTCTCTGATCATTATGGAATACCCTGCCATAGTAAGTTGAGGGACTAATTTGTAATCTTTTGTTGAAACATCTTGTACAATTTTCCAATTATTTTTTTTTGATAATTTCTTACATTCGTTGAGTGAATTTTCATAATCTCCTTTAACCCTTATTACTTCAGCACCAAATTTTTTAATTTCTTTAACCCTTGTGTCGCTAACATATTGACTAACAAAGATTTTACATTTTAACCCCAACCTTTTAGCACCCCATGCCACAGATCTTCCATGGTTCCCAGCGGTTGCTGAGGAAATGATTATATTTTTTTTTCCTTTAGATATTTTTTCAACAGCATAAGCACCACCCAGAGCTTTAAATGATTTTAAATGAAACCTTTTAGATTCATCCTTATAAAAAACATTATTAAGTTTTAAATTTTTTTGTAATTTATCAAGTTTTAATAGTGGAGTTGGTTTATAATTTTTCCAACTGGAAATTGATTTAAAAGCGCTCGTTAATAGTAATGAAGAAACAAATCTTAAAACATAATTTCTTTTAAAACTAAAATTATTATTTTTCAAAGATTTTGTAAGTGTCCAGTTTTTAATACTTTTTAAACTCTTCACTTTAACAGTCTAAAGTATTTTGTCTTTCCCATTGAGTTACAGGTTTGGACTTATCAAAGTTTTCTTTATTATCAAATTCATTAATTTCAGATTTTCTAAGTTTTATATAACTATTGATTGTTTCTTTTCCAAAAGCGTCATTCATTTCCTTGTTATTTCTCAATAGTTCAAGCGATTCTTTAAGTTCATTTGGTAATTTTGGCAGGTCAGGGTACTTCTTGTAATCTGTGTACATGTTACAATTTAAAGGTTCGCCTGGATTGATTTTATATTTTAATCCATTCAACCCTGCTGCTAACACACTTGCTTGTAATAAATATGGATTTACAGATCCATCCATCAACCTTAATTCAAACCTTCCAGGATCTGGAATTCTTATCATATGAGTTCTGTTATTTCCTGTATAAGATATACTACTTGGTGACCAAGATGCTCCAGACTTGGTTGGTGGTGCATTAATTCTCCGATAGCTATTAATTGTTGGATTAAAAAAAGCTGATAATGAAGAAGCATTTTTAATTACCCCTCCTAAAAAATTATAAGCTATTTTACTTAATCCAAGTTTGTCTGATTTGTCTAAAAATTTATTTTTTTTCCCATCCCAAACTGATATGTGGGCATGACAGCCATTACCTGTCAGGTTTTCAAATGGTTTAGGCATAAAGGTTGCTCTTAAACCATGTTTTTCAGCTATAGTTTTTACCATATATTTAAAAAAAGTATGTCTATCTGCCGTTTTAAGACAATCATCATAGTCCCAATTCATCTCAAATTGACCATTAGCGTCCTCATGATCATTCTGATAAGGACCCCATCCCATCTCAATCATGCAATCACAAATCTCTTTTATTAAATCATATCGTCTCATTAACGCTGATTGGTCGTAACAAGGTTTAGATTGGGTGTCTCTCGGATCTGCAATTGATTTTCCATCTGGTGAGATTAAAAAGTATTCACATTCAACACCTGATTTCATTGTTAAATTTTGTTTTTTTAATTTCTTTATTTGATTTTTTAATATTACTCTTGGAGAAGCCTCCACAGGTTTACCGTCCATCCATAAATCAGATGCAAGCCATCCTACTTCTTTATTCCAAGGTAATTGAATTAGACTATCTGGGTCTGGAATACCAAACATATCACTATCTGCAGGAGACATATCTAGCCAAGCTGCAAAACCAGCAAATCCTGCTCCAGCAGTTTGCATTTCTTTAATAGCATGAACTGGAACTAGTTTTGATCTAAGTACACCAAAAAGATCAACAAAACTTATTAAGAAGTATTTTATTTTTTTTTGTTTTGCTATTTTAAATAAGTTTTTAGCCATTGCTAAGGCTATCATAATTATTTGAAAAATGAAAAGATAGTTTCTTTATAATAAATAAAATTAACTAAAATTATTAGGATAATTGCAAGAATAACTCCATACTTTGCTTTTGGAAAAGCAACACCCCTCATTTTACTCGGTCTCAGTTGCTCGTTTTTGTCTTCACTCATTTAAATCATTAAAAAAGGGCGCTACAATTTTGTAGCGCCCAAATTTTATTTTACCATTCAGTAATATTACTTTTATGGTCGTTAGCACCGTGTCTTTTTCTGGATAATGCGTTCAGCTCATCACTTTCAGATTTGCTTGTAATTACAGTCCATCCTATCCACACAGCAATTAACACAAGAACTAGTATAAATTCACTAGATCCAGCTCCAGGATAAACCGATCCGCCAACTTCCTCAGCTGGTTTATTAAGATGATCTATCCAGTTTGATACTGTTGCCATATTTTTCTCCTTTACCTGGTTGCTGATGAAACTGCTTTTTCATCTTCTTTAGCACTTTCCATCATTTCATAGTCTAGTCCGGCTATTTCAACTTCTCGTGGGATTCTTAATTTACCCATACCATTAAGAACTTTAGCGATGATATAGCCAGGTATTAATCCTAAAACAAAGAACATTATTATTGCTCCAATAAATTGTCCTAATGGATTAATTGTTGCATAAGTTGTTCCATCAAACATAGCTCCTACACTGTAACCAGATGAAGGATAACCATTTAAGACGAATCCGCAAATTACAAGACCTACAAAACCAGCATAACCATGTACAGCTACTGCGCCAACTGCATCATCAATTTTGAACTTTCGTTCAACCCAGTAATGAAGTTTGTAGGCAATAACAACTCCGATCATACCAATAACTAATGCTTGAATTGGATGATATAAGTCGTTTCCTGCAGATGCACATATAATGCCAGCAAGTCCACTTGAGTAAGTCCAGAAAGGATCACCTTTAGCGATAACATATCCAGCCAATAAACCTCCTGACAATGACATCAAAAAGTTCATTGTAATTCCACTTAAAGTAGTAGGTGTTAAATAGATATTAGTTGCTGTCCAGAATGATATACCTTCCATTCCATACTCTGGGCCTAGATCATATATTGGAACGTTACAAGCCGCATAAAATCCCCAAAATCCGGTGTAAATTAAGAACAATCCAATTGTTACTAACCAAGGATTTCGTGGACCAATATTTCTTGGCTCACCACTTGATGAAAATTTTCCAATTCTTGGACCTAAAACCATAAGTACACCTAAGGCAAATCCGCCAGCAATAGCGTGAATTACACCTGATGCATATGCATCATGATAACCTAAAATTTTAAGCATCCAACCATCGAAGTGCCATCCCCATGACGCATCTATTGACCAGAAAACAGATCCTATTGCAATTGCCAAAACTCCAAATGCAAATGTTGTTATTCTTTCAATAACTGCACCCGAAACTATAGAAGCTGCGGTCCATGAAAATAAAAGGAATGCTGCCCAGAACACACCCATTATATGGTCATTAAGATTGATTGCCATAAGAGCATTTGTAGGATTAGCAAGATCATTTCCTCCAAATCCTCCACCTAGTACAAGCCCTGTACTTTCTGTCATTATTGACGGAGCTAATCCAGGTCCAGTTGGAAAAGCCCAATAAATCCACCAACCAAACAAAAACCAAGTTACTGTTACCAATGGTATCAGCATTGTGTTTTTCATAAGAGTATGTTGATGGTGTTTGTATCTTGAAGCTCCAACCTCATACATACAGAAACCAACGTGAATTAAAAACATTAGTACCACTGTTGTCCAGTAGTAAAATTCTGTAAATATCGTGGTAAGAGCACCTAACTGATCAGTCATATTCTCTCTCCATATTTGTTTATTTAAACCCTATTAAATTTTATGATTCGTTACAAATATAAAGAGGCTAAAAAAATCTAGTTATGAACACCAGATTTACAAAAATAATCAACTATTGATTGTAATATTAAAACTTTAAATATGCTTTTTTCAAATCAACAAGAGGATGTTTCGGAGACATTTGGAACTTAACTAAAAGCTCTCTTGCAATCATATCTCTATCTTGTTGATTGTTAGGTAACTTTATTGAACTTGGAATAGTAACCCAACCATTCGCATTTCTGCAAAAAACAGCAGGTCTATCTTCTTCATAACCCATATGTACATCTTCTAACCAATTCAGATCATCCCATCCCATTGCTTCTATATATTTTTTTAGAAAAGGTGTGATTTTGCTATAATCAGGTAAAAGATTAACATCATATCTGTAGCCAATAGACTGACCAATCATTTTTTCTCTGGCTGTCTCTTTTTTTTTCCCTAATTGACCTTTGACTTCTTTTGATTTTGATACTTTTTTATTTTTTTTCTTTGGCATAGTTACCTCTATATTTTGTGGTAGTTATCAACACCAACTGTGTAGTTAGTTCCAGCTAATGGAACTTTAGCTAAAGCCGATGCTTCTGATGTTAAAGCAGCTAAATCTTCTGGCTCTAGAGAGTGGATATTTGTTTTCCCGCAAGCTCTTGCTAAAAGCTGAGCTTCTAAAGTCATTGAGTGAAGATAATTATAAACTCTTAATGCAGCATCATCAGGGTTTAATCTTGCTCTTAATTTAGGATCTTGAGTTGCAACACCAACTGGGCAACGTCCTGTATGGCAGTGATAACATTCACCTGCTTTTACTCCCATCTCTTTTTCAAAATCAGCTTCTGGGATATCTTTGTTGCAGTTTAATGCAATCATTGAACCAGTACCAATAGCAATTGCATCAGCACCAAGAGCTAAAGCTTTAGCCATGTCTGCACCGTCTCTTACTCCACCAGCATAAATTAATGTCACTTTTCCAGTTTTACCAACATCATCGATTGCTCTTCTTGCTTCTCGAATTGCAGCTATACCTGGAATACCAGTGTTTGCAGCGGCGATATGTGGGCCAGCTCCAGTAGAACCTTCCATTCCATCTAAATAAATAGAGTCTGGGTCACATTTTGCAGCCATACGCACATCATCATAAACTTTAGATGCACCTAACTTTAATTGTATTGGCACTTTATTTTTTGTTAACTGTCTAAGTTCTTCCACTTTTAAAGCTAAATCATCTGGACCTAACCAGTCGGGGTGTCTAGCTGGAGATCTTTGATCTATACCAGATGGTAATGATCTCATCTCAGCAACTTGGTCAGTAACTTTTTGACCCATTAAATGTCCACCCATTCCAACTTTTTGACCTTGTCCAATAAATACCTCAATACCATCTGCTAATTGTGCATGATGTGGGTTAAAACCATATCTTGATTGAATACATTGGTAATACCATTTTTCAGAATATCTTCTTTCATCAGGTATCATTCCACCTTCACCTGAACATGTAGCACTACCTGCCATAGTTGCTCCTCTTGCTAAAGCAGTCTTTGCTTCGTAAGATAGAGCACCAAAACTCATCCCCGTAATATAAACTGGAATATCTAACTCAATTGGATTTTCACATCTAGGACCAATTACAGTCTTTGTTTCACATTTCTCTCTGTAACCTTCGATTACAAATCTAGTTAGGGTTCCAGGCAAGAAAACTAAGTCGTCAAAAGTAGGAATTTTTTTCATTAATGCCATTCCACGCATTCTGTATCTTCCTAATTGAGCTTTTATATGAATGTCGTCTATTACTTCAGGAGTGAAGATAGCATTATGTCCTAATAAACTTTTATTTCTTTTACCTTCCTCGTGGGCGTGGACATCTGCTTTCCCACCAACACCTTTTCCATTTTTTTTAATTTTTTTACTTTTTTTCTTAGGCATTAAATTGCTCCCTTCTTCTCTGTAGGTTCCAAATTATCATAATTCCAAAGTTTTTTACCAGCTACAATTTTTTTCATTTTACTTACATCGAAATTCTCACCTATTTCAGCAACCTTTAATTTTCTTTTGAGCCAATCTTGGTCACTTGATGTTAATTCCGAATCTACAGCATCACTACCATACGAGCCAATTTCTCCACCTACGAAAATTGTCCCATCATACATAGAGTCACCTAGGTTAATACCAACATCTCCCAGGATAATTATTCTCCCTCTTTGCATCATAAAACCTGTAAATGCACCCGCATCTCCACCAATGATGATAGTTCCACCTTTCATATCAATACCAGTTCTGGCACCAACACTACCTTTACATATTAAATCTCCACCTCTAATTGCTGCACCAAAACAAGATCCAGCATTCTTTTCAATCACTACTTTACCAGCCATTAAATTTTCTGCACATGACCATCCAACTCTTCCATTGATTCTAACTATTGGACCATCACAAGAACCCATTCCAAAGTATCCTAAACTTCCTTCAAAAATTAAATTCAGTTTATTTAAAATACCAACTCCAAGACTGTGTTTACCTTGTGGGTTTTTAATAACTATTGTTCCATAACCTTGGCTCATTAAGTTATCAATTTCTTTATTAGCTTCTGGAGCTGTCATGTCTTTAACATCAAGCTCAGTTCTTTTATTGAAATCTACATCGTATGTACCAAAGTAATAAAAGTTTTCTGCTTCATCAGGATTAAAGAATTTTTGTTGAGTTCTTCCAGTTAATACCTCAGTGTGCATACCCATTGATTGGGCTTTTGATTTTTTTGACACAGTTTTTAGATTTGCCATACTTTCACCTCCCCATCAAATGGATCATATGTATCAATTTCTTGTGGTAGCACAGACCTAATTGCAATTTCCTCTGACCCCATTGCTACTAAATCATCAGACTCATACAAAACCAAAGGTTTTGCAGCCATTGTATCTTTGGCCATACCTAATGAGTCTTTAGTTGCAACAAAGTATGTAAAAACTCCATCAAGACCAGTTAATGACTCTTTCATTCCTTCCTCTAAACTTGCTCCATGTCTCATTTTTTCTGCAATATAAACTGCAATTAATTCTGAGTCACACTCAGACATAAATCTCATTCCTTTGTTTTCTAAAACTCTTCTGTTATTCCAATAGTTAGTTAATTGTCCATTATGTACTACAGATACATCACTAAATGGATAGCCCCAGAAAGGGTGAGCAGACTTAATATCTACACCTGACTCAGTTGCCATTCTAGCATGACCGATTGCATGTGTTCCAACTACTTTGTCTAAACTATATCTGTCACAGACCATTTTAGCATTTCCAAGATCTTTAATTACTTCTAGAGATTTTCCCATAGATAGAATTTCTACACCTGGAATACTTTCAATTCTTTGTGAAAAGTCTAACAAATCTTTTGTATCATAATCAATCTCATATCTTAGTGAGTAAGGAAGAGTTCTCTCTTCTTTAACCACTTTAGCTCCCATCTCACTTAGAGTTTGGTCTACAATTTTTTTTCTTTCATCGTATACAGACACATCTTCCATAACTGATGAACTTCCTTCTCCTACGTTTTCTCCAACTTTAAAACGCATAATGAAGTTTTTTCCGTCTGTATCTCCATATAAAGCGTATCCTGTAGAATCTTCTCCTCTATGTTTTAATGCTTGAAGCATACCTTGCAATTCACTTCCAACATTTGAAGATTTCCCTCTATGAATTAAACCTGCTATTCCACACATATATTTATACCCTTTCTATCTATTTCTGTGACCTACGGTAGACAATCAAGATAAGTATCCAGATCCCATTGTGTTGTTGCACCAAGAAATCTTTCCCACTCATCATTTTTGTACCAATGAAAAACTTTATACATTTCATCTGGCATTGCAGATTTGATGACATCATCCTCTGCCAGTCTATCCAAAGCTTCACCTAAACTTAATGGAAGTTTTTTAACATCTTTACCAGCTTTTTGAGCTTCATAAATATTTCTAGACTCTGGGGCTGCTGGTTTCATTTTTTTAGTTATACCTTCATCGCAAGCTTTTAATAAAGCAGCACCTAATAGATAAGGATTGTGCATAGAATCTACTGATCTATATTCAAATCTTCCTGGAGCAGAAACTCTTAAACCACAAGTTCTGTTTTGATATCCCCAGTCTGCGTAAACAGGAGCCCAAAAACCTTGATCCCATAATCTTCTATAAGAATTTACAGTTGAAGATCCAAGAGCTGTTAGTGCTGGTAAGTGCTTCATGATACCTGCAATTGATTGCAAACCAATTTTTCCTGGTAATTGCATATCTTTTGTATCAGGCATGAAAGTATTAGTTCCACCTTCAACATAACTAAATACTTCTTCTACACCTGGTAGAGTTTTATTTCCAAGTTTGTTAAGTTTTATTTTTCCACCTTTCCATAAAGACATGTTTGTATGACAACCGCTAGCAGAAACACCCATAAATGGTTTTGTCATAAAGCAAGCAATTAAATTATGTTCTCTAGCAACTTGAGCACAAATTTGTCTGTAGGTTGACAATCTATCTGCATTTCTTAAAACGTTATCGTAAGTCCAGTTTAATTCTAATTGGCCTGGAGCATCTTCGTGATCTCCTTGAATCATATCAAGACCCATTGCTTTTGCGTACTCAATAACCTTCATAAATACTGGTCTTAATGACTCAAATTGATCAATATGATAACAGAATGGTTTAGAAAAACCTTTACCTGTAGGCGTTCCATCCTCATTTTTTGTTAACCACATCATTTCAGGCTCAGTACCAACTCTTAATTCTAGACCATGTTTTTTCTTAAATTCATCCATGAAAATTCTTAGATTTCCTCTGCAGTCTGAAGTTAAATGACCACCTGGATTTTTTCTTTCTTCTCTGTTTCTAAAACAAGTTACAAATACTCTTCCAACTCTTTTATCCCATGGTAATTGAACAAAAGTTTCAGGATCAGGTATTCCAACAAGCTCCATAGCCTCTGGTCCATATCCAATGTAATTATTATGACGATCTAAGAACAAGTTTGCTGTAGCACCGTAAACTAATTGAAATCCTTTTTCAGCTGTTCTTTCCCAGTGATCAGCTGGTATACCTTTACCAACAACTCTACCTGTTACAGAAATGAATTGATAATAAATATAAGTGATGCCAAGTTCATTAATTTTTTCTCTAACTTTTTTAACTAATTTTGCTCTACCTGGCTGGTTTACGTGTTTCTCTAGATCTGTCATTTTCACCCCTCAATGAATTTAATTTATTCAAACGTAGCTGAAAAATATATTTGTGTCTAGGCTTAGAGTCTAGCTCCAAGGAAACGGACTGTTCGAAGTAGGGTGAAGTTCTCCCTTCTCGTAACGGTTGAATCTAAATGGTTTTAACAAATCACTTTCAGTACCAAGAATTTCTTTTGCAACAAGCTCACCAACACCGATCATCTTGTATCCATGGTTTGCATCTGCAATCATGTAAACGTTTTCAAAAAACCTATCAAAGATTGGAAAAGAGTCTGGCGTCATGCATCCAAGACCACCCGATGGTCCTTTTCTATACAAATCAGATTTACCCTCAAATCTCTTTTGACAATGTGCTAAAGCTGAACACCACATTTCACTAAATGCATCAGTTGTTTGATACTCAGGCGACTCAATTCCATAAGGATCAACATTAACTTGATCAAAATGTTTTTTGACTATGTAAGGTGAAGTGCCACCTTGAACACCTAATCCATCAATATCAGGTTTATAATAAATTCCCCAAATTTTATCTGTTAATAATTTTTTAGTTTTGTCTGAATATAACGGAGCAGTCGAGTCTACATGAACTACAGGTGGTTGTTTTCCATCATTTGTTTTTAAAAAATCTGGTTCAACACCAATAACACCTTCTTGTAACATCCAGTATGTCCACATATCAGTTTCATGCATTTTTCCATCTTTACCTTTTATATTTGCTGTTTTAGGTAATTCCAACATGTTCCAAAAATCTCTTGCCCAAGGACCTGCACCTATAACAACCTGTTCACATTCAATTGTACCTTTGTCCGTTTCTACTCCTGTAACAGCTTGACTGTTACTTCCTTTTTTAAATCCTGTTACCTTTACACCTTTCATCACTTGAACACCATTTGATGTAGATTTACTCTCAAGTGCTTTAATTGAATCTTTGTTAAATGCGTATCCACCTTTTTTTTCATGAAGTACGGATGTGATACCTTGTGCCTGCCAATCATCAAAAATACCCTTCATATAATTTGAACAATCTTTTTCACCTTCTATGAAGACTGACTCGTATCCAATAGCTTTTTGTTGCTCATAAATACTTGCAACATCTTCATGCATTACTTCAGGTGAAATTTGTAAGTAGCCAACAGGATTATATTTAAATGCTTTAGGATCACTCTCCCAAACAGAAACTGAGTGAGCCATAAGCTCTCTCATTGCTGGTTGGAAATAATTATTTCTTACAACACCACAAGCAATTCCACTTGCACCAGCTGCAGTATCTTTTTTTTCTAATACAATTATGTCACCAGGATTTTTATATGTTTCAGAAAGTTTCCAAGCAGTACTAAGACCGTGAATTCCACCACCGATGATAACTACTTTTGCTTTCGAAGGTAATGTCGTCATATAAAAACATTATTTTTTGCAAATAGTAATTAATATAATTTTTTATAGAACTAAAAATTATATATATAATTTAGATATTTCAATTTTTGTGAAATTTATCGCTAATAACTTATATTTTTTAAGGTATTCAGGTATTCATTAAATTCTTTAATAAAAGAATCACTAGGTATTATATTTTTTACCCTTTGGTCTGTTGATGTTTTTTCAAGACGAAAGAATCCTTTTTCACAAGCTTCTGTAATTATTAACGCTGATTTAGGTCTAGAAGTCTTAAATAATTTTGTTTTTAATTCCTCTACTGATAATTTTTTACCTTCTTTATAAGCAGACATTACTAGCAACATCATATGATAGTGCGATGGTGATTTTCTAAAAAAATAGTTACTTGATGTATGAGATTGCCTCATTTGATCTTCCCAAAAATCTAAGAGTGTTTTTTTTTCTTTTGGCATAGCTCTTAAGCTTTGACTTTTGATTTAGTTGGATCATAAAAAGGAAAACTAACTACTTTTGCACTAATTCTTTTTTGATGACCGTCAATTTTACCAATCTCTACATCAGTACCAATCTCAGAGTACTGAACGTCTATTCTACAAAGAGCAATATTTTTATTTAAAGTAGAGGACAAGCATCCACTGGTAACTATACCAACCTGTGATCTTCCAATATGAACACAGTCTCCGTGGCCTGCTATTTCTTTTCCATTAAGTTCTAGGCCCACCAATTTCTTTTGTGGATTAGCTTTTCTTTTAATCAATTCCTCTTTACCAATAAAATCTTCTTCTTTCGTTTTCAGTGGAACGGCAAAACCAATACCAGCTTCAAAAGGATCTTGCTCTCCATCAAACTCTGCACCAAATAAAATTAAACCTGCCTCAATTCTTAGTTTGTCTAAGGCAGCAAACCCTGCTGGTATCAATCCATTATCTTTACCTGCTTCCATTAATTTATCCCAAACTTCGGAGGCATGTTTTGGATGACACCAAATTTCATAACCTAACTCACCAGTATAACCTGTTCTAGAAACAATTAACGGAATACCTTGAAGCTCTTCTATTCTACAAATTGTAAATCTAAACCAGCCCAACTCATTTATCGAAGGCTGTGTAGGTGGTGTAAAGATAATTTTTTTTAAAATTTCTCTACTTTTTGGACCTTGCAAAGATACATTACTTATTTGATCAGTTGAGTTTTTAACAATAGCATTAAAATTCTTTTTTTTTGCAATTTCTTTTAGCCATTCTCCACCATACTCATCTCCACATATCCATCTAAAACCTGTTTCGCTTAATCTTAAAAGAGTTCCATCATCGAACATCATTCCATTTTCGTAACACATTGCAGAATATACAACCTGTCCAACAGAAAGTTTTTTTATATTTCTTGTAAGAGTATAATTCATTAACTCTTCAGCATCAGGACCAATTATTTCAAATTTTCTTAGTGATGATAGATCAATTAATACAGCATCATTTCTGCAAGCATTGTACTCATTAACCAAACCATGCTTGGTGTAATCATTTGGAAGCCAAAACCCTCTAGCATCAACAAAGTTTCTAGTTAATTTTGAAGTTTTTTCATAAAAGCCAGAATTTCTAGTAAGTTTATTCTCTGAGTCTGTTTTCATTCTAAAACCAAATGACTTTCTAAATTCTTTATTTTTATCGTAAGTTCTAACAAATATATTTGTAGGATTCCATGAATTACAGGGATCTATATCACTTGGACATGCAGTTGTTCCTATTGTTAAATCTTTTAAAGCCTTAAACATTACATAATCTCCAGGCCTTGAATAAGATTCATCAGAAATAACAGAATTCAATCCTCCAGCTGAGGTGTTAAAAAATAAATTAATTGCATGCCAACCTTTTTGTTTCTGAACACCATATTTTGACATACTTTCAGTTAAATTATCCGAACAGTTTGGGTGACCAAAATACCCTGCATCTTCATAATATTTTGAAGTACATGCAAGATTAAAAGTATCGTGTTTACCAACTGTATCTCTTATTACTTCAACAAGTGGCTCATGATCTGTATCATAAAATTTAGAGAACAAACCTGGTCCTGGGAAAGTATTACCCATGAATGTTCTTGTGGTTTGCCAGTCTAATCCTTTTTCAATTCCTTTTTCTAATTTTCTTGTATCGAAAGCCACAAAGTCAGAACATTGTCTGCCAGTTGGACTTATCACCTGAATATAATCTCCTTCTTTAACCTCATAAGATATTGAAGTTTCTTTATTTATATTTTCTTCGTAAACAGGTTCGAAAACAGGATCAGGAATTACATTTAATTCCTTATCATTAACAATTTTAGCTCTTTTAACAAATATAGTTAAATCAGTCGGTGGATTTTGTTTTCTAACATCCATATCTTCGCCAGGTGCTGAAAATATTGCGTAACATTTATCTTTTGATTTTAATTTAATTTTTTCACCAGGTTCTGCGTCTAGATCAAATATAATTGATGATTTTGAATTAGAAATTTTTAAATTTCTTTTTTTTAATTGATAGTTGGTCGCTAAAATTGTTTCATCATTCCCATTAAGAATATTTCTTATAAAGTTTTTTTCATTGTTTGATTTAAGATTTAAAATTCCAAGATCTGAATTTCCATCTTTTCCAAAACAAATAATCTCACATATTTGATTTCCTTCATTGTTGATTATTTCTACTTCATCATCAGGAAAAATCTGAAAACCAGTTAGACCACCACCATTAACAACATGTCTTTCAACTCCAGGTGGTAAAATATTCAAACCAGGATATTTGATATCTTTGCTTGTGCCTAACATTTTTTAAATCTAAGTGAGACCATAATATAATCAAAACGAGTTGACTATAACTTTAAATAGGAACATACTTTCACTATTAATATATTAATAATAGAGGGGTATATATGAAAAAAATAATATCTTTACTATCTGCTCTAGTTATTTCTGTTGTAAGTTTTGCAGGAATTTCAAATGCTGATAGCAAAAAGCCCATCGTGATCCCAACACATAACTGGTCATCTCAAATTGTAATGGCTTATGTTATTGGTGGAATTTTCGAAAGTATGGGTAATAACGTAAAATACGTAAACGCTGACTCACAAGCAGTTTATGAGTCAATTAGAATTGGAGATGTAACTATATCTCACGAGGTATGGGAATCTGCATTCGGTAAATCATTTACTACTGCTTTAGATAAAGGTGGTTTATTAGATTGGGGTGATCATGAAGCAAGAACTCTTGAGGATATGGGATATCCAAACTGGGTTGCTGAAAAAGGATTATGCCCAGGTCTACCAGATTGGACAGCTTTAAAAAATCCAGATTGTGCAAAAAACTTTACAACACCTGACTCTCCAGATGGAAAAGGAAGAATGTTGGAAGGTCCACAAACTTGGCATGGTGACTTAATTCCACAAAGGGTTGATGCACTAGGTTTAGGTGATTTATGGTGGGTTAAATTTGCTGGAAGTGCTGATGCACTTTGGGCAGAATTAGCTGCAGCTGAAAAAGAAGGAAGAGGAACAATTATCTTCAACTGGACGCCTAACTTTACAGATGGTGCTGGTTTTACATTTATTGACTTCCCTCCATACACAGCTGGTTGCAGACCAGAAGACGGTGGAGATGGTAAATGTGGTTCTCCTGATGGATACTTGAAAAAAGCAGTTCATGAGGATTTCCCAAAAACTCATCCCGATGCAGCAGCAACGTTCAAAAAAATGTCATTCTCTACAAGTCAAATTGGAGCTATGGCAGCTTTAGTTGACGTTGACAAAATGACTCACGAAGATGCAGCTAAAAAATGGTTAGCTGATAACGAGTCAGTTTGGAAAGCATTTACTAAATAAGGATTAAAGTTAAAAATTTAAAATCTCCCCCAACTTGTTGGGGGGGATTTTTTTTTATATGATTTTGTGTAAAATAAATTCATGAAAAAATTTCTACTTTTTATATTATTAAGCTTTTTAATAAGTTCTTCTGTATTTGCTCGAAGCACCGGTTGCAAAGAGGGTAATTGTGATAATGGTTATGGTAAGTGGGTTTACACTGATAAAACCACTTATGAAGGTGAGTGGGTTTCAACAAAAAAAACAAGGACAAGGTGTAGAGACTTGGCCAAATGGATATATTTATAAAGGAGAATTTAAAAATAGTGTTTGGAGTGGAATTGGAACGTTAACATTTCCTGATGGCTCTACTTATGAAGGGGAGTGGGCAAATGGTTTTATGAATGGTCAAGGAACATTTACTTGGTCAGATGGAAAACAGAAAACAGGCATTTGGAAGAACGGTAAGTTACAAGAATAATGTCAAAAGAAAATTATATTAATAAAATAAAAGATTTACCTGAGTCTCTAAGACAATTTATTGGTCTTATATTTATTACTCTAATAGTACTTGTATCTTTTACTATTTTAAATGGAATTTTTGGACAAGGTGATGATTTAGTAAAAAGAATGAAGTTAGAGGAGGAGAGAATTGCTGAAGAAAAAAAACTGAGTGAGTTAATATCTAAACTACCCTCTGGAATATTAGTTTCATTTGATGGAACCGATCACTACAAATTAACAGATGAAGTATATGAGCAAGTATGTAAAGCTACAAAGCTAATTCCTCAAAGAGCTATAATGGGTGCAAATTTTTTAAATTTTAGAGCACATGAGCTTTA
>CACPHV010000007.1 GCA_902633985.1 uncultured Pelagibacteraceae bacterium
TATATATCATGAAAAATATTTGTGACTGGAATAATTGTAATGAAATAGGTGAATATAAGGCACCAGTTGAAAAAGATAATAGCAGAAAATTTAGAATGCTTTGCCTTGATCATGTAAAAGAATTTAATAAAAATTGGAACTATTTTTCAGGAATGAATGATGACCAAGTAATGGATTTTTTAAAATCTGACATGACTTGGCACAAACCTACGCAAAGCTTTAGCTCTTCAGATAATTTTTTCAAAGTGTTATGGAATACAACTTTGAGAGATGAGTTAGATAAAGAAAAAATAAATGGAGATTATAATCATATGCGTCAATTTAAATTCGATCATAAAGATATAAAAGCTTTTGGAATATTGGGGGTTTCTGTAGGTTTAAAGTGGAAGAAAATACAAGATAAATTCAAATTACTTGTGAAAAAATTTCACCCTGATATGAATTCTGGAAATAAAAAATACGAGGAAAAACTTAAACTTATAACATTGGCTTACACTCAATTAAAAAATACCTACAGAGAAAAAATTGACACCAAATCTTAACACAGAACCAGATATTAAAGTTTCATTAAAACAGACTTTTGGAATTGATTCAGAAATGGAAGTAGACGCATTTTCAAAAAAGAATGAATATGTTCCTGAAATTGATAAAAACTACAAATTCGATAGAGATACTACTTTAGCTATTATTTCAGGATTTGCTTATAATAAAAGAGTTTTAGTTCAAGGATATCATGGCACTGGTAAATCTACTCACATTGAGCAAATTGCTGCAAGATTGAATTGGCCTTGCATCCGTGTAAATTTAGATAGTCATGTAAGTAGAATTGATTTGATTGGAAAAGATGCGATTGTTCTTAAAGATGGCAAACAAGTAACTCAATTTAACGAAGGAATTTTACCATGGTCTATACAAAATCCAGTTGCACTTGTTTTTGATGAATATGATGCCGGTAGACCTGATGTAATGTTTGTAATTCAAAGAGTTTTAGAAGCTGAGGGAAATTTTACATTACTAGATAAAAACAAAGTAATTAAACAAAATAAATTTTTTAGATTATTTGCTACTTCAAATACTGTTGGACTTGGTGATACGACAGGTCTTTATCATGGTACGCAGCAAATTAACCAAGGTCAGATGGATAGATGGAATATTGTTACAACTTTAAATTATCTTAGCCTAGATAGAGAAATGGACATTGTTTTGTCAAAAAATAAAAACTTAAATAACGCAAAGGGAAAAGAAAAGGTTGCTAACATGATAAAAGTAGCATCTTTAACGCGTAAAGGATTTATCGCAGGAGACATTTCAACAGTGATGAGCCCAAGAACAGTGTTACATTGGGCAGAAAATGCAGAGATATTTAAAGACACTGGTTACGCTTTTAGAGTAACTTTTCTTAATAAATGTGATGATATTGAAAAAAATACTATCGCAGAATATTATCAAAGATGTTTTGGTGAAGAGTTGCCAGAATCTTTGATTAATATTCAAATCTAATGAGCACTAAAGAAAATAATTTAAAAGAAAAATTCAAAATTGCTTTAACTTCTACAGCAAAAGTAATTGCTGATGATTTTGATGTAAAAAAAACAAATTCTGAAGAAAAAAAAATAAAAGAATTTAGTTTTCTAGAGATTGATAATTTAACTAATCCAGCTGATTTTATAAGATTACGTGCAGAAACAGACTCCTCTGCTTTGAAAAAAAAATTTTGCAATGAAACAATTTACAAAAAAAACCTTCCCTCAAATACATCTTCTAGATCTCTTTATAATATAGCTGAAAAAATACGTTATGAGACTCTGGGAGGAAAAATGTTAAAAGGAATTGAGAAAAATTTTCAAGAAAATTATCATCAAATAATAAACCGTAAACGCAAAGATCAATTAAAAACTAAAGAGGATGTATCTGTATCAGAAGCATTCGAACTATATATGCTTAAGAATTTTCATAAAATTAAGCTAAATCCTCTAACAACAAAAATGCTTAATTTTTGGGAAAAAGACTTTGAGGAAGCTATAGAAAAACATAAAGAATTTTTACTTAAAAATCTTGAAGATCAAAACATTTATAGTTCAAAGTTTTCAGAAATATTGGAAGAAATGGACATTTTTCAAAGTGAAGATGAGGATGAACGAAAAGAAGAAAATCAAGATCAAGGACAAGATAATCCATCAAATGAAGATGAAAATAACGACAAAGAAGATAATAAAGATGAAAAAGATGAAAATGTATCTGAGGCTTCATTAGATGCTGATTTTAGTGTTGATGAATTTAACTTTGACGAACAGTTATCAGACACAGAGTCAGATGAGCAAAGTTCAGAGCAAGTAGCCCAAAAAAAAATAGATAATATCAATTTAGATTATAAAATATTTACAACTCAGTTTGATGAAGTTGTAAAAGCTGAAAATCTAGAAAATGCAGATGAAGCAACAAAACTAAGAAGAAATTTAGATCAACAATTAATAGGCTTTCAAGATATTATAACAAAACTTGCTAATAAACTTCAAAGACAATTGCTTGCAAAACAAAATAGAGCATGGGAATTTGATTTAGAGGAGGGATTATTAGACAGTTCAAAACTTCCAAGAGTTATTATGGATCCATATAATTCTTTGTCATTCAAAAAAGAAAAAGATTTAGATTTTAAAGATACAGTAGTGACTCTACTCATTGATAATTCTGGATCCATGAGAGGAAGACCAATCACCATTGCAGCTATTTGTGCAGATATTTTATCCAGAACGCTAGAAAGGTGCTCTGTTAAAGTTGAAATTTTAGGTTTCACAACTAAAAACTGGAAGGGTGGACAAAGTAGAGAATTATGGACGAAAAATTCCAAACCTAAAACACCAGGAAGATTGAACGACCTAAGACATATAATTTACAAAGGAGCAGATACCCATTGGAGACAGGCAAAAAATAATTTAGGGCTAATGCTTAAAGAAGGATTGCTCAAAGAGAACATCGATGGAGAAGCTATATCCTGGGCATATAACAGAATAAAAAAGAGAAAAGAAGAAAGAAAAATATTAATGGTTATTTCTGACGGGGCTCCTGTAGATGACTCAACTCTTTCTGTAAATTCAGGTGACTTTTTAGAAAAACATTTAAAAAAGATTGTGAAGTTTATTGAAAATAAATCAGATATTGAAGTTTTGGCCATAGGAATTGGTCATGATGTTTCAAGATATTATAATAAAGCTATCAAAATTACCGACGTAAATGAATTAGGTGATGTTATGATATCTCAATTAAGCTCATTATTTGAAACAAAGAACAAATACCACTAAATATTAAATAATTCCTTATTTTTCCATCTAATAACAACTTCAGCACCATTACGCGTTTTTGAATTTCTACAATTAATTGATGCAAAATTTTTTTCTAATAAAGTTTTTCCAATAAACAAGCCTAGTCCCAAACCCTCTTTAGACTTATCTTTTGAATAATTTGATTTTAAATATGGTTCTCCAATTTTCGATATAATATCTCGTGGATAACCGTTGCCATCATCTTCTACTGTAATTTCTGTAAACTCACTGTCACTTTTTAAATTAATAAAAATAGAATTTTTAGCAAATTTATTTGCATTTCCAATAAAATTTCTTAACCCATAAACTAATTCTATAGATTTGGTTATCTTTTTTGGATTTGAATCTTGATCAAAATTGAAGACGAATTCCTTTTTACTTATTTCCTTAAATGAAGAGATAATTTCATGCAAATAATCTCGAATATTAATGTCTTTATCAATAAATTCATCTTCTTCCACAGGATTTAAAGTTAATCTCTTTAAAATTTCATTACATCGTTCAACTTGGCTATTCAATAACTCTATATCTTTTTCTAAATCTTTTTGTCCCTTAAATTGTTTCATTAAATCATGTGCGATTATTGTTATTGTGGAAAGTGGTGTACCTAGAGAATGTGCAGCCGCAGCAGCTTGACCACCTAAAGATAAAAGCTCATGTTCTTTAGCCATTACCTCTTCCATTTTTCCTAATGCTTCTTTTCTTAATCTAGATTGCATACCAAACGACATTGCAAAATAATTTAAAAATACTAAAGCAATAATTAAAGAAACTGGAATAGAATAATAAAAATAATGATTATTATGAAAATCACTATTTAAATTAATTGGCAAATCTTGATAATTAAAAGTTAAAAATACAATTATAATTATAGTTAAGATTACTAACAAAGTATTAGTCCTAAAGCTTAAATTTGATGAAGAAAAAACGCTTGGTATCAATATAAAAATTACAAATGGATTAATTATTCCCCCTGACAAATAAAGAAGAACACCTAATTGCAAAATATCTATAAGCAGGAAGATAAAAGCAGATCTATCTGATAATTGTGTTTTTTTATAAATAAAAATTAAATATAAATTACTAAGTACCCCTAAAAAAATAACTAAATTTGAGGTAATAAAATCAAAACTAGGATTTAAAAATAAATATACAAAATTTACTGCAATTAATTGTCCAACAATTCCTATCCATCTAAGAGTTATATATGTTGATTTTTTAAAAGAATGATATTTTGAAGTTTCAAAAAACTTCATTTTTAAATATCAAGATTTCGAACATTTATAGCATTAGAAACTATAAAATCTTTTCTTAATGCTACATCGTTACCCATCAATGTATGAATTAAACTTTGATCTTTTTTTAAATCTTTTGAGTATTGTACTTGTAGTAAATTTCTTGTTTCTGGATCTAATGTAGTGCTCCATAATTCCTCTGGGTTCATTTCCCCAAGACCTTTGAATCTTTGAATATTCATTTTTGATTTTTCTTCATCAATTTTTTTAAAATAATCTTTAGATCCCTTTTTAATTTTTTTTAAATCCTTATTATTATTTATGATGTAATCTTCTAGCTCCTTCTCATCTTTTATATAAATTCCTTTTGAGCCTTTGTTAATTTTAAATAACGGTGGTTGCGCTAAATAAACATGACCATTTTCAATTAACTTATTAAATGGCTTATTATTAAAAAAAGTTAAAAGAAGGGCTCTTATATGAGAACCATCTACATCAGCATCCGTCATAATTATTATTTTTCCATATCTTAAATCCTTTAAATCAATTTCTTGCGCCTTTGGATCCAATCCTAGAGCATTAATTAAAGTAACAATCTCATTTGAAGAAATCATTTTGGACAAAGCCTTTGTTCTTTGATCAGAACCATTTCCATTGCCGTTACTATTTTTTTTCACATTAAAATCTTCTACATAAGTATTAAGTATTTTCCCTCTAAGTGGTAAAACCGCTTGATTTGCTCTATTTCTTCCTTGTTTCGCAGATCCACCAGCTGAATCTCCTTCAACTATAAATAGTTCTGTTCCTTCTTGTTTGCCAATTTGACAATCAGCTAATTTTCCAGGAAGACCACTTAATTCAAGGGCCCCTTTTCTTCGTACATTTTCTCTTGCTTTTCTAGCAACATCTCTAGCCATTGCAGCTTGAATAACTTTGGCTAAAATAATTTTTGCAATAGACGGATTTTGATCAAACCAAATAGATAATTTTTCATTTACTAATGTTTCTACAATCATCCTTACTTCCGATGAAACAAGTTTATCTTTTGTCTGAGATGAAAATTTTGGATCAGGGATTTTAGTTGAAAGTACACAAGTTAGTCCTTCCTTTATATCATCACCTGAAATTGCTAATTTATTTTTCTTTAATAAATTATTTTCATTAGCATATTTGTTAACTACCCTAGTTAATGCACTTCTAAATCCCAACAAGTGGGTTCCACCATCTTTTTGATAAATATTGTTTGTATATGGAAATATATCTTCAGTATATCCTGCATTCCATTTTAAAGAACACTCTAATTCAATATTATTTTTTTTCCCTTCGATATAAATTGGTTTTTTAAATAAATCATTACCATTTTTGTTTTGTAATTTTTCTCTTTTTTCATCTAAAAAATCTACAAATTCTAGAACCCCACCATCAAATTTAAACTCAGATGTTTTCTCTTTCTTTTGACCTGCATCTGTAAATATTATTTTAATTCCTTTATTTAAAAATGCTAATTCCCGCATTCTTTTAATCAGAATATTTGCACTAAATTTTGTTGAAGAAAAAATTTCTTTTGAAGGTAAAAAAGTAATTTGTGTACCAGTTTGCTTTGCTTTTCCTACTACCTTTAAAGGAGCTTTAGCTTCACCATTTTGAAATTCTATGTAGTGTTTTTTTCCATCTCTAAATATCTCTAACTGTAATTTTTCTGAAAGTGCATTCACAACTGAAACACCAACACCATGCAATCCACCTGAAACTTTATAAGAATCATGATCAAACTTACCACCAGCATGTAATTGGGTCATAATTACTTCTGCTGCTGATTTTTTTTCTCCTTTATGGATATCAACAGGAATACCTCTTCCATCATCATTTACTGTAATTGTTCCATCAGAGTTAATTTTTACATTAATATTTTTACAATACCCTGCTAATGCCTCATCAATAGAGTTATCAAGAACTTCATAGACCATGTGATGTAAACCGGTTCCATCATCTGTATCTCCAATATACATACCTGGTCTTTTTCTAACCGCTTCAAGACCTTTTAAAACTTTGATGGAGTCTGCCTGATATGTGTTTTTATTTGTCATTTTTTTAATTTTTGGAAAAAGAAAATTATAACATTTTTTATAAAAATTGCTGATTTATCTTAAGAAAAAAACTTTAAAATACCTAAATTACCCTTGAAAAATAAAGCTTATTTGATGGCGGAGAGAATGGGATTCGAACCCATGAAAGAATTGCTCCTTTACACGCTTTCCAAGCGTGCGCCTTCAACCACTCGGCCACCTCTCCTACTATTTTTCTTTTGAAATCTTAAGTACACCAATAAATGCCTCTTGTGGAATTTCAACTCTTCCAAATTGTTTTGATCTAGCTTTTCCTTTTTTCTGTTTTTCTAAAAGTTTTCTTTTTCTGTCAGTTGCTCCACCACCATGAATTTTAGTTAAAACATCTTTTTTAAACCCTTTAATTGTTTCTCTAGCAATAATTTTACCTCCTATTGCAGCTTGAACTGGGATCATAAAGTTATGTCTAGGTATTAAATCTTTTAATTTTTCACAAACCTCTCTACCAGTTTTTTGTGCGAAATCTTTATGTATCATCATTGCTAAAGCATCAACTGGTTCTCCATTGACCAGAATACCAAGTTTTACTAAATCACCTTCCCTATGCTCAATTATTTCATAATCAAAACTAGCATAACCACTGGTCATAGATTTTAGTCTATCATTAAAATCAAACACAACTTCATTCAAAGGTAACTCATAATTTACAACAGCTCTATTACCTGAATAACTTAAATTAGTCTGAATTCCTCTTTTATCCTGACACATTTTTATAATTGAACCTAAATATTGGTCAGGAGTAATGATTGTTGCTTTTATCCATGGTTCTTCGATATATTTTATTAAAGTTGGATCAGGTAAACTTGATGGATTTTGAAGATCAATTACATTTCCATTATTAAGATGAACATTGTAAACAACACCTGGTGTAGTTGTTAATAAATTAACATCAAATTCTCTTTCCAATCTTTCTGTCACTATTTCCAAATGAAGTAAGCCCAAAAATCCGCATCTAAAACCTAATCCTAAAGCAGATGATGACTCTGGCTCAAATGAAAAACTTGCATCATTCAATTGTAATTTAGCTAAACCATCTTTAAGTTTTTGAAACTCAGAACTATCTACTGGAAACAACCCACAGAACACTACCGGCTTACTTGGTTTAAATCCTGGCAAAGCATATTTTAAAGGTTTTGAAGCATCACAAATAGTATCTCCAACTTTTGTTTCAGACAAAACTTTAATTCCGGTTGTAATAAATCCAATTTCACCTGTTTTTAATTCATTTATGTCTACTGGCTTAGGTGTAAAAACCCCAACTTTTTCAACAATATACTCCTGATTTGTAGACATCATTTTTATTTTCATATGTTTAGAAAGTTTGCCATCTATCACTCTCACTAAAATCACTACACCTAGATATGTGTCATACCAACTATCAACTAATAAACATTTTAGATCTGCAGAACTTTCTCCTTTTGGAGCTGGTAATGTTGTAATAATTTGCTCTAAAATATCTTCTATTCCTTCTCCAGTTTTACCTGAACATGGAATTGCATTTTCAGTATCAATACCTATAACTTCCTCAATTTGTTTTTTTGTTCTTTGTAAATCTGATGCAGGTAAGTCAACCTTATTTAAAACTGGTACAATCTCATGATTGGTATCTAAAGCTTGATAAACGTTCGCTAAAGTTTGAGCTTCTACACCTTGCGTACTATCAACGATTAAAATTGAACCTTCACATGCATATAAAGATCTACTTACTTCATAACTGAAATCTACATGACCTGGAGTATCAATAATATTTAAAATATAATCTTTTCCATTTTTAGCTTTGTAATTTAATTTTACTGTTTGAGCTTTAATTGTGATACCTCTTTCACGTTCAATATCCATAGAATCTAAAACTTGGGCTTTCATTTCTCTTTCAGTTAATCCACCACAACTATGAATAATTCTATCGGCTATAGTAGATTTTCCATGATCTATATGTGCAATAATTGCAAAATTTCTAATATTATCAATTGAACTCATTAATTATTTTATGAACGAATTTTAGCACCAGTTTTATTTTCAACTGTCTCTATTATCAATTTGTTAATTTTTTCCAAATCATTATCCGTTAATGTTTTTTCCAACGATTGAATAGTAACACTTATAGCAACTGATTTTTGATTTTCTGGAATATTGTCTCCCTCGTAAATGTCAAATACTTTAACTTTTGAAATTAAATTTTTATCAATATTTGATATAATGCTTACTAAGTCTTGCACACTTATTTTTTTATTAACAACAAATGCAAAATCTCTTTCGGATTTTTGAAAGTCGGATACTAAATATTTTGTTTTTTGATCTTTTAAAGGTTTTTTTGGCAGTTTTAAATTATCTAAAAATATTTCAAATCCCACTAAAGACTCTGTTTTAATATCTAGCGTTTTTATAATGTTTGGGTGAATTTCACCAAAATAAGCGGCGACCTTATCTTTTCCTTTATTTAAAAATACTCTGCCTGATTTTCCTGGATGATAATAATTGGGGCTTTCATCATCAATATAAAATTTTTCTGAGTCATAACCAGCTTCTACTAAAGTTTGTATAACGTCTCTTTTAATATCAAAAACATCGATATTTCTCTCTTTTTCAATCCATGAAAGTCTAGATTTTTTTCCAGCTGACAAGCCGCAAACAACTGTATTCTGTTCTCCAGGTTGTGGACCATAAAATATTGGCCCTATTTCAAATATTGATAAATCTTTAATTCCTCTATCTAAGTTTTTGCTCATGTACATTGCTAAATTTGAAAAAATAGAATTTCTTAATACTCCCAATTCCGAGCTAATTGGATTTACAATTTTTATTTCTTTTCTGGCTTCTTTGAAATGATAATTATATTTAGAATCTGTAAAAGACCAAGTAATTGCTTCCAAATACCCTTTGGACGCTACTGACCTTTGAAGAAAATGAAATAACTTTTGAGTTGGATTTAAAGTATTTTTTGATCTTTCTTTAATAGGATTTTCTGTTTTTATTTTTTCATAGCCACTAATTCTTACAAGTTCCTCAACTATATCAATTTCTTGAACAATATCTGGTCTCCAAGATGGAACTGATAATTTAAAGAATTTTTTTTCTTTTTTTAATTTAAAACCAAGTTTTTCTAAAATAATTATCATTTCTTTGGTTGAAATTTTAAAACCAGTAATTTTTTCAAATGTTTTTGGTTTAAATTTTATTACTTTTTTTTTATAAGATTCAATTTTTTGAATATCTATTTTACTAATTTCACCGCCACAAATTTCCTTGATTAAAAAAGCTGCTTTATTTAATCCATCTTCAATAGATAACTGATCAATACCTCTTTCAAATCTAAATTTAGCATCTGTGTCAATATTCAATTTTTTAGCGGTTTTTCTAATAGATCTTGGATCAAAATACGCCGACTCTAATAAAACATTTTTTGTATCTAACTCTGTACCTGATCTTGTTCCTCCAATAATTCCACCTAGGCCTAGGACACCCTTTTTATCACTTATCACACATATTCCATCATCTAGTTTATAATTTTTATTATCTAGAGCGGTAAATTTTTCTCCTGATTTTGAATTTCTAACAATTATTCCCTTATCAATTTTATCAGCATCGTATGCATGCAAAGGACGATTAATATCAATCATGACATAATTTGTAATATCTACAATTGCAGATATTGGTTTTTGGCCTATAGAAATTAATTTATCTTTCAACCATTGAGGACTTTCTGTATTTTTGACATTAGTTATTAAGCAGCTACCGAAAGATAAACAGCCTTGATTTTTTTCTTTTGTTATTTTTACTTTTAAGGTGTGTTTTTTATTAGATTTAATTTTTTTACCTTTTTCTGTTTTTAAGTTTCCAAAACCTGCTGCTGATAAATCTCTTGCTATCCCCCGAACTCCAAGACAGTCTGGTCTATTTGGTGTAATTGATAAATCGATAAGATTAGAGCTTGATTTAGAAAAATAACTTTTTCCAATATTTTTTGCATATTTAGATGGAGACAACTCCATAATTCCATCACTTTCATCAGATAAATTCAATTCAGATTCAGAACAGAGCATTCCATATGATGTAACGTCTCTAATTTTGGCAACAACAAGTTTAGTTTTGTTTTTTGGGATTATTGCGCCTGGTGGTGCATATACAGTAAGAAGACCCCCTCTTGCGTTTGCAGCACCACAAACAACTTTTTTGATTTCTTTATTACCAACATCAACATCACAAACTTTAAGTCTGTCTGCATTAGGATGTTTTTCTGTTTTTATAATTTTTGCTACCTTAAATAAGTCTAATCCCTCTGATAAATTTTCTATACTCTCAACCTCAAGACCTATGTCTGTAAGTTTCTCAAGAAGTTTATCTTCTTTAGCACTTATTTTTAAATGATCTTTTAACCAATCATATGTAATCTTCATCTGCTTAAACCTCTGTAATTTGAAGGAACATCAAGTGGATCAAAACCAAAATGATTTAGCCATCTGTAGTCACAATCAAAAAACGCTCTTAAATCATTAATGCCGTATTTAAGCATTGCTAATCGGTCTATACCTATTCCAAAAGCATATCCTTGATATTTAGAAGGATCTACTTTTACATTTTTTAATACATTAGGATGCACCATACCGCAGCCTAAAATTTCAAGCCACTTATCTCCTTCTCCAATAATTATTTTGCCATCTTTTATTTCATAACCAATATCAACTTCTGCAGATGGTTCTGTGAATGGAAAATGACTAGGTCTAAATCTCATTTTAATTTTTTCGACTTCAAAAAATTCTTTAATAAAATAATTCAAACATCCTTTTAAATGTCCCATATTAATATTTGTGTCAATATGCAAACCTTCTACTTGATGAAACATTGGTGCGTGTGTTTGGTCACTATCAGATCTGTAAGTTCTCCCAGGAGCAATGATCTTAAATGGAGGTTTGTCTTTTAGCATAGTTCTAATTTGAACTGGTGAAGTATGAGTTCGTAACAAAACTTCTTTCTTTTCATCTAAGTAAAATGTATCATGCATATCTCTTGCTGGATGATTGTCCGGTGTGTTTAAAGCAGTAAAGTTGTTATATTCATTTTCAACATCAGGCCCTTCCTCAACACTAAATCCTATTTCAGAGAAAATAGATGAAATTTCATCAATAGTTTGTGATACCGGATGAACTTTTCCTCTAACGAATGGTCTTTCAGGTAAAGTTATATCAACTTTTTCCTTTTCTAATTTTTCGTTTATCTTTTTTCCTTCTATCTCGTTAATTTTAGAAGTTATCAAATTCTGAAGCTCATCTTTAACTTGATTTAAATCTGATGCAAATTTTTTTCTATCAGTTTCCGGAATTGACCCTATTGTTTTAAATTTTGATGAAATTAAACCATTTTTACCAAAGAGATCAGTTTTGATTTCGTTGATTTGATCAATGCTTAAATCATTTTCTAGCTTTGATATAAACTGATCTCTAATATTTTTTATCTCTGACATATTAGTAGATTATTTCCTTAAGAAATAAAAACAATAGCGAAGATTAATTTAAAGCTGATTGAGCTTTTTGTACAATTGTTTTGAATGCTTCTGGGCTATCGTAAGCAATTTCAGCAAGAATTTTTCTATCTATTGCAATACCACATTTATTTAATCCATTGATAAATTTTGAATAAGTTAATCCTTCAGCTCTTACTCCAGCATTGATTCTTTGTATCCACAATGATTTAAAATCTCTTTTTTTATTTCTTCTATCTCTGTAAGCGTATTGCATGGATTTTTCCATAGCTTGCTTAGCAACTCTAATAGTATTTTTTCTTCTGCCCCATTGACCCTTTACAGCTTTTAAAACTTTTTTATGTTTAGCTTTACTAGTTACACCTCTTTTAACTCTTGCCATTATTAACCTCTTAAACTGTAAGGCATGTATGACTTAACAATTTTTCCATCTTGTTTAGACAATGTTGTAGTGCCTCTAAGTTTTCTTATTTGTGAATTCGTTCTTTTGATCATACCATGTCTTTTACCTGCTTGAGCAGAAATAACTTTACCCTTGGCAGATATTTTAAATCTTTTTTTTGCTGAGCTTTTTGTTTTTAGTTTTGGCATAATTCTGCGGACTTATACAAAGAAAGATATAATTTTACAACCTCTATTAAGGCTTATAAAGGCTGAATTACCATGATCATTTGCTTCCCATCAAACTTGGGATGCAATTCTACCTTGCCGATATCCTTCATATCCTCTTTAATTTTACCCATTAGTTCATTTCCTAGATGGGAATGCTGAAGCTCTCTACCTTTAAATCTTATAGTAAATTTGACCTTATCTCCTTTAGCTATAAATTTTTTAGCATTTTTGACTTTAAACTCATAATCATGAGTTTCCGTAACAGGTCTCATTTTAATTTCTTTTAAAGAAACAATTTTTTGTTTTTTCTTTGCAAGATTAGCTTTTTTCTGAGCATCATACTTATATTTACCCATATCCATTATTTTACATACAGGAGGATTTGCGTTAGGTGCTATTTCAATTAAATCTAAACCTTGATTTTTTGCCATGGAAATAGCTTCATTAGTATTCATGACTCCAAGATTTTCTCCATCACTCGCTATAACCTGTACATCAGGAGAAGAAATTCTATTATTAGATCTTGGACCTCTGTCCTTAGTTCTTCTTTGAAAATAATTTTGTTTGAAGTCTGCCACTTAGTTTGATGATGCTTTATTTAAAGCAGAGAATGTTTTTAAGAATTGATCTATACCCATATTTTCTTGTTTATTAGAGTCTAATCTTCTAATTGTTACTGAATTGGAGTCAACTTCTTTTTTACCACAAATTAATAAAACCGGTATTTTTGCTAAAGAATGATCTCTAATTTTATAATTTAAATTATGATTTTTTAGATCTACTGCAGAACTTATGCCTGAATTTTTAATTTTATTTGATACCTCGACCGCATAATCATTAAATTCTTCTGATATAGGTATTACCATAGTCTGTAAAGGAGATATCCAAAATGGAAACTTACCTGCATAGTTTTCAATTAAAATTCCAATAAATCTCTCTAGAGAACCAAATAATGCTCGGTGCAACATAACAGGAACTTTTTTAGTACCATCTTTATCAACATAAGAAGCATCTAATCTTCCAGGTAAATTTAAATCTACTTGCAAAGTTCCACATTGCCAATCTCTGCCAATAGCATCTCGTAAAACAAATTCAATTTTAGGACCATAAAATGCTCCCTCACCTTTATTAATTGTATATTCTAATTTAGAAGCTTTGACGGCTTCAAGCAAAGAGGCTTCTGCTTTATCCCATACTGAATCATCACCAACTCTTACTTCTGGCCTATCTGCATATTTTAGAATCACATTTTCAAAACCAAGGTCCTTATAAATATCTAGTATTAGATTTGTAACAATTAAACATTCGCTAGTAATTTGATCTTCAGTGCAAAAAATATGGGCATCATCTTGGGTAAAGGCTCTTACTCTTAATAACCCATGCAAAGCGCCTGATGGCTCATAACGATGAACTTTGCCAAATTCAGCAAAACGTAAGGGAAGATCTCTGTAACTTTTTAGGCCTTGATTAAATACCTGGATATGACCAGGGCAATTCATTGGTTTAATTGCAAAAACTTTCTCATCTGGTGTTTCAGAAGTATACATGTTTTCTCCATATTTTTCCCAATGCCCAGATTTTTCCCATAGTTGTCTATCTAGTACCTCTGGAGTATTTACCTCTTTATAACCAGCAGCATCTTGCCTGCTCCTCATGTAGTTAATGAGCTTTTGAAATAAACCCCACCCTCTTTCATGCCAAAATACTGAGCCAGGGCTTTCTTCTCTAAAATGAAATAAATCCATTTCTCTACCTAATTTTCTGTGATCTCTTTTTTCGGCTTCTTCTATTCTTTTCAAATATTGATCTAGATCTTTTTGAGTTGCCCAACTCGTACCATATATTCGTTGCAACATTTCATTATTAGAGTCTCCTCTCCAATATGCTCCTGATACTTTTGTAAGTTTAAAATATTTTCCTATTTTACCTGTAGAAGATAGATGTGGGCCTCTACATAAGTCATGCCATTCTCCGTGAAAATAGATTGATACATCTTCATTCTCAGGTATCGCTTCAATTAGCTCGGCTTTATAGATTTCTCCTTTTTTTTTAAAATGGCTAATTGCCTTATTTCTATCCCAAACTTCTCTTTTTGTTGTTTCATTCCTATCAACAATCTCTTTCATTTTATTTTCAATTTTAACTAGATCATCCTCAGTAAATGGTTCTTTTCTAGCAAAGTCGTAATAAAATCCATTTTCAATCACAGGTCCAATTGTAACTTGTGTTCCAGGAAATAATTCTTGAACAGCCATAGCTAAAATATGAGCTGTGTCATGCCTAATAGTTTCTAAGCCTTCAGGGTTTTTTGAGGTAAAAATTTTTAAAGAACAATCATTTTCAATTAAAAAATCAAGATCTTTAAGTTCACCATCAACACTTATGACCATGGCTTGTTTAGCTAACGATTTGCTAATTTTTTCAGCTACTTCTAGTCCAGTAACTTTATTAGGAAAATCAATAATGTTTCCGTCGGGTAATGTTATTATCGGCATTTAATTTAATAATCTCTTATACTCTGAATAAGTAGAAAAGCACATTTTTTCAACATTAAATTTTTGAACTATGTTTTTTCTTCCCTCATTACCAATTGATTTTAATAGAGTTTCATCCATGTTAAGAGTTCTTAATATTTTATTACTTAATGATTTAGCATTTCCTGCTTCATATAAAAAACCAGTTTTTTCATCAATTATTGTTTCATTAGAACCTCCAATGTTGCTCGCTATAATTGGTTTTTCCATCGATTGTGCTTCAACAGCAACTCTACCAAAAGCCTCTGGTTCTATTGAGGCTGAAACAATAATATCAGAAACTTTATAAGCTAATGCCATATCCTTACAATGATCTATGAATCTTATTTGTTTAGACAATCTGTATTGCTCCGAAAGTCTTATTAATTTTTTCTTATATAAATCTCTACCTTGATCACTGCCTAGAATGACAGCATAAAAAGCTTCATAACCGAGTTCTATATTCACTAAATTAATAGCCTCTATAAAAACTTCCTGTCCTTTCCAAGAAGTTAATCTACCAGGTAAAAGTATAATTTTTTTATCTTTTTCAATGTCCCATTTTTTTAATAATTTTTTTTCGTCAATTTCAATTTTAGTTGTTGGATCAAAGTAGTCGACGTTTATTCCTCTAAAAATAACCATTAATTTTTTTTTCTCATTTAAATATTTTGAATAATTTTTTTTAATATGAGAAAAAATAAAATTAGATCCTGCAATTATTAAATCTGCTCTAGTCATTACTGAATTATAAATTTTTTTTATATTACTCTTAAAATTGTACGTTCCATGAAATGTAGTTACAAATTTTCGTCCTGTGATTTTTGTTGCTAACAAACATGACCAAGCAGGAGCTCTACTTCTCGCGTGAACAAGAGAAATATTATAAACTAAAATTATTACAATTAAGATAAAAGCATTAATTAAAATTAGTAGAGGATTTTTGCTTTGCACTGGAAGTCTAAATATTTTAACTTTTTTTCTATCTACAAATTTAAGTAATTCGCCACCGCTTGTTACAATAAATGATTTACAATTATTTTCTGGTAAATAATGCGCAATATCATAACAACCTGTTTCAGCTCCTCCATAACCTAATTTTGGAATTACTTGTAAAACTTTTAAATCAGATGACATTTGATATGATTATATATTAATAGACAAAACTTATAAATGATTATGGCAAATTTCAGATTTCACCAAATATCAAATACAAAGAAAATTAGATATATTTCCAAAATTTTTAAAAATAGTTCTTTTATAGTTTTTTTGCATGGCTTTATGTCAGATCTTGAAGGAAAAAAACCAAATGCTTTTTTGAAATTTGCTAAAAAAAATAAAGTAAGTTTTTTAGCACTAGAATACTCTGGTCATGGAAAATCTTCTGGAAAATTTGTAAATGGAAATATTTCAAAATGGAGTAAAGAGACGTCAATTTTAATTAAAAAATACGTTAAAAAAAAAGAATTTGTGCTAATTGGTTCAAGTATGGGCGCATGGATTTCGCTCAATCAATTCAAAATTTTCAAAAAACAGATTAAAGGATTTTTAGGAATAGGGGCTGCTCCTGAATTTTTAGAAAATTTAATGTGGAAAAAATTTACTAAAAAAATGAAAGAGGAAACAATAAGTAAGGGTATTTATCAATTAAAACATGGCAATTATGAATATCCAATTACTCTACAATTAATAAAAGATGGAAGAAAAAATAAAGTCTTAAATAAAAAAATTAATTCAAATATTAAAGTAACAATGGTTCATGGTGAAAAAGATGAGGCAGTTCCTGTCTCATATTCAAGAAAAGTTTTAAGATTATTTCCAAAAGCTAAGAAAAAATTAAATATTGTAAAAAAAGGTGATCACAGTTTATCAAATAAAAAATGGTTAAATATAATTTTAAAAGAGCTTAAATTATTAATTTAGCTAACTTTTTTTATATCTTTTTTTAAAGTAATTGGATTTTTTAATTTATCCAACATTTCTTTAGGACACACCTGAACAAAATTATTTACTTCATCATCAAAGTTTTCGATTATTTTTTTTGATAATTGAGACTCAGTTTCTTTGAAGTGCTCACTTACTAAATTTTTTAAATATTCTTTCCAATAATCTGTCTCTACATTTTGCCAAACTACTGATTCTGGATTTACTTTCTTATCAAATTGTTGAGATTTATCATATATAAAGGCCATTCCACCTGTCATACCAGCTGCAAAATTATCACCAACATCTCCTAAAATTACTACAGTTCCACCAGTCATATATTCACATCCATTAGAATCGCATCCTTCAATTACTGTAACTGCACCAGAATTTCTAACTGAAAATCTTTCACCAGCTTGGCCAGCAGCAAAAAGTTTTCCTGAAGTAGCTCCGTAAAGAACAGTATTTCCTAAAATTGTATTCTCATTTGAAACTAAATTGCTCTCTTCAGGTAATTTTATTGAAATAGTAGCTCCTGACAAACCTTTACCAACATAATCATTTGCATCTCCCTTTAATACAAGTTTTAAACCTTTAGAAGAAAATGCACCAAATGATTGACCTGCTGATCCTTTAAAATTTAAAACTAAAAAGTTTTCATCAAGTTTTTCATAACCATATTTTTTATACAAATGATGAGAAATTCTAGTGCCTACTGCCCTATGAGTATTTTTTATTTGATATTCTTTCTCAATTTTTTCAGAATTATCCAAAGCTTGTTCAATTTCTGGCCAAATTTGTTGGTCAAGTGTGTCTGGTACACTATTTATTTCTTGATCCTCACAATACCTTGGATTATTTCCAGTATCAGCTTGAACAAATAAAGGATTTAAATCTAAATCGTCTAAATTTGGAGAACCTTTACTAACCTGTTTTAACAAGTCTGTCCTACCAATCACTTCATTCAATGATTTAAAACCTAAATTTGCTAATATTTCTCTTACTTCACTGGCTATAAATGTAAACAAATTAACTACTTTTTCTGGAGTCCCAGTAAATTTTTCTCTGAGCTTTTCATCTTGAGTGCAAACACCTACAGGACATGTATTTGAATGACACTGCCTTACCATTATACAACCCATTGCAACTAAAGCTGTAGTAGCAACACCATATTCTTCAGCACCCATCATTGCAGCTATCACCACGTCTCTTCCGGTTTTAATTCCACCGTCTGTTCTTAATGTAACTTTGTGTCTAAGATTATTTAAAGTTAATACTTGGTTTGCTTCCGTCAAACCCATTTCCCATGGTATTCCAACATACTTAACACTAGTCTGTGGTGTTGCTCCTGTTCCGCCGTTATGTCCAGAAATTAATATTATATCTGCTTTTGCTTTAGCTACACCTGCAGCAATTGTTCCTACTCCAGAAGAAGCAACAAGCTTAACTCCAATTCTTGCTTTAGGATTTATCTGTTTTAAATCATAAATTAGTTGTGCAAGATCTTCGATTGAATAAATATCATGATGTGGAGGTGGTGATATTAAAGTAACTCCAGGAGTTGAATGTCTAAGTTTAGCAATCTCCTCTGTAACTTTAAATCCTGGTAACTGACCTCCCTCACCAGGCTTAGCACCTTGTGCAATTTTAATTTCTATCTCATTACAATTATTAAGATAATTAACTGTTACTCCGAATCTTGCAGAAGCTATTTGTTTTACTCTTGAGTTTGCGCTGTCACCATTATCTAAAACTTTAAATCTACTTGCATCTTCACCGCCCTCTCCACTACATGAAGCACCTTTAATCCTATTCATACCAGTTGCCAAAGTTTCATGCGCCTCTTTTGATAAAGCTCCATGAGACATGCTCCCACTTCCAAATCTTTTTAAAATATTTTCTATTGGCTCAACCTCAGAAATATCTATTGGCCCACTTAATTTTTTTTCTCTGAAATCAATTAAGTCTCTAAGATTAATAGGTGGTAAGCTGTATATTCCATCCGCATATCTTTTATAGGCATCATAAGAATTAGATCCTACTGCACTTTGAAGTAAATGAATTAATTTTCCTTGATATTGATGAGTTTCACCATTTTTACGATATCTATATATACCGCCTATCGGCAATATGGTTTCAGAACTTTCAAATGCCTCTTTATGAATTTCTCTAATTTTTTTCTCTATACCCGTAAGTCCAATACCTGAAATTTTAGAGACAACTCCTGGAAAATAATCTGCAACAATTGTTCTACTTAAACCTACGGTTTCAAAGTTACATCCACCTCTATAAGAACTTAGAACTGATATACCCATCTTAGACATGATCTTTAATAAACCTGCGTTTACTGATTTTATGTATCTCTCTACACATTCATCAAAGCTAAATTGACCAAATAATTTCTTTTCATGACGCTGAAATAAACTATCAAATGCTAAGTATGGATTTACAGTAGTTGCTCCAACTCCTATTAAGGTTGCAAAAGAGTGTGTATCTAAAGCCTCTCCAGATTGAACATTTATTGATACATATCCTCTTAGTTTTTTTTCAATAAGGAATGAATTAATTGATCCAACTGCTAAAAGCATTGGTATTGGAAGTTTAAAGCTAGAAAGCTCTTTATCACTTAAAATCAATTGAGTAACTCCCTGTCTTACTGCAATTTCAGCTTCTTTTTGAATTTTTTTAATTGAATCAAATAAAGTTTCTTCCTCAGAAAAAGTACAATCAATTATAGATGAATTATTACCAAAAAAATTTATAAATTTTTCAAACTGAGAATTTGATAATATTGGACTATTTAAAACATAAATATTTTGCTTTGTTAAATTATCAAAATTTAAAATATTTCCAAGATTTCCAAATCTTGTTTTCAAACTCATAACCTTGTTTTCTCTTAAAGAATCTATTGGTGGGTTTGTGACTTGACTAAAATTTTGTCTAAAAAAATGGTACAACGGTCTATACCTATCTGACAAAACAGCCAATGGTGTATCGTCCCCCATAGATCCAGTTGCTTCTTTAGCATCTTCTGCCATAGGATGCAGTATGAGCTCAAGATCTTCTAGACTTATTCCAAAAGTATATTGCCTTCTTCTTAAATCATCTCCCGAAAAAGAATTTTTTTCATATGAAATAGTTAACTTATCATCTAGGTCGATAATTTGTGAATTAAAGTGTTTATACTCTTTGGCTAAATAATCTTTTATTTGCTTGTTTGTAAATACTTTACCTTTTTCTATTCTAACTCCAATTATTTCCCCGGGACCCAATCTTCCCTTTGACAAAATTCTTTTTT
Organism: uncultured Pelagibacteraceae bacterium; assembly: GCA_902633985.1. Taxonomy (GTDB): domain Bacteria; phylum Pseudomonadota; class Alphaproteobacteria; order Pelagibacterales; family Pelagibacteraceae; genus Pelagibacter. The sequence goes on from CACPHV010000007.1 coordinate 20,504, forward strand.
CATTTAATTCAATCATTCCTGTTTCAGAACCTGCAAATAATAATTTGTCTTTTGTAATTGCGTATCTTAAAGGTCTTAATCCATTTCTATCATTTGCAGCTATAACCCACTCATTATCAGTTCCAGCAATAGCAGCTGGTCCATCCCATGGCTCCATTGTACTGTTCAAAAAATTAAATAATTGTTGGTGATCTTTTGGTAGGGTTTTGTTTTTTTTAGACCATGCGTCTGGAACTAACATAAGCTTAGCCAAAGGCGCAGGCTGACCAGATATATTTAATAATTCAAAAACATTGTCTAATGCAGCAGAGTCTGATGCTCCCTGTTGTATAACAGGTTTTAAGTTCTCAACATCTTCAAAAAGGGGACTGTTCATCTCTTGTTCATGAACTTTCATCCAATTTTTATTTCCTCTATAAGTATTAATTTCTCCATTATGAGCTATAGCTCTAAAGGGTTGAGCTAAATTCCAGCTAGGCGCTGTATTTGTTGAAAATCTTTGATGAAAAATAGCAAACCTTGAAACAAATCTCTCATCTTTTAAATCAAGGTAGAAATCTGAGATAGCTTCAGCTAAAAACATCCCCTTGTAAATGATAGATTTAGAGCTCAATGAACAAATATAAAAATTGTTTAAAGATTTTTTAAAAGCTTCATTTTCTATCTTTCTTCTAGTTTCATAAATTTTTCTTTCTAAATCTTTATTTGTTAATTCTGGATTATAAGGTTTAAATAATACTTGAATAATTTCGGGCATTGTTTGGAATGCCTTTTCTCCTAAAACTTTTGGATTAACTGGAACTTGTCTCCAACCGTAAATACTAAAATCATTTTTTGTTAATTCACTTTCTACAATAGTTTTACAACTTTCTTGTGCTGCGTAATCATTCCGAGGCAGAAATATCATACCCACACATATTTCAGAATTGTCATGTGTGTGTCCTGTCACTTCTATCTTTTCAATGAAGAAATCTTTTGGTATTTCAACATGAATTCCAGCTCCGTCACCAGTTTTCCCATCAGCATCTACAGCGCCTCTATGCCAAACTGCTTTTAACGCTTCAATACCATACTCTACAACTTTACGAGATTTTTTACCTTCAGTTGATGCAATTATACCAACACCACAAGCATCATGCTCCATATCTTCTGAATAAACATTATTTTCTTTTAAAAGGTGAAGGTTCTTTTTATAATTTTTCATTAAGCCACTCTTTTTTCCACTTTAGATTTATTCTCTAGATAAGTTTTAATTGAAGCTGCTGAATCTCTTCCATCTTTAATTGCCCAAACAACTAATGAAGCTCCTCTAACTATATCACCAGCTGCAAACACCCCTTTTATATTTGTTTCCATAGTATCAAAATCTGTTTTAATAGTTCCCCACTTTGATACTTGTAATTCACTACTATCAAATAAATTCGGTAAATCCTCAGGATCAAAACCTAGTGCTTTGATAACCATATCTGCTTTTGTTTCGTAACTTAAGCCCTCTTGTACTTGTGGCTTTCTTCTTCCTGTCTCGTCTGGATCACCTAGTTTAATTTGATCTACAATTATTTTTTCTACTTTATTTGTACCTTTAAATTCTTTAGGACTTGATAACCAAACAAATTCAACACCTTCTTCTTCTGCATTTGCAACTTCTCTTGCAGATCCTGGCATATTTTCTTTATCTCTTCTATACAAACATTTAACAGATTTTGCCTTCTGTCTTATAGAAGTTCTCACACAATCCATTGCTGTGTCGCCTCCACCGATTACAACAACATCTTTACCTTCTGCGTTTAAAATTCCTTTATCAAACAACTCAACATCATCTCCTAGACCTTTTTTATTAGATGCTGTTAAAAAATCCATTGCAGGAAAAATATTATCAAGATCATTTCCAGGTAAGTTTACTTCTCTTGCTTTATAAACTCCTGTAGCAATTAAAATTGCATCGTGTTTTTTTCTCAATTGGTCTAGACTTGCATTCTTACCAACTTCAAAATTTTGAACAAATTCAATTCCTCCATCCTTTAAGAGTTTTGTTCTTCGCTCTACAACTTCTTTTTCTAACTTAAAATTTGGAATTCCATAAATTAATAATCCTCCTGCTCTATCATATCTATCGTAGACAGTTATTTTATACCCATTTTTTCTTAATTGTTCTGCAGCAGCTAAACCAGCAGGACCTGCTCCTATAATTCCTACGCTTTGATTTTTTTCATTCGTTACCTTAATTGGTTTTACCCAGCCCTGAGCCCAAGCATTATCTGTAATATATTTTTCTACTGATCCAATAGTTACTGTTCCATGACCAGACTGTTCGATTACACAATTTCCCTCGCATAACCTATCTTGAGGGCAAATTCGGCCACACACTTCAGGCATATTGTTTGTGCTTTGGGATAATTCATACGCCTCTTTTAATCTTCCCTCTGCTGTCAGTTTAAGCCAATCTGGAATGTTATTACTTAAAGGACAATGAACTTGGCAAAAAGGTACTCCACATTGCGAACACCTACTCGACTGTTCTTTGGCTTTTTCATTGATATACTCGTCATAAATTTCATTAAAATCTTTCTTTCTCGTATCAACTTCTCTTTTAGGTGGAGTTTGTTGACCTATTTTAACAAATTTGAGCATTTTATCGGGCATAATATTATTTAAGTTTCGGCAAAATATACCCTGATTTATGTATATAAAGCATAAAATAGGTCATATATATTGACCTTAATTTTTAAATTATTACCGCCAATTAACACGTTTTTAATTATTGCATAGCTATTATGCTTAAATCGAATTGTTTTAAATAAATACTTTATAAGTTACGAAGAAACAATGTTTCAAAATATTATAGAAGTTTTAATTCTCTCTGCAATTCAAGGAATATCTGAATTTCTTCCTATTAGTTCTTCTGCTCATTTAATTTTGGTTTCTACTTTATATGAATTTAAATCTAGTTCTTTGCTTATTGATATTAGCCTCCATCTAGGTTCACTAATTGCTATAATTTATTTTTTTAAAGATGAATTGTTTGATATCAGAAAAAATAAAAGAATTTTAAATTTAATTGTATTAGGATCTATTCCATTAATAATTGTTGGATACATACTTTATAGTACGAATTTAATTTATCAGATAAGAAATTTAGAAGTCATTGCTTGGACTACTTTAATATTCGCAGTTATTTTATACATCTCAGACAAAAATCGATTTAATAAAAAAATTTCTTCAAATTTAAATTTTCAGTCAATAATATTTATAGGTGTTTTCCAAATTTTCTCTCTTGTGCCCGGAGTGAGTAGGGCAGGGATTACTATAACAGCTGCGAGAATTTTAAAATTTAATAGAGTAGATTCAAGTAAGATATCTTTTTTACTTTCAATCCCGGCTTTAGCTGGAGCTAGTGTCTTAAGCTTGAAAGATGTTTTTGAACAATCAATTCAGTTTAATTACTTAGTGGTTATCGCAATTATATCTTCTTTTATTTTTTCTTTTCTAACAGTTAAATTCTTTTTAATTTATATAAATAAATTTTCAATGAATGCGTTTGTAATTTATAGAATAATAATTGCTTTAATTTTATTTAGTTTAATTTATTAAATGTATTTCTTTTTAATTAAAGGCAGTAATTGAGACAAAAGAACTCCGCATAGAATAAAAAAACATCCAAGTAAATTATTAACATCTAGAATTTGATTTAGAATAAACCAAGCAGCTATAGTGGCAAATACACCTTCAAGAGAAAAAATTATAGCTGCAGGTGCTGGAGTAATATTACGCTGGGCATAAATTTGTAATACAAATGCAAATCCACCAGATAATATACCTGCATATAAAATTGAATAAATTTCCATTAAAATATTGCTGAAAATAAATTCTTCATAAATAATTCCAATTATAAATGAAAAAATAGCCACAATTAAAGTCTGCGCAGCTCCTAAGGTAAGTGGCAGATTGTATTTAGTTATAATGATACCAGTAAAAATGATATGAGTACTCCAAAATAAAGCTCCGAGAACAACTAAAGTATCTCCTAATCTTACTGTTGCATCATGAAAATTTGTTAATAAATATCCTCCAATTAAACATAGAACTACAGAAGGCCATACACTCCAATGCATTGATTTTTTACCAAACAAAAAAATGATAATCGGTACCATTGGCACATAAAAAATTGTAAAAAAAGCAGCATTTGCAACATCTGTATAAAGCAAAGCAACTTGTTGTAGTGCTGAGCCTAAGAATAAAGAAATTCCAATTAATAATGAATAAATTATGAAAGTTTTTTTATCTAATTTAAATTCTGATTTAAAATTTTTTAATTCAAATAAAATCATAAGTGGAATTATGGCTAGAAAACCTACAAAAAACCTCACAGCATTAAATGTAAAAGGTCCAATATTATCCATGCCCGTATCTTGGGCAATAAAAGTTGTTCCCCAAATAAAAGTGCACAATAAGGCACTTAATAATGATATGAATTTACTCATTTTTAATTAGACAGCTAGTTTATAGGCAAAATTTTTGCCTAAGTTTTCTTTTAGATCATTATTAAACCTAGCTGCTTCTGCACCATCAATAATTCTATGATCATAAGATAAAGAAATTGGCAGCATAATCCTAGTTTGAAACTTTCCATTCATAAAAATTTGTTTTTTTTCTGATCTTCCTACTCCTAATATAGCAACTTCAGGATAATTAATTATAGGAGTAAAAAATGAACCTCCTATGCCACCTAAACTCGTAATCGTCATCGAGCCGCCAAACAATTCTTTTTTATCAATTTTTAAATTTCTACAAAGTTCGCTTACCTCTTTTAATTCTTTACTTATCAGAGAAATTTTTTTGTTATTTGCATTTCTTATTTTTGGTACCATTAATCCATTTGGCGTATCAACTGCTATCCCAATATGGTAATATTTTTTTAAAGTCATTTTTCCAGTCTCAATTTCGTCGATAGAAGAATTAAAACTAGGAAATTTCTTAAGAGATGCAACTAAAGCCTTTATTATAAATGCTAGAGGTGTAATTTTAATTTTTTCTCCAGTATACATATCTGTTAATGAACTTCTAAAACTTTCCATCTCCGTTATGTCGGCTTCATCATGATTTGTAACATGAGGAATTGTTGTCCATGAATTTGTAAGATATTTTGATGATAATTTTTTTACTCTTGGTATGTCTTTAATTTCTATTTCACCAAAATCAGAATGTTCAAATTCGTTTTTAATTTTATCTGGTTTACTATCTTTTACTACTACGTTGTTTTTTGAATTAGATGAAACAAATTTTTTAATATCATCTTCAACAACTCTGCCATCTTTCTGACTTCCTGCTACTTGATTAATATCTACACCAAGTTCTCTAGCAAATTTTCTAGCTTTTGGACTTGCAGATGAAATTTCTGAAATATTATTTTTAGAAAATGTTTTTTCTTGGATTTCAGGTTTTATTACCTCAATATTTTTTGACTCTTTTTCAATTTCTGGTTTTTCTTTAACCTCTTCCTTTTTAACTTCTGTATCACTATCTAAAGTTAAAATTAAGTCGCCCTCAGAAACTTTGTCTCCTACTTTTATTTTTAAATTTTTAATTTTACCTTTTAAATTTGATGGTATTTCTACGCTAGATTTATCACTTTCAATTGTTATTAGGGTATCATTTTTTTTAATTGATTGACCTTCGGTAACTAATACCTCAATAACCTCAACATCTTTAAAATTTCCAATATTAGGTACTTTAATCTCAGTTTCTGACATTATAATTTTGTTGGCATTGGTTTGTTAGTATCAATATTATACTTCTTCATTGCCTCTTTTGCATGTTTGGAAGTAATAAGCTGTTCTTTTGCTAAAATACTTAAACCATAAGCAACCAAATGTTCTTTATCTACCTCAAAAAATTTTCTTAAATTTTTTCTTGTATCACTTCTTCCAAAACCATCTGCTCCTAATGAATAAAAGCTTTTATTAGTATAAGGTCTGATTTGATCTGAATTCATTCTCATATAGTCAGATGCAGCCATAATTGGGCCCTCTGTTTGGCCCAGGCATTGCTCAACATAAGATTTTTTTGCTTCTTTATCTGGGTTCAAAAGATTATATCTTTCTACTTCCATTCCATCTTTTCTTAATTGATTAAAACTTGTTACACTCCATATCTCGCTGTCAATTTGATAATCATTTTGTAAAATCTCTGCAGCAGACATCATTTCCCTTAAAATTGTTCCTGATCCTAAAAGTTGGATTTTAGTTTTTTTGTATTTGTTAAATTCTTTTATTTTATACATGCCCTTTAAAATCCCTTCCTCACAATTTTTATCTTTTGGCATTTCTGGGTGTGAGTAATTTTCATTCATTGTTGTAATATAATAAAAAACATTCTCATTTTTCTCATGCATTCTTCTTAGACCCTCTCGAAAAATTACTGCTAATTCATAATGAAATGTAGGATCATAAGTTACACAATTTGGAATAGTTGATGCAATTAAATGACTATGCCCATCCTGATGTTGTAAGCCTTCTCCAGCTAATGTTGTTCTTCCAGCTGTTGCACCCACCAAAAATCCTCTAGCCTGACTATCTCCAGCTGCCCAAGCTAGATCTCCTACTCTTTGGAAACCAAACATTGAATAAAAAATATAAATTGGGATCATTTCGATATCATGATTAGTATATGCAGTGGCAGCAGCAATCCATGAAGACATAGCACCTGCTTCATTGATACCTTCCTCTAAAACTTGACCACTTTTATCTTCTCTATAAGAACTTAATTGAGCTGCATCCTCAGGTTCATATTTTTGTCCCTCATGCGCATAAATCCCTATTTTTTGAAAAAATCCTTCCATGCCAAACGTTCTTGCTTCGTCAGGAATAATAGGAACTAATCTAGGAGATATATTTTTATCCCTTAATAAATTTGTTAACATTCTTACTAAGGCCATAGTAGTAGACATTTCTTTTTTACCAGTTGATACTTTCATGAAATCAAAAATATCTTTTGAGGGTGCTTTGATTGGTTTAGCGAAAGTCGAACGTTCGGGTAAATATCCACCTAATTTAATTCTTTTTTCTTTAATGTATTTTATTTCCGGAGATTTTTCGTCAGGCCTAAAATATTCAATATTTCTTACCTGTTCATCTGTTAAGGGAACATCAAATCGATCTCTATAGTACATCAAGTCTTCAACATCTAATTTCTTAGTTTGATGAGTAGTATTTACACTTTCTCCTGATTTTCCCATTCCATAACCTTTGATAGTTTTTGCAATAATCACTGTTGGGCTTCCTTGATGTTTGGTCGCTTTATCATATGCAGCAAAAACTTTATGAGGATCGTGACCACCTCTGTTGAGTCGCCATATATCTTTATCAGACATACTTGAGACTAATTCTAATGTTTCAGGAGATTTTCCAAAAAACTTTTCTCTTACATAAGCACCGTCTCTTGCTTTCATTGCTTGATACTCACCATCTACTGTTTCATTCATAATTTTTATTAAGTGACCAGTTTTATCATTAGCAAGCAATGAATCCCAATATGACCCCCAAATAACTTTAATTACATTCCAGCCAGATCCTCTAAAACTTCCCTCAAGCTCTTGAATTATTTTTCCATTACCTCTAACTGGACCATCTAATCTTTGAAGATTACAATTAATTACAAATATTAAATTATCTAAATTTTCTCTAGCAGCTAATCCAATAGCTCCCATTGACTCAGGCTCATCCATCTCGCCATCACCTAAAAAAGCCCATATCTTTCTTCCTTCATCTTTAATTAAACCTCTATTGATTAAATATTTCATGTATCTAGCTTGATATATAGCAAGCATAGGACCTAAACCCATGGATACCGTGGGGAACTGCCAAAACTTTGGCATTAGCCATGGATGTGGATACGACGATAGACCCCCAGGTTTTACCTCCTGCCTGAAGCTATCTAATTGTTTTTCATTTAATCTACCTTCTAAGAAAGCTCTTGCATACATTCCTGGAGCACTATGTCCTTGAAAATAAATTAAATCTCCACCAAATTTATTATTTTTTGCTCTCCAAAAATGATTCATCCCAACATCATATAATGTTGCAGCAGATGCAAATGTACCAATGTGTCCACCAAGCTCAGGATATTTTTTATTTGCTCTAACTACCATTGCCGCTGCATTCCATCTAATTAACGATCTAATTCTTCTTTCAATATTTTGATCACCACTAGACTTCACTTCAGCCTCAGGAGGAATTGTGTTAATGTATGGTGTATTTTGAGTATAAGGAATATTCGCGCCTTCACGATAAGCTTTGTTAATTAGTTCTTTAATTAAAAAATGAGCTCTTTGATTTCCATCTTTTGAAATAACTGCAGATAAAGATTCCAACCAATCTTGAGTTTCAAGTGGATCGACATCAACCCCATTGACTACTTGAATTGATGATTGTTTTTTCTCAATTATAGGTTCAGATATAAGTTCTTTTTCCTCTTTTTTTTCAGCCATTGCTTCTTCGGCTTGTTTAATTATATTTTCTGTATCTTTTGGAAGATTACTTTCTGATGTGATTTCTGATGATGATGTAAGATTAATCAATAAATCACCTTTAGAAACTTTATCACCAACTTTAACAGCTAAACTATCTACTTTTCCAGCAATTGTAGAAGGAATTTCAACACTTGATTTATCACTTTCAATTGTAACTATTGGATCATTTTCTTTAATTTGATCGCCAGGTTTTACAAGTATCTCTATAACCTCAACATTTTCAAAGTCACCAATGTCAGGAACAAGTAATTTTTTGCTCATTGTATAAAATGCTTTATATACGTAAATTATATTATTTTTACTGTTATTTTATCACATTAATTAATCTTTTTTTAATTGCTGTGTTTTATTTGAACAAAATTTGATAAAAATCAGATTATTCATTAACTTTAATATATTTTGAACAATATTGCAGGGACCGCTGGCCAAATTGGATAAGGCACCTGGCTACGAACCAGGAGATTCCAGATTCGAATTCTGGGCGGTCCACCAAAATATTAAGTTTTTTTTAAAAAAATTTGTGAATTTGATACTTTCAAAATTTTATAATTTTTTATAGTTCTTAAAAATTTATTTATCGCATAACAAGGATTATTTTTAATATCATTGTAGTGATCCCATATATAATCATCGCAAATCAAAATTCCATTTATATTTAGATTTTTCCAAGAATTTACGCAATCTTTGAATACTTGTTCTGCTTTATGATAACCGTCTATATAAATAACATCATAGGTTAGTTTATTTGTAGTAAAAAAATCATCGCTTGATTTTTTAATTTTGTAAATATTTTTATATATTTGGGTATTATAATCAAAATTAAGTTCTATATCCTCAAAGTTTAAATTTGAGTATCCATCTTCAGTTTTAATCCAATTATCAACACAATAAATTTCTGCTTCTTTAAATTTACTTGCAACAAATATTGCTGATCCACCTTCAAATGATCCAATTTCTAAATACCTGAAGTTTTTAGGTAAAGATGATAAATATATAAAAAAATTATATGCATTTACTGAAAAAAATTCAGATGATATTTTTTGGTTTGATATTAAATTTAAAAAATATTTCTTATGCAACTTGATCTTTTTTTTAAGAAATAAATTTAAGATTTTTTGAAATAAAAATAGTAAGATGATAAATATACTAGCATGACTTTTATAAAGAAATTTAATCTTTTCAAACATGAATAATAACTAACATAAATTTATTTTGATGATAGAAGAATTTAAAATTTATATCGTAAATTTAAAAAAAGATAAAAATAGACGTGAAAACATTATAAGAGAAGTTGAAAAACAGAATTTAACTAATTATGAAATTATAGATGCTGTTGACGGTAATAAACTTAATCAAAATGAATTAGATGTTGCAACTTTTAGAAATAAAAAACATGTGAATCCATGGAACAGTAAAATGTCACCTACGCAAATTGGATGTGCTTTAAGTCATATTAAGGTATATGAAAATTTTATCAAAACTGAATTCGAAGTTGCTTTAATTTTAGAGGATGATGCTATATTTGTCAGAGATTTTAATAATAATTTAAAACAATTTATTTTAAAAAATTTTAAATTTAGAAAACAAATAGTTTTATTAAGCGAATTAAAAGAATTTCATAACAAAGCGTTGGAATCTACAGATAATTACGAAATCGTTAATGTTTCCAATGCTTTTTTTACACACGCCTACATGATTAATAAAGAGGCTGCCAAATCAATTATTTCATTTAATTATCCTGTAAAAACCATAGCAGACAACTTTGTTTTTTTTAAAATTTATTGCAACATTAAAATTACTGGTCTTAATCCATTTTTAATAGATCAGGATAAAAAGAGTTTTAAAACTACAATTAAGTCAGAGGAAACTACAAAAAAAAAATTTTTAATGAGAAGAACAATTTATAAAATAAAAAATAAAGTTTTAAAGAAATTTAGATTTTTTAAAAGTCACAAGTCTTAAATAAAAGGTTTTTTATGCCACTGCCATGCTGTTAATAGAATTTTATCAATATTTTTATATTTTGGTTTCCATCTAAGATCTTTAAAAATTTTTTTACAGTCTGCTACTAAAATGGGGGGGTCGCCTTTTCTTTTTTTCTTATAAATTATTTTAAGTTTAACTCTTGTTACTTTTTCAATACCATTAATTATCTCCAAAACTGAATATCCTTTTCCAGAACCTATATTATAATTTAAAATACATTTTTTTTGTCTAAATTTTTTTAATCCATAATAATGTGCTCTAACGATGTCATTGACATGAATGTAATCTCTTACACATGTTCCATCAATTGTCTTATAAGAATTCCCGTATATATAAACTTTTTTTTGTTTACGCTTTATTGAATTTAAAATTTTAGGAATTAAATGAGTTTCAGGTTTATGATTTTCTCCAATTTTTGCTGATTCATCAGCTCCTGCAGCATTAAAATATCTAAAAGATATAGATTTAAAATTTTTTTTTTTACCTATTTGAGCTAAAATTTTCTCAATTTCTTTTTTATTTTTGCCATATTCAGATATAGGTTTCATTTGGTGTGTTTCCAAAATTTTTTTTGTTTTTGGCGCGCCATAAACAGAAGCTGAGGAAGAAAATATTAAATTATTGAGTTTATATTTAATCATAGAGTTAATTAAATTTTTAGTCCCTAGAACGTTATTCATATAATATTTTCTGGGTTTTTTTTCTGACTCATTTACTATTGATAAAGCTGCAAAATGAAATACGGCATCAAATTTTTTTTTTGACATGAGTTGATCAAGTTTTTTTCGATTTAATAGATTAACTTTTATAAAATTGATTTTATTTTTATTTATCAATTTTCCCGTAGAAAGATTATCAAATACTGTTACCTCATGGTTTTTAGACAATAAAAACTTAACCATGTGAGAACCAATATATCCAGCTCCTCCTGTAACCAAAAATTTCATTTATTAAAGAATAATTATATATATTATAACTTATATGATAAATTTAATAAAAAAAATCTCACTACAAAAATCTGTAATATATTTTTTTATAATTATTTTTTTTATTATATTGTTTCTGACATACATTTTATAAATTATGAAAATTAATTTTGAACAGATAAGTGTTAAACCTGGTTTTATGAAGCACAATGGTGGTGTTTTATTTAGAAATATATCAGAAACAGAATATGAATTTAAATCAATTGTAAACGAAAATCATTTAAATGCTGCAGGGATCACGCATGGAGGCTATTTGTCTGCATTGATAGATGCTGGTGCTGGAACAGCTGCACATAGGGCAGCAGGAGACGCTCCTTGTGTTACTATTTCATTGGATATAAAGTTTATAGGTGCTTCAAAAATTGGTGATGAAATTATAGGAAATACAAAAATTTTAAAAAAAACAAACACTCTTATCTTTTTATTTTGTGAGCTAAAATGTAATGATAAAATAATTACTTCTGCATCTGGAGTATGGAAAATTTTAAAAATAAAGCCTTCTAATTTAGGACCTGGTGGATAGTTTTACTCCTTTCTTTTTAAGTTAAAGTAACCAAATAGTAAAAATAATAATATTGCTATAGGATAAACAATATTTTTTGATGGTCTATCTGAATTTTCAATCTTAAATTCACTTAAATAGTCTCCCATTTCAAAACCATTTTTTTTTGCTTCTCCATTCCATTTCAAATTATCAACAACAACTTTATCATCTTGCTTCAATAATGTAATTCCATAGTCCTCTAAAGTAAATTTATCCTCAAAAGTATTTTTTGATATCACAAATAACTTATACCTTTCTCCATATAAACTAGGCCTTGTTATTTTAATTTGAATTTCTTTTGTTGAGTCTAGTTTTATTAAACTCAATTTAGTTATATCTAAATAATTATATTTTGGATAAAATTTGTTTAAAACAAAGTCGGGTGATAACAAAGAAATGGAAATAACTAAAAAAATAATTATTTCATACCATTTAAGTTTATTAATAAACCAGCCTTGAGTGGCTGAAGTAAATACTAAAATCCCAATTAAAGAAGTTACAATTACAATCAATCCATGCCAAATATTTTCAATACCAATAAGTAAAAGTTCGTGGTTAAATAAAAATACAATCGGCAAAATTCCTGTTCTTAAACTATACCAAAAAGCTTGCACTCCTGTTCTTAAAGGATCTCCCCCAGATATTCCTGCAGCTGCATAAGATGCAAGTCCTACAGGCGGTGTTACGTCAGCCATTAAACCAAAATAGAAGACAAATAAATGAACCGCAATTAATGGAAAAATAAAACCTGATGCATTCCCAACATCTACTAAAACAGTAGCCATTAAAGAAGCAACAACGACATAATTTGCAGTTGTAGGCAAACCCATTCCTAAAAGTAAACATAGAATGATCGTTAAAAACAATAAAATAGTAACGTTATCCTTGGCTATAGACTCTATAACTATTATTAAATTAGTACTTAAACCAGTAGATCCAACAGCTCCTACTATAATACCTGCAGTTGCTATTGCTATACCAACAGCAACCATATTTAGAGCACCTTTTTCAAAACCAACTATTGTTTGATTAATCCATTCTTTAAAAGCATCTTTTTTAATTTCGTTTTTTATCAACAAATTGATTAAATTTACTAAAACTAAAGTAATTGTTGCATAAAAAATTGAATAAGAGGCAGTAAATCTTAAGTAAACTAAAGTATAAATTAAAACAAAAATTGGTATTAAAAAATGTATCCCAGATAAAAAAGTTTTTTTTAAATGAGGAACGTCTGCATCATCCATTCCCTTAAGATTTAATTTTAAAGCTTCTAAATGTGAAATATAGAATAGTGCTATGTAAGAAATAATAGCTGGTAAGAAAGCATGTTTAACTATTTCAAAGTAAGTTACGCCAATAAAACTTGCCATTACAAATGCAGCTGCCCCCATGACAGGTGGCATAATCTGGCCATTTACTGATGAGGAAACCTCAATAGCGCCAGCTTTTTCTTTTGAAAAACCAGTTTTTTTCATAATTGGAATTGTAAATGTTCCAGTAGTAACTGTGTTTGCAATTGAAGATCCTGAAATTAATCCTGTCATACCTGAACCTAATATTGCTGCCTTTGCTGGTCCTCCTCGCATTTTTCCAACCATTGCAAAAGCAAGATCTAAAAAATATTTTCCACCACCCGCAGTTTCAAGCAAAGCACCAAATAAAACAAATAAGAAAATAAAATCTACAGATACCCCGATCGGAATTCCAAAAATTGCTTCTTGGTCAAGCCACTGAAAACCTACAAGTCTATTTAAGGATAAACCACCATGTGATATTATTTCAGGCGCATATCTTCCAAAGTATGAAAACAATAGAAAACAACTAGCAATAATTACCAAAGGTAAACCAATTGCTCTTCTAGTAGCCTCTAAAAGAATCAAAATTCCACATCCTCCTAAAATCAATTCCAACGGAAAATTAAGTGTTTCTGTGATTTTTAGATTTAAAAGAACACCACCTCTCTCAACTAGCTGATCATAAAAAAAGTAAATATAAAGACATGATATTGCACCCATAAAACTAATTAAAATATCAACAAATGAAATTTTCTTACCCTTTGCTATTGGGTAAATTAAAAAGGCCAAGGTTAAAGCAAAACCTAAATGAATTGCTCTTGCTGGCAAGCCCTTAAACATTCCAAAATTTAACATAAATGGAAATGGTGAAGCATACCAAAGTTGAAATAATGACCAAATAATTGCTATTGCTGAAACAATTTTCAAATGAAAACCAGTAATATTTCTAGTTGGTGATAAGTCTTCGCTTATTTTATTTTTAATTTTATTGCTGATTGAGTCGCTCATTAAAATTATTCATACCATAAAAAAAAGGCCCGGTAAAAATTACCAGGCCTTTTTAATTAATAAAAATTGGATTACATTAACCCAGCTTCTTTATAGTATTTAATTGCACCAGGATGTAATGGAGCAGATAAACCATCTTTAATCATGTTTTTCTTTTCCAAGAAACCAAATGCTGGATGTTGTTTTTTGAAATCATCAAAATTTTCCATTACAGCTTTTGTAACTAAATAAACAAGCTCTTCAGAAACATCTGCAGAAGTAACAACAGTAGCTTTTACACCAAAAGTTGTAGCATCTTTTTTTTGACCTGTGTAAGTTCCTTTAGGTATTACTGCCTGTGCATAATAATCTGCACCATCAATTAAACCTTGAACCTCAGAACCTGTTAAATTAATTGGAGAAGCTTTAGCTCCACAAGTTGCTGCTTGTTCCATAGCACCATTTGGAAATCCAACAGAATAACCAAATGCATCTATTTTTCCGTCACATAGTGCCTTAACTTGTTCAGAAGAAGTAAGTTCAGTTGTTGATTTAAAGAAACTATTATCAACACCCATTGCTTTCATCAATTCTTCCATAGTTCCTCTTTGACCTGAACCAGGATTGCCAATGTTAACAACTTTTCCCTCTAAGTCTGCAAAATCTTTGATTCTTGCTTTTTTTCTAGCCCAAATTTGAAAAGGCTCGTTGTGAACTGAAAACACTGCTCTTAAATTACTAAATTGTTTTCCTTCCCATTTACTAGATCCATTAACAGCATGATACTGCCAGTCTGATTGTGCTACACCAAATTGGAATTCTCCTGCTGCTATCTGACCAATATTGTAGTTAGATCCGCCAGTTGATGGAGCAGTACATCTATAAGCTTTAGCTGTACCTTTTTTTCTTCCGTGTTCAGCACTAATTGCTGACTTGTGTAGCATTTTACATATAGCGTTTCCTGTTTGGAAATATACTCCCGTAGGTCCGCCTGTCCCTATCGTGAAGAACTCAGCTGATTTGGCAACAGTTGTCAAAGACAACGATGCAAATAAAATCAGTAAAGCACTTGATAGAGATGTGATTATTTTTTTCATTGTTTACCCCTCTATTTATATGTCGTTATTTTTATAAGTTTATTCTAACAAAAAATATTCATAGGTGTACAGAGTGATTTTATAAGTTTTCTGACCAATTCTTTAGTTTATTAACACCTTCTACTACTTTTGGCGCAAACTTATTAATTAAATTTTCATCAATTTTTTTTGTTTCATCAATATTGTTCATAAACTCTTGTCCATCAAAATCTGTAAAACTTAACCTTGCTAGCATTTTATCTGGATTAAACCCAAAATCAGAACCTGGTAATAAAGCAACTCCAGTATTATTTAATATATCCTTACACATTTCTGATGAAGTTTTAAATTTGTTATTTAAAAATTCTGGCATTAAATAAAATCCTCCATGAGGTTCATTAATCAATACCTTATTTGATTTTAAATTTGAAAAAACATATTTACCAACTGCACTTAAAATATTTACTGATTTTGTAATATAATTTGAATGATCATTTTCGTAAGCTTTGATTGCTGCATACTGAATAGGTGCGCTCACAGCAGAAAAAGTTTCACTAGCTAATACATTGATCATATTTTTTATATTATTCAATTCATCTGGAATTATAAAATAACCAAGTCTCCATCCTCCTGCACCACACCATTTACTAAGTCCAGTACTAATAATAGTTTTTTCAGGACAATAACTTGAGATAGATTTAAAATTTTTCGAAAATGTTAATTCTGAGTATATTTCATCTGATAATATTATAAGATTATACTTTTTGGCAATTTCTGAAATTTCTTCTAATTTGTTACAAACCTGTCCAGAAGGATTGTTCGGTGAATTTAAAAATAATAAATAATTTTTATATTTATCTTTTGATATGATTTTCTCAATTTGTGCTCCGGTAGGAAACCAGTTGTTTTCTCTTTCTGTTTGGAGAATTTGAACTTTATTTCTTCCTAAAATAGCTTGTGGTGCATATGAAACCCAACTGGGAGCTGGCAATATAATTTCACCATCAAAAATTACATGTAATAAAAACATTAATTCTTTAGATCCTGGTCCAATAATTACATTGTTAGCTTTGTAGTTATAATTTTTCTTTTTAGATGAATATTTCGCTACAGCTTCCCTTAATTCCTCAAGGCCCTGCATGGGTAAATATTTGTTTTGATAGGCATTACTTTTTAATTCTTCAACTACATCCTCAGGTACTTTAAATGGTGATTGTCCAAAACCAAATTTAAAGATTTTTTTTCCTTGTTGTTCTAATTGTTTTGAAGTTTCATTAATTGCAAGAGTAGATGAGGGCTTTAGGTCTTTGACAAAATTTTTTAACATTTAATTGCTCAATTCTTTTAAATTATTAAATTGTTCAAGAGCTTCGGGATTTGCTAAAGCTTCAATGTTTTTAATTTGACTTCCTTCTATCTTACTTTTAACTGCAAGTTCAACTATTTTGCCACTTTTTGTTCGAGGTATATCTTTTACAACAATAATTTTACTTGGAACATGTCTAGGAGATGCATTTTTTTTTATTTGTAATTTAATTTTGTTAATTAATTCTGCTGTTAATGAATAATTTTTGCTCATTACAATAAATAAAACTATTCTAACATCATTATCCCATGATTGTCCTACAACAATAGACTCTTTTATTTCTTTAAACTTTTCAACTTCTGAATATATCTCTGCTGTTCCAAGTCTTACACCTCCTGGATTTAAGGTGGTATCTGATCTTCCATGAATTATATATCCACCACTATTTTTTATCTCTGCGTAATCTCCATGGTGCCATATGTTTTTAAATCTATTAAAATAAGCACTCTTAAATTTAATATCATTTTTATCATTCCAAAACTTTAAAGGCATTGATGGAAAAGGATTTTTACAGACAAGTTCTCCTTTACTATTTTTTAAAGACTTCCCTTTATCACTTAAAACATCTACATCTAAAGCCAAACCATTGTTTTGTATTTCTCCTATATTTACTGGCTGATATAAATTTCCTAACACAAAGCACGAAACAATATCGGTACCACCAGAAATAGATGACAAGTGTACATTTTTTTTAATATGCTTATAAACATATTTGAAACTTTCTTCTGAAAGAGGTGAGCCAGTTGAACAAATTGTTCTTAGTTTATTTAGTTTAAATTTATATTTTAATTTTGGTTTAAATTTTCTTAAAGCATCTACATACTTCGCACTTATTCCAAATAAAGTTATTTTTTCTCTTTGTGCTATTTTCAAAAGCAAATCAGCAGATTTAAACATTGGAGATCCATCAAAAAGAACAATAGATGCCCTCGATGCTAATGAACTAACTAACCAATTCCACATCATCCATCCACATGTGGTAAAATAAAAAACGTTATCATTTTCCTTAATATTACAATGTAATTGATGTTCCTTCATATGCTGGATTAAGACACCACCAGATCTATGACAAATACATTTAGGTTTTCCAGTAGTTCCACTTGAATATAATATTGCTAATTCTGTTTCAAAATCAAATCTTTTAAAATTAATTTTTTCAGCATTAGTTTGGATTAATTTATTCCATTTAAAAAAATTAATTTTTTTAAATTTAAATTTATTTTTAATAAATTTTTTGCCAGGGTAATTACTAATTACAACACTTTTAATTGATGGTATAAATTTTAAAATCTCTGGAAGTCTATTTAAAATATCTATTTTTTTTCCATTATAAAAATACTGATCTGTGATGAATAAAACTTTTGGATTAATTTGAGAAAATCTTTCAATAACCCCTTTAGAACCAAAATCAGGACTACAAGAAGACCAAATACCTCCCAAAGAAGTTGTAGCAATGAATGCTTCAACAGTTTCAATAGTATTGGGCATATAGGCAGCTACTCTATCTCCTTTTTTAATATTTATTTTTTTTAGAAACTTTGAAATTTTATTAGTATTTAAATTTAATTGTTTCCATGATCTTTCTTCTCTAAATCCATTTTCACTAATAAAGGTTACTGCTTTTTCATTGTTGTTTTTAGATAATAAATTTTCACCAAAATTTAGTTTGCTACCTGGTAAAAATAAATTTTTATGAAAAGTCTTTGATTTTCTAAAATTTTTATTACTTTTAATTCCCTTAATTTTGCTAAAATCCCAAAATCTACTCCAAAACTCTGGTGAATTTTTAATACTCCAATTTAATAATTTTTTATAATTTCTATTAAATTTTATTTTTAATTTTTTTGAAATGTAATTTTCAAAAGCAAATAAATTTGAATTTTTTTTTACAATTAGAGAAGGTTGCCAAAGTTTTTTACTCATTTTATTAAATTAAATTACTGTTATAGAATTAATCTTATTTATGATAATCTCACTAATATTTAAAAGAAAATGAGAACTTTTTACCCTCCGATTCGGTCATGTTTTAGTCTATTTTTGTTCTTTAGCAGTAACAATATCTGGTAGGTAAAAAAAAAGAAGCACAAAAGATAGAAATGAATAAAAATAAAATTACAGCTGTTCTCGGTCCTACAAATACAGGTAAAACCCATCTTGCTATCGAAACCATGCTTTCTTTTGAGAGTGGCATGATTGGATTTCCACTTAGATTACTTGCAAGAGAAGTATATGACAAAGTAATCAAGAAAATAAGTTTAGATAAAGTTGCACTTATAACTGGAGAAGAAAAAATAATCCCATCTAATGCAAAATATTTTTTATGTACAGTTGAGTCTATGCCAATTGACAAACATCTTGAGTTTGTTGGTGTAGACGAGATTCAAATGTGCTCTGATCATGAAAGAGGTCATATTTTTACTGATAGACTTTTAAATATGAGGGGGGAAAAACTTACAATGCTAATGGGCTCAAGCACCATTAAAAATATTATTTCAAAATTAGATGGAGATATTGAATTTATAAATAGAGAAAGACTATCTAAACTTACCTACGCTGGTCATAAAAAAATATCAAGAATTGACAGAAAAACAGCAATCATTGCGTTTTCAGCAGAGGAGGTTTACGCCATTGCTGAGTTAATAAGAAGACAAAAGGGTGGTGCCGCTATTGTAATGGGATCACTAAGTCCAAAAACAAGAAATGCTCAAGTTGAATTATATCAATCTGGGGATGTTGATTTCCTAGTTGCAACAGATGCAATTGGGATGGGAATAAACATGGATTTAGATTTTGTTTATTTTTCAAATGTTAAAAAATTTGATGGAAAAAAATTAAGAAGATTAAATCTATCTGAAATAGGTCAAATAGCCGGAAGAGCTGGTCGATACCTTAACGATGGAAGTTTCGGTATTACTGGTGATTGTAAAGAAATATCTCCAGAAGAGGTAGAATTATTAGAAAATCATAAATTTGAAGAAATAAGAACTCTGTTTTGGAGAAATTCAAATCTTAATTTCAATAACCCAATTAGTTTAATTAAAAGTTTAGAGGAAAAACCTCGGGTGGAATGGCTAAGAAAAATTCATGAATGTGAGGATGAAAAAGCACTTAAATATTTTTTAAAAGATCAAAAAATTTTAAATAGAGAATTTGATAAGAAAACTTTAATGCTCTTGTGGGAATGTTGCCAAATACCTGATTTTGTTAAAAAAACTTATGGAAATCATTTTGAAGTTATTGGAAATGTATTTAAATTTTTAACTAGCAAAAAAGGACTAATTTCTCAAGATTATATGAGATTACAGCTCATGAAACTAGACAAATTAGATGGAAATGTAGATTCTTTATCAAATAGAATTGCAAATGTCAGAACTTGGTCATATGTTTCGAATAAAAATAATTGGGTAGAAAATCAAAGTTATTGGATTGAAAAAACTAAACACTTAGAAGATAGACTTTCAGACAGATTACATGAAGAACTTACTAAAACTTTTATTGACAAAAGAGCAAGCGTGCTCGCTAGAGGTTTAAAACAAGATATGGAATTTAAAACTGAAATTTTACAAAACAATGATGTTAAAATTGATGATCAATTCATCGGAAAGATAAAAGGACTAAAATTAGAACTAGATCTAAAAAAAGGTGCTTTGGAAACTGATATTAAATCTTTAAAAAAGGCTGCAAGACAAACTATTGGTCCGGAATTAGAAAAACGTATTCAATCAATAATTGATACAGGATTAATTAATTTAAATGAAGATTTTAAAATTTACTGGAATAATTTCCCGATTGCCAAATTGACAACAGGTAATGATTATTTAAATCCTAATTTTGATTTAATTGTTGATGATGTTATTGAAAAAAACACTAAACAAAAACTAAATGACTATATTAATAAATGGATACATTCAAAAATAAATAACGTTCTTAAAAGTTTAATTGATTTAAAAAATATAAAAGAAAATAATTCATCAATTAAAGCACTGGCATACCAACTCTATGAAAATAATGGAGTATTAAAGCGAGATCAAGTTTCTGAATACCTAAAAAACTTAGAACAAAATGAAAGAAAAATTCTTAGAGACTTAGGAGTAAAGTTTGGGAGATATCATGTTTTCCTTTATCAATTAATTAAACCAGAAGCAGTATCTTTGAGAACATTATTGTGGAAAAATTTTTATCAAAAATTTCATAATTTACAACCACCTACCTTTGGTTTGAATTTTTTAGACGATAAAGAAATAAAAAATAAAAACTTTATGCTTTTGTGTGGATTTGAAAGATTTGATAATTTTTTTGTAAGAATTGATATTTTGGAAAGATTATTTGTATTAATAATAAATTCTAGTTCAAAAGAAAATTCTGAAATAAAATTAGTTCCAGAAATGTTAAATCTTTTAGGATGTAGTAAAGATAATTTCAAAAAATTACTTCAGAAAATGAATTATAAAATATTTGAAAAAGAAAATGAAACATTCTTTAAATATAGTCCTAATAAGAAATTTAAAAAAGTTACAACAAAGAAGATTTCAAACGAAAATCCTTTTAAAATATTAAAGAATTTAAATTTAAATTAAAATGTTTTTTAAAAAAGAAGAAACAAAAAATAATAATTTTCTTACTAAAGTTTGTGCTTTATTAATTCATGCTGCAAAAATAGATGAGAACTATACAGATAAAGAGGAAGAAATTATTAAAAGAACACTTAATGAGCTAGGTATAGAAAATGAAAATGTTTCTAAAACAATTGAAGAAGCAAAAAAAATTGAAGAAAGCTCAAATCAAATTTTAGAGTTTACTCGAGAGGTAAAGGGATTGCCCGAGAAAGATAAAATTAAAATTATTGAGGCTTTGTGGTCCATAATCTATTCAAACAAAGATGCTGATATATATGAAACTAATTTAATGAGACGACTTGCGGGTTTACTTTACATTGACAATAAAACAATGGGCGATATTAAAGAAAAAATTAAACAAAATTTAGAATGACATATATCGTTAACGACAATTGTATTAAGTGCAAGCTAACAGACTGTGTTGATGTCTGCCCAGTTGATTGCTTTTACGAAGGTAAAAATATGCTTGTAATTAAACCCGATGAGTGTATAGATTGTGGCGTTTGCGAGCCAGAATGTCCTGTCGATGCCATAAAAGCAGACACTGAACCTGGAAGCGAAAAATGGTTAGAGATTAATAAAAAATATTCTGAAATCTGGCCTAACATAAGTGAAAAAAAAGATCCACCAGCGGATCACGAAAAATTTAAAAATGAGCAAAATAAGTACGAAAAATATTTTAAAGAAAATCTTTAAAGGCAAAACTGACAAAAAAGTGAAAAAAAAAGTTTCTAAAAAGAAGGTTGTCAAAGCAAAAAAAACTATAAAAACTAAAAAAGCAAAAAAAATAATTTCAAAAAAAACTAAAAAAATTGCTAAAAAAGTTTTACCTAAAAACAAAATAAAAAAAACTATTAAAGTTACAGAAACAGCGGGTGAAACAAAAGTAGATAATTTAAGAATTTCAAAAACTAATGAAATTAAACCTGAAATAAAAAAAGTTAAAAAACAAGAAACTGAAAAAAGAGAATATAAAATTAAAGATCACGTTGTTTATCCAAAACATGGTGTAGGCCAAATTACTGAGTTCAAAAAAATTAATATTGGTGGAATTGATGTTGAAACATATATTATTAAATTTGAAAAAGATAAAGCTAATGGAATGGTCCCTGTAAACAAACAGTCTCACTTGAGGCCTTTAGCAACTATCAATCAGGTTAACAAATGTATTTCAATATTAAAAAGTAAACCAAAAATTAAAAGATCAATGTGGAGTCGAAGAGCACAAGAATATGAGGCAAAAATATCTTCTGGAAAAATATATGAATTAGCTGAGGTTGTCAGAGATTTAAATAAGGGTGATGACCTTATGGTTGACCAATCTTATAGTGAAAGACAATTATTTGAAAAAGCTTATGAAAGAATTTTGTCTGAATTTCAGATTGTTTTAAATGTTTCTTTAGAGGATACTCAGAAAAAATTAGATAAAGCACTGAAAAGAAATTTAGGTGGGCAGCCTCAGCCAGTAGCAGCTGCAAAAGCTCCATCTAGTGAACTACCTGTAGACGAGCCAATTTCAGATAACGACGAACCAATTGACGAGTAAAAAAAACGCCTCTCACACAAACTGTAATGAGAAGCGTTTTTTATAAAGAACACTAAGTTACTATTTTCTTCTTCTTTTTTTTGCTTTTTTCTTAGCTTTTTTCTTAGCTTTTTTCTTAGTTTTCTTTGCCGCTTTTTTTCTTTTCTTAGGCATCTTTAGCTCCCTTTTTTAGTTAAACGAATCAAATTGATTCGCTATTAACATATTTTTATTTTTTTCTATAAGTTATGTCAATTCTTTAATTAAAAGTTAAATTTTATAAAAATTAATTTTAATTTTTTATTTTAATAAATTTTTTTTTTATTAATTTAGTTAATGTTTATGCGGGTAATAAACAATTTTGTTTTAGTAATTTAATAGAGATTTTCTAGCTGATTTTTATATTTTTCAGTAACTTTTTTTCTTTTTACTTTCATTGTTGGTGTCATTAAACCATTTTCGATAGAAAAATTTTCATCTATTAATTGAATTTTTTTTATTTTTTCTACTAAAGTTAATTTTGTATTTATTTTTTCAATTACTTTATTTATTTTTTCTTTTTCATTTAAAAAATCTTTATTTGGTACAATTAAACCTACTAAGTAATTTTTTTTATCACCATAAACCATACATTGATCAATTTCTGGCTCATTTGTAATCATATTTTCAATTTTAGCTGGTGAAATATTATCTCCTCCAGCACTTACTATAATATCTTTTTTTCTATCAGTAATTTTTAAATAACCATCATCCGGATCTATTTCTCCAATATCACCAGTATGGAGCCATCCATTTATAATTACTTTCTCAGTTTCCTCTTTTTTATTCCAATATCCTAACATTACATTTTCGCCTTTAACTAATATTTCACCATCTTCTGCAATTTTAACTTCATTCCCCTCAAATGGAGGGCCTACAGTGTCCACTTTTATTTTGTGTATTGGATTGCAACTTACTACTGGTGATGTTTCTGTTAAGCCGTATCCCTGAAGTGTCGGTAATCCTATAGCATTTAAAAATTCACCTATTTCTTTATCTAAAGCACCACCACCTGAAACGAAAGCTTTTAAATTTCCACCAAACTGTTTTTTTATTTTCTTTCTAACTAATTTATCAACTATAAAATTGAGTAATTTTTCATAAAAAGTCATTTTTTGATTTAATAGTTTTTTTCTTCCAAGACGAATAGTTGCTTCAATTAATCTTGCTTTAAAACCCGTTTGTTTTTTTAAATTCATATTTATTTTGTTGTAAAGGTTTTGGTAAAACCTAGGGACAGCTGCCATAATTGTAGGCTTTGCTTCAGATATATTTTCAAGAAGTTTTTCAATTTTTTCAGCATAGAATACTCTAGCTCCTACTGCTATCTGTACAAATTGAAGACAGTGCTCATAGGAATGAGAAAGCGGAAGCCAAGTTAAAAACACTGGTCTTGAATTAAATAATGGTTTTGTAATTTCACACGATCCAGCAACATTATTTAAAATTCCACCGTGACTTAAAATTACACCCTTGGGATTTCCTCCAGTTCCTGAAGTATAAATTATACATGCTGGAGACTTTCTATTTAATTTATTATTTTCGATTTTATCTTCCTCTAATAAATTATTCTTTAAAATAGAATTATAGTCTAAATATTTTTCTTTGTTATTTAAACTTAAATTATTTGTTACCTTAGCTATTTCATCTAAAGTTATAACTTTTTTAATAAAGTCTTTTTCATTAATTATATTATTTAATTTTTTTAGCATTTCATTATTTGAAACAATTACTAAGCTAGGTTCACAATCTTCTATCAAATACTTATAATCATCTTCTATATAAGTTGTATATGCTGGAACTGTAATTCCATCAGCTAACATTATAGCTAAATCAGAAACAAACCACTCAGGTCTATTCTCCGAAACTAAAAGACATCTATCGCCTTCCTCTATATTTTCTTTAATAACTTTTGATAATTTTAAAATATTATTTTCAGTTTGTTCCCATGTGTATGTTTTTTTATTACTTGGGTTTAGCCATTCTAAAAAAACATCTCTTTTATTTTGTTTATTTGCTTGATTAACAAATAATTCGATCAAATTATTTAAATTATTTAAATTCATAGTTACTTGGTGGGCGAAGAGAGAATCGAACTCTCACTTCTTGCGAAACACGATTTTGAGTCGTGCGCGTCTACCAGTTCCGCCATTCGCCCTAGGTATTCAATTAAATTATATTTAAATAGTATAAGAACTAAATTTATATTAAAACCAAAAAATGTTTCAAACACTTTACAAAAAATGTTTAGAATTAGCGGCACATAAAAGTTCGAATTTTTATTTAGGGCTTGTATCTTTTATAGAAAGTTCTTTTTTTCCTATACCTCCAGATGCAATGATAATCCCAATGGTTATTGCTAAAAAAAAGGAATATTTGAAAATATTTTTAATTGCATCAATATTTTCAGTTCTTGGAGGGATTTTTGGATATTTGATAGGTTATTTATTTTTCGATTTAGCAATGTATGTAATCGAATTTTATGGTTATGAAGATAAAGTTGAAAACTTGAAATTGAGCATGTCACAAGGTAGTGGATTCCTTGCTTGGTTGAGTATTCTTTTTTTAGCGGGCTTTACACCATTGCCCTATAAAGCTTTTACGATTTCAAGTGGTTTAATTGCTTTTAATCTTCCTATTTTTATAATTGTTAGCTTAATTTCAAGAAGCCTGAGATTTTTTATAGTTGCTTATTTATCTTATAAATTTGGTGAGTTATTTACAGAGTTCATGGAAAAACATGGATCAAAATGGTTCACAATTATTGGAATTTTTATAGTTATAATATTTATTATTATTTATTTATTTTTTAAATTAAATGGTTGAGATTAGCAAAACAGTAACATTAAAGTTAATTTTTTTAATTAGCATTATCGCTTTAGCCTCAGCTTTTTTTATTGAATATATTCTTGGTCATCAACCTTGTAACTTGTGCATACTTGAGAGAATTCCATACCTATTAGCATTAATAATTATTGTATTAAATTATAAATTTATAAATCTTGAAAAATACTTCATTCTTTCTCTTATTTTAATTTTTTTAGCTGCTACTATTTTATCTCTATATCATTTAGGTATTGAGCAAGGTTTATTTGAAGAATCATTAGTTTGTGATTTAAAAAATGGCTCCAATTTACTCTCAAAAGAGGACATATTGAGACAATTGCAGGAAAAAAATGTAAGTTGCAAAGATGTTACATTTAAAATTTTAGGATTATCGCTTACAAGCTACAATATTATAATATCAATATTAATAGTTTATTTTACAACAAAAAATTATTTAAGTTATGACAATAATAAATAAAAAGAAAATAGAAGAATTCATTAGAGTTGATCATGCTGGAGAACGTGGTGCTGTTAAAATTTATGAAGGTCAGTTGCTAGCTTTAAACACATTAGTTAAAGATGAAGCTTTAAAAAAAATAATTGAAGAAATGAAAATTCATGAGAAAGAACATTCCGATTATTTTGAAGAAGAAATTAAAAAAAGAAATATAAAACCAACAAAATTTTTACCCTTATGGGATTTATTAGGTGTAGGATTAGGTTTTGGTTCAACTTTACTTGGAAAGAAAGCAGCTATGCTTTGCACTGCTTCTGTTGAAGAAGTTATAGATGAGCATTATTTAAACCAAATAAAACAACTTGATAAAAGTGAACCAAAACTTAAAAAAAAAATAATTAAATTTAGGGAAGATGAATTAAGTCATAAAGATATTGCTTATGAAAAGGGTGCAACAAAAGAAGGTCCATACTCTATATTAGATAAAATTATTAAAACTGGATCAAAAATTGCAATAAATATTTCTGAGAAAATTTAAGACTCTAATTCTACATCCCAATATAGGTAATCCATCCAGCTTTTGTGTAAAAAATTTGGTGGAAAATGTTTGCCATTTTTATGTAAATCCTCTGTTGATGGTCGATAAGGGTGCTGATGTAATTTCATACCTGAATGTTTTAATAGTTTTCCACCCTTCTTTACATTGCATGCAGAACAAGCTGTTACAACATTATCCCAATTAGTTTCACCCCCTTTTGATCTAGGTAATAAATGATCAAAAGTTAACTCTTCATTGCTTCCACAATATTGACAGGAAAATTTATCTCTTAAAAACACATTAAATCTAGTAAAACTTGGTTTGCTTTGAGGAACAATATAATCCTTTAATGCGATAACACTTGGTAATTTCATATTAAACGATGGACTTCTTATAGTCCTATCATAATTACTAACAATAACAACTCGATCCAAAAAAACTGATTTGACTGTATCCTGCCATGACCACAAAGATAAAGGGTAGTAACTCAGAGGTCTATAATCTGCATTGAGGACTAATGCAGGGCACTTTTCTAATGAAACATTTTGTTCAATAAAGTTATTCATTAATTTAATTTTAACTTAGTTGAACAATTTTATCAATAATAAGAGATGTTAAATTTTTTTTAAAATAAAATTTAAAGCTGTACTTGATGCTTCAATAGGAATATGATGATCACAATTTTTTATTAATAGTGTATCAACTTTAACATTATTTCTAATTAAAAAATCTTTTGCTTCCAGTAAATGGGTGGATGGGACAATTTGATCAGCTTCGCCATGTATAAGTAGTGTTTCAGTTTTATTTTTGATTCTGTTTTTTAAATCATTTTGATTTATTATCTTTCCAGAAAAACCAACTATACATAAAAAATTTTCTCCAAATGTAAGACCAACATTTATAGACATCATGCATCCTTGGCTAAATCCTGATAAACATATTTGATTATTTGATAACTTGAACTCTTGTTTTATTTCATTAATGAATTTTTTTAAAACTTCTTCAGCTTTAATTGATTGCTCTAGTATGTAATCAGAATCATCTTTGGTTAAATCAAACCACTGATATCCAGAGGGATTTATAGCACATCTTTCGTGACCATCGGGACAAATAAAGACTGTATTAGGCATATGTCTTTTCCAGTTTAAAGAAAGCATGCTTATATCCTTTCCGTCACCTCCATAACCGTGAAGCAAAATAATTGCATTTTTTATTTCAACACCATTTTCTGGTTTAATAATTATTGAATTTAGGCAAAATGTCATAGTGGATAAATTATGTTTTTTATGTCAAAACACAATCTAAAATAAAAATTATGGTTTCAGGAATATTAGTAAAAGTTTTATCAATAGCTCTTTTGATAGCTGTTGGAGTAGTTTTAATCTTAGGTATAGGAACTCTTTTTAAAGGAGGAGAGACAAGTAAGAAATATTCAAATAAATTAATGCAGTTAAGAGTTATTTTACAGTTTATTGCTATTATTGCTTTAGTTGGCTTTGCTTACTTTTTCAAAAATTAATTATATTTTTTTATCCAATTAACAAAATTTTTATTTTCAAAATCAATTGAACCTATTACTCTAGCGAATTCTTGACCCTCTTTATTAATTAGAATTGATGTAGGTACACCTCTTAGAGAAAACATTTTTGCTAATGTTATCGGTGGATCAAAATAAGGTTGAAAGTTTTTAATATTAAGATCTATAAAAAATTTATTAACTTTGTCTAATTTTTCTTTACCAATATTAATTGCAAAAATTTTTATTTTATCTAATTCTGGGTTGGCTTGAAGTTTATCTAAAGATGGCATTTCTTCTTTACAAGGTTCACACCAGGTTGCCCAAAAATTTAATAATAATAATTTTCCCTTATATTCATTGATATTTATCTTTTGATCTTTATTGTCTAAAAAAATAACATTATTATATGTTTTTGGTACCTTATGGATTACAATATTTTTAATACCAGGTAGTTCTTCAGCTACAACGCTTGTTATCAAAAAAATAAATATTATTAAAAATCTCATGTTAAATAGGTATAATTAAATATCATGACAAAAAATAAAAACAACCAGGCAATCTGGAATACACGGATAAAAAAAGATTTATCGAATTTGTTTCAAAAGGTTGGTACTTCAATAGATATTGATAAACGACTTTATAAAGAAGACATTAAAGGATCAATTGCTCATGTTGAAATGCTTTTTAAACAAAAAATAATTTCTTTTAAAATAAAAAATAAAATTGTTTATGGACTAACAAAAATTGATAAGGAAATCACAAACAACAAATTTGAATTTAATAAAAAATATGAAGATATTCATATGAATATCGAGAAGAGACTTTTTCAAATTATAGGTGAAGAGGCTGGCTATGTTCACACTGCAAGATCAAGAAATGATCAAGTTATTACTGATTTTAAAATTTGGATAAAAAATTCAACTAACGAAATAAATAGTAATATTAATAAAATTATAAAGAGCACAATTAAGTTAGCTGAAAAAAATGTTGAAACTATTATGCCTGGATTTACACATCTTAAAAATGCTCAAGCTGTCTCTTTTGCACATTATTTAATGTCTTATGTAGAAATGTTTAATAGAGACAAAAAGAGATTTTCAAATAATTTGGAGAGTTTAAATGAAAATCCCTTGGGAGTTGCAGCTTTAGCAGGCACATCATTTAATATAGATAGAAATTACACAACAAAAAAACTTGGTTTTAAAATACCAACGAATAATTCTATTGATACAGTTTCAGATAGAGATTTTGTGTTAGATTTTTTATACGCTTCATCTGTATGCGCAATGCATATTTCTAGAATTGCAGAAGAGTTGATTATTTGGAATTCTGATGGTTTTAATTTAATTAATTTGTCTGATAAAGTAGTAACTGGATCATCTATAATGCCACAAAAGAAAAATCCTGATCTTCTTGAGTACTTGCGTGGAAAATCAGGAAGTGCTTATGGAAATTTATTTTCAATGCTCACAATTTTAAAAAGCTTACCAATGTCATATTTTAAGGATCTGCAAGATGATAAAGAGATTGTTTTTAAATCTTACGACAACCTAAACAATAGTTTAAAGATATTTGACGAAGTGCTTAAAAATTGTACTCCAAATAAGAGTAAGATGTTAGAACTTGCTAATTCAGGATATACTACAGCAACTGATTTGGCTGACTATCTAGTAAAAAATCACTCAATGTCCTTTAGAAATGCATATCAAAAAACTGCTGCTGTGGTTAATTTTGCTGAAAAAAGAAAAAAGAAATTAAATGAGCTGACTTTAGAAGAATTAAAAAAAATTGAACCAAAACTTGATGATAAAGTTTTAAAAATATTTGACTTAAATCATTCTATCAATTCAAAGAAATCTTACGGCGGAACTGCTTTTGATAATATAAAAAAAATGATTATAAAATATAAGAATAATGATTAAAAAAATTTTATTTATAATACTAATATCGGTTTTAATAACCTCGTGTGGAAAGAAAGGTTGTCCTAAGTATTCAACTGATAAAAATGAAAAATGTGACCCATTATTCAAAACTTAATGAAATATATAAATAAAAAACTCACAATAGAAAAAATTAATTTTCAAAAAATTGCAAATAAATTTGGAACTCCATTTTACTCTTATTCCTATTCTAAATTGAAAGAAAATATTAATAATTTTAAAAAAAGCTTCAAATCTTTTTCACCACTTATTTGCTTTGCAGTCAAATCCAACACAAATGTTAATATAATTCGAGAAATTAAAAAATTTGGATTAGGTGCTGATGTTGTTTCTAAAGGTGAATTAATGATGGCACTAAAAGCAGGAATTAATCCGAACAAAATAGTATTTTCTGGAGTAGGTAAAACATCAAATGAAATAAATTTTGCTATTAATAAAAAAATTTTACTAATTAACGCAGAGTCCTTAAGTGAAATAAAAGAAATAAATAGAATAGCAAAAATAAAAAATAAAAAGATTAGAATTGGAGTAAGACTAAATCCTAACACAGATGCAAAAACATTGAGTCAAATCTCTACTGGAAAAAAAGAAAATAAATTTGGCGTAAATAAAAATACATTCTATGAAATTATAAATTATTGCAATAATTCTAAAAATCTTGATTTAAAATGTCTAAGCGTTCATATAGGCAGTCAAATTTTAGACCATAGACCTTATGAAAAAGTGCTTAAAGCGGTCAGTCAAATTCTCAATAAAACAAATCATAAATTTGAATTTATAGATTTAGGTGGAGGTATGGGCATTACTTACACTGATAAAAATAAAAAACTTAATTATAAAAAATATAACAAAGCCATACTAAAATTTTTAAGAAAATATAAAGTTAAAATTATATTTGAGCCAGGTAGATCAATTATTGGCAATACCGGTACATTGGTATCAAAAATAATCTATATTAAAGATTGCGGAAGTAAAAAATTTATTATTTTAGATGCCGCAATGAATGATTTAATGAGACCTGCTTTGTATGGCGCGTTTCATAAAACTTTGCCTGTTACAAAATCTTACAAGATATCTAAAAAACCATATGAATTTGTAGGACCTATTTGTGAAAGTACAGATAAATTTGTTACATTAAATAAGTTTCAAGTGTTGAAAGAAAGAGATTTAATAGCAATGTGTGATGTGGGAGCTTATGGAATGTCACTTAGCTCAAATTATAATTTAAGACCAAAACCAGTAGAATTATTAATAAAAGGATCAAAAATTAAAATAATAAGAAAAAGACAAAAGTATAAAGATATAATTTAGCTTTTGACAAAATGATAAGAAACTTTTTATTTTCAATATTATTTTTTACTGGAATTATTTTTATTTCGATAATTTTTTTACCATCATTTTTTTTGCCTAAAAAGGTAGTTTTGGCAGGAGGTAAATTAATGGGTCATTGGGCTGAATTTTGTTTAAGGTATGTTCTTTCAGTAAAAATTTTTATCAAAGGAAACGAAAATATTATTAAGGATCAAAAATTTTTTATAGCATCATCTCATCAATCAATGTTTGAAACTTTCTATTTACAAACAATCTTTAACTCACCACTCTTTATTCTAAAAAAAGAATTATTATTAATTCCAATATTTGGTTGGTACTTAAAAAAAATAGGATCAATTTCAATAAAAAGAAATAAAGTTACAAAAGATAACTTGGGTTTTTTTGATGATATTTCAAAAATGATGGCTACTTCTAATAGACCTTTAATTATTTTTCCTCAGGGGACAAGAGTTCTTCCAGATGAAAGAGTGCCTTTTAAAAAAGGTGCTTCGCGAATTTATGAAGAGCTAAATATTACATGTCAGCCAGTTGCAATTAACTCTGGATATGTGTGGCCTAAAAAAGGTAAAAAGAAAGCTAATAAGACGATTACAATTTCTATTCTAAAACCAATTCCCTCTGGATTAACAAAAGAAAATTTTATTCAAATTCTTGAAAAAAATATCTATTCAGAGTTAGACTCAATCAATTAACCCTTCATAGGCATTACAACAAAAATACTATCAAAATCACCTGGATCTTTTATTAATGCTGGCGAACCAGTGTCATTAAAGAAAATTTCAACTCTGTCTCCGTCTAGTTGTGATGCAACATCTATCAAATATCTAGAGTTAAAACTTATCTCTAAATCATGATCAAACTTTACACTTAAAGTTTCTTTGCCATCACCACTATTGGTATTATTTACAGACAGATCTAGAGTATCTTTTGATAAATTGAATTTCACACCATCTTTTTTGTCTAATGAAACAGATGCTACTCTATCAACAGAATTTAAAAATAATTTTAAATCTATTTCTAATTTTTTTTGATTATTTTTAGGTATTACTTGAACGTAATTAGGAAATTTTCCATCAATAAGTTTTGAAATTAAAATACTATTATTTAACTCAAATTTAATTTTTGATTTCACATTTGAAACTTTTACATCTCCATCATAGTTGTCTAATAAAGAACAAAGTTGAAAAATTGTTTTTTTTGGCAAAATTATTGGTTCAAAATCAATTTTTTCTTCTAATCTAATTTTTGAAATAGACATTCTATGGCTATCGGTCGCAACTGCTGTTAAATAATTTTTATCCTCAACTTCTGTTTGATGAAAATAAATACCACTTAGATAATGTCTCGTTTCATCATTAGAAACCGAAAATTTACACTTATTTAATAATTTCAAAAGTTTCTTTGATTTAATTATAAATTCATTTTGATTAAAATTTTCATCTGTAAGTGGAAATTCCGTTGCGGTAATGCAATTTAAATTAAAAATAGACTTTTCTGACTCTACTTGTAGTTTACTTATATCTGTTAGAGAAAGATTTATTTTTTTCCCTGAATTAAACTTTCTAATTATATCATACATTATTGAAGAGGTTGTAGTTGTTTTGCCTTCCTCTAAAATTTCAACATTATTTAATTGATGTATAAATATTAAATCTAGATCAGTTGCTGTAATATTAAGTTTTGAGTTATTTGCATCTAACAGGATATTTGACAGAATTGGTAGTGTACTTCTTTTCTCAATAACTCCTTGGCAATAATTTAATGCTTGCTGAAGGTCCTGTTGATTAACGTTAAATTTCATTTTCTTTATTATTATATAAAATCTGGTTTTTTAATTTATTTATTTTATCAACCATTTCAGGATCTTTTTCTTTTATCTTTTCAATAGTTTTTACTGAATGAATTATCGTTGTATGGTCCCTGTTAGAAAATTCTCTTCCAATTTCAGGCAATGATTTAGATGTCAAAATTTTAGTTAAATAAATTGCTGTTTGCCTAGGTCTTACTAAGTATCTTGATCTTCTAGATGATAACATTTCATTTTTACTGATTTTGAAAAACTTACAAACAATTGTCTGAATTAAATCTATTGTAACCTTATTTTCTGCTAAATTTAATAAATCTTTTAAAACCACTTTAGTTTCAGAGAGATTTGGAGTTTTGTTGTAAATTCTTGAAAATGAAACTACTCTATTTATTGCACCAACTAATTCCCTAACACTTCCACTTATTTCGTTACTTATAAAATCTTGAATTTCTCTAGAAACTTGTAATTGTTCAGAATATAAAGCATTCAATTCTTCAGTTTTTTTTTCAACTATTTTTTTTCTTAGCTCGAGGTCTGGCTTTTGGATATCAACAACTAGTCCACCAGAAAATCTTGATTTAATTCTTTCTTGAATCCTTGATAATTTGTTGGGTGGCCGATCAGCTGACACAATTATTTGAGATCCCTTATCAAGTAATGCATTAAATGTGTGAAAGAACTCCTCCTGCATAGCTTCTTTTCCACTTATAAACTGGATATCATCGATTAATAAAATATCTGTATTTCTAAAATATTCTTTAAACTTTACCATTTCATTAGATTTAATTGATTTTACAAATTGATACATGAAACGTTCAGCAGAAATAAACATTACTTTATTATTTTTTTTAAGCTCTAAACCTATTGAGTTTAATAAGTGAGTTTTTCCCATCCCAACACCACCATAAATATAAAGCGGATTATAATGAGAAATATTTTCTGAAACTTTTAAAGAAGCTTCATAAGCTAATTTATTACTTGAGCCTGTTATAAAATTATCAAATCTTTTATTTGGATCAATTCGATTATACTGAAGGTAAGAGTCTTTTATGAATGAAACATTTTCATTTATATTAGTCTCTTTAATATTACTTTCCTTTAAATTGGTTTCTTGAATTTTTTCAACTATTTTGAACTCAATTCTAATAATATCTTTTTTATAAACTTTAATTATTTGTAATATTTGGTCTAAATATCTTGATGTAATCCAATCTCTAATAAATCTCGTGGGAACTGATAATAACAAATAATTATTGAGTTCCTCTTCAAAGGAAATCTTTTTTAACCAACTCTCATAAATTTCTAAAC
Source organism: uncultured Pelagibacteraceae bacterium (assembly GCA_902633985.1). Taxonomy (GTDB): domain Bacteria; phylum Pseudomonadota; class Alphaproteobacteria; order Pelagibacterales; family Pelagibacteraceae; genus Pelagibacter. The sequence continues at coordinate 55,178 of CACPHV010000007.1, forward strand.
CTAGTTTATTTTTCATTTCATTTTGCACTTGCTTCCATTCGAAGCCTTCAGAAGAAAAATTATGATTATTTTTTTTATTTGTAAATTTGTTCATAAATTAAGGGGAAATCTCAGTTAGAACTATTTAAAAAAATTTGCAACAAGTTAATAAAGAAAATTAAAAAAAAATAAAATCTATGATTGTGATTTATTTTTTTAAAAATATTTCTAAATTAAAATTAAATTTAAAATTATAAATTGAATCAAATACAGATTGAATCAATTAATTGATTAAATTGAAATTGAATCAAACATAGATTGAATGGCTAAAATCCAAATATTTACTAAATCTAAATATGGTAAACTAATACAAAACTTAAATATATAATGTGGATATCAGAAGTTGTTTAAAAAAATTTAAGCAAAAGTTTAAATTGCAGCAATTTTTTTGGTAATTCTAGAAACATTTCTAGAAGCATTTTGTTTTTTTACTATTCCTGTTTTTGCAATTTTCATCAACTCAGAGTTTAACTTTGGTAAAAATTTAAGAGCTTCATCTTTCTTTTTACCATCAATTAGAAGATTCATTTTCTTAAGAGCATTTCTAAACCTACTCTTTCTAGCTTTATTTACTGCAGTTTGTTTAGAAATTCTTCTAATTCTCTTAATTGCTGATTTTGTGTTTGCCATCTGCGCAGGGGTATAGCTTGAGAATTTATAGTGGTCAACTAAATATTTAACTATTTTTGACAAGAAATACAAAAAAAAGTTGATCTATTTGATATTATTTTTTTTTTTATAATACCCTTACATTGAGCACGTCTGCAATCTGTACCGTCTTGCTTATAAACTTTAAACTCCTTTTGAAAATTACCTTTATTACCTGAGATATCTTTAAAATCTCTAATACTTGAACCTCCCTTGTTTATTGCCTTTTGAAGTATTTTCTTAGAATTTAAAATAACATTTAAACATTCATCTCTATTAAGTCTTTTTGCCTTTTTAAACGGATATATTTTACTAGCGAAAAGAATTTCACTTGCATAAATATTACCTATTCCAGAAACAAATCTTTGGTCAAGTAAAAAACTTTTTATATCTTTATTTTTATTCTTAAAATAATTAAATACATAATTTAAGTTAAATTTATTACTAAAAGGTTCAGGTCCCATTGATTTAAATCTTTTTTTTAAATCCTGATGATTTTTAATTATTTCGAAAAATCCAAAACGTCTTGGATCGTTGTAAATCACTTTCAAATTATCAAATACAAACTCTGCGTGATTGTGCTTTTCTGGCAAAAAGGGTGAATGATAAAAACTAGTGTTTGTAAATTTTTGAGGCTTTCTTTTATTAAGAATATGGATTGTTCCTGACATTCCTAAATGAATCAAACAATAGTTCTCATTTTGAAAATGAATGATCAAATATTTAGAAAATCTACTAATTTTAATTATCTTTTTATCTTTTAGAAAACTTTCAAAATAACTTGGTATTTTAAACCTTAAATTCCTGTTTCTAATTATTACTTTTTGTATACATTTTTTTTTGATCTTTTTATGAAGGGATTGTCTAACAATTTCTACTTCTGGTAATTCTGGCATTTGATACTATATTCAATATATATTTTTTTATGCAACAAAATCTTCAAAATAAACAAGGACTTGTAGAAAATGTATTTAATCAAGTTTACAACAAATATGACTTGATGAATGACTTTATGTCTATGGGTGTACATAGATACTGGAAAAAAAGTTTAATAAACATGATGAGTCCTAATATTAATAAAAAATTAATAGATGTTGCATGCGGGACAGGGGATATTGGAAAATTATTTTTAAATATCACGAATAAAGAAGCCAAAATTACTTGTGTAGACCCCAATAAAGGAATGGTTAGTCAAGGAAAACAAAAGTTATCTAATTATAAAAATGTGAAATGGGTTATTTCCCCAGCAGAAAAATTACCATTAGCAGACAATTCATTTGATTACTACACTATCAGCTTTGGGCTAAGAAATACTAGAAGTGTAAATAAAGCACTTTCAGAAGCCTATAGAGTTCTAAAGCCTGGTGGACGTTATCTATGTCTAGAATTTTCTAAGATTCAAAATTCAAATCTTGAATTTATATATAAAAATTATTCAAAACTTATTCCTATAATTGGTCAGTTTGTAGTTGGAGCAAAAGAACCTTACGAATATTTAATCAAAAGTATTGAACAATTTATTAATCAAGACGAATTAATAGAGTTAATGGAAAAAAATAATTTTCATAAATGTTCTTATAGAAATCTTTCTGGTGGTATTGTTTCAATTCATAGTGGTTGGAAAATTTAATGATTAAAAAACTTATTACTTTATTCAAATTAGGAAGAAAAATTGCAAAATCAGATATTTTGAAAATTGCATCAAAATTTAAAAAACCTCCTTTAGCTGTAACAATATTATTACAAATTTTATCTATTTCATTTGAAAAAAAGGAGCAAAATAATTTTATTAAAGATGATGGTGAAAGACTATCTAGGTCATTAGAATCTATGGGTACAACTTTCATCAAACTTGGACAATTTCTTGCTACTAGACCTGATATAATTGGAGAAGAATTATCTTTAAAGCTAGAAAAACTTCAAGATCGATTACCCCCTTTTTCAATTCATGAAGCAAAAGAAATTATTAAAGAAGATCTTGGAATTGATGCGTTTAATTCAATAATTGATTTAAGTGAACCAGTTGCTGCAGCATCAATTGCACAAGTTCATAAGGCAAAAATAAATGATAATGGAACAATTAAAGATGTGGCAATAAAAATTTTAAGACCAAATATAAAAAAAATATTCAATGAAGAAATAGATGCGATGATGTTATTTGCATTTATTATTGAGTCATTTGTAAAAAAAACAAAAAGATTAAAACTTGTCGAAGTTGTTTTTTTACTTAAAGAAATAACTAACCTTGAAATGGATTTAAGATTCGAAGCTGCAGCAGCAAATGAATATGCTGAAAATACTAAAAATGATGCCGGGTTTAAAGTTCCTGAGATTTATTGGAATTTTACTAGTGAAAATGTAATGACTCTAGATTGGATAGATGGGATTTCAATAAGAGAAGCTGAGGAGCTAAAGAAAAGAAATTTAGATACCAATAAAATAGCTGAAGATATTATCCAGCATTTTTTGAGACATGCTGTAAGAGATGGTTTTTTTCATGCAGATATGCATCAAGGAAATATTTTTGTTGATAATAGTGGCCAAATTGTACCTATAGATTTTGGAATTATGGGTAGGTTAGATAAACTTAGTAAAAGGTTTTTAGCAGAAATTTTATTTGGATTTATTCAAAGGGATTATCGTAAAGTAGCTGAAGTTCACTTAGTAGCTGGATTAGTTCCTAAAGAGGTACCAATAGACGATCTGGCTCAAGCTTTGAGATCAATTGGTGAACCTATATTTGGTCAAGAAGTAAAAGATATTTCAGGAGGTAAATTGCTCAAACAATTGTTTGATGTAACAGAAAAGTTTAATATGCAAACTCAACCTCAATTATTAATGTTGCAAAAAACTATGGTTGTTGTTGAAGGTGTAGCAAGAAAATTAAATCCAAACACAAATATTTGGACAACTTCAAAGCCTGTACTAGAAAATTGGCTTAAAGAAACAAAAGATCCAATTAATAATTTGAATGAAACTTTAAAAAATACATCTGAAGTTATTAAACGTTTACCGGAATTCCCTGAGATTATGGATAAAGCAAATCAAGCATTGACGTTTCTAGCTAGTGGTCAAATTCCACAAAATTCAAATTCTTATACCGCTCTAAATGACAAAAAATCAGAAATGATAACATTTAGAAATCAATCTATTATTGGTTTATTACTTCTTGTAATTTTTGGCCTTATAGTATTTTAATTCAGCAAATGAAAAATTTGTTAAATAAAAAAATACTATTTATTATCTGTGGAGGCATATCTGCTTATAAAAGTCTTGAAACAATTAGGCTTTTTAAAAAAAATGGTGCAAATATAAAAACAATTCTTACAGCAAGTGCAAAAGAGTTTGTAACTCCACTTTCAGTAACATCACTTTCTCAAGGTAAAGTTTACTGCGATTTATTTAGTGTAGAAAACGAGGCTGAAATGGATCATATCTCCCTTTCAAGATGGGCAGATATAATTGTGATTGCACCAGCAACAGCAAATACAATTTCAAAACTAGCTCAAGGAACAACTAATGACCTAGCATCCACTGTTGTTTTGGCTTCAGATAAAGACATTATTTTAGCACCAGCGATGAATGTAAGAATGTGGGAACATCCAACTACTAAAATGAATTTAAAAAAATTAAAGGAGTTTGGATATAAGCTAATAGGTCCAGAGGTTGGTGATATGGCATGTGGTGAATATGGAGAGGGTAAAATGTCGGACCCATCAATAATTGCTGAAGAAATTGATAAATATTTCTTAACTCAAAAAAATAACAAAAAATTTAAAGCATTAGTTACAGCTGGGCCAACTAATGAGTATATAGATCCGGTTCGTTTTATTACAAATAAATCAAGTGGTAAACAAGGATATGAATTAGCGAAATCATTATCCAGAAATGGTTTTGATACAACATTAATATCAGGTCCAACTAATCTTGAAATAACTAAAGATATTAATCTTATAAAAGTTGAAACAGCAGATGAAATGTTAGTTGCAACACAAGAAAATTTACCTGTTGATGTAGCAATTTTTTCTGCTGCAGTAGCTGATTTTAAAATTAATAAAAAGTATGAAAATAAAATTAAAAAACAAGATAACTTAAGCTTAAATTTAGAAAAAAATATAGATATACTTAATTATGTATCTAACCATAACTCTATGAGACCTGAGCTTGTCATTGGATTTGCAGCAGAAACTAATGAGATTGATAAAAATGCAAAGGGAAAATTAAACAAGAAAAATTGTGATTGGATAATTTCTAATGATGTATCAAATAAGGATATAGGATTTAATTCTGATTATAATGAAGTAACAATCCATTATAAAAACAAAGACGTTATAAAAGAAAAACTTTCGTACAAAAAAAAATCTGGAATTTCTGATGAAATAGTTGATAGAATAATTGATCAATTAAATTAATGGCAAAAGTTCTCATTAAAAAGTTAGACCCTGCAGTTAAATTACCTACTTACAAAACAGAAGGTGCATCAGGTATGGATTTGATGGCATTAGTAAAAGAACCCATCAATCTTAAACCAAACTCATCATGTTTAGTTCCAACTGGGCTTGCTGTTGCATTTTCAAGTGATTTTGAAATCCAAATAAGACCAAGATCTGGTCTAGCTGCAAAAAACAGCATTAGTGTTTTAAATACACCTGGAACTATTGATAGTGATTACAGGGGAGAAATAAAAGTAATTCTCTTTAATCATGGAAAAAGTGATTTTTTAATAAATAATAAAGATAGAATAGCACAAATGATTTTAACTCCTGTAATTAAAATGGATCTTGAGGAAACTGATGATCTACCAGAAACAATTAGAGGAGAGGGTGGTTTTGGCTCTACTGGAAAATGAGCAAAAATTTAAGCAAAAAAGAAATAGATAAATTTTCTAGACAAATAATTTTAAAAAACATAGGGCCATTAGGACAAAAAAAAATTCTAAACTCAAAGGTTTTAATAATTGGAATGGGTGGTCTAGGATGCCCAGCGGCTGATTTTTTAACACGATCTGGCATTGGAAAGCTAGGAATAGTTGATCATGACATCGTTAGCCTATCAAATATTCATAGACAAAGTTTGTATGATGAAAAAGATTTAAATCACTCAAAAGTTATAATTGCCAAAAAAAAACTAAATAGAATAAACCCGAAAACAAAAATAAATTTTTATAACTTTAAAATGGATAGAGTAAAATTTGAAAAAATAATAAAAAATTATGACTTCATTATTGATGGTACTGACAATTTTGAAAGTAAATTTTTAATAAATGATTTAAGTTTAAAATATAAAAAATATCTTGTGACTGGAGCAATTAGTAAATTTGATGGTCATATTTTTACTTTTGATTTTGTAGATAAAAATACTCCTTCTTTAAGGGATTTCTATCAAGAGGAAGTTATTACTGATGAAATATTAAACTGTGAATATGAAGGAATATTGGGACCAGTAGCAGGAACAATTGGGACAATGCTAGCTAATGAAGTTTTAAAAAAAATATTAAAAGTTGGCCGAAATTTAAATGGATTTATTCTTATTATAGATTTATTAAATTTAAGCTTTAGAAAAGTTAAATTAAATAAAACAAAAAAAAGTGAAAATAAAAAATTTAATAAATAATATTTTTATATTCTCTCTTTTAATATTCTTTATTAACTCAAGTAATGCAGGAGAAATATTCGTTTCTCTTAAAAAAAATAAAGTGAACGTGCGCTATGGACCAAGTTTTGATTCTGACATTAAGTATATTTACAAAAAAATAAATTTACCTTTAAAACAAATTGATAAAAAAGAAAATTTTAGACGAATTATTGATTTTAAAAATAACAGTGGATGGATTCATATTTCACAATTAAAAAAAAGTAATTCAGTAATAGCTACTAAAGATAAAGTTTTATTTAAGAAACCTTCATCTTTTGCTAAGCCTATTGCTAAAATAAAAGAAGGAAGATTATTAATTATAGAAAAATGTGAACAGAATTGGTGCAAAATTACATCAGAAGGATTTGAAGGTTGGATTAAAACAGATAATATTTGGGGACTAAATTAACCAAAATCAGCAGATAAAGAGGCTATATTCTCTCTAGATAATTTTGTGCTATGAGAATATTCTTTATGGTCAATACCAATCTCAATTTCAGAACTATTAGATTGAAATTTTTCTATTTGATCATCTGTAAAATTAAAATGAATAAACTGTACTGAAGAAGCTTTTCCTTCAGAAGAAGTTCTATCTACATCTTCCTCTGGAACCGCTTTAATTTTTTCACCATTTATTTTCATAAATACTGTTTCTTCTATTCCGCCAACTTTCCCAAGAAACGCTGCTCTTGAAATTGGATTATCTATTTCAAACATTAGAGTTGCTGTAAGCTCTTTTCCTTTAGGTATTAGAGGATTATATGCAGAAAGCTCGTCTTGAAGTTGTTCATCACCACCTTTTTCAATATATAGCATTTCTTGAACCTGAGCTAACATTGTTTCATAACTTTCAAAATAAAAAGTAGCATAAGGACCTAAAGCAACTCTTCTATTTTTTTTATAATCAACAATATTTTTTCTTAGTTCACGTCTCTTACCTGTATAAACATCTAGAGGTATGATGTCTTCTTTTTGGATTTCTCTTTTTTCTCTAGGCATAATCATAAGTTATAACTTTTTGCCATTAATTCGATAGGGTGTAGTGCCTCATCATTAGATATATTTGTATCAACCTCTAACTGTTTTAAATGTTTACCAGCTAAAGGACAATCCGAAGCCATATACTTATTATTTTTAGTTTTAATTTGTCTAGCTGTAGGTCTTCCAACTTTGTTTGCTAAATCATGCGTTTCTTTCATTACTCCAAAAGTTCCTCCATGACCCGCACATCTTTCAACAATATCAATTTTAACGTTTGGTATTAATTTTAACATATCTCTTGCTTTTATTCCCATGTTCTGTGCCCTGGCATGACAAGCATGATGCACGGTTACTCCTCCATCAATCTCATTTAATCCTTCTGCTAATCCCTCATTGTTTGCTATATCAACCACATACTCATCAATATCCATAACATTTGAAGATAATTTTTTAATTTTTTCATCGTTTGGTAATAACAAAGGCCATTCGAATTTTAACATCAATCCACAACTTGCTGTTAAAGTTACTACTTTATATCCTTTATTAATCCATTCTATTAAGTCTTTGGATACTTTCTTTGCTTGTTCGACAACTTTTGGGAGATCTGCTTGCTCTAAAAATGGCATTCCACAACAACCAGGATAAGCCTCCTGAACCTCTACACCATTTTTTTTCAAAACTTTTAAAGCTGCAACACCAGTATTTTTTTTATTAAAATTTACAAAACAAGTTGAATAGATAACAACTTTTCTATCTTTTAAAGTTATCTCATAATTTATTTTATCTTGGTTTTTTTTAAAGTATTTTGAAAAAGTTTCTGAGTTATATTTTGGCAGCTGAACTCTTTTATCTATTCCAGCAATAAGTTCTAAAATTTTTCTAATTAATTTATTTTTAATATTTGATGCCCAGTTGATTATTTTAGAGAACATGACACCAATTTTAGCATTTCGGTCTATTTGAGCTAATTGTGTTGGTACTCTTGGTAATTTACCTAATTTTTTTTGAGCTGTTCTATATCGCAGCATTAAATGTGGAAAATCCAGATTAAAATCATGAGGTGGAACATATGGGCATTTGGTCATAAAACACATATCACACAAAGTACATGCATCAACAACAGGAGCAAATTGATTGCTTGATAAGCTTTCAACATCCTCATTTTTTGACTCATCAATCATGTCGAATAGCTTTGGAAATGAATCACAGAGATTAAAACATCTTCGACATCCATGACAAATATCAAACACTCTTCTCATTTCAGCGTCTAACTTTTCGGGATTTAAAAAATCAGGATGCTCAAAATCTATAGGGTGTCTTATAGGTGCACCTAAACTTCCTTCTTTGCTCATATAATTATGTTATTTGAAATTCGAATTTTTTTTAGTGGGCGACTAACGCCCACTAAGAAATTTGATTAGCTTATAGATTCTAAAGTTTTTTGAAATTTACCAGCGTGTGATTTTTCAGCTTTTGCTAAAGTTTCAAACCAGTCAGCAATTTCTTCAAAACCTTCTTCTCTTGCCGTTTTAGCCATACCTGGATACATATCTGTGTATTCATGCGTTTCACCTTGTACAGCTGAAGCCAGATTAGCTTTTGTTTCGCCAATTGGCATACCAGTTCCTGGATCACCAACTTCTTCTAAATACTCCAAATGACCATGTGCGTGACCGGTCTCACCTTCGGCTGTTGATCTAAAAACTGCAGCTACATCATTGTAACCTTCTATGTCAGCTTTTTGTGCAAAATAAAGATATCTTCTGTTTGCTTGACTTTCACCAGCAAATGCTTCTTTTAAATTTTCTTCTGTTTTACTTCCTTTTAAAGACATTTTTTCTCCTTTTTAATGATTTCAAATCATATAATGCATATTGACAGTATGTCAATAGTTTAGAATTATTATAATGTAGTTTTTAAGTAATTGATTTAATAGAATTATTTTTGAGTTTGATTATCACTCGCAACTTTAATCAAAACTTCCACTGAATTTATTTTTTTCCCAGTAATATTTTTTTTAATATTTACAGTGTCAATATCATTCTCATCACAATCAATTAGCTCATGCGTGTCTTCATCAAAAAAATGATGATGTGCTGAGGTGTTTGTGTCAAAATAACTTTTATGACTATCAATTGCTATTTCTTTTAAGTATCCCTTTTTTTCAAATGCATGAACTGTGTTATATACTGTTGCTAGAGATATCTTTTGATTCATTTTCTCAGATATTATTTTTACCAAATCGTTTATTGTGAAATGGAAAGTTTTTTCTCGATTAAACAAAACTTCACACATGTTTACTCTTTGCTTGGTGGGCCTAAGTCCCACTTCTCTTAATTTTTCAATAAAATTGCAGTTTTTTACCATTGTTTTTTATAATAATTCTAAAGTATGAATAAATAAATATGTTGTTTTATTATATTATATTAGGATTAAATCAAGTATTAAGGGAGCTCAAAATTATGAAAAAAAACTCATACTCCTACAATGATCTTATAACTTGTGGAAATGGTGACCTTTTTGGTCCTGGTAATGCTAAATTACCCCTCCCACCAATGCTTATGTTTGACAGAATAACAGAAATCAATGAAGATAATGGTGCATATAATAAAGGCTCATTAAAAGCTGAATTAGACATTAAAGATGATCTTTGGTTTTTTGATTGTCACTTTAAAAAAGATCCAGTTATGCCAGGGTGCTTAGGTCTGGATGCTATGTGGCAACTGGTAGGGTTTTTTCTAGGTTGGCTGGGAAATCCTGGGAAAGGAAGAGCTTTAGGAGTGGGCACTGTAAAATTTACCGGTGAAGTTTTACAAAATGTAAAAAATGTAAGGTACGAAATTGATATGAAGAAAATTATGTCTCCTGGAGGAACAACCGTTGGTCTTGCAAATGGAATTGTTCTTGCAGACAATAAAAAAATATATTCTGCAGAAAGTTTAAAAGTAGGATTATTTAAATAATGAGAAGAGTTGTTGTTACAGGTATAGGTGTGGTTTCTTGTTTAGGAAACAATCAAGAAGAAGTTTATCAATCCCTATTAAATTCAAAATCAGGAATTTCTTTCTCAGAGGAATATAAAGAACATAATTTAAAAAGCCATGTTCATGGAAAACCAAATATAAAATTAGAGGATCATATCGACAGAAAAACAATTAGATTTATGGGTTCAGGTTCTGCTTATAATTATATTGCAATGAAAGAAGCTATTGAAGATTCCGGACTAGAAGAAAGTGAAGTTAGCAATTTTAAAACTGGAATTGTTATGGGTTCAGGAGGACCTTCTATCGAAAATGTAATTCTTGCAGCAGATAAAACAAGAGCTAAAACACCAAAACTAATGGGGCCGTTTATAGTTCCAAGAACTATGGCAAGTACTGCATCTGCAACACTTGCGGTACCTTTTAAAATCAAGGGGACTAACTATACAATGAGTTCTGCTTGCGCAACTAGTGGTCACTGTATTGGAAATTCCATGGAATTAATTCAAATGGGCAAACAAGATATTGTATTCGCAGGAGGTAGTGAAGAAATTCACTGGGCGATGACTGCAATGTTTGATGCCATGACTGCTTTATCCTCAAAGTATAATGATACTCCCGAGACAGCATCAAGAGCATATGACAAAACTAGGGATGGGTTTGTAATTGCTGGTGGTGGTGGTGTACTAGTTCTTGAAGAATATGAACATGCTAAAGCCAGAGGAGCCAAAATATACGCAGAATTGACTGGTTATGGAGCAACTTCAGATGGGTACGATATGGTAGCTCCGTCTGGTGAAGGTGCTGTAAGATGTATGCAAATGGCAATGAGTACAACTAAAAATAAAATTGATTATATCAATACTCATGGAACATCAACGCCAGTTGGGGATATTACAGAACTAAATGCTATTAAAAATACTTTTGGAGATAATATTCCAAAAATAAGTTCAACAAAATCCTTATCAGGTCATCCTTTGGGGGCTGCTTCAGTGCATGAAGCAATATATTGTTTGATTATGATGAAAAATAATTTCATTACTGGCTCAGCAAATATAACTGAGATGGATGAGGAAGCTAAAGAATTTCCGATAATTGCTAAAACAGAAACAGCAGTAAACTTAAATTCTGTTATGTCTAATAGTTTTGGTTTTGGTGGAACTAACGCAGCTTTAATTTTTGAAAAGGTTTTGTTGTGAGTTTAATGAAAGGTAAAAAAGGATTAATCATGGGCGTTGCCAACGAAAGATCTATTGCATGGGGTATTTCTCAAAAACTTTCAGAAGCTGGAGCGGAACTAGCATTTACGTATCTAGGTGACGCACTTAAAAAAAGAGTGGTCCCTTTGGCAGAAAAATTAAATTCAAATATTACATTTAGTTGTGATGTTGAAAAAAAAGAAGAAGTAGTAAAACTATTTAAAGATATCAAATCTCAATGGGGTGAAATTGATTTTGTGGTACATGCTATAGCTTTTTCAGATAAATCGGAGTTATCAGGTGAATATTTAAATACGACAAGAGAAAATTTTTTAAGAAGTATGTTAATTTCATGTTTTTCATTCACTGAAGTAGCAAAAGAGGCCTCAAATATAATGAAAAAAGGTGGAAGCTTACTGACATTAACTTATGAGTCTACAAAAGCGATTCCAAATTATAATGTAATGGGTGTTTGTAAGTCAGCTTTAGAGGCTAGTGTTAAATACTTAGCTAGAGATTTGGGTGCTAAAGACATGAGAGTAAATGCAATAAGTGCAGGCCCTATCAAAACATTAGCAGCATCTGCAATCGGTGATGCAAAATTCCTATACAAATGGAATGAGGATCATTCTTTTCTCAAAAGAAACGTGGATATTCATGATGTTGGAAATTCAGCATTATATCTGCTAAGTGACCTTGCAAACGGTGTTACTGGCGAAATTCACTATGTAGATGCTGGATATAACAAGGTTGGGATGCCAGATCCCAAAAATATATCTTAGAGGTATCCTAATTTAAAAGTAAATTACCCTTTAATTTCTAGCCACATTTGATTTTGTAAAAATGAAATACCATTGATAAAATGTAATTTTTTATCTACTTTCACCGTCCATGATCTAATTAAATCTCTATTATTTTTTTTTACATTTATTTTAATTTCAAAAGGATGTTTAATAATTTTTTTCTTAAAATAACTCTGAATGGATTTAATACTCCATAAATTCCATCCTGATTGAAAATCTTTAATTTTGGAATTAAGATCTTTATAGGCCACTCTCGTATCAAAATCATATTCATTAAATGAGCCAAAAAAATATAACAAATAATTTTTTGTAAAACTATTTTTTATATTTTTCATAATAATATCTAAATCATCAAAAATTGAAACTACACCACTACAAATTATTACATCATATTTTTTTTTAATATTCTGTTTTTTGTTATAATCTAACCTATATAATTTAACTTTAGAGGGTAACTTTTTCTTTCCAAGATTAATTAAATCTGCCCTCACATCAATGCCATGCAGATTAATATTTTTAAAATGTTTGTTTAAATAATATAATAACTCTCCATTTGCACATCCAATGTCGAGTAAATCATATGTTTTATTTTTTTTTAATCTTTTTTTTAAAATATTTTTTAAAAGTTTAAAACATTCTTTAGGTTTATTATACCTGTTTGATTTTAAGTAAAGTTTATCATGAGTTCGTATTTTATTCATTGTAATTAAGTGTACAATTTCAAACTAGAGCTTGTTTAATTGAGAGCTTAACCTTCCCACGATCAAAGCCAATCACTTTAACTTTTACTTCATCGCCTTCTTTAACAACATCAGTTACTTTAGCTACTCTTTTATCTGCCAGCTCTGAAATATGAACCAATCCATCTTGTTTTCCCAGGAAATTAACAAATGCACCAAATTCCATAATCTTCATTACTTTACCTGAATAAATTTTATTTAATTCAGCTTTAGCTGTGATGTCTTTAATCATTTGCATCGCAATGTTTCTAGACTCTTCATCTGGGGCAGCAACTGTTACTACACCTTCATCATTTACATCAACTTTAGAACCTGATTTTTCAACTATCTCTCTAATAGTTGCGCCACCTTTTCCAATGACAGCAGCAATGTCTTTTTTATCAACATTAACTTTTTCCATTTTTGGGGTATGCTTTCCTACATCAGATCTTGAAGCTGATAATGCTTTATTCATTTCTCGTAAGATATGAACTCTTCCATCTTTGGCTTGGCTTAATGCTTGTTCCATAATTTCAAATGTAATACCTGTAATTTTGATATCCATTTGCAGAGAAGTAATTCCATCTTTAGTTCCTGCTACTTTAAAATCCATATCACCTAAGTGATCTTCATCACCTAAAATATCTGATAGTACACTAAAATCTTCACCCTCTTTAATTAATCCCATTGCAATACCTGCGACTGGCTCTTTAATCGGCACTCCAGCATCCATTAATGCTAATGATGTTCCACAAACGGTAGCCATTGAAGAAGAACCATTGGACTCTGTAATCTCTGAAACTACTCTAAAAGTATATGGAAATGCATCTTTTGTTGGTAATGAAGAATTAATTGCTCTCCAAGCTAATTTACCATGGCCAATTTCTCTTCTACCTGTTCCAATTCTTCCAGTTTCTCCAACTGAAAAAGGAGGAAAATTATAGTGAAGCATAAATCGCTCTCTTTGTAATCCATCTAAACTTTCAATTCTTTGCTCGTCATCAGATGTTCCTAAAGTTGCTACAACAATTGCTTGGGTTTCTCCTCTAGTAAATAATGCAGAACCATGAGCTCTTGGTAAAACACCCACTTCACATTCGATAGGTCTTACATCTGACAAACCTCTACCATCAATTCTATTTTTATTTTTTAGAATGTTTGTTCTAACAATTGATTTTTCAAGATTTTTTAATTGACCGTTAACATCAAGATCTGTGTAGTTTTCATCTTCCTCATAAAGCTTTTTAGCTTTATCAGTAATCTCTGAAATCTGATTTGATCTATCTTGTTTATCTCTTGTTGCAAAAGCTTTCTTAAGATCTTCTGTAAAAGTTTCCTCAAGTTTTTTCTTAACTTCAGATAAATCTTTTTTCTCAATTATCCACTCAGGTTTTCTACATTCTTTTGCAAGTTCCTCTATCATCTCAATTACTGGAACAAAACCTTCATGACCAAATTTAACCGCGTTTAACATTTCTTCTTCTGTTAAACCACTTGCTTCAGACTCAACCATAAGCACAGCATCTTTTGTACCTGCTACTACTAAATCTAATTTTGATTTTTCTAATTCTGCTTTAGATGGGTTTAAAACATATTTTCCATCTACAAAGCCAACTCTTGAAGCACCTACAGGACCCATAAATGGCATTCCTGATATAGCTAAAGCTGCTGAAGACGCAGTGATTGATAAAATATCTGGTTCATTTTCTTTATCATATGAAATTACTGTCGGCAACAACTGTACTTCATTTTTAAATTCATCTGGAAACAAAGGTCTAATTGGTCTGTCAATTAATCTAGAGATTAATGTTTCGCTCTCAGTTGGTCTTGCTTCTCTTTTAAAATATCCCCCTGGAATTTTTCCAGCTGCATAGTATTTTTCTTGGTAATTTACAGATAATGGAAAGTAATCCATATCAGGATTTACTTTTTTTGCCCCTACTACTGTTGCTAGTACGACTGTCTCTCCACATGTTGCGATTATTGCACCATCTGCCTGTCTTGCTACTTTACCTGTTTCTAAACTTATCTTCTTTCCCGCTACTTCAATTTCCTTCTTGTATACTTTAAACATTTCATTTCCATTTCGTTTCGTTCGTTTCGTTCCATTTCGTTCTATCTATCTTGACCTCTATTTTCTTAAATTCAATTTCGACAGTACATTTTTGTAAGAATCCATTTTATTTTTCTTTAGGTATTCTAACAATTTTTTTCTTCTATTTACCGCTCTCAACAATCCAACAGATGAATGTTTATCCTTTTTGAATTGCTTAATATGTTTGGAGAGAGTTTCAATTTTC
>CACPHV010000008.1 GCA_902633985.1 uncultured Pelagibacteraceae bacterium
AATATTTTTAATTTAAATGAAGACGCAAAAAAACAGGCAATAACATTAATTAAATCAATATATAAAATGTTTGTGAATACTGATGCAAACATGGTTGAAGTGAATCCATTAATTTTGACAAAAGAGGAAAAAATTGTTTGTTTAGATGCAAAAGTTAATTTCGACTCTAACGCTTTATTCAGGCATCCAGAAATTGTTGAATTAAGAGATTTAAATGAGGAAGATCCTACTGAGATAGAAGCTAGCAAGCATGATCTTGCATATATCAAGTTAGATGGAAGTATTGGCTGTATGGTAAATGGAGCAGGATTAGCGATGGCAACAATGGATATAATTAAATTGTATGGTAAAGAGCCAGCAAATTTTTTAGATGTAGGCGGTGGCGCATCCAAAGAAAAAGTATCTGCCGCATTAAAGATAATTCTCTCAGATACAAATGTTAAAGGTATTTTAATTAATATTTTTGGAGGAATAATGAGATGTGATGTCCTTGCTCAAGGAGTAGTTGATGCAGCTAAAGAAATTAATATTAGTGTACCTTTAGTTGTAAGATTAGCAGGTACAAATTTCAAGGAAGGAAAAGAAATTCTTGATAATTCTGGATTAAAATTAATTTCTGCAGAAAATTTAGATGATGCTGCCAAGAAAATTGTTAAGGCGATAAAATAAAATGTCGGTTTTGGTAAATAAAAATACTAAAGTAATTTGTCAGGGATTTACTGGTTCACACGGAACATTTCATTCAGAGCAGGCTATAAAATATGGAACCAATCTTGTTGGTGGAGTTACACCAAAGAAAGGTGGACAAAAACATTTAGACAGACCAGTTTTTAATAGCGTTTTAGAGGCAAAAAATGAAGTAGGAGCAGATGCAACTATGATTTATGTACCTGCTAAATTTGCAGCAGCAGCAATTATTGAAGCTATTGACGCATCAGTTGAACTTATTGTTTGTATAACAGAGGGAATTCCAATTCAGGATATGCTTAAGGTCAGACAAAAATTAATTGGATCTAGTAGCAGATTAATTGGGCCTAATTGTCCAGGAATAATCACACCAGATGAATGTAAAATTGGGATTATGCCGGGAAGTATTCACAAAAGAGGAAGTGTTGGAATTGTATCAAGGTCAGGAACATTGACATATGAGGCAGTAGCTCAAACAACTGAAAATGGACTTGGTCAATCAACTTGTATTGGTATTGGTGGTGATCCTATTAATGGAACAAATTTTATAGATTGTTTAGATTTATTTTTAAATGATTCAGAAACAGAATCTATTTTAATGATAGGTGAAATTGGAGGAACAGCCGAAGAAGAAGCGGCTGACTTTATAAAAAATCATAAGATTAAAAAACCAATAGTTGGATTTATTGCAGGAATTACTGCTCCTCCAGGAAGAAGAATGGGGCATGCTGGTGCCATTATATCAGGTGGCAAGGGTGGAGCTGAAGATAAAATAAAAAAAATGGAAGAATGTGGTATTATAGTTGCTAAATCACCATCAATTATTGGAAAAACTTTATTTGATAAACTGTCTAATTGAAAAAAAATATTAGAGGGATATATTAAATAAAAAAGATGTCTTCATCAAAAAATCTTGATTTCGAAAAAACTTCATTTTTAAATAAATCTAATAGTGCATTTATAGAAGAAATGTATTTAAAGTTTGTTAATAAGGATGCTGATCTTCCAGAAAGTTGGGCAAATTATTTTGAGGGAATTGGTGAAGAAATAAATGTTATAGCAAAAGAAATTAATGGTCCATCATGGGGACCCACTAAACAAAAGATTGATATTGATGAATTACAAAAAAAAATAGAAGAACAAGATAAAAATGAGTTTGATAATGTCAAATTAGACACTTCAGAAAAATTTAATTTTCAACTACTTGCTGACTCAAATAAAGATTCTATTAGTGCTGTAGCATTAATTAGAGCATATAGACTAAGAGGACATTTATTAGCGGATCTTGATCCTTTAGAAATGAGAGAGTCAGAGTATCTAGATGAGCTTCATCCAGATTTTTATGGTTTTAAAAAAGAAAATTATGATAAGAAAATTTTTCTAAATGGAGTAATCAATCGTAAATATGCAAATATAAGAGAAATACTTAAGTTTATGAAGAAAACCTACTGTGGAAAAATAGGTTATGAGTTCATGCATATTTCAAACCCAGATGAAAGAAAATGGTTTAGAGACAGGATAGAGCAAGATAAAAATGCACTTCAATTTACAAAAAATGGTAAAGAGGCAATTTTAAATAAATTAGTACAGGCAGAAGGATTTGAAAAATTTTTAGCTACAAAGTATGTGGGAACAAAAAGATTTGGTTTAGATGGTGGTGAAAGTTTAATACCTGCTCTTGAACAAATAATCAAAATTGGTGGCCAAAATAATATAAAAGAAGTTAAAATAGGCATGTCTCATAGAGGCAGACTTAACGTTTTGGCAAACGTTTTACAAAAATCTTACAAAAAAATTTTTAATGAGTTTGCTGGTGAGTTTAGTACTGACTCTGAAGATAGTGCTGGAGATGTAAAATATCATCTTGGAGCGTCGTCTGATAGAGAATTTGATGGAAATTCAGTACATGTCAGTTTAACAGATAATCCTTCTCATTTAGAAGCTGTTAACCCAGTTGTTTTAGGTCAAACAAGAGCCAAACAATTTTTTCACAAAGACCGTGAAAGAAATAAAGTTATACCCATTCTAATTCATGGGGATGCAGCCTTTGCTGGTCAAGGAGTTGTAGCAGAATGTTTTGCAATGTCCGGACTACCAGGACACAATACTGGAGGAACAATTCATATAATTGTTAATAACCAGATAGGATTTACTACTAGTCCAAGATTTGCGAGATCTTCACCTTATCCATCTGATGTTGCAAAAATGGTAGAAGCTCCAATTCTTCATGTTAATGGTGATGATCCAGAAGCAGTTGTTTATGCAACTAGAATAGCAACAGAATTTCGATTAAAATTTAATAGAGACGTTGTAGTAGATTTAATTTGTTATAGAAGATTTGGACATAATGAGGGAGATGAGCCTTCATTTACTCAACCTTTAATGTATAAAAAAATTAGATCTCATCCTAGTGTTTATAAAATTTATGGAAATAAATTAGTAAACGAAAAATCTATAACCGAAGAATTATTAAATCAAAATGTTAAATCATTTAAAGATTTACTTGATGAACAATACAAAAGTGCAAAAGATTATAAACCTAAAATAGAATGGTTTGAGGGATCATGGTCAAGATATAAACCTGAAAGGGGCAAAGATAAGAGGGGTATAACAGGTTTCGATGAAAATAAATTAAAAATAATCTCAGGTAAAATAAATGGTATTCCTGAGGAAAAAAATATCCATAAAACTATCTCTAAAATATTTAATGCCAGAAAAGAAAGTATAGAAAAAGGTACTGCAATCGATTGGTCTTCAGCTGAATCTTTAGCCTTTGGATCTTTGCTAGAAGAAGGATATCCAGTTAGGCTTGTAGGACAAGACTCTGGAAGAGGAACATTCAGTCAACGACATTCTGTTTTGAGAAATCAAATAGATAATTCTAGGTATATTCCTCTTAATAATATTTCTAAAAATCAAAAGCAATTTGAAGTAGTAGATAGTTTTTTATCTGAACTTGCGGTTTTAGGTTTTGAATATGGTTATAGTCTAGTAGAACCAAATACACTTACTCTTTGGGAGGCACAATTTGGTGACTTTGCTAATGGAGCTCAAGTAGTAATTGATCAATTTATTGCATCTGGTGAGAGAAAATGGAATAGAGCATCTGGTATAGTAATGTTGCTACCTCACGGATATGAAGGGCAAGGACCAGAACATTCTTCGGCAAGATTAGAAAGATTTTTACAACTATGCTCAAACGATAATATGCAAGTAATGAACTGCACAACTCCAGCAAATTATTTTCATGCTTTAAGAAGACAAATGCATAGGAGTTTCAGAAAGCCACTAATTATAATGACACCAAAATCATTATTAAGAAATAAGTATTGTGTTTCAAATTTAGAAGATTTTAACAAAAAAAATACTTTCCATAGAGTACTGTGGGATCATGCTATAGATCCTAAGTCTAAAGGATTTATTAAACTAAAAGAAAGTTCTAAAATAAGAAAAGTAATTCTTTGTTCTGGAAAAGTATATTTTGATTTGTTGGATGCCAGAGAAAAGCTTAAAAGAAATGATGTAGTGATGTATAGAATTGAACAATTGTATCCATTTCCAGCAAAAGCTTTGGTTAAGGAGTTAAAACCGTACTCTAAAAATGCTGAATTCTTTTGGTGTCAAGAAGAACCAAAAAATATGGGTGCTTGGTTTTCAGTTAGAGATTATATCCAATGGACATTAGACACTTTAAAGGCTAATAATAATAAGATTTCTTATATAGGAAGAAGCCCAGACGCAACTCCTGCAACAGGATATGCCAAAAGGCATAATTCTCAACAACAAGAAATAATTAACAAGGTATTTGATTAATTTAATGAGTGAAAAAATAGTAG
The DNA here is from genome assembly GCA_902633985.1 of uncultured Pelagibacteraceae bacterium. GTDB lineage: Bacteria > Pseudomonadota > Alphaproteobacteria > Pelagibacterales > Pelagibacteraceae > Pelagibacter. The sequence goes on from CACPHV010000008.1 coordinate 4,524, forward strand.
TCCCAATTCTTGGTGAAAGTATAACAGAAGCGACCGTTGCAAAATGGTTAAAAAACTCAGGTGATACAGTCGAAGCAGACGAGCCAATTGTAGAACTTGAGACAGACAAAGTAAACTTAGAAGTGCCATCTCCAATTTCTGGTGTGTTAACAGAGATAAATTCACAAGATGGATCAGTCGTTAAAGTAGGAGCATTATTAGGTTCTGTATCAGCTGAAGGTGGAGCGGTTAAATCTGCCCCAAAAATCCAAAAAGAAATCAAGCAAGAGGAAATAGTTCCTGCAGAAAGCAATGTAATAAAATTAGATGCAAATAAAAAAGAACCAAAAGTATTTGAAGAAAAAGATATAGAAAAACCTAAAGAGAAACCATTGGTTTTAACTGAGGAAGTTAAACCAGATGTTGCTTCAAAAAGAAATCTTAATCTAACCTTGTCTCCAGCAGTGAGAAAAATAGTAACAGAAAATAATATCGATATTAATTCAATTCAAGGTTCAGGAAAAGATGGGAGAGTTTTAAAAGGAGATTTAATAAGTTTGATGGGTGCAAATCCAAAACCATCTGAAAGAAAAATTCAATATGGTGAAGAAGAAAGAATTAAGATGACGAGGTTGAGACAAACTATTGCAAAAAGATTAAAGCAAGCTCAGGAGAATGCTGCTCTTTTAACAACATTTAATGAGGTTGATATGAGCAGTGTGATGGAAATGAGGAAAGAAAATCAAGAGGATTTTCAATCTCGTTATGGGATAAAATTAGGGTTTATGTCTTTCTTTGTAAAAGCATGTGTAGTTGCTTTAAAAAATTTCCCAGCTGTGAATGCTGAAATAGATGGAGATGAGATTATCTATAAAAATTATTACAATATTAGCTTTGCTGTCGGAACAAATAAGGGTTTAGTTGTTCCAGTTTTGAGAAATGCAGATGAATTATCCTTTGCTGATATTGAAAAAAATATTAAAGAAATTTCAGAAAAAGCGCGAGATGGAAAGCTAACTATTGATGATCTTCAGGGAGGAACATTTACAATAAGTAATGGAGGTGTGTATGGGTCTATGCTTTCAACCCCAATATTAAATTTACCTCAATCTGGAGTTTTGGGCATGCATAATATAGTTGAAAGACCTGTTGTTGTAGACGGTGAAATCAAAATAAGACCAATTATGTATTTAGCATTATCATATGATCACAGAATTATTGATGGAAAAGAGTCTGTGTCTTTTCTTAAAATGATTAAAGAAAACTTAGAAGACCCTAGAAGGTTGTTTTTAGATATTTAAATGTCAGAAAAATTTCAAGCTGTAGTTATTGGAGGTGGACCGGGTGGTTATGTGTGCGCAATCAGACTTGCTCAATTAGGATTAAAAACTGCATGTATAGAATCTAGAGGATCTTTGGGAGGTACTTGTTTAAATGTTGGTTGTATCCCATCAAAAAGCTTGCTTAATCTGTCTGAAGAATTTCATAAAGTAAAAAGTTTAGCAAACAAAGGTATTGAAGTTGGTGAAGTAAAATTAAATTTAGACAAAATGATGAAAAGCAAAGATAAAGCTGTAACCGTTCTTACAAAAGGTGTTGAGTTTCTTTTGAAAAAAAACAAAGTTACTTATTTTAAAGGACAGGGAAGTTTTAAATCTAAAAATGAAATTTTAATAAAGGATGATAAAAATAAAGAAACCATCATCCAAACAGAAAAAACAGTTATTGCAACAGGATCAGTTCCAGTTTCATTACCTGGAATAGAAATAGATGAGAAAACAATTGTCTCATCAACAGGTGCTTTAAAGTTAGAAAAGGTACCTAAGAAAATGGTCGTAGTAGGAGGAGGCTATATAGGATTGGAGATGGGATCTGTATGGTCAAGACTAGGAGCAGAGGTGCAAGTTGTTGAATTTTTAGATCATATTACACCTGGAATGGATAAAGAAATTTCTTCAGAATTTATGAAAATTTTAAAAAAACAGGGAATCAAATTTAATATGCAAAATAAAGTTGAAACAATTAAAAAAAATGCAGCTGGTGCAGTGGTTTCAACAGTAGATAAAGATGGTAATAAAAATAATTTTGAGTGTGATGTTGTTTTGATTTCTGTTGGCAGAAAACCTAATACAGATGGTTTAAATTTAGAGTCTGTAGGAGTAGATCTTGATGAAAGAAATAGAATTAAAACTGATAAAATTTTTAAGACTAACGTTGAAAATATTTATGCAATAGGCGATGTAATTGTTGGTCCAATGCTTGCACATAAAGCAGAAGATGAAGGTATAGCAGTTGCAGAAAACATAGTTGGTCAATCTGGACACGTAAATTACGATACAATTCCAGGAGTAGTTTATACAGCACCAGAAGTAGCATCAATCGGTAAAACCGAGGAACAATTAAAAGAATTAAATAAAAAATATAAAGTAGGGAAATTTTCGTTTATGGCTAATTCAAGAGCTAAGGCCATAGATGATGCAGAAGGTTTTGTTAAAATTTTAGCTGATGAGCAAACAGATAAAGTATTAGGTGCACATATAATCGGACCTCACGCAGGAGAATTAATTGCGGAGATTGGTGTTGCAATGGAATTTGGTGCGAGTGCAGAAGATATCGCAAGAACTTGCCATGCACATCCAACTTTTTCTGAAGCAGTTAAAGAAGCCGCATTATCTGTAGATAAAAGAGCCATACACTCTTAAAAAAATAATTTTTTTTACTCCAAATAATTGGTAGATTTTATTGTAATAAATGAGAAATAAGGCCTTTACTCTGATTGAACTTCTGGTTGTTGTAGCGATAATAGGTATTCTAGCTGCAGTAGGTGTTGTTGCTTATAATGGCTATACTAGTGCAGCCAAAGTCAACAGTGTTAAGACTAATCACGTTCAATCAATTAAATATACAAAATCAGAACTTATGAAATGTAGCATGGGAGAAAACTCTATTATGGAGGGCCATGTAATTTGTAATAACACCTATGGTGTTAATGTTTTTCATCCAAATGGTTTAGGTGCTCAAAAAGTTGCTGAGGCACTAGTAAATGTAAAGGCGTATAGGTCAGGAGGTTATGATTGGGGAGTATTAAAAGGTTTTAAAAATCCATATAATACAATTGCACCAGGGGTTAGATCTGGTTTTGGGTACACAGTTGGTCAAGTAAATATAAGCTCAACTGGTAATGTAAATAACATGGCAAGATTAAATTTTATGACTTGTTTAAAAGAACCTTGTTCAGGCAATAATATAATTGAAGAATTTGTATATTTTCAAGAATAGATGAAGCGAAATGCTTTCACACTTATAGAACTCTTAGTCGTAGTAGCAATCATCGGTATTCTTGCTGCAGTAGGAGTGGTTGCTTATAATGGGTATACTAATAGTGCCAAGGTTGCTGCGACTAAAGCTAATCATGCTTCGATCACAAAAATGATAGGTGCAAAAGCAATCCAATGTAATATGGGTGAAACTGTAGAATACTTAGATATCAATGGGGCGAAAAAAAATATTAGCTGTCCTGTATCTATAGAGAATTTTATAAATTATATGAATCAAAATATTTATGGAATGAATTGGGAAAGTCCATTTTATGGATCAAGCCCTCCTTATGGTTCATGGTGTAAATTAAATGTTACAAACTGTTCACCACCTGGTTTTATGACTGCTTGTCCTTCTCATTCTCAACAAGGAGGATATTTGTCCGTATTTAAATTAGATTCATACAGAATTAAAATTTGTTCAAATTTAGGAAATAGTTCAGGATCAATAAAATATATGGAGACCACAGTATCTTATGAATAAAAAAGCCTTCACCCTAATAGAACTCCTAGTCGTAGTAGCTATCATTGGTATCCTCGCTGCAGTAGGAGTGGTTGCTTATAATGGTTATACTGCTAGTGCAAAAAAGAATGCAATAAAACACAACTTCAATGAAATTGTTAATTTTATAAGTTTAAATTATACTAAGTGTGATTTAGGAGAGCCGGTGACGATGAACGATCAATCCGGGAATTCTAAAGATGTAACTAATGGATATTGCAATAATAGTCCTTTAGGTGCCTGTCATATCTTAACAGCGCATTTTAAATCATTAAAATGGAAAAATCCTTTCACAGATCACTATATAAAAAACAATATCGATAGTGAATATGTACTTCATTGTTCAAATTCTGGTTATCCGTCATCTAAACTTTTGAATAGTCAAGCTGCAGGTTATGTTTTTATAACTAATGTATCAGGCTCACCAAAAACTATGAGACTGGAAATGAGATGGGATAATAATTTTAGTGGAGATATGTCAAAAAAAGATATTATAGTACCTTAATGAAGGAAAAAGGATTTACACTTATAGAACTCTTAGTAGTAGTAGCAATCATTGGTATTTTAGCTGCAGTAGGAGTTGTTGCCTACAACGGTTATACTTCAAGTGCAAAAAAATCAGCAGCAACAGCAAACCATAAAAATGTAGTTAAATATATAACAAGTGAAGTTATGAAATGCTCTACAGGTGCAGCTACAGCAATGAATAACGAATTAGATTGTTCAAAACAAGGTTTAAACAACTGGAAAGATTTTGTTGCAAAAGCTGTGGAAAGTTCTTTATCAGGATTTAAAAATCCATATTTTCCATCAGAACTAGCTGTAACTCATGGTGGAAGCATAACAAATGACAAATTCGTTGGATATAATAGAATGTTATCACCTGGATTAAAAATTGAAGTAATGACTTGTGTTCAAACTCCATGTTCTGGAACTAGATGCGAAGAAGATAATCACCTTTGTAGTGGTGATATAATTTTAGATTAATGAAAAAAATAATATTTATATTTTATTTCTTTTTTAAATTTTTAGTTTTGACTATAAATCCCTCATATGGTTTTGTTGGCATTGCTTTAAATTGTGATGATACTGTATCTGTAGCAATTACAGCTCAACAAACATGTCAAGATAATGATACTCTTATAGTTACATCTGCGGGATCAATATCGGTTAATGATCATAAGAGTGTAGATCTTGAAGATGAAAAAGGAGTACAGATAACAAATAACGGAACAATTGAAACAGCCAATAATTCTAATAAGCAAAAAACAATATATGCTGAGTCTTCACTTGACACTACGATAACTAATAGTGGAACCATCAACTCAGATAACAATGAAGCTATATATTTGGATTATGCAGAAAATGTTACAATTACAAATAATTCTGGAGCCACAATAAGTGCTGAGGGAGCTAATGCAATTGAGGGAAGAAATATTGGTTGGTGTAATCAGCCTGGAGACAATAGCAACTGTCAATCTACATTATCAGTATCAGGATCAACTGCAGTTGGACTTATATTAAATAATTATGGAACAATCAGTGCACTAAATAATACAATCTGGTTAGGTAGCGGAGGGGAAGGTAAAAAAAGTAGAGGAGTTAAAATTTATAACCATGATGGTGGAATAATCAAAACTACCTCAGGTACAGATCCAATCATAGGAAAATTTCTCACTGATAGTGAAATTATAAATTATCAAGGAGCAACAATTGAAAGTGCAAACAGGTATGGCATAGACACAGAATCTGGATCAAATCTTACAATAGATAATCGTGGAACGATAACTTCAGATAGAAATAGTATTTATTGTAGAGAGTGTTCTGGCGTTACTTTTACAAATTCAGGAACGATAAGCTCGACAAATACAGGCACTAACACTGGTACAGTTCTTATTGATAGACAGGGAGATAGTGATGCATCTCATACAATTACTAATAGTGGAACTATAGAATCTGCATTTGGAGCAGCAATACAAGTAGCTAGAAATACAGGTGGAACAACTATCAATAATACAGGAACAATAACATCAACAACTGGTGGTATAGGAGCCGGGAGAACAAAAAACCTTACTATAAATAATCACGGCACCATTACAGTAACAGGTGAAAATAATCAGAGTCACTTTGGTATAGGATTTGGAAACAGTTCTACGTCTGCAGAGGCTGGTGAAAATGTAGTTCTAAATAATTTTGGAACTATTAGTGCATCCAATGGTGACGCAGATGGAATTAAAGTTGGAGATTATCACGACAATAAAAATTTTAATGGCTTAACAATTAATAATTCGGGAACTATTGCGGGAGGTGACAATTCTATTGTCATGGCAAATTCAAATAACACAGGATTAGAAATAGTTACTAAAAGTGAGGGTACTTATGTTGGTGAAATTGAATTAAATAGTACCACTACTACAATGACATTAGATTGTAGTATTTCAAAAGATCAGGATATTGAACTACATGGAAAAACAAATATTACAATAACAAATAATTTGTGTGGAAATGATACATATCAAATACTAGATGCAAATAAAAATCTAGATTCAGATAATTCAGAAACTAATGGTTATTTAAGAATTTATGGAGAAGAATTAGATGTCGTTAGTAATAATAAAAAGTACAGAACTGAAATTTTTAGTAATACTATAAATGATGTTTTTAAATCATTAAGCGACATTAAAGAAAGATCAACATTTTTTACTCAGTCAAAAAGAAATAATATTTATAACAATACCACTAAGGGAATATCTGGTTATTTTTTAAAAAATGAATTTGACGAGAAAAAAACTAAAACTTTTTTAACTTACTTTGAGCAAAATTCTTATTTTAATAGTAAGGAAAAAAGCAAAAGTGAAAACCTGGCCTTTGGTTATGATATAAAAGCAAATATTGATAATTTTTCAATAAAGCCATTGATTGGTATTTCTAGTAATAAAATTACTGATATTGAAACTGAGTCCAATCAAATAATAAGAAACAATTTTATAGGTCAGTTTTTTGCATTACATTCTAATTATAAATTAACTAAAAAAATTCAAAAAAATAACGAGTTATCTTTAACAATAAATGGAGAATACGGAGCTCATAGACTTCCAAAATATTTATCAAAGTTTACTCATGGAGACTTATCAGTGGATGAAGCAATCGATCAAGTTCTAGGGGCTGGTTTTGATGTTGAGTATTCTATTAAAAATGAAAACGGCTTCATTCTCAAACCTTACATGGGTCTAGCTTTTAATAAAACTCAAAGCAGTAAAATTAAAATGAATGATATTAACGGTGCAGGATTAAAAGAGGATATATCTCAAGACCATACTATGAATGGCGCTCTTACCAAAAAAATTGGTTTTTCTTTGACTAAAAATACTGAAGATATTGGTATAAGTTTAAATTTTGAACATAGTAATCAGGACAACCTAATCGATAATAATTTAAATTTATCTATTAGTAAAAAAATTCAAAGAGTTGCTAAAAAAAGAGCCAGGGAAAGAAAAGAAGATGAAAAATTAGACCCCGAACTTGAGAAATTATTTGATCAGTTACAAATTATTAGAGAAAATGAAAGACTTGCATTAGTTGCAAACAAGCTAAATAAAGAAAACCAAGTAATGAAAGAATTAATAATACAATTAATTAAAGATAATCAAAAACTTAGAACTGAAAATAAGCTGTTAATTAAAAATATCAAAAATAATTAATTTTCTATGTCAAAAAATAGAGGATTTACATTAATAGAACTTTTAGTAGTTGTAGCTATCATCGGTATATTAGCTGCAGTAGGGGTGGTTGCTTATAATGGTTATACGGCTAGTGCTAAAGTTGCAGCGGTTAAAAATATGCATAGTAAAGTTGTTAAATTTACATCATCAGAACTTAAAAAATGTTCATTGGGTTTAGAGCTTAAATTAAAGACAGATCCTAATAGATATTCAAATGATCTATGTTCAGATTATTCTAAAGCAACTTCTTCACCAGGTAATGCCGCAAACTTTACTTATAACTTTATAAGACATTTTGGAAATGGTGAGAGATGGCGAAATGTTTATGACAATTCAATAATGACAGATAGTTGTTATAAACCAGATAAAAAAGGTAAGCTTTGCTTTCATTCCGAAAAAGATAGTGCTGGCAATTATGTTATTGCAGTTAGAAGCCAAACTAAAGATGGAAGTTCAAATATAATAGAGAATATAATTTATCTTGAATAAAATGAACCGCAAAGCTTTCACCCTAATTGAACTCCTAGTCGTAGTAGCTATCATCGGTATATTAGCTGCAGTAGGGGTGGTTGCTTATACTGGATATACAGCTAGTGCAAAAGTAAATTCATCAAAAACTATTCATAAAAATGTTGTTAAATCTATGTCTGCAGAAATTAAAAAATGTGATTTAGGACAAGAGTTAATTTTAAAATATAGTTTTAGTAAAGCTACTGGTAAAATTACTTATACAAATGATCTCTGTCCATTTGTAATTTCAAACAACGTTTCACAAATGGCACAATCAATTATTAATCATTTTAACGCTCCTCTAACTTGCAATCCTCATGGATTATTAGATGGAAGTGGAAATTGTCAACAAGCTGTTTCTGGTGCTGGCGCAGGCACTATAGGGAATGGAAAATTAGGAGAAACACAAGTAATAGTGTCAGGCGGCAAGATTATAATTGATACAAAAGTTAAAGGTGGAGAAGTATTAAATAATTCAATTCAGTTACAATAAAGATTTAGTTTAATTTAGCCTTTAAACTTGTCTTAAAATTGCTTTAGTTTAAAATTAATTTCTAGGTATGAAATCTAAAATATTTTTAACAATTTCTCTTTTTTGGATATTTTTAGTTGGATATCTAGTGTGGGTAAATGGAATTGTTTCTAAAGGAGATAAAAGTTTTAGATGGGATGAATGGATATGGTTTGGTTTTGTACCAGCTATTGCTCCTTATTTATTTTATTTCATATGGAAGCCAGAAAGTATAAAAAAAATCTTTAATAAAAATACTGAAAATGAAAATAGTAATTTACACAAATAATTTAGAGGCAGTTTTTGAAAATGGGCAATTATTTTTTTCTTATTGTTATCAAAATTTTATAAATCTAGTTGGATTAATTAATCTTTAGCCCTTGTTTACTTTTGAAATATTTACTGTTTTTTTTATTGGATTAATTTTTGGGAGTTTTGCTAACGTTTGTATTGCTAGATTACCAAAAGATAAAACAATTGTTTTTGGAAGATCAAATTGTCCAAAATGTAAAAAAAAAATTTCTTGGCATGATAATATTCCTTTAATTTCATTTATTTTACTCAGGGGCAAATGCAGACAATGTAATAAAAAAATTTCTGTAAATTATTTTTTTGTAGAATTTATTACAGGTATTTTTTTTGTTTTAATTTATTTATACACTAATAATTATTTTGATTTTGTTTTAATTAATTTAATATTAATTTTATTTTTAATAATTTTCTTTATTGATTTAAAACATTTTATAATCCCAGATATTTTAAATTTTAGCTTAATTTTTCTTGGTTTGTTAAAAAACTTTATTCCTACAAAAAATTTAAATTTTAATTACGATATTGAACAATCCATAATTGGAGGTGTTACTGGTTATTTAACAATATGGATAATTATTTTCTTATATAAAAAATTAAAAAATTTAGATGCTATGGGTTTAGGTGATGCTAAGCTTATGGCTGCAATTGGAACCTTTTTTGGCTTAAAATCTATTCCGTTAATACTATTTTTCTCTTCAATAATTGCACTTTTAACAGTCCTTCCATCATTGATAAATAAAACCAGAAATTTAAAGGCAGAAATCCCATTTGGACCTTATATTTTGATATCAGCCGTTTTTTATTATTTTTATGGAGATAAAATTTATCAAATTTTACTTATTTGAATTTATTTCAATTTATAATTCAATTATAATTAATTTTAAAATTAAGTATGTTAGAAAAAATTACACAACTAGCTAATGAAAACAAGAATATTTCTGATTTTCATTTAAGGGGTGGATCGGATATAGCTTATCGTGCATTAGGAGATATTATAATTGAACCTGATAGTAAAATAACTGATGAAAACTTAAATGAATTGTTAAAGAAAAATTGCACTGATGAGGAGATCAAATTATTTGAAAAAAAAAAGGAATTAGATACAGCAGTAATGCTAGGTGATCTTAGATTTAGAGCAAATTTTTACAAAACTTTAAATGGAACTGCCTCTGTATTGAGAAGAATAGAAACTAAAATTCCACTAATGGAAAATTTAAATTTACCTCCAATTTTGTATGAATTGTTAGATACACATAAAGGATTAGTTTTAGTCACTGGACCAACAGGATCTGGTAAATCTACCACGCTTGCAGCAATAATTAATCAAATTAACGAGGGACGACAATCAAATATTATTACGATTGAAGATCCAGTAGAATTTATTCATAATGATAAAAAGAGCATTGTTTCTCAAAGAGAGGTTGGAAAGCAAACTGAAAGTTTTGCTCATGCTCTAAAAGGTGCTTTGAGAGAAGATCCTGATGTTATTTTGGTAGGTGAGCTAAGAGATCTGGAGACAATTGGAATGGCCCTTACTGCTGCTGAAACAGGTCACTTAGTTTTTGGAACCCTTCACACTAGCGGTGCTCCAAATACAATTAACAGAATAATAGATGTTTTTCCGCCTGAACAACAAGGTCAAATAAGAGCTCAAATAGCTGAGTCACTTAAAATGGTTGTAACACAAAAATTATTTAAGAAAAAAGATGGCTCAGGACGTGTTGGAGCTTTCGAAGTTATGGTTTGTAATGCTCCTATTAAAAATTTAATTAGAGAAGCTAAAATCCATCAGATCCCGAGTGTCATGCAAACAGCACAAAGAGAAGGTATGATGACTATGGAAAAATCTATAGAGGATTTAGTTGGTACTGGAGTTATTTCAAGTGCGGATAAAAACAATTAAAGGATTTACCATTTTAGAATTGCTAGTTGTTATAGCAATTTTAGGAATATTTACAGTTGTTGCTTATCCTAACATTTCAAAATGGATAGACGACAGAGCAGTTAAAAAAGATGTTTATGATGTGATCAATTATATTAATGAGCGTAAAAATGAAATTCAGAGTGGTGAGTATGGAATGCATCAAGTAGTATTGAATACACGAGTACATACCTACTCAATGACTACAAAAAATTATTTTAATACTTACAAAAAAGTTGGATCAAATAATTATTTTAAAAACAACAGAGTTTGCAGATATCAACAGCCGAATACATCTCAGAATACTAGTAGGGTCCCCAATTTAGATATTGGTAGTCGAAATAATGATAGTAGCTCTCACGTATATCCTAGTACTAATCACCCATCTCCAAAACATGCCTCAGTAATTTGTATTACTAAAGATGGCACAATTAGACATGAAAATAATAATCCAAAAAATGTTAATGTTAGAGACCCTTCAACTGGTAAATATTATGATTATTATTTATTTTGCTCAAAAAATTATTCTACAGCTCAAAACTGCAAAGAAGGTGCGCAACATGATATTATGTATCGAATTACCTGGGACAGATTTGTGAATATTAAAGTTTATAAATATAACAAAAAGTCAAATAAATGGAAAAAAATTGATGGATAAAAATATAAAAGGAATTTCAATTTTAGAGTCTTTAGTTTGTTTAGTCATTATCGGCATAGGTTTTGTAGCAATGCTCCAGCTTTCATCCTTTTCAATTAATGTTGCGGATAGGACTATAGAAAAAAACAAAATTAATTTTTTATCTGAAATGGTTGTTGAGGATATGTTGGGTGATTACAACAATAGATCTTCATATGGCGGATTTAATGAAAGTAACTGTTATTACAGCAATCAAGGAGGATCAGAACTGCATAAAAAAAATAAAGACAAATGGAGAAATAAACTTAATGAAAAAAATTATATAAAATATGACACGGGCTCTGGTTATAAAGATAAAAAACCAAAGTGTTATAGCGGTGATTCAAAACAAACTTTTTTTAAAGATGGTGCTGGAAGACTAAAATTTAAAACAGGAAAAGGTAAAAGAAAAAAATATTTAGGAGTTTTAATTAAATAATGAAAAAAACATCTGGATTTACTTTAACAGAAACTTTAGTTGCAATGGTAATAGGATTAATTTCGATTGTTGCAGCGTTTTCAGCTTATAACTATTATAATAAATCATACGCATCTGTTTCTCAAAAAGTAACTGTTAATAAATCTGCAAGAGAAGCGCTTTCTATTATTACTGCTGATTTACGTAACACTGGTTATTATCATGTTGATTTTGAAAGTGCCAATTGTTCAAAATTAAATAATTCTCAAATTGATTTGATAGGAATTACACATGGTGATATTAGAAATCAAAGAGCTGGAAAACATAAACAAGCAGATGCTTTACATCTTTATTATTCAATATCAGCTAAAGATCAAAAAAGAGTAAAATACGAGTTAAAAAAATACCAAGATAGTAATGATTTTTATTTAATTAGAGATGTTGTAATAAATCCAATAGGGCACGATCCTTCCAGAGGTTGTCCTCAATGGACAAGAACCTATAATATGGTTGCAGATGAAGAGCTTTTAATTCCATATGTAGAGGATTTTCAGGTTATACCTAAGGATATAGAGGGTAATGTTGTGTTTCCTGTTTGTACTTCATGCAGTAATCTAGAAAATACAAAAGGTGGACAATCTGAAAGTAAAAAAAATATGAAAAAGGTACATACTGTCGAAATTTATTTAACTGTAAGATCCCCAAAAGAGGTCTATCCTAAAGCAAGAAGATTAGTGATTAGAAATGGTGAAAGTCCTTACGGAAGTAATATTACAATATCAAATCCTGACAAATATCATCGTGAGACTTATTTTGTAAGTGTGCACACTAGAAATTTGGCTATACCGCAAGTTGCTGTTGCTTCATCTGGACAAAGCATATCAGTTGGATCGGGATACAATAAATGAATTACAAACAAAAAGGTTTTGCATTACCCATTTCTCTTTTACTTTTAGTAGTAATGACTCTAATGGGGGCTACTTTAGTTGGTATTACAACATCAGAAGTTCGAGATAACGACGAAAAAGATAAATCTCAGCAGACTTTTTATGCAGCAGAAAGTGGAATTGCCCATGCAAAAAGATGGATGAGAAGTAACATAAGCACATTTAATCAAAGTCCACAAGTAAATCTAAATAAAAATTTAATTTGGTGTACTCCTGATTTTCTGCCGAATTTTAATGGCAATAAAGGATTTACAACAAATAGAAAAACGATGAGTGAAATGATTTCAGGTACAGAACCAGGAGAGACAAGTAGACTTAAAAATTATAGTTTTGAATACTTTATAGCTTATGCACCAGATAAAAATGGCAATAGCTCTTCTGCAATAAAAAAACCAGGCACAAATAAAACGTATTATACTATTTATTCTTGTGGTTGTGATACAAGAAAAATTTTATGTAAAAATAATAAAAACAAAATAGTTTCTCTTGAAGCTACAGTAACAATTTCTTCACAATGAAAAAAATCTTATTAAAAATATTTGTTTTCTTTATTTTACTTTCTGAAGTAGCTATGGCATGTAATTTTAGAATTGCAAATTTTGGAGATCAAAAAGAAGATTTAAATATTGAGAGTTTAAATTATGAACCTTTAATGATGCCCGATAGATTTGGTGGTGAAAATATAATGATACCACTCGAAACAATTTGTAAAAATGATAAGTCGTTTTGGGATACAAAACTCATACTTCTTTATGTAGATAACCAGTTAGTGAGAATTCAATTATATAGACCACTAATGGATGATAGAAATTTAATGGATTTTGCTATGAAAAAATATGGTCAATTTAATTTACCTGAAGGTTTACCAAAAAAAGAATGGCGTGGTAATTATTTATGGATCAAAAATACTGAAACTATTGAATATATTTCTGCAAATATTCATGATGGTCACGCTGAATATTTAGAAATTGTTGGAAAATTATATGAAGACAAAATGGCAATTTATAATGAGGAAATTGGGAAATGGTTAGATTCACGAGAATAATTTTAATTATACTCATTATAAATTTATTTGGTTTTGCTAATGCCAAAAGTCCACCTCCAGGTACAGGAACCTCAGATATTCCAGCCAATATATTAATAATGCTTGATAACTCTGGAAGTATGTCTGCTAGATTAGGTGGATCAACATCTATTCATTACCCTGTTGATGTAAACGTAGACAGTAACGGAAATATTTACGTTTTAGAGTATTGGAACAATCGAATTAAAAAATTTGACAGCGATGGGAAATTTTTAAAATCTTTTGGTGGTTCTGGTAGTTCTTGTAATAGATGGAGAAGCGCAAGACAATTTGATATAGAAGGTAATTATATTTATATTTCTGATACTAATAATTATAGAATAGTTAAATTAACCCTTGATGGTGGTTGTGTTACAACTAAAGGTACAGGTATATTGCGAGAGTCCCCACAAGCAATGGCAGTTGAAAGAGGTGGTGGATATGCATGGGTAGGAGGCGGAGGAAGAAATGGTCGAATAACGAGCTACTATACTCATAATTTAAATAATCGTGGAAACGTCTATAGCAATCAAGGTGGAGGATATAGTTTTATTTGGGGGGCAAGTTGGGCTAAAGAAGGAAGGTCTAGATTAGCGTATGCAAATGCAAGTAAAAATACAGTTCGAGTAGCTTATAGATCTGGTCACCAACTTATCGGTCAAAATAACGTATACAGCAATGATTATGTAAGAAGATGTAACGCAGATGCACCTACAGACGTTGCATTTGATAGCGCAGGAAACTTATATTACACCTCTCGTAACAGACATGCTGTATACAAATTCACAAAGGCAAATTGGGAGGGCAACACTTGTAGACAAACAAAAGTAGTTGGTTCATGGTCTTCTTCTGCAGGTTTTAGATATCCTTATGGAATTGAAATTGACTCGAGTGACAATATTTATGTAACTGATTATTATAATTTTTCTATTAGAAAATATAATACATCAGGAACCGAAACACTAAGTGTTGGTTCTGGTGGTACCAGAATTGCTGCCGCGATTAAAGTAATTAAAAAAATTGTTTCTAACACTGATCTAACTTCAGGAGCCAATTTTGGTTTGATGGAGTGGTCTACAACAAGGTCTAGTGATACAAGAATTAGAGTTAAAATTTCTGATACAGGAGCAAAAACAATTTTCAGTGATGTAGGCAGTGTTAGAGCAACTGGATATACAACAGATTTGAATCATGCAATGAATGTTGCTAGAAATTATTTTTTAAGTGGGCAGGTTTCAAATTGGAATAAGTCATGTTCGCAGAATTATTTAATTGTTATAAGTGATGGTTATTGGACAAGGCATAGCAGTGTACTTGCAATTGCAGATTCTTTAAATAAAGCAAACAATATAAAAACATTTGCAGTAGGGTTTGCTTTAGGAAGTGCAAATAATAATTATAAAACACTAGCTCAAAAAGGTGGAACAACATCTCCTCTTTATGCTGATAACGAAACTGAATTACTTGCGAAACTCACTGACGCAATTAAGCAAGCAATATCTGGTAGACTTACATTTACAACACCAGCTGTCATGTCAGATGTTACAAAGGGTGATTTTATTTATCAGGCAACATTTGAGTATGAAAAAAGCAAACAATGGAAAGGAAGACTTAAAAAGTATAAACTTAATTCAAATGGAACATTTGGAGCTGAACAGTGGGATGCTGCTGATAAATTATTTAATAAGAAAGCTTCAAGTAGAAATATTTGGACAGTTGGACCTTCTCATAGCATAAATAACTTTACAGTATCTAATAGAGACGATTTAAAGGCTTTGATGTTTCCAAGTCAGTCACCGACAGACGATCAAGTAGATAACCTCATTAATTTTATAAGAGGAGTTGATACATATGATCAAGATGCAGATAACAATAAAACAGAGAGTATTCATAAATTGGCTGATATCTATCATTCGGAGGTCATTGTTGTTGGAATTCCAGAAGCTTCAACTCAAGATACAGGTGCAGGAAACTTTACAAAAACAGACGCTTATTATAGATCCCAAAAACAATATAATAATTTTAAAAGTAGTAGCGAGTGCGGTGGTAACTGTAATAGTCGAACAGAGCTGATTTATGCTGGAGCAAATAATGGAATTTTACATGCTTTTAAAACCTCTGATGGAGAAGAGTTATGGGGCTACATACCTCCTTTTTTATTAGGAAATTTTGAAAGAATACCTTCAAGTAAAGCAAATTCAACTAATGCAATTTATGGCATTGATGGATCACCTGTTGCAAAAGATATTTATTTTGATGACACTCCTAATGATAGTGTAAACAACCCTAGATGGAGAACAGTCTTGTTAGGTGGTGTGGGTGCAGGTGGCAATGGCTTATATATGTTAGATATTACTGATCCAAATAATCCAAAACAATTATTTGCTATTCATAATGATGCTACCAATAAAGAAATTACACATTGGAATACAGCAGGTTTTCAAAATATTTATAGTTATGGTGCCACAAATCCTCCAGCTGACTTAGACTATAGAAAATTGGGCGAGACTTGGTCAACTCCAAGAATTTTAAGAATAAAAGTTAATGGTACAGATAAATGGGTTGCAGTTTTGGGAGGAGGCTACAATGGTGGAGTAAGTCCAGATATAGGATCAGCAGTATTTGTTATTGATTTAGAAAATGAAGGAAAGCTATTAAAAAAAATAAATATTACAGATCAAGCTAACGTAATGCATAACTATGTTTGGGGATTACCCAAAGGAACCAACACTTTAACTGAGTTTGATTTAGAAACTAGGGCTAGCATAACATCATATAATGTTAATTGTTGTAAGTTGAGAGTAAGTGGAGCTGGAGATATACCCTATACTATTACAGGTACTTTAGTTGGAGATGAAATGAGAAATTTAAAATTGAAATTTGATAGTGCTCCTCCTGGTGGAACTAATTTTACTGTTCAAAAAGTAAATAAGACAGATATTATTAATTCTTTACCAGCGGATTTATCTGTTATTACTTCAGATAGTACTAGCAAAGCAAATTATGATGGTGCAATAGTTTATGCAGCTGATCTTGAGGGAAAAATAACTAAAATTAATCTAACAGATAATTTTATTTTAAATTCTGATAATGTGATTTCAAATATTTCGTCGACTACATTGTTTAATTCTCAATCAACATCGGATAATGGAAGATATATTTATACAAGACCTGAAATAACAATTAATAATGATAATAATTTATGGTTATATTTTGGAACTGGTAATACACAAAAACTTCAAGATCAATCAAACAAGACTCAAAATAGAGTTTATGGAATTAAAGATAAAGATTTTCCAAGTTATGTTGATATAAATCCCCCAGGAGATGTCTCTAAATGTAAAACATCGCCAACTTGTCCTGGTAGTTCGGATTTAGGTTGGTATGTAAACCTTCCAAATGCTCAAAAGCTTACAGCTGAACCTACAGTTGATAAAGATAGAGTATATTTTCCTATTTATGAGCCAACTTCTGGTACAAATGCATGTAAAACGGGAAAAGCAATACTGACAGCATACGACAGTAAGTGTGGAAATTCAGTTTTGAATGTAAATTTAGGTACTGGAGTTCTATCAAAAGTTGTAAAACAAGGTGATAATCTCTACATAGGTATAGCAGGTGAGGCTAACAAGAATATAAGTGGATTTACATCTAAAGATAATTTAATTACAGGAAAATCTCAAGCAAAAGATACAGGAACAGAAATCCAGCTTGAAAAATGGATTGAAAATTATTAAATCACTTAAACTCTAACACAAAAATAACATTTAAAAAAAACCTATAAAATTAGGCTTTATTTTAAATTAAAATTTTTACTATTTTATCCCAAAACTCTAACACAAAATGTTATTACTCTAACACAAAAATATAAAAAATATGCAATATATTAAAAATCATTGATTTTTCTTGTTTTTTTATTTAGATAAAAAAAATTATAATTGATTAGTAGTCTAACACAAAATAATTAACTCTAACACAAATATATTGACACATGATATCCAAATCAGATAAATTGAAATAAATTATTTAAAATATTTTATGAATGAAGATGATAAAAAATTAGAAAATCAGATAAACACAACTGAAAGTAATAATGATTCTAATGAACAAGTTAAATCAGAGGTTGAAAATAAGGCAAACTTTGAAAAACAAGAGGATATTATTCAAGAAGAGAGGAATTTAAATGAAGTAATTCATAAAAAAGATGGAAGATTACATATTTATGTTCGACAAGATAAATATAAGGGCGAATTAAAGTCAAAAAATTGGGTAGGGAGACTTTATATTAACGGAAAACAAAAAATTTCATCATCTGGAACTAAAAATTTAGAGGAAGCGATCCCAATTTTAGAGAAATGGTTTGATGATGTTCAGTTAGAGGCTCAAAATCAAAATAAAATTGAATTGGAAGTTAGAGAAAATGAAACAAATGAAAATATTCAGTTGCAAGATATAGAAATTGATCAAAAAACAGCTGATGATGTGTCTTTAGATACATCAAATGAAATAAAAGATGACTTAACGTCTAAAAAAGTATTAAAGTCATCAATGTTTGATAAATTAAAAAATATCAAATTTGGAAAATCTAAAAAAGATAATCCACAAGAGAGCTCTAAAGATAGCACTCAGCAAAAAAAATCAAAAAATAAAGTAAAATCTTTTTTTAATAATTTTTTTAAATCAAAAGTATCTAAATTAAGTGTTGCTGGTGAAGAAATAGCAGGATTAGACATTTCAAAAGATGCAATTAGAGTTTGTCAAGTAAGTCAGGATAAAGATGAAAATTGGATTTTAGATAAATTTTCTTACAGATTGTTAGATAAAGATAAAGTTCAGGATAACATATTAGAGAGTAAAGATTATGTTGCTGAAGAAATATCTTTAGCAATGTCAAATGCAAAAATAACTTCAAAAAATATTGCATTATCCATACCAGTTACGAGTGCAATTATTAGAGTAGTTACAAGTCCGCTTATGAGCGATGAAGAGCTCCAAAAGGCAATAGAGACAGATTCTTTATGGGAAAATTTAGTTCAATTAGCAGATAATTTAAATGATTATTCAATTTTTCATCAAGTAATTAATAGAAACTCAAAAAATAACACAATGGAAATATTGTTTGTGGCATCTAAACTATCAGATGTAAATTCTTATTCTGCTATTGCAAAAAAAGCAGGTTTAAATCCAGTTATTCTTGATGTGAAATGTTTTACTTTGAAGAATGCACATGACAACACAAAATTTAAATCAATTAATCAAAATACTAATTCAGCAATATTAGAAATTAGTGATGATGAAAATTATTTAATGATTATTCATAATAATACGCCAGTAATTACTGATGTTTTTTTAAGACAGCCAGAAAAAGATTTAATTTCTCAAATTAGTGATGGATCAATTAATGATGAGTCAGAGGCTGTAATAAGACGTTATTCAATGCAAGTAAAACAAGCAATAGGTGATTATGAAGCTAAACATGAAAATAAAATTAATAATATTCAAGTTGTTAGTTCATTAAAAAATATAAATTCAATTATACCATCATTTAAAAAAAATCTCCCAACTACAGGTTTTTCACTTTTTGATCCTTTAGAAGGGGTTGCAATACCATCTTACAATGCAGAAAAAACAAATTTAGATAATAGATCGACTCTGGCTGCTGTTATCGGACTTGCTTATAGAAAATTAGATGTATTTGGTTATTATAAGTTTGTAACAGCTGTTAAGAACATTAACTTATTGCCCAACAGAGATGCTGTAAGACAACAGGGAAGATTAAAATTCCTCTCTGGATTTGCATTTAAAGGATTGGCTATTGCAATTGCAGTAATTTATATATCTTTGATAGGACTATCAGTATTAAAAATAAACAAAAATAAGAAAATTTTAGCAGAGTTTGATTCAGTTCAAATGGAATTTGATAATTATAATGGCCAGTTTTCAAAATTAATAAAACAAAAAAGAGAAATGGATAAGTCATTGGAGCTTGGAAAACTTGTAAGCTCAAACCAAGTTCTTTCTTATAAAGCTTTAGCGCAAATTACTAGAAGTGTTCCATTAAGAGTAAACTTTTCAAAAATGACTTTTGATGGTTCATCAAATATAACAATTGAAGGAATGGCTTTTTCAGATCAAGATATTTTAAATTTTATTTCTAATCTAAATGAAAAATCTTTAATTGATCAAGCCTCATTGGTTGCAATGAAAGTTGATAATCAGGATAGCAATAGTAACAAGAAAGGGTTTACAATTCTTTGTAAATTAAAACAAAGTTAATATGGATTTAGGAAATTTAAAAAATTTAGATGTAAAAGATTTATTAGAAAAACTAAAAGGAATGGATCTGATGAGTAATAAAAAGCTTCTCATCAAGTTTGGCATAGGTTTTGTTTCAATTTTAATTTTTTTAATCATTTATTATTTTTTTGTTTCACCAACAGTGAAATTTCAAAATGAGCAAATTTCAATAATGAATGAAAATAAAAATAAAATTGAGGAATTTAAGACCAATATTGTAACTTTAAAGAAAACTATTAAAAAACTTGAACCTGAATTCAAAAAAAAATAGTAAACTTTTTCATAGTAAAAAAGAGGTAGAGGACCTTTATCAAAATATAAGTAATTTTGCTTTGGCTAATGGTTTATCAATTGTAAATTTAAAAAAAGCAGATCCAGTTGCAGTTTCAAATTCAAACACTGACAATTCTACTGAAAATCAGAATAATGACGGGCAACCAAATGCATTATATTTTAAAATACCTGTGGAATTTGAAATAATGGGTAATTTTCTTGGTTATTTGAAATTTAAAAGATCTTTAGCAAGTTCGTCAAAAGTCATAAATTTTGATAAAGAGGAAATTGATGTATTAAAAGATGTACAAGGAAAAGTATTATCAAAGGGAACAATATCAATAGTAGGTCTACCAGATGAATATAAATAAATTAATAATTTTTATTTTAACTTTGTTTCTTCTAAACCTTAATTATGCATGGTCAGAAGAAAAAATTAAGTTAGATGAGGAGGAATTACCTGCGATTGATCCTTTCCAAGGGAACGCTGCAGTGGGCCAAAACCAAAACAATATAGAAGAAAATTCAAACGAACAAACAAGTGAAGCTGGAATTTTAAATGGAATGAGGCTCGTTGGCACAATCATTGGTAAAAGTAAAAAGTTTGCTATTATGTCTAGACCAGATGGAAACGTTTTTAAATTTGAAGAGGATCAAAAACTTAATTCTAGTGTTTGGGTTGTAGAAATTTTCAATTCTTATGTAATTATTGAAGATGAAAATAATAAATTTTATCAAGTATATATGAATAATTTAATTCAAGAAGTTGATGGATAAAATGAAATTAGTAATAAAAATTTTTAGCTTATTTTTTATTGTTTTATTTATTGTAGGATGTGAAACAACGAAACCTACTGTTAATGTCCATGGTGAAAAACCATTAATTGACACTTCTAAGGTGATTAGTGATGGAAAAAAACAAATAGAGAAGAAAGTAAAAGATGGTCCAAAGCCAATAGAAAACTCCAATAATACAAAAACTAAAAGAAAAACAATTACAACTCAGAATGTTAAAAATTACGTTTCTATCCCTGAAGATTTTACAAATTTAAAACAAAAAATTAGTATAAACTTTCAAGGTCTAGATTTTAGCTATGTGATGTCATTGATGGCTGAATTAGGAAATATAAATATTTTAGTTGGAGATGAAGTTAGTGGAACTGTAACTGCTAAAATTGATAATGTTAGCTGGGATACAGCATTTCAAACTATTCTTGATATGAAAACATTAGTTGCAGATATCAATGCTACAGATGGTATAATACGAGTTCACACACCTGAAAAACTAACTGAACAAGAAACAGCAAAATCTGCAAGAGCAGAAGTTTTAAAGAAAAAAATTGAACTTGAAGAGTCGGTAGAACCCATACTTGCAGAAATATTCAGACTTTATTATATTAGTCCAGCACAAGCAAAAACGACTTTAGAGGATCTATTTGCAAGCCAAGGCGAAGAGGGTGCTGCGGTTATGAACAATTTAAAAATAACAGTAGAGGATACAACTAGATCTATAATTGTTAGAGGTCAAAAAGAAGATTTAGATGTGATTGACGCGGTTATTAAAGAAATAGACGTAAAAACTAAGCAAGTGCTAATAGAAGCTTTTATAGTAGATGTTACCTCGTCCTTTGCGAAAGCTTTAGGAACAAGAATTGGTGCGATGACCAAAAAAGGAACCTCTGGTGAAGCAGGTTCAGAAATTATTTCAGGAACTATCGGAGGTGGATCAACTACACCAGGCGGAATAAGTATTGGAGCTGCTGCAGGTACTGTTACAAATAATTCTATTACAGGAGCAACAAGTGGAGTTGGAATAATTAAAACTTTTTCTACAGCCGCATTAAAAATTGAGTTGGAAGCTCTTCAGTCTTTGGGATTAAATGAAATTTTATCTTCTCCTAGTGTTTTTACCTTAAATAACCAAGAAGCAACAATAACTCAAGGAGATCAAATTCCATACCAAACTACATCAGACGGAACCACAACGACAGAATTTAAAGAAGCAGCTTTATCTTTAACTGTTACACCAAGTATTATTGGAGATGGGAATGTTCTACTAGATATCCAAGTTAATAATGATGCTCCAAAAACAATAGCAGGAGCTGATGAGCCCGGAATATCAACAAATGAAATTAAAACTAAACTGCTCGTCACTGATGGAGATATAGTCGTTATAGGTGGAATTAAAAAGAATACAAAAAATAACACTAATACAAAAACTCCAGGCATTAGCGATGTTCCTGTAGTTGGAAATTTGTTCAAAGGTAAAAATAAAACTGATGAACTAAAAGAGTTGTTAATATTTATAGCTCCAAGAGTAATACAATAAGTTATGGCAAAAATAAATTTAGACCCGCAAAGTGAGCAAAGCATTTTAAATATGCTTTTAGACCACAGTGTATTAAATGATTCATCTGTATCTAAAATAGTAAACACAAGTAAAGAAATAGGAAAA
The DNA here is from genome assembly GCA_902633985.1 of uncultured Pelagibacteraceae bacterium. GTDB lineage: Bacteria > Pseudomonadota > Alphaproteobacteria > Pelagibacterales > Pelagibacteraceae > Pelagibacter. The sequence continues at coordinate 27,427 of CACPHV010000008.1, forward strand.
ACAAAAATTGAGACCGCAATAGAATTAAAACTTACAGATGAGCAAAAAATTCTTAAAATACTTTCGAGCTCATACTCACTTGATATAGTTGATTTAAATGAGAAAAAGATTGATGAAAAAATAAAAAAAATTCTTGATTTAAGGTTTATTGAGGACAACCATATAGTCCCATTTGAAATTTCTGGGTCAACTCTAAAAATTGCAATACCAGATGGTTCAAAATTAAGCTTAATGAAAAATTTAAAAACCATGACTCAAATGGAGCCAGAACTTTATGCTGCTTCAATTTCTAACATTAATGATTTCATAGCAAGACTTAAAAAACTAGAAAATAAAAAAATTTCATCTGCCAATGTAAAAGTTGAAAAAATAGAAAAAAATAAAGATGAATTAGTTGAGGTAGGTTCCGAAGTAATAGTATTTGGAAATAAATTAATTACTGAGGCAATTAATTTAGGGGCTAGTGATATTCACATAGAATGTTTTAGGGATAGTGCCCAAGTAAGATTTAGAGTTGATGGTATTTTAAGAGTTATGAACTCATACTCATCATTCTTATACGAAAACTATAATGCAGTTGTAACAAGAATGAAGATAATTAGTAAATTAGATATTGCAGAAAGAAGACTTCCTCAAGATGGAGCGAGTACTTTTAAATCAGATACAAAAGAGGTGGATTTAAGGGTTTCAATATTGCCTACCAAAAATAACGAAAGAATTGTTATGAGGATTTTAAATAAAGAAGCTGGTGAAAAAAAATTAAGTGAATTAGGTTTCGAAGCAAAAGATTTAGAAAAATTAACAAAGGCCATAACTTCTCCTCAGGGTATGGTATTAGTAACTGGGCCAACTGGTAGTGGAAAAACAACTACACTTTATAGTGTTTTAAAACATATCAATAAGCCTGGTATGAATATTTTGACTGCTGAAGACCCAGTTGAATACGAATTAGAAGGGGTTGGACAAGTTCAAGTAAAGGAAGCTATAGATTTTACTTTTGAGTCAGCATTAAGATCTTTTCTAAGACAAGATCCAGAAGTGATATTAGTTGGAGAGATAAGGGATAAAGCAACAGTAGACATCGCTCTAAAAGCTTCTCTAACTGGACACTTAGTATTCAGCACACTCCACACAAATGATGCTCCAAGTTCAATTACTAGGCTATTAAATATGGGAACTCCAAATTATTTAATTTCAGCTGCTTTAACTTTAATTATGGCTCAACGATTAGCTAGAAAAAATTGCTCTGAATGTTCGATTATAGATGAAAATGTTACTCCAAAATTGTTAAATGCAATTGGATTTCTACCAGAACAGTCCGCAAGAGCAAAAATTTATAAAGGTAAAGGTTGTGATCAGTGTGGAAATACTGGATTTAAGGGAAGAATGGGTATTTACGAAATTTTAGAGATTGATAAAGAACTTAAACAAGGAATTTTATCTGACATGAGTCAAGTAGAGCTTAATGCTATTGCTAAAAAAAATGGTTTTAGAACCATGCAAGAAATGGGACACGATCTCTTATTAAGTGGAGATTTGTGTTATTCTGAATTTGAAAGAGTACTTCAGTCGAACTAATGCTTAATTTTGAGTATAAAGGAATTTCTTACGGTAAGTATGTTGAAGGTGAGATTGAAGCTCTAAACAATTCTGAAGCAGCATATAAGTTAAAAGAGCAAAAAGTAATTATTACCAAATTAATTCAAACTAAAAAAAAGAAAGAAATTAAAAAAAAGGAAAAAACGTCTTTTTCATTTGGAACAGGTGTTAAGGCTAAAGATATACTAGTTTTTTGTAAACAATTTGCAACAATGTTAAGAGCAGGTTTACCAGTATTAAATACTTTAGAAATGTTGATTGGACAAACAGCATCTAAGGGAATGAAAACTATAATTGAGACCATTAAAAAAGATCTTGAAGCAGGTAATGCATTATCAAAATGTTTTGAAAAGCACCCGAAAGTATTTGATACTGTTGTTGTAAATTTGATTAAAGCAGGGGAAGCCAGTGGTAAACTAGATATATTTCTACAAAAAATTGTTCTTAATTTAGAAAAAAAAGAAAAAATTAAATCTCAAATTAAAAGTGCTTTTTTTTATCCTGGAGTTTTATTCACAGTTGCAATAGGTGTTACAATTTTCATGTTAATGAATGTTGTTCCAACCTTTGTAAATATGTACGAGGGAATGGGTATGGGAGATGATTTACCAACTCCAACTGCTGTAATTATGTCTATGAGTACTTTTCTAAGATCAGCGGGTGGATTGATAATGTTTATTTCAATTATTGCAATTGTTGTATTAATGAAATTTTTCATAGCAAAAAGTTATAACTTTAGAAAATCTTGGCATGCATTTACTTTAAAGTTACCAGTTTTTGGAAACCTTTTGCAAAAATCTATTCTTGCTAAAGTTTCGATGGTTCTTGGTAATCTTAATCAAGCAGGTGTTGATTTAATAGAAAGTATTGATATTGCAAAATCAGTAACCGATAATGTTATTGTAGTCGAATCTCTTGAAAATATTAAGAAGGGAGTATTTTCTGGAGAAACATTGACAGATTTATTTAGAAAAGAAAAAATTTTTCCTTCTACTTTTAGTCAATTGATTGCAGTAGGAGAGCAAACAGGTAGCTTAGATGATATGTTTGGATCTGTTGCAACTTATTATGAAGAGGAATTTGATGTTGCGGTTGGTAATCTTTCAAGCTTAATTGAGCCCATTATGATCGTATTTATGGGAATTACTATTGGGGGTTTAATGCTGGCTATGTATGCTCCAATATTCAACGTTGGTGCAATTATTAATTAAACCACCAATATCTAAGGACTTTTTGGTGTTTGACATTTAAAACTATAGATTTTAGAATTAATTTAATATTTTTTAAGAATAGGAGTCGCATGAAAAAAAACAAAGGTTTTACACTTATTGAGCTATTAGTAGTTGTAGCGATAATAGGTATTTTAGCTGCAGTAGGTGTTGTGGCTTATAATGGATATACCGCATCTGCAAAAGCAAATGCTACAAAAACAATGCATTCACAAGCTGTAAAATATATTTCAGCAGAAATTCAAAAATGTTCTTTAGGTGAGAGCAAATTTATGGGAACCAATCAGGATTGTCCAGCAACAGCAGCTAAAGCTGTATCTGGTGCAGTTAATACAATGACTGATAAAAATCCCTACAATACTGCTAATAATGCAGTAGCTTCAAGTGGAAGTTTTGTAGCTGGACAGGTAAGTGTAAGTTCTTCTGGTACAACTGTAACAGTAAAAACTTGTACAAAATCAGGTTGTGGTTCATCTGATCAGCTAACTGCTACGATAAGCGTAGATTAAATTTAAATGAGGCGCTACAGCCAAGGTTTTACTTTAATAGAACTTTTGGTTGTAGTTGCACTCATTGGAATACTCTCAGCAATAGGCATAGTTTCATACGGCAAATACAAAACTTCAGCAGAAAAAAAACAAGCAGAAATAAGTCTTAGCTCGATATATCTAGCAGAACAAGAGTATAAGTCTAATAATGGTAGTTATTATTATAACTCATCATTAAATAATATAATCAATGAACTTTTTGATGGTGTTGATGATTTATCAGACCAAAATTATAATTATACTATTACTGGAAATGCCTCTAGTGATACTTTAAGTATCCAAGCAAAACACAAAACTTCAAATTGCACCTTAACTCTAAACGAAAAGAATAAGTTAACTACTTCAAATTGTTAAAGCTAGTTAATGAAAACATTTCTATTTTTAAATATCATTGTTACAGGATTAAATATTTTTATAATTATTTATGCTTATTCTTTAAATTTTTTCCCTAAAAAATGGAGAAAAAAAGTTAATCAAGATACTTTAGTTGGTTTAGCTCTGATATTTTTTAGCTTATTTACTTTTTTTCTTTGGGCTATATATTTTTATTATAAAATTTTTATATGAACAAAAAGGGCTTTACTCTAATAGAACTTTTAGTTGTTGTTGCTATAATAGGTATTTTAGCTGCTGTAGGAGTAGTTGCTTATAATGGGTATACAAATTCTGCGAAAAAAAATGTTGTTAAACAAAATCATAAAAATATTGAAAAATGGTTTGTGCTTAAAGCAACTGAGTGTGAAATTGATGGAAAGATTATTTATAAAAGTTGGAGAAACAGAGGGTCAACTGAAGAAAAAGGTTGTAGTTATAACAATGGCTGGAGTTTAGTGATGGATTTAGGTTACAATCATATGAGATATCATTTTATGGCTGAATATGGTTATGACAAAAATTTTAAAAATCCTTTTGATCAAAATAATCCAAACACTAATCCAGAGTGGAATAATGGTTGTTCTGCCACTAAAGGCAAAACGAGCTTTTATGGAAATAATAAAGGACAATTTCTAATATGGTCAAACACTGGGGATTCTAATTGTATTGAGTCTAGTATACAATTTCCAGTGTCTTAAAATTAAATGAATCAAAAAGGTTTTACACTAATAGAGCTCCTGGTTGTTGTAGCGATCATTGGTATTTTAGCTGCAGTAGGAGTGGTTGCATATGGAAAATATACTGATGGTGCTAAAAATACGATAATAAAATCAAATCATCAAAAGATTAAAGAATTGATAAAAGCTGAAATAGCAGATTGTCATTTATCAGGCGGTAGAGATTATAAAGTTATAAGATATGAGAGATCAGGGGGAAAAACTTTTAGAGAAAGAGAAACTAGATGTAGATCTGCTTTTAGTAATAATCTTCAAGTACATTTTTTATTTGTTGGATTAAGAGATCCAGTAATTCAAGAGTTTAGTTTTTATAAGCGTTGGACATATAATGGTACAGTTTTACCAAACGATGCAGGAGCTGCTTGGTGGGGAACTCCTAGAAAAGAAGCCAAATACCATCCTGCCTATTGGGTTGGAAAGACTTGGATTGAGGAAATATGGATAGATGGTTCAAGAAATTTAAAGCTAACAAGTTATTTAATGGATGAGACAACTAATATTACCGATACAATTCAGATTCCATTTAAATGACTAAAAATAAAGCCTTCACTTTGATTGAACTCTTGGTCGTAGTAGCTATCATAGGCACTTTATCTGCGGTTGGTGTAGTTGCATATAATGGATATACCAATTCTGCAAAAGAAAAAACTACAGAGCTGAACTATAGAAATATAAACAAATCATTAATGTTTGAATTTATGAAGTGTGAAATCGATAGTTCTAATATGGTTTTCAACAATCATAGTTGTGGAAATTCTAATCCACCCTCAACAACAATTATAAGTAGTTATATTAATACAAGTATGAATATAAAAAATCCTTACTCATCAAACACATCAGGAATAAGTTCAAATCCTTGCACACTAGGGACCGTATCAATTACAATGCCGTCTAGGGGAAATTATTCTGTAAATGTTTATTCCCCCAAAAGTAAAAAAATCTCTTCAACAAATATTGGAACTATTTGGACACCTATAAAGACTAATGCTAAAAATACATGGACTCAAGTAAACACAGGATGTAAAAATACTTGGACACAGGTAAATACTAATGCCAAAAATACTTGGAAAAAAACAGGCCCGTAAAGCCTTCACTTTGATTGAACTTTTAGTTGTTGTAGCAATTATAGGAATTTTAGCTGCTGTGGGAGTGGTTGCTTATAACGGGTATACCGCTAGTGCAAAAGAAAAAGTCTGTTTGAACCATTATTCAACTTTAAAAAGATTAATTAATCAGCATTGGACTCTATGTGATATAGATGGAAAAGTTTCTTTAAAAGGTCAATATACAAATAATAAAGAAGGTACTGCAAGAGATGTACCTTGTACAAATTTTGGAACCATAGCTGGAGAAACTGTTAAACATTTTTCTAATTATGCAAAGAGTCCATATGAGGACCTAGATTACAACTTGGGAATATTAAGTTATATTGGGGATCCACCTAAAGATGGGCAATTTGCTTATTATCCCGAATCTGCAGGATTTAAATTAAGAGTAAGATGTAGAGGTAAAGTTACTTCTCATCAGTGGCCAAAATCTCAGTATCCATAAGATATGGAATATCCGATTCTTTTACCCAATATCTTCAATTATCCTTTTACCTACAAGAGCAGCATTAGTCTAAAGATAGGTGATTATGTGGTAGTACCTTTTGGAAAATCTAAAATTACTGGTGTTGTTTGGGATGAATTTGAAAAAAATAATAATAAAAATTTTAAGACTAAAAAGGTAATCAAGAAATTAGATGTTACTCCATTAAAAAAAAATACAATTAATTTTTTAAATTGGTTTTCAGAATATAATCTTATCCCAAAGGGTATGGCATTAAAGTTAGTGCTCTTAAGTAGTGAAGCGGTAGAGAACAAAGAAACTCAACTTTATCAAATATTTGATAGCAAAATTAAACAAAACTTAATCAAGCTGTCTAGTGATCAAAATAAATCTCTTAAAAAAATGAATGTTTCAAATAAAAAATTTAGAGTTCATGTTTTACAAGGCACAACTGGATCAGGAAAAACTTTAGTTTATTTTGAAGCATTAAAACCACTGATAGAAAAGGGTTTTCAAGGATTAATATTATTACCAGAAATAGGTTTAACTAGTCAGTTTGAACAAAAATTTTTAGAATATTTTGGTTTTAAACCTGCAGTTTGGCATTCTGGCATTTCAAAAAAAAAGAAAGAATTAATTTGGAGTGGTGTTTCTAACGGTAAAATAAAAATAATTATTGGTGCAAGGTCTTCATTATTTTTACCATTTAAAAAATTAGGAATGATAATTGTTGATGAGGAACATGATCAATCATTTAAACAAGACGAAGGTATAACCTACAATGCTCGTGATATGGCAATTTCTAGAGCATCTTTTGAAAACATTCCAATCAATTTGATTACTGCTGTTCCGTCCATAGAAACTTTTGAAAATATTAAAAAAGGTAAATATGAGGTTTCTAGATTAAATGAAAGATATCAAAACGCAGCATTACCTAATTATGAAATTATTAATTTAAATAATACCAAACTTGAAAAACAATCATGGTTATCAAATAAAATTATTGAAAAAGTAAATTTACATTTGGAAAAAAAAGATCAAGTTTTGTTTTTTTTAAATAGAAGAGGTTTTTCTCCAAATGCCTTATGTAATAAGTGTTTTACAAGTTTTACGTGTCCAAATTGTAGTATCAATTTAGTTTATCATAAAAATAAAAATAACCTTTTGTGCCATTATTGCGGATATAAATCTGATCTTAAAAGGAACTGTACACAAGAAGGCAATTGTGAATTTATTTTTAGTGGCCCTGGTGTTGAGAGAATTTCAGAAGAAGTAAAGAGAAAATTTCCTGGTAAAAAAATAGAGATCTTTTCAAGTGACACAATGAATAAAAAAGATTCTAAAGAAAAAATAGATAAAATTATTAATAATGAAACGCATATTTTAGTTGGAACTCAATTAATTTCAAAAGGTTTTCATTTTCCAAGCTTAAATTGCATTGTAGTTGTTGATATCGATCTTTCATCTCAAGGACATGACTTAAGAGGTGCAGAAAAAAATTTGCAGCTTTATCATCAACTTTCAGGACGTGCAGGAAGAACAGGAAAGCCAGCAACAGTATATTTTCAAACTTATGAAAATAATACTAAGATGATTTCAGAAATTACAAGTAAAAATCCAGATATTTTTTTAGAAAGAGAACTGGAGATTAGAAAAAAAAATAAATTACCCCCATTTCAAAGATTTATTTCTTTAATCTTAACTGGAGACAATGAAATTAAATTAGAAAAAGAAGCTATTAGTTTTAAAAATTTTATTGAAAACAAAATAGAAGGAAAAATCTTAGGGCCAGTGAATGCTCCATTATTTAGACTAAAGAGAAAATTTAGAATTAGATTTTTAATTAGAGGCTTAAAATCTATGAAACTACAAAGCTCTCTTGCAAAAATTATTCCTAAATATAAATTTTCTTCCGGAATAAAACTTTTAGTTGATGTTGACCCAATTAACTTCAATTAACCTTAAAAAAGAGGCCTTTTTTACGAATCCGCTACTTGAAGACATAAGGGTCATATGCTATTCAGGGCGTGATTTTTAAATAATCTTCAATATTATAGAGGAACCAAGTTGAGTAAAGACACCGGATTTTCAATAACTTCAGCTGAAAGGTACTCTCTTGCGCTTTTTGAACTTTCAGAGGAAAACAATATTTTAAGTCAGATCGAAGATCAGTCTTCGTCTATTCTTAATTTAATTGATCAAAGTGAAGATTTTTCTAATTTGATTAAAGATCCAACTACAAGCCAAGAAGATTTATTAAAAGTAATCAATGCAATCTCTGAAAATAATAAATTCGAGTCCTTATTTAAAAATTTTTTAAGTTTTTTAATTCAAAAAAGACGTTTCTTTTTTATTGAACGTATCCTTAGAAGCTTTATTGAGATTTGTTCAAGAAAAAGAGGTGAACTTAAGGCAGAATTAAAATCAGCAAAAGAATTATCTAATGAAGAAATTACAAAAATTACAGAGGAGTTAACAAAAAACTTTAGCTCAAAAATAAAATTAAACTACAAACATGATAAAAGTTTAATTGGAGGTTTGGTAGTACAGGTAGGAAGTACTATGGTCGATACCTCAATTAAAAATAAATTACAACAAATCGAAAATAGAATGATAGAGGCATAAATGGAAATAAATCCTTCAGAAGTTACAAAAATATTAAAAGAACAAATTAAAAATTTTGGTGATAAAGCAGAAGTCACAGAAGTTGGTCAAGTTTTATCAGTTGGAGATGGTATTGCTAGGATTTATGGTTTGGATAATGTTCAAGCTGGTGAAATGGTAGAGTTTGCAGATGGTTCAAAAGGTATGGCTCTTAACTTAGAGAGTGAAAACGTTGGTGTCGTAATTTTTGGTGATGACAGAAATGTTAAAGAAGGGGATGTAGTAAAAAGAACGGGTAATATTGTTGATACTCCAGTTGGAAAAGAATTATTAGGAAGAGTAGTGGATGGTTTAGGAAATCCTATTGATGGAAAAGGACCATTAAATAAAGGAATTAAAAAAAGCAGGGTTGAAGTAAAAGCTCCTGGTATTATTCCACGACAATCAGTAAGTGAACCAATGCAAACTGGTCTTAAATCAATTGATAGTCTAGTTCCGATTGGAAGAGGTCAAAGGGAATTAATTATTGGTGATAGACAAACAGGTAAAACAGCAGTTGCAGTAGATGCAATTATTAATCAAAAAAAAATTAATGAATCTGGTGATGAAAAACAAAAACTGTATTGTATATACGTTGCAGTTGGACAAAAAAGATCAACAGTAAGACAAATTCAAAAAACATTAGAAGAAGCTGGAGCTATGGAGTACACAACAATCGTTGCTGCAACTGCATCTGACTCTGCTCCTTTACAATTCTTAGCACCATATACAGGTTGTACTATGGGTGAGTATTTTAGAGATAATGGAATGCATGCGTTAATAATTTATGACGATTTGTCTAAACAAGCAGTTGCTTATAGACAAATGTCATTGCTATTAAGAAGACCGCCGGGACGTGAGGCTTATCCTGGAGATGTATTTTATCTTCATAGTAGATTGCTTGAAAGAGCAGCTAAATTAAGTGATGAACATGGTGGTGGATCACTTACAGCACTGCCGATTATTGAAACACAAGGTGGAGACGTATCTGCGTTCATTCCAACTAACGTTATTTCAATTACAGACGGACAAATTTTCCTTGAAACAGAGCTATTTAACCAAGGTATAAGACCTGCAATTAACGTAGGTTTATCAGTGTCTAGGGTTGGTTCATCAGCTCAAACAAAAGCGATGAAAAAAGTTTCTGGTTCAATGAAATTAGAGCTAGCACAATATAGAGAAATGGCAGCTTTTGCTCAATTTGGATCTGATTTAGATGCATCTACCCAGCAACTTTTGAATAGAGGCTCTAAGTTAACTGAACTTTTAAAACAAAAACAATATTCACCCATGACTGTTGCAGAGCAAGTTATTTCAGTATTTTGTGGAGTAAAAGGTTATCTGGATGATATTGATTTAAAAGACGTTGCTGAATTTGAGAGCAAAATTATTGAAAAATGCAAATCAGATAAGCCTGAAATTATCGAGTCAATTTTAAGTTCAGGAAAACTTGAGGAAGACAAAGAAAAATTACTTGTTGAGGTAATCACTCAATTAAAAGGAAATTTTAAATCTTAATAATTTATGGCAAGTTTAGACGACCTAAAAAAAAGAATAGCCAGTGTAAAGTCTACACAAAAAATTACTAAAGCTATGAAAATGGTTGCAGCAGCTAAATTAAGAAGAGCTCAAGAAAGCGCTGAGAAGGGAAGACCTTATTCTGAAAAAATGAATAATGTTATTTTAAATTTATCAAATGGTGTATCTGATAAAGAAAATGCACCAAAGTTATTGTCAGGGACTGGTCAAGAAAAAACTCATCTTTGTGTGGTGATGACTTCTGATAGAGGTTTATGCGGTGGATTTAATTCTAATATTATTAAAAAAGCTAAAAGTTATTTTGCAAAAATTTTAGATGAAGGTAAAGAACTTAAAATTATTACAGTAGGCTCAAAAGGAAATGATCAATTAAAAAGAGTTTATGGTGACAAAATTATTGAAAATATTTCTTTCAAAGAATCTAAAAATGCAAATTATTTTGATGCTGACAAAGTTGGGAAAATGGTAATTGAAAAATTCGAGGCAGGTGAATTTGATATTTGTACAATTTTTTATAACCAATTTAAAAATGTAATTACTCAAATTCCTCAAGCACAGCAAATTATCCCTTTAAACAATGAAGGAGAAGAAAACAGTTCAGAGGAAAGTTACGAATTTGAACCAGATGAAGATGAAATTTTAAGCAATTTATTGCCAAAGAATATTTCTACGCAAATATTTAAAGCAATGTTAGAGAATTCAGCTAGCGAACAAGGGTCTAGAATGAGTGCAATGGATAATGCGACCCGAAACGCAGGTGAAATGGTTGATAAACTTACTATCGAATATAATAGAAGTCGTCAGGCAGCAATTACAAAAGAACTAATAGAAATCATATCAGGAGCAGAAAGTTTATAATTATGAGCAAAGGAATAATCACACAAGTTATTGGAGCGGTAGTAGACGTAAAATTTGATGGTGAACTACCAGAAATTTTAACAGCATTGGAATGTAAAAATGGTGATAACAGACTAGTTTTAGAGGTAGCACAACACTTAGGTGAAACTACTGTTAGAACAATTGCTATGGATGCTACTGAAGGACTAAAAAGAGGTGATGAAGTTACCAACACAAATGCTCCTATTCAAGTTCCAGTTGGACCTGAAACACTTGGAAGAATTATAAATGTAATTGGTGAACCAATTGATGAAAGAGGTGAGGTTAAGACTAAAGAAAGTTGGCCAATTCATAGAGCTGCACCTGAATTTAATGACCAATCAACAGAAACTGAAATACTTGTAACAGGAATTAAAGTTATTGATTTGCTTGCACCATATGCAAAAGGTGGAAAGATAGGATTATTTGGTGGAGCAGGAGTAGGAAAAACAGTTTTAATTATGGAATTAATTAATAACGTTGCAAAAGCTCATGGTGGTTTTTCAGTTTTCGCGGGAGTTGGAGAGAGAACTAGAGAAGGAAATGACCTTTATCATGAAATGATTGAGTCTGGAGTAATTAAAAAAGAAGGAGCTGGTTCAAAAGCTGCTCTAGTTTATGGACAGATGAATGAACCTCCTGGAGCAAGAGCAAGAGTTGCACTTACAGGTTTAACTGTAGCTGAATACTTTAGAGATCAGGAAGGTCAGGACGTACTTTTCTTTGTAGACAATATTTTTAGATTTACTCAGGCAGGATCAGAGGTTTCAGCTTTGTTAGGAAGAATTCCATCTGCTGTTGGATATCAACCGACATTAGCTACTGACATGGGTAACCTACAAGAAAGAATTACGACTACGAACAAAGGGTCAATTACATCTGTACAAGCAATTTATGTACCTGCTGATGATTTAACAGACCCTGCTCCAGCCACTTCGTTTGCTCACTTGGATGCAACGACTGTACTTTCAAGACAAATTGCAGAAATTGGTATTTATCCTGCAGTAGATCCACTTGATTCTACATCAAGAATTTTGGATCCAAGAATTGTTGGAGATGAACATTATAGAGTAGCAAGAGATGTTCAAAGAATACTACAATCATATAAATCATTACAAGATATTATAGCTATTCTTGGTATGGATGAGTTATCTGAAGAAGACAAACTAGTTGTAGCAAGAGCTAGAAAAATCCAGAGATTTTTATCTCAACCATTCTTTGTTGCAGAAGTATTTACTGGTTCTCCAGGAAAACTTGTTGATCTTGACTCAACGATCAAAGGTTTTGATGCAATCTGCAAAGGCGAGTATGATCACTTACCTGAAGCTGCTTTTTATATGGTTGGAACAATTGAAGAAGCTATAGAAAAAGCTAAGAAAATGGAACAAGAAGCTGCTGCTTGATGAGTGAAGAGTTTAAAGTTGAAATAGTAAATCCTGAAAAATCTTTTTTAGTAAAAGATGATGTTTCAGAAGTTGTGGTCCCTGCTTTTGAAGGAGAGATGGGAATATTGAAGGATCATATTTCTATTATTTCCTTTTTGAAACCTGGGATAATTAAGATTTTATCAAAATCAGGTGATGAAAATTACTATGTTGAAGATGGGATTGTTGAGTTTAAAAATAACAATCTATCTATTTTAACAAGTACAATTTTTAATCTTGCTGATATGGATAAATCAAAGCAACAAGACTTACTTAAACAGGCAGAAGAAGAGGCTAATAAAACCGATATTAACGATCAATCTAAATATTTAGTAGATCAAAAAGTTGAAGTTTTAAAAACTCTAAATTAATTTTTTTACTTTTTCTTTAAGTTCTTTGTAAACATGATGTTTAAAATCAACAACAACATCAGTAATTAAATCTATGTCAATCCACTTCCAATCTAAAAATTCTGGATTAGATGTATTAATATTTATTTCATTATCATTTCCAATAAATCGCATTAAAAACCATTTTTGCTTCTGACCTTTGTACTTACCTTTCCAAATAATACCTAGTAATCTATCAGGTAAATCATAGGTTAAAGTACCATCTAATTCTTTTATAAGTTCTACGCTTTTGATACTTGTTTCTTCCTCTAGTTCTCTAAATGCAGCTTTTAAATTATCCTCTCCCTCATCAACACCACCCTGAGGCATTTGCCAAAAATTTTTAGGATTATCTATTCTTTTTGCTACGAATACTTTATTTTCTTTATTCAATAACACAATTCCGACCCCACTTCTCAGTGGTAAATCTTTAAAATTTTTATTCATATTATCCGTTAAGTAACTTAATAGCGTAGTTTAATTGATTATCAGTATCAGTTTTTATTCTAAAATCATCACCTTCTTCATTTACTTCAATATCTGGTCTAACACCTACTTCAGAAATGGATTTTCCAGAAGGAAGATAATATTTTGCGACAGTTAATCTGATAGCACCACGATTTTTTAAAGGAATAATTGATTGGACAGAACCTTTACCAAAGCTATTTTCACCAATGATGATTGCTCTTTTGTGATCTTTTAAAGCTCCAGCAACAATTTCAGATGCAGATGCTGAACCATAATTAATTAAAACCAATAATGTTTTTCCATCAGTAATATCCCCTTTTTTTGCAAACCATTTTCTATTTTCAGATTTTTTTCTGCTTTTTGTTGAAACTATTTCTCCATTTTCTAGAAAAAAATCTGAGATCTTTATTGCTTGAGATAAAAGACCTCCAGGATTATTTCTTAAATCTAAAATAAATGAATTTAAGTTTTTATCTTTTTTAAGTTTTTTAATTTGTTTTTCTATTTGATCACTACTGTTATCATTAAATGAAGTAAGCCTGATATATCCAATACTTTCATCTAAAATTTCAGATTTTACAGATTGAACCTGAATAACTTCTCTTACAATATTGAATGTTAACGCCTTTTTTTCACCTCTTCGTCTTACTGTTAATTCTATTCCAGAGCCCACAGGTCCTCTCATTAAATCAACAGCCTCACTTAATGATTTTCCCTGAACCTGAACATCATTTATTTTTACAATGTAATCACCAGCTTTTAATCCAGCTCTAGAAGCAGGTGTATCATCTATTGGTGAAATTACTTTTACCACACCAGCCTCCATGCTTACCTCAATTCCTAATCCACCAAACTCACCGCTGGTATCTGTTTGCATTTCTTCAAAAATTTTAGGAGACATGTAGGATGAATAAGGGTCTAAAGATTGTAAAAGCCCATTAATTGCAGAATCCATACTTTCAGATTGATTAAACTCATCAACATATTCTTTATTAATTTTTTCTAGAACCTCACCGAAAAGATCAATTTTTTTATAAATATCAATTTCAGCTGAAATAACTGTTTTATTTAAGCAAAAAATAGAGAAAAAAATAAATAAAAAAAATTTGTTTTTTTTCATATCATCACTTTTTCTTTTGGTATTAATTCTGACCATATTTTCTCTAATTCATAAAACTTTCTTTTCTCTGGGTGAAAAATATGAACAATCAGATCAATCCCATCAACTAGTTTCCATTCACCACTTTCTTTACCTTCAATTTTAGAGTCTTTTACACCGTTATCTTTAAGTTTTTCTAAGACTTGTTCAGATAAAGATTGGATATGTCTTGATGAAGTTCCACTTGCAATTATCATGTAATCAGCCATAGAACTTTTGTCTTTAAGATCAATAGTTATAATGTCCTGAGCTTTATTGAGATCTAGTGTGCTAATTACAATTTCTTTTAAGTCTGAAATTTTGTCCATTAATTGATTTTAGATTATCAAATTTTTCTTAATTGAGAAGATGAAATGTTGACTTTATTAAACTCAATAAACTCAAGATTAGCCTTACTGAGCTGCTTAAATGTCTTTGATTTTAAAGAATTTTTTTTATACCCATGTCTGTCAAAAACTAAAATATTACATTTTTGTAAAATTAATTTAGATTTATGCCATTTATGAAAATTAATAAGGTTGTCTGCACCCATTAAAAAATAAACTTCAATACTTTTATTTTTTTTTAAATGATTGATTAAATTTATAGTTTTATTTGATTTAATAATTTTTTCATAAAATTTGACCTTAATAAATGAATTTGAGCCAATTATTTTTTTACAATATTTAATTCTGTCAACAACAGATGTTTTGCTCTCTATTTTAAATGGATTTTTTTTTGTAATTGCCCAAATAACCTTTTTGAGTTTAAATCTTTTTTTTGCTTCCTTCGAAATTGCTAAGTGTCCTTTATGAGCAGGATCAAACGATCCACCTAATACACCAATTTTTATTTTTGTGTTATTCAATTTAATTTCTTATTTTGCCATTACTAGTGATTTCATATTTGTATGAAATTAATTGATTTAAACCTACTGGACCTCTAGGGGGCAGAGTATTAGTAGAAATTCCAACTTCTCCACCAAATCCAAATTCGCCACCATCAGCAAATTGAGTTGACGTATTGTGCATTGCAATTGAACTTTTAACATTTTTTAAGAAATATTTTGCTGTCTTTTTATTTTTTGTAATGATGGAGTCAGTATGCATTGTGCCGTATTTGTTAATATGCTTAATTGCCTCTTCAGAATTTTTAACAATCTTAACAGATACAATTGATGCTAAATATTCAGTTGACCAATCCTTTTCTTTTGCATGATATGCTTGACCTTTGTAATAACTTCTCAAAATCTTATCACCAATTATTTTACAACCACTATTTTCAAGTGCTTGCAAAATAGGATTACTAAATTTTTTGACAATATTTTTATGAATAAGAATAGTTTCAGTAGCACCACAAATACTTGTATTTCTTAATTTGGCGTTATAGACAACTTCTTTAGCCATTTTTAATTCTGCATCTTTATCTATATAAGTATGACAAAGCCCCTCTAAGTGACCAATTATAGGTACTTTGGATAATTTTAAAACTTTTTTAACTAAATTTTTTCCACCACGAGGTATGACGACATCGATATATTTTTTCATTTTAGAAAGCATAATATCCACAAGCCTTCTTTGCTTTGAATCGATAAATTGTATAAAGTTTTCATCAACTTTATTTTTTTTTAGTGCTTTTCTAAATAATTTAGCTAAAGTTTTATTTGAATTTATTGCTTCTGAGCCTCCTTTCAAAATCACTACGTTTCCAGATTTAAAACAAAGACTAGCAACATCTGAAGTTACATTTGGTCTACTTTCATAAATAACACCAATAACTCCAATTGGTATTGATACTCTTTTTATATTCAGACCATTTGGTCTTTTCCATTTGTCTAAAGTATTGTCTATTGGGTCCCTTAATTTAGCTATTTTTAAAATAGAATTTATAATTCCATTTAATTTATTTTCATTTAAATGAAGCCTTTTGATTAAGTTCTCTTTTAACCCTTTTTTTCTTGCGTAATTAATATCTTTTAAATTTTGATTAATAATAAATTTTTTTTCATGCTTAATTAATTTTGCGTAATCATTTAAGACTTTATTTTTAACGTCAGTTGTAACTTTATACTCACTAGCTTTTCGAGCTTTTATTCCAATTAAATTCATATATTTAATCATTTAAATTTCCACCATATCATCTTTATGAATAACTTCTGATTTTGCAACATATCCTAATAATTTTTCAATTTCATTAGATTGATGACCCATAATTTTAATCACCTCATCAGAAGTAAAAGAACTTAATCCTCTAGCACATTCATTATTTTTTTTATCTAATACTTTAATATGATCACCTTTGTTAAATCTTCCCGAAACCTTTTTAATTCCTGCTGCTAATAAACTTTTTCCAGATTTTAATGCTTTTTTAGCACCATCATCAATTATTAAAGCTCCTTTAGGTGCTACAGAACTTATTATCCATTTTTTTCTAGCATCTAACTTTGAAATTTTTGGACTAAACCAGGTGCAGTTATTTTTTTCAATTATTTTTGAGATAGGATTTGAATATAATCCATTTGCAATAACCATTCTAGTACCAGCAAGCTGACATATTTTTGCTGCTTCAATTTTTGTATGCATACCACCACTTCCATATTCATTTACGCCTTTAATATAAATTTTTTTTAAATCTTTTTTTAGGTCATCAATTTTTTTTATAAGTTTAGCATCCTTAAAAATTTTAGGATTTTTTGTATACAAACCATCAACGTCAGATAATAAAATTAAGGTATCTGCGTTTGTAATTTGCGCAACCCTAGATGCCAATCTATCATTATCTCCATATTTTATTTCACTCGTTGCAATAGTGTCATTTTCATTTACTACAGGAATAAAACCAAGTTCAAAAAGATTATCAAAAGTTCGTTTTGCATTGAGAGATCTTCTTCTTTCCTCAGTATCTTCTAATGTAAGCAAAATCTGAGAAATATTTAATTTATACTTTGAGAAAGTTTGTGAAAATAAATTCATCAGCTCTATTTGACCAATAGAAGCAATTGCTTGACTCTTATCTAATTTGATATTTTTTTTGTTATAATTCATTTTCTTGCAACCCAAAGCTATAGCACCAGAGCTAACAATAACTACTTTTTGATTTTTATTACTTAATTTTTTAATATCTTTTGCAAAACTAGATAACCATTGTTTCCTAATTTTTTTGTTTTGATCAACTAGGAGAGATGATCCAATTTTGATAACAATTATTTTAGAGTTTTTAAGATACATAAGACAAAAGCTTTGCTTTAATTTTTGATACAGATTCTTTTTCCAGAGTTGTCATTGTCATAATCTCACAATTTTTACCCTTTGAAAAATGATCTATAACTTCATTTACTGTTTCTTCATCAATCAAATCGACTTTATTAAGCACAATTAGCTCTTTTTTTTCTAATAACTTTGTACTGTAGCTTTTTAATTCATTTTTCACCTGATTATAAGACTCATTCAGATCTAAGTTGGTGACATCAATTAAGTGCAGTAAAGACTTACATCTCTCTATATGTTTTAAAAATTGTATTCCTAACCCTATACCTTCGTGAGCACCTTCAACTAATCCTGGAATATCTGCAATGGTAATTTCTTTATCATCGTAAGAAGCCACGCCAAGGTTTGGATTAATAGTTGTAAATTTGTAATTTGCAATTTTTGGACTTGCGTTTGTTAATGCTGCTAACAAACTTGATTTTCCCGCATTTGGCAATCCAATAATACCGATATCAGCAATTGTTTTTAATTGAAGCCATATTGTAAATTCTTCTCCGGTAGTGCCTTTAGTAAATTTTCTTGGAGCTCTATTTGTAGAACTTTTAAATCTTGTGTTTCCCAAACCTCCTTTTCCACCAGCAGCTGCAACATACTCTTCACCTTTTTTATTAAAATCAAAAAGAAGAGTTTTGTTATCTTCTTCAAATACCTGTGTACCTAGAGGAACTTTTAAAATTAAATCTTCACCACTTTTTCCTGTTCGGTTTTGACCAGAACCATTTTCTCCACGTTCGGCTTTGTGGTGTTGTTGATATCGATAATCAATAAGGGTATTTAAATTTTCCTCTGACTTCAATATAATTGATCCACCTTTTCCACCGTCCCCACCATCTGGTCCACCAAACTCAACATATTTCTCTCTTCTAAAACTAGGAGATCCGTCTCCACCGTTTCCAGCTTTAATATAAATTTTAACTTGATCGAGAAATTTCATAATACAACATCTATTTTAATTGGTTGTACTATTAATTGGGCTTTACAGAAACAAAAGTTCTATCTGATTTAGATTTTTTGAAAACAACTTTCCCTTTAACAACTGAAAATATTGAATGATCTTTACCCATTCCAACATTTTCACCTGGAAAAATCTTAGTTCCTCTTTGTCTAACAATTATGTTTCCAGGAATTACTGTTTCACCACCATACTTTTTTACACCAAGTCTTCTACCTGCACTATCTCGTCCGTTTCGTGATGATCCACCTGCTTTTTTTGTTGCCATAATTTACCTAATAACTATTTGCTTACTGCTTCCTTAACTTCTTCTTTTTTTGAAGTTTTAGAAATTTTTTCAGCTTCTGATAACACTTTACCATCTTTTGAAAAAATTTTGTTAATTCTTATCATAGAATATTGTTGTCTATGCCCATTTTTTCTTCTTGAATTTTGTCTTCTTCTTTTTTTAAAAATTAAAATAGTTCTATTTTTGCTATTTTTAATTAAATCAGCCTCTACTTTTGCGCCCTCAACATTTGGAGTTCCAATTTCAATTGATTTATCATCACCGTATGCCAAGATTTCATTAAACTCTATTTTAGTCTCAGGTTTAGAGTCTGGTAGTTTTTCAATCTTTATAATTTCTCCAGATTTTACTTTATACTGTTTTCCACCTGTTTTTATTACTGCGTATGACATAGTATGATTTAATTTAAAGTTACCGCAATATAGTTGTAGGTAGCCTTTAGTCAAGCCGAATTAATTAGAAATTATCCTTAAAATCTCTTAATTTTGAAAAGGTTTTAATATCTTTTGCTCTTAAAAATATATTACACTCCAATTCCTCTTTTAAAGTTGAGGGTATCGTAGGAATTCCATTTTCTCTTAATTTTTCTATTTTTTCTATTTTTTTTTGTAAATCTTTGTTTTCGGAATCATATTTTTTGCAAAATTTTGCATTGTTAAGAGTATATTCATGACCACAATAAATTTTTGTGTCTTCTGGTAATAATTTAATTTTGTTTAAAGATTCAAACATTTCCTCATAAGAACCTTCGAATATTCTTCCACAACCAAGTGAGAAAAGTGTATCTCCGGTAAAAACTATTTTTTCTTTAAAAAAATTAAAACAAATATGGCCTGAAGTATGTCCAGGTATATGCATAATTTTAGCTTCAAAGTTTTCGGCTTTCCATATTTGATTATCTTCTAACAATATGTCTATCTCTGGTATTCTTTTTGAGTCTCCCTTAAAACCTACAACAACTGATCCATATTTTTTTTTTAATTCTTGATTTCCTCCAATATGATCATAGTGATGATGAGTATTAAGAATGTATTTTAATTTTATATTTTTATTCTTTAGGAAATTTATTATTGGCTCAGACTCACTGGGATCTACAACACACGCAGAATTGTTACTTTCGTCTATAATTAAATAGCTATAGTTGTCTTGAAGACAAGGGATAATTTCAATACGCATTTTATTTTTCTATCAAAAATATACCAAGATCTGCAAACAAATTTTTAACGCCTAAATTACTCTGATTTATTGTTGATTTATTAAGATTGTTTAAAGCGAGTGATTTAAAAATCTTTATATCTTTTGATTTTACAAAATGAAAAAAATCTTTGATTGTACACATGTGTAAATTTGGAGTGTTATACCATTCATCTGGTAATGTTTTTGTAATTGGCATTGTACCTTTAAATAATAAATGAAATCTTACTTTCCAGTATCCAAAATTAGGAATCGTAACTATTGCTTTTTTTCCAACTCTTAAAAGTTCATCTAAAACTAATTCAGGATTAAGAAAAGCTTGAAGGGTTTGACTTAAAATAACATAATCAAATGATTTGTCTGGAAATTGCTTTAAATCTTTTTCAGCATTTCCTTCAATTACAGTTAAACCTTTTGCAATACATTCTTGTACTTTTTCTTTTGAAATCTCTAACCCTCTTATATTTATATTTTTATTATCCTTTAAAAATTTCATCAAAGTTCCATCAGCACAACCTACATCTAAGACTTTCTTATCTTTTTCAATTAAATCTGCTATTACCTGAAATTCATTTTTCATAATTAATTTTCTTCGTAAGATTTATCTAAAAAGTTTTTAAGTGCACTTAAGAAATCAGGAACGTCTAGTAAAAAGGAGTCGTGACCTTTATCTGACACAATTTCTACAAATCCAACATCAGCTCCTATTGAGTTTAAAGCAATCACAATATCTTTATTTTCTTGGGTTGGATAAAGCCAATCTGAAGTAAATGAGATTATAAAAAATTTAGCTTTTGTATTTATAAATGCCTCTGAAAGATTGCCTTTGAATTGTTTCGCTAAATCAAAGTAATCCATAGCTCTTGTTATATAAAGATAGCTATTAGCATCAAATCTATCTACGAAAACTGAGCCTTGATATCGTAAATAACTTTCTATTTGAAAATCAGCGTCAAATCCAAATTTAAGATCTTCTCTTTCTTGTAACTTTCTTCCAAATTTTTCCTGTAAACCTTTTTTAGATAAATAAGTAATATGAGCTGCCATTCTAGCTACTGCCAATCCTTTTCCAGGATTAGTGTCGTTTGATGCATAATTCCCATCTCTCCAGTTACTATCAGCTGTAATAGCTTGTCTACCTAGTTCGTTAAAAGCAATATTTTGAGCTGAATGACTAGATGTAGTTGCTATCGGTATCACTGTTTTGGATTTATCCGGAAAGTTGCTAATAAACTGAAGGACTTGCATACCTCCCATTGAACCACCAGTTATAGAAAACAGTTTATCAATACCAAAATGATCAAGTAAATTATATTGAGCATTCACCATATCATTAATTGTAATAACGGGAAAATTTGTTCCAAAAATTTTTTGATCAGGATCTTTATGACTTGGTCCGTATGATCCCATACATCCACCAATTACGTTAGAGCAAATAACAAAATATTTATTCGTATCAATAGCTTTATCAGGACCTACTGCATAACTCCACCAACCTTCTTTGTTAGTTACAGGGTTTATTCCGGTTACAAATTGATCTCCTGTTAGAGCATGAAAAACTAATATTGCATTATCTTTTTTTGAATTAAGTGAACCGTAAGTTTCATAGGCTATCGGAAAATCTTTTATGGTCTTTCCACAGTCTAATTTTAGCGGTTTCTTTACAGTTAAAGTTTTTATGTTTTTCTCTTTATTCATAGTTTTTGACTGTTTCGAATTGTGAGAAAAAAACTATTTTAGCGGTTTTTTTTAAGCGCTCGCAATTCAGTTAAATCAGCGCATAATTTTTTTACTAGAACTTATTTATTATGTCAATTTTTTAAAAAATCGTCTTATTCTCTATAAAATTTTGTAATTTTATCTATAAAGAGCACATAAATTAAAAAAAATGATAACTCCAAATTTCAAAAAATTTAAAATTGAGGCTTATAAGCCTGGTAAATCAAAAGTTAAGAAACTTAAGAACGTAATTAAGCTTTCTGCAAATGAGTCTGCTTTAGGTATGAGTCCTAAAGCAAAGAAAATTATATCAAATAAAAATCTGAATTTAGATAAATATCCAGATGGAAAATCTCAAAATTTAAGAAAAGCAATATCTAAAGCTTATAAATGTAATTCAGAGAAAATTATTTGTGGAGCTGGTTCAGATGAAGTTATTCAAATGCTCTGCCAGTTGTTTTTAAACCCAAAAGATGAGGTTGTGTTACCAGAGTACAGTTTTTTAATGTACAGAATTTACTCAAAAATTGTAGGTGCAAAAGTTGTATTTGCAAAAGAAATTAATTTTAAAGTTTCAGTAAATGAAATTTTAAAAAAAATAACAAAAAAAACTAAAATTGTGTTTATAGCTAACCCAAATAATCCTACAGGAACTTACTTAACGAAAAAAGAAGTTTTAGAATTAAGAAAAAGATTAAATAAAAAAATTTTACTAGTTATAGATGATGCCTATGCAGAATATATGAAAAACAAAGATTATTCATCTGGGTTAGATTTGTTTAAAAATAAAGAAAATGTTTTCATCCTTAGAACTTTTTCAAAAATGTTTGGATTAGCTTCTCTGAGAGTAGGTTGGGGATATGGATCAAAAAAAATAGTTGATGCGCTAAATGTTATAAAACCACCATTTAATGTAAATGGTATTGCTCAATTAGCTGCCACTGAGTCACTGAAGGATAAAGCTTTCATAACTAAATCGATTAGACATAATTTATTATATTCTGAAAAAATTAAGAAGTTTCTTGAGACATATAATATTTTTTCAAATTCAGTTTCAGCAAATTTTTTGTTACTTAATTTTGAAAAATGCAGATATTCAGCAAAATTTCTGTATGAAAAACTTAAAAATAAGGGAATTATTTTAAGATCAACAGAAGATGGTTATCATATAAAGAATAAATTAAGGTTAACTATTGGATCTAAAAAAGAAAACTTAAAATTTATGAGTGTTATCAAGCAAGTATTGAAAAAATGAAAAATATTTTAATTATTGGCTGTGGATTATTAGGCTCATCTTTATTAAGGCGTATTAGTAAAAAAAAAATAGCAAAAAAAATATTTATTTATGAAAAATCAAAATCAAATATTGCTAAGTTAAAAAGATTAAAATTACCTGGAACAATTATTAAATCATTAAAAGAAGGTGCAATTAATTCCGATTTAATCATCTTTTGTACACCAATGAGTGAATATAAAAATATTATTTTAAAAATTAATAAATTTATACCATCGAAAACATTGATTACAGATATTGGTTCTTCAAAAATTGAAACTTCTAAAATTATAAATAGATTTTTAAAGAAGGGTATTCATTGGATTCAAAGTCACCCAATAGCTGGATCAGAGGTCAGTGGACCAGAGCATGGTAAAGAAAATATGTTTACTGATAGATGGTGCATAATAATTAAAGAAAAAAATATTAAAAAAAATAATATAAATATTCTAACTAAGTTTTGGAAAAAAATTGGAGCAAAAGTAGTTGTTATGAGCGCTGAAAAACATGACAAAATTTTTTCTATTACTAGTCATTTACCGCACTTAATTGCATATAATCTGGTGAAATCTGCACAAGATTTTGAGAAAAAACAAAATTATGAGCTAATCAAATATAGCGCTGGTGGATTACGAGATTTTTCTAGGATTGCAGCATCAAATGAAATCATGTGGAGAGATATTTTTTTTAATAATAAAAATAATATTTCAAAAGCGATTGATTTATTTATTAAAAATTTAAATCAATTTAAAAAAGATATTAATTCAAAAAATAATAAGTCTATCGTAAAGAAACTTATTCAGACTAAAAAAGTAAGGTCAAAAATCATCAAATTGAAACAAGATATTGACAAGCCTGACTTTGGGAGAAATTAATATTTTATTCTAGATACTTTTTTTACTTTTAGCTTGGCTGTTTTTTGAATTCTATAAATTGTTTCTATAATTGGCATAATAATTACTTTTTTTTCTGGACCATAAGCATGAATTAGTTGTTTAGAATTTAAACACATAGCAACATGACCTTTCCAAAAAATAATATCTCCTTTTCTAAATAGCCTTTTCTTTGAATTTTTTTTTGTATATTTGATCTGATCTTTTGTATCTCTTGGATAAAAAGAATTATTATAACAATAAAATATTTGCAATAAGGCTGAACAATCAATACCTTTAAATGTTTTTCCACCCCAAACATATTTTACATCGAGAAATTTTTTAAATATTTTTGTAAAATTATTTTCTTTATGGTTTATTTTTTTAATATCTGCTTTTTTAATCCATTTATTTTTTTCAATTTTTACGTAATTCTTATTTTGCTCAAATACAGATAATTTGGATGCAAGTGGAAGCCAATGGCTAGTTCCAATTCCAGGTTTTTTATAAATCTTTGCTTTTAGTGAACTGACTTTGTAATTGGGGCTAAATTTTTCTACATATTTTGAACTTTTTATATACCCTACGTAATTATCAAATGAAATTTTGATTTTAATCCATTTTTTATTTTTTGTTAAAATTTTGAATTTTTCACCATATATAATTTGTGAAGTTACCTCAGATTTTCTCGAAGGAATTTTGTAAATATTCGAAAAATTACCTATGAAGTAAAAATTATTTTGCACCAATTTTAATTTTGTTTTTAATTAACTGTAAACAAATCAACGACGGTATTACCATAATAGTCGTTAAAACAAAAAATGTTCCCCAATCTCCATTTAACCAGTCAACCAAAGCTCCTGATGATGAAGCTAAAGTAGTACGACCAGCAGTACCAATTGAAGCAAGTAATGCATATTGTGTGGCTGTATAAGTTCTATCAACTAGTAATGATATAAATGCAACAAATGCTACAGTTGCAAAAGCTGCTGTGATATCATCGGCTATAACCGCAAATGCAAACAAAATTTCTGATTTTCCAGTCCATGCTAAAACTGCAAATAAAAGATTTGTTGCAGCCATTAACCCTCCCGCAAAGAACATAGTTTTAATAGTTCCAGCTCTCATAGCCATTACACCACCCAACAAAGTAAATACAACTGTTGTTATCCAACCAAGTCCTTTTGAATAAATTGCAATTTGACCCTTGGAGAATCCAATTTCTTTATAAAAAACAATAGACATTCTTCCCATAAATGCCTCGCCTATTTTAAACAAAAAAACAAATCCTAAAATTCCAGCTGCAATAGCAAAACCATTTTTTCTAAAAAAACTAATAATAGGTCCGCCTATAGTTCCTGAAATATATGCGATAAAGTTTGTAATTATATTGCTAGATCCAAGTTTTTCTTCAATTAATTTATCTGTTTCTTTTTGTTTTGCTTTTCTATTTGTTTCTATAGGTTCATGAACAAACATTAATCCAATATTCATTAAAATTATCAAAATACCTAAAATTAAAAAAGTAGCTTGCCAATAGTCAGCTACCCCTAGGTTTTCAAAAAATTCTGCTGTGAATAAAGCAACAACTCCACCTAGTTTATAACCTGTCCACCAACCAACAACGGCCATAGCTGCACCAGCAGCCATTGATTTTCCTTCATTTTCATTTATCTGTTCAATTCTTAATGCATCTACAGTTATATCTTGGGTCGCGGACGCAATAGCAATAATTAAACCTACAGTAATCAACAAAGCTAAATTTTCAGTTGGATTAATCACGCTCCAAACAACAAGACTTAACAAAATAATTAATTGCATCAAAACTATCCAGCCTCTTCTATGGCCTATTTTTCTTGTTAGAATTGGAATTTGAATTCTATCTACAATGGGAGCCCACAAATAGTTGAAAGCGTATACTCCAAAAATTAAACCTGCCCACCCAATTGTTGATCTACTAAGACCTTCTTCCTTAAGCCAAAGACTTAAACTGCTTGCAATTAATACCCAGGGAAAACCACTTATTGCACCCAATAAAAGAATTCTTACCATTCTAATATCTTTATATACCGCAAGAGAATCGAACCATGTTTGTTTTTTTGTTTCAGACATAATTAATTTCTCCAAAAAGATGGTAAGAACAATACTAATATTGCAAACAATTCAAGTCTACCTAAAATCATACCTACAGTTAAGATCCATTTAGAAATATCAGGCAAAGCTGAGAAATCTCCATTAGGTCCAATAATAGGACCTAAACCCGGACCAACATTTGATATTGATGTTGCTGCTCCAGAAATTGCAGTTATAAAATCCAGACCTGTTAATGATAATAATGCAGCTAAGATAAAAAAAATAACAAAGTAAAAATAAATAAATGAAATTATTGATGCAATAAATTTATCATCAACAGATCCTTGATCGTATTTAATTACAAATATTCCCTTGGGATATATGATTTTTTTTAATTGGTTTAATATAAACAAATATAGAATTTGTATTCTAAAGATTTTAATACCACAAGTAGTAGATCCAGCACATCCTCCAATAAACATTAGTGCAATAAATATTGTTATCGGGAAACTTCCCCAGCCATCAAATTCAGCATTAACATAACCTGTTCCTGTCAATATTGAAATTGTATTAAAAAAAATAGATCTAAAACTAAAGTTTCCATTATTATTAAACAATAAATATATTGATAAAATAATAATACTTATAATTATTATTTTAATAAATGTTCTGATTTGAATATCGTTAAAAAATATTTTTTTATTACCACTAATAAATTTAATGTATGTAATAAATGGAATACTTCCTAAAATTATAAAAATCATTGATGATATTTCTATAGGAACACTGTCAAAATATCCGATAGATTGATTATAATTAGAAAAACCACCTGTAGCTATGGTAGTCATAGAATGAGTTAAACTATCAAATTTTCCCATTCCAAATATCCAATATGATAATGCACAAAGAGCAGTTAGACCTGAATAAATATAAATAAGTCTTAAAGCTATTTCTTTCGATTTAGGAAGAATTTTCTCAGATGAGTCGTTACTAGAAATTTTAAATAATTGCATACCTCCAACATTCATTATAGGCATTAGGGTAATTGCCATTACAATAATACCAATACCACCTAACCACTGAAGTATTGCTCTCCATAATAGAATCCCTTTTGGAGTATTCTCTAAGTTGGAAATAATTGTAGATCCAGTCGTTGTAATGCCAGACATACTCTCAAAAAAAGCATCAGTAATTGAAAGTTCAATAGTCGAAAATATAAACGGTAAAGATCCAAAAATAGCAATACTTAACCAAGACAATGCGGTTAATAAAAATGCTTGTTGTAAATTTAACTTTTTGTCATGGTCTAGATTTGAAAGAAAAAATAATGATCCAAAAATTATTGTCACAATAGATGCACCAAAAAATGATGAATCTATTTCAGAATAAATAAATTGAGCAATTATGGGGATGAACATTGAGACCCCTAAAATTATTTGTAAAATTCCTAGTGTAAAAAAAACAGTTTTATAATTAGACATTTTGAAAGAACATTATTTTATGGTAAATAAATTTCAACTCTATAAGAATTAATAAAATCGCCAATTTAAGATTTTTATAAAAGATATATTCGTGATTAAAAAAGAAATTTTAGACAAAACAGGTGCTTGGCCTTTCGTTGAAGCAAAAAAAATGCTTCGTGAGAGAAAATCATTTATTGATAAAAAAGGTAAAATTACACTTCAAACAGGATATGGTCCAAGTGGGCTTCCGCATATTGGAACATTTGGTGAAGTTGCAAGGACCTCAATGATGGTGAATGCTTTAAAACAACTTACAGACCTACCAACAGAAATAATTACTTTTTCTGATGACATGGATGGTCTAAGAAAAGTTCCTGATAATGTTCCTAATCAGGAATTGCTAAATAAAAATCTACATAAACCACTAACACAAGTTCCAGATCCATTTGAAAAATTTGCAAGTTTTGGAGAACATAATAATGAAATGTTAAAAGAATTTTTAAATGGTTTTAATTTTAAATACAGTTTTAAAAGTTCAACATCTTTATACAAAGGTGGTTTTTTCAACCCAACCTTAAAAATTATTTTAGAAAATTATGATGGTATAATGAACATTATACTCCCAACTTTAGGCAAAGAACGTCAACAAACTTACTGTCCTTTTTTACCTATTTGTCCAGACACAGGGCATGTTCTCGAAATCCCAGTTATAGAAATTGATAAAAAAAATTCTAAAATAATTTTTGATAACAAAGGTAAAAAATTAGAATCTAGTATTTTAGATGGAAAATGCAAATTACAATGGAAGGTTGATTGGGCAATGAGATGGTATGCTCTAGATATAGATTTTGAAATGTATGGAAAAGACCTTATTGAGAGTGCAATTTTATCAACCAAAATTATAAATTTAATTGGTAAAAAACATCCATCTGGATTTGCTTATGAATTATTTCTTGATGAAAAGGGTGAAAAAATTTCAAAATCGAAAGGAAACGGTATTACTATAGACCAGTGGTTAAAATATGCCTCACCTGAAAGCTTATCTTTATACATGTATCAAAATCCAAAAAGAGCTAAAAAACTTTATAAAGAAATAGTGGCAAAAGCTGTAGATGAGTACCTTGATAATATTGAAAAATCAAAAAAACAAACAGAACAACAATTAGTAATGAATCCTGTTTGGCATGTTCATAATGGAAACATTCCAAAAGAAGATATGATTATGACTTTTTCTATGTTATTGAATTTAGTTGAAACAAGTAATGCTGATAACAAAGATTTATTATGGAAGTTTGTTAAAAAATATAGATCTAACATTCATGAAAAAAACTTTCCAATTTTTGACGGACTAGTTGGTTATGCAATTAAGTATTTTAATGATGTTATTAAGGCTCAAAAAAAATATAAAAATCCATCTAAAAATGAAAAATTAGCTCTACAAGCCTTAGTTAAAACTTTAGAACAATGTAATGACCAAATGTCTCCAGAGGATATACAAACATTAATTTATTCAACAGGCAAAGAAAATGGGTATGCAGAAAACTTAAGAGATTGGTTTAAGTTAATTTATGAAGTGGTGTTTGGAGATGAAAATGGACCTAGAATGGGTTTTTTTATAAGTTTTTTCGGTGTTAGCGAAACAAAAGAATTGATAATTAGTAAATTGAAATAATGTATTCAAATTTAAGATCTTTAATATTTAAAATAGATCCTGAAAGAGCACATTTTTTAGCGATTCAATCGCTCAAACTCAATTTAGTTTCAAATATATTTGATGAAAACAAAAATGATCCAATTTTAAAAACAAAATTATTTAATCAAGATCTTGATAATCCTATCGGTATTGCTGCAGGTTTTGATAAAAATGCAGAGGTATACAACCCTTTATTTAAGTTGGGTTTTGGATTTGTTGAAGTAGGTACAGTTACTCCATTAAAACAATATGGAAATGAAAAACCAAGAGTATTTAGATTGGTAGAAGATCAAGCATTAATTAATAGGTTAGGTTTTAACAACCACGGATCAAATACAATATTAAACAGAATAAAATCTAATAAAAAACTAGGTGTGCTAGGTGTAAATGTGGGTCCAAACAAAGATTCTAATGATAGATTGAATGATTATTTAATTGGATTAGAAAAATTTTCTGAAGTTGCAGATTATATTACAATCAATATTTCTTCACCAAATACTGAAAATCTAAGAAACTTTCATGATGAGAATAAATTAAAAGAGTTGTTAAAATCTATCTCAGAGAAAAAAAAACAATTAAAAACTGAAATTCCTGTAGCTGTAAAGATTTCACCAGATATAAATGAAAATCAAATTGACTTAATTTCAGAAATACTTTTAGAAAATGAAATAAGCGCAATAATAATTTCAAATACTTCCGAAGCTTCTCGGGAAACACTTCAAAATATACAGAGACATCAAAAAGGTGGTTTATCTGGAAAACCTATTGAAAAAAAATCAAATCTTTTAATAAGTAAATTCTACAATTTAATTAAAGGTAAAATTAAAATAATTGGAGTAGGTGGAGTTGACTCTGGTAAAGCAGCTTATGATAAGTTTTTATTGGGAGCAGATTATGTTCAACTTTATACCGGCATGGTATTTCAAGGACCCAATATTGCTGGCATGATTAAAAAAGACCTAAAAGAATTACTAATAAGAGATGGTGTCAAAAATTTCTCAGAAATTGTTGGAAATAAAACTGTTTCTTAAATGTATTAAACTTGACGCCTTCAATATCTCGCCTTATATAGGCACTGTTATTATGTCAAAAAAATGCGAACTTACCGGTAAAATTCCTATGAAAGGTCATAATGTTAGTCATGCTAACAACAAGACTAAAAGAAGATTTTTACCCAATCTTAAAAAAGTAAAATTTACAAGTGAGCTTACTGGAAGAAGTTTAAAACTTACTGTAAGCAACTCAGGTGTAAGGTCAGTTGATAAAAAAGGGAGTTTTGATGAGTTTTTAAAAACTGTAAAAAATAAAAATTTATCTCCTAGATTAAAAAAGTTAAAAAAAGTAGTTTTAATTAAATCCCCTTTTAAAAAGAAACCCTTAGCTAAATCAGCTTAATGAACAAACTATTTATTACCCTATCTATAATGATGGGGGTTGTTGTACTATCTTCAAATTATTTAGTTCAGTTCCCAATAAACTATTTTGGATTAAATGAGATTTTAACTTATGGAGCTTTTAGTTACCCAATAGCTTTTTTAATAACAGATTTAGCAAATAGGTCTTATGGAAAATTATTAGCAAGGCAAATTGTATATTTGGGCTTTTTAATAGGAATTATATTTACATTGTTATTCTCAACTGATTTTGCAGATTTAATCTCAATTAGAATTGCAATTGGATCAGGGGTTGCTTTTATTACTGCTCAATTGTTGGACATTCAAATTTTTGATCGATTAAGAAAAAAAGAGTGGTTTGTTGCACCACTTACTTCATCTTTGATTGGATCAACAGTCGACACATTTTTATTTTTCTCAATATCATTTTATGCAACAGGGGTGCCTTGGGTTACTTTATCTCTTGGAGATTTAGCGGTAAAAATTTTAGTTGCTATAATAATGTTGATACCATTCAGAATGTTACTGAAAACTGTTAAACCAATTAAAGTTTAATATAAGAATTTATAAGACAAAATTTTATAAGCTAATTTTGCAACAAGAAAATTATAAGAATTAAATCCTTTAATTGGAGATAGTTCATTAATATCTGCACCAACAATTTTGGAGTTTTTAGCTGCAATTCTTATTATATCTAATGTTTCGTCCCACAAAAGTCCTCCTGGTTCAGGTGTACCAGTTGCAGGCATAATACTTGAATCTAGTCCGTCTACATCAAATGTAAGATAAACAGTTTTGTTTTTAATCAGTTTTTTAAATTTAGATAAATTCCATTTTTTTTTATCTTTTGCCCAAAAAATATTTATTCTTGAAGAATTCTTTTTTAAAAATGGGATTTCACTTTCTGAGATGTTTCTTATCCCAAATGAAATTAAAGAAACATTTTTATAATCTAGACACCTTCTAATTGCTGAGGCATGGGAAAATTTTTCTCCATTATAACTTTGACGTAAATCTGCATGAGCATCAAAATGTAAGAGACAAATGTTTTTATATTTTTTAGTAAAAGGAACAATACATCCAGGAGTTATTGAATGCTCTCCACCTAAAGTCATTGGGAAAAGCTTTTTATCCAAAATTTCTTTATTAATATTTGAGATTTTATTAAGTGCTTTTTTAATATTTTTATCAATTTTAAATGGTTTTAAAGTTTTAATACCTATTTTTTTATAAGGTTCACAATTAAGTTCTTCATCATATAGCTCAACTTGATGTGATGCTTTTATGATTTCTTTAGGTCCATTTCTTGTTCCTCCCCCATAACTGACAGTTTTTTCTAATCCAAATGGAACAATCACAGCTTTTTCTTTAAAGCTAAATTTATTATCAATTCCTAAAAACCCGTTTTTATTTGATAGATATTTCAATTTTATTCAAAAATTTTTGTAAAGTTTTTTCTTTCTCTGTTTTTCCACTCACCCTTATGATAAGCATCACTCGCTATCAATGGTAAAACACTAGTTGCCTCTGCAAACACCATCTGTTCTTTTGTAATATCTACTTTTCCCCATGAACTTGCTTCTTTTAATGTGGAGCTGCTACAAGCTCCGTCTCTACTATCAGCAACAGTAATTTGAACAGCATATTTATGCATGTCTACATCTTTTCCTAATAGTTCAGCACAAATAACAGTATCTTGAATAAAGTTTTTAGGCACACCACCACCAATCATAAATAATCCAGAACCTTTAGATTTGATTTTAATTTCTGTTAGTTCTCTAAATTCTCTAACTGAGTCTATTGTTATATGTTTTTTTGGATTTTGTTCTTGATGCATAACTAATCCGAATCCTGCACTCGAGTCAGTAAAAGCAGGGCAGAAAATAGGAACATTATTGTCAAAAGCGGTTTCAATTAAAGAGTCTTTTTTCTTTGAGTTATTTTTTAAATATTTGCCCATTTCATAAATGAACTCTCTTGAAGTATAGCTTCTCGCCTCTAGGTTATTAGCGATTTCACATATAATTTTATCACACATTTGAAGCTCTTCTTCATCTATGTAGGTATCGTAAATTCTATCTATATAGTTGTCTCTCAGTTCAGTATCATCTTGAAATTGTGAACCTTGATAATGTTTAAAACCAAGAGCTTCAAAAAAATCCATATCTACTATAGAGGCTCCTGTTGCAACAATTGCATCGACCATATTATATTTAACTAAATCTTTATAAATATTCATACATCCAGCTGCCGAAGTAGAGCCTGCTAAGGTAAGGAAAATTGTACAATCTTTATCTTTAAGCATCTCGTTATAAATATTAGCAGCATTAGCTGTTTCTCTAGAAACAAATGACATTTTTTCCATTGAGGAAATAATTTTTCTACTATCAAAAGAAGTTATATCGATGTGTTCAACAGGATTTTTTAAGAAATCTCTTTTACTGTTATGACCTGGATTTTTTTGACTCGACATTAAGCTACCATGTTAGCTTTGTTAATGCCTTTATCATACATTGTCATTATTGGGTTATCTTCAACTTCATAAATTTCATTTGAGTAATAACCATTAAACCGAGTTCTAAATGTCAATCCGTATGCCCCAAGTTGACCAAGTTCAATATAATCATTTTCTTTAATATTATTTGGAAGCAAAAAAGGACCTTTCATATAATCCATGCTATCACATGTAGGTCCAAAGAAGTCAAAAGCAGTTAATTTTTTTGAAATTATTTTGTTAGAATTTTCTTTAATCATTCTAGATGGGAATACAATGTTAGGTGTGCCTGCATCAAAAAGAGTACCATAGGTACCATCATTAATATAAAGCTTTTGTTTTTTTCTTAAATTAACTCTTACAACTGTTGAGCCACTTTCTGCAACAATAGCTCTACCAGGCTCACAAATAATTTCAGGAAGTTTTTCAAGTTTTAAATTTTCTAAACTCTTATTTATTTCATTAAAATAACTAATTAAAGATTGTGGAATTAAGTCAGGATAGATTGTAGGGAAACCTCCACCTATATTAATATAATCTGGAATTATCTTGGTTTTTTTAATTATATTCCCAATTTCACTAATTCCTTTCGCATAAGAAATTGGATGCATACATTGTGAGCCAACATGAAAACTTAAACCAATCTTTTTAGCATGCTGTTTTACAAGTCTTAACAAACCTATTGCTTCTGATGTTAAAGCACCAAATTTTTTAGATAAATCAATTTCTGCATGTTCATTGGAAACAGCAACTCTTACAAATAATTCTAAATCTTCAGCATTATTTGTACTTTCAATTATTTTAATCAGTTCATCTTTAGTATCTAATGAAAAAGTTTTTACACCATAATTAAAATATGCTTCTTTTATACTTTCTCTGCTCTTTACAGTATGCATATAAGAGCATTTAGCTGTATCACTAAAAGTTCTAATATTTTTAATTTCTTCAATTGATGCTACATCAAATTGTTCAACTCCACTTTCTATGATTGTTTTGATTACTTCAGGGTGTGGATTAGTCTTAA
>CACPHV010000009.1 GCA_902633985.1 uncultured Pelagibacteraceae bacterium
AGTTAGAAAATGTCAGTTATGTGATACTGGTTCACTGAGTTTGAAAAATAGTTTTAGAGGAGGTGCTTTTATAGGGTGTTCGAACTATCCAGAATGTAAATTTACAAGACCATTATCAAAAGCTAAAGCAGCTGCTCAGTCACAATTAGCAGAACCAAAATTTCTTGGAAAACACGAAAATGGCAATGATATTTTTCTAAAAAATGGAAGATTTGGCCCTTATCTTCAGTATGAGAAGGTAATTGATGAGAGTATTGAAGAAGAAAAACCTAAAAAGAAAAAAAAGACAAAAAAAAAGAAACCTGATGTAAATGAACAATTGAAAAATGTATCTATTCCAAAAGGTATTGAATTAGAAAGTATTGATATAGATAAAGCAAAATTTCTATGTTCATTGCCTAAATCATTGGGTGTCAATCCAGAAAATCAAAAAGAAATTGTTTTAAACACTGGCAGATTTGGTCCATATTTAAAATGTGAAAATAAATCAGCTAGAATAGAAAATGTAGAAGAAATTTTTTCCTTAGGATTAAATAGAGCTATTACACTCATTGCTGAAGCAAAACCTGGAAGAATGTCCTCTTCGATCATAAAAGATTTGGGAGAGCATCCTGAAGATAAAAAACCAGTCCGAATCATGAAAGGTCAATTTGGACCATACATTAAATATAAATCTCTAAATGCAACGATACCCGAGGAAAAAGATCCAGTAGAAATAACAATGGAAGAGGCTCTTATACTAATTGAGAAAAGAAGAGAATACGATAAAAACAAAAAAAATAAAAAAAAGAAAAAATGAAAATAATTAAAATCATAATTTCAGTTTTATTCATTTCTTTATTTTCTATAAAATTTTCATATGCTGAGGATTGTTCAAAATATGAAAAATTAAGTAAAGAGTATGCAAAATGTACATCTGATAAATTAAAGAAAGAAACCTCGCAAAAAGCAGAAGAAATAAAATCTAAAACCGCAAAAAAAATAAAAGAAGGTAAAAAAAAATTTAATAATTCAAAATTAAAAGATACATTGATCAAGTTTAAAAAAAGTAAAAATCATAAAGAATTTATGGAAAAAATGAAAAATGACAATTGAGGAAAAAATTAAAAAATTGAATATAAAATTACCTGATGCAAAACCTCCAGTTGGATCATATGTTGCAACAAAAATTATTGGCAATTTACTTTATATTTCAGGACAAATTTCTATTTCAGAAAATGGTGAATTAATAAAAGGAAAAGTTGGAAAAGATCTTTCTGTAGATGATGGTTACAAAGCAGCTAAAAGATGTGGTTTAAGTATAATATCTCAAGCAAAAGTAGCTTGTAATGGGGATCTTTCTAAAATTAAATCTTGCGTGAAATTAACAGGTTTTGTTAATTCGACTGATAACTTTACAGAACAACCAAAAGTAATTAATGGTACTTCAGATTTAATTGTTTCAGTTTTTGGTGAGGCTGGAATGCATACAAGAGCAGCAGTTAGTACAAACAGCTTACCTCTTGGTGTGTCTGTTGAAGTTGATGCAATTTTTGAATTAAACTAAATTATCTTCCAATACCAAAATATTTAAAACCTAGTTTTTTAATTTTATTTGGTGAATAAATATTTCTCATATCGTAAATAATGGGTTTTTTATTTTTTGAATATTTTTTGAAATTTATTGATTTAAAATCATTCCATTCAGTATGTATAATTATAATATCTGATCCTTTAATTGTTTCGTGTATTGAATTAGAAAACTCAACATTTTTTAATTTTTTGAATTCTTTTTTTAATCCGGTTGGATCATAATATTTAATTTTAGCACCTTTTCTTGATAAGAATGGGATTAATTTAAGGCTAGACGAATCTCTCATATCATCAGTATTTGCTTTAAAAGTTACACCTAAAAAAGATACAACTTTATTTTTAATTTTATTTTTTAAAATTAAACTAAGTCTTTTAGATAGTAAATCAGATCTTAAATGATTAGATCTAATAACACTTTTTATAACTGATAAATTAGTTTTAAATTTATCAGCAGTTGAAACTAGAGCTTTAGTATCTTTGGGAAAACATGATCCACCATATGCAGGTCCAGCTCTTAAAAATCTGCTACCAATTCTTTTATCCAGTCCAATCCCTATTGAGATATCTTCAATATCTATGCCAGTTTTTTCACATAAATTTGCTATTTCATTTATAAAGGTAATCTTTGTTGCTAAAAAAGCATTCGAAGCATATTTAATTAATTCTGCCGCTCTCCTTTTTGTAGATACAAATTTTGCACCTTTTGAAATTAATGGTGAATACAAGCTTTTTAATATTTTCTGGGATCTGCTATCATTTGATCCTACTACCACTCTATCTGGATAAATAAAATCTCTTATAGCCTCACCTTCTCTTAAAAATTCAGGATTTGATACTACTGAAAAAAATTTTTTATTAACTTTTTTAGATATAATTTTTTCAAGCTCATCACCCGTTGTTACTGGAACAGTAGACTTGTTAATTATAATTTTAAATTTTTTAACAGATTTAGATATTTCTTTTGCAACCGCATATACTTGGCTTAAATCAGCTCTATTGCTATTTTTTTTTGTTGGTGTACCCACACATATAAAAACAATATCTGATTTTTCCACCGATTCTTTTAAATTTGATGAAAAATTCAGTCTTTTATTCTTATAGTTTTTTAAAACTAATTCTTCTAGACCAGGTTCGTAAATAGGAATAATCCCTTTTTTTAAATTGTTAATTTTTTTTATGTCTTTATCAACACATATTACATCATTACCTAAATCAGAAAAACAGACACCGCTTACTAAGCCAACATAACCAGTTCCAATCATACATAATTTCATATTTTTCCTATTTCTGTTGAGGAGTTGACGTAGCCTCTCATTGTTCCACAATCAAGATACTTACCATCAAAATTATGAGCTATAAATTTTTCTTTATCATTTATTAACAGCTGTATTGCGTCAGTAATATGTATCTCTTTTCCTTTGACAGGTTTAAGAAATTTGATTTTTTTAAAAATTGTTCGCGGCAATATATATCTTCCAATAACAGCATTGTTTGATGGTGCTTTTTTTACTGATGGCTTTTCAACAACACCATCAATAACATAATTTCTTTTATTTAATTTTTTATTAATTTTATATATCCCCCATCTTGAAACATTGTTTTTTTTTACTTTCATAGATGCCATAACTGAAGCTTGATATTTTTTATGAACCTTAATCATTGACTTAGAGCAGTTTTTTTTAATTATCAAATCATCTGGTAACAACATTAAAAAATATTTATTTTTAATATATTTTTGAGTTTTCAGAACAGCATCTCCTGTGCCTTTTGGAATATTTTGAAATACAAACTTAATTTTATTTTTATATTTAAGTATTTTTTTATATTCATTAATTATTCTAGGATCTTTCTTTTTTTTAATAATATTTTTATAAAACTGATCACTGTAAAAATAATTTTTTATCATTATTTTTTTAGTGGAAATAATAAATATAATCTCTTTAATACCTGCTTCGATACATTCATCGAGAATATATTCAATTCCAGGCCTTCCATTAATGGGCAGAAGTTCTTTAGCAAAAACACTAGTTAAAGGTAACAACCTAGTTCCAAGTCCAGCTAAAGGAATAATTGCTTGTTTAATCATTTAAATGTTTTACTTATTAAATATCTTTATACAAATGAAACTTTTATTAAATAATAAATTATTATTTGAAACATTAAGGCCATTTGATGACCTTGGCTTTGTCCCTACTATGGGTGGAATACATAAAGGTCATTTATCACTAATAAATAAATCAAATAAACTTTGTAAAAAAACAATTGTAAGTATTTTTGTTAATCCAAAACAATTTAATAACAAAAAAGATTTAAAATCTTATCCAATAAATATCAAGAAGGATTTAAAAATTCTTAAAAAAAGTAAAAAAGTTGATTTTGTTTATATTCCTAAATTTAAAGACATTTATAAAGATAAAAAAAAAACAAAAATGACTTTATCTAAAAAGGATAAAATTTTGTGTGCGAAATTTAGAAATGGTCATTTTGAGGGAGTTTTAGATGTGATGAATAGACTAACTAAAATTGTAAATCCTCAAAAAATATTTATGGGGGAAAAGGATTTTCAACAATTATACTTAGTGAAAAAATTATTAGAAAGAAATTACAAAGTTAAAATTATTTCCTGTAAAACTATACGTGATAAAAGTAAGGTAGCTTTATCATCTAGAAATTTTCTTTTAGATAAGTCTGATTTAAAAGTTGCAGCAAATATTTATAAAAAACTGTTAAGTATTAAAAAAAATATTAAAAATAAGAAAAATATTTTAAATTTTTTAAATCTTAAAAAAATAGAATTAAGAAACAATTTTAAAATTAAAATTGATTACTTAGAGTTAAGAAATATAAATAATCTTAATATTTCAAAAACAAATAAAAATTCTAGATTGTTTGTTGCTTACTATTTAAACAAAGTCAGGTTGATTGATAACATCTAATTTTATAAAAAATAAGCTCCAACGCCTAAAAAAGAAACAAAACCAATTACGTCTGTAATTGTTGTAACAAAAACACTCGAAGCAATCGCTGGATCAATATTCATCTTTTTTAATGTAAAAGGAACCAATATGCCAAACAATCCAGCTATGATCATTGTTAGTACCATTGATATTGCTATAATAATTGAAAGGATACTATCTTGAAACCATATCTGAACAATAAAAGCACTTATTGCTGCAAAAATGATTCCATTTAAAATACCAATAGAAAATTCTTTAAATACATTTGATGAGAAATTGTTTTGTGTCAAATCATTAGTAGCAATAGTTCTTACTGTAACCGCAAGCGTTTGCATTCCAGCATTTCCACCCATTGATGCTACAATAGGCATTAAAAAAGCTAATACTACCATTTGTTCAATAGTTGCACCAAATAAACTAATGCACCAAGTAGCTAGAAAGGCTGTAAATAAATTAAGCAAAAGCCAATTGAATCTTCTCTTTGTTTTTTTTACAACTCCATCAGTAATTTCTTCATCTCCTACCCCTGCTAATCTTAAAGCATCTTCCTCCGCTTCCTCCTTCAAGACTGTTAAAACATCATCGTTCATAATCATACCAACTAATTTGTTGTTTTTGTCTATAACAGCAGCTGAATTCAAATTATAATTTTCAAATAAGTTAGCAACTTCCTCTTTATCCATTTCAACAGGAATTAACAATTGAGACTCCGACATAATTGTTGCCATTTTGGTATCACGCGGCGTTGTCAAAACTCTAGAAGAAGGGACAGTACCTATTGGTTTAAAATCTTCATTAACAATGAAAATTTCTAAAAATTCCTCTGGTAAATCTTTATTTTCTCTTAAATAGTCAATTGTTTGACCTACAGACCAATTGCTTGGTATCGCAGTAAATTCACGCTGCATAAGTCTAGCAGCAGTATCCTCTGGATAACTTAAGCTTTCTAATAGTGCAAATCTATCTTTTGGCGGTAAAGAACTTAGAATTGAATGTTTATCTTCTTCAGGAACATTTTCTAATATAGATATTGCATCGTCTGACTCAAGACCTTTTAGGATACTAACTATAGAGTCTGAAGATAAATAGGTAATAATTTCCGATTGAATAGATTCATTTAATTCAACAAAAACGTCTGGGTCAATATTAAAATTATTTAATTTAATTAAACTTTCTCTATCCGCCTCATTAAGGTGCTCAATAATATCTGCAGCATCAGCAGGGTGCATTTCATTAAACGAATTAGTAATAAATTGGGCGTCATTGTTAGCTATTTTACTAGTAACAACTCTTATATATTCTTTATTAAATTCAAAATTTACTTTTTTATCTTTAGTTTTTTTAGTTAAAGACATAAATCTACCTATAATTTAGATTTGCACTATTAATACATAATAAAGATAATACAAATTATAAATGAATATAGAGATCAAAAAGTCAATAAAACCAGTAAATTATTTTGAAGCTATAAATATACTAGAGTCAAGATTAAAGGATTTATATGAAAATAATGAACAAGAATTAATTTGGACTTTGGAGCATAATGAGGTTTTTACTGCAGGAACCTCATATAAAGAAAATGAGATTATTGATAAATCCATTAAAATATTAGAAACAAATAGAGGTGGTAAAATTACTTACCACGGACCAGGTCAATTAATTTGTTATTTTGTTTTAGATTTAAGAAAAAAAAAGGATATCAGAAAATTTATAACAATTATCGAAAAAACAATAATTCAAACTTTAAAATTTTATAAAATAGAAACTTTTCCAGATAAAAATAATATCGGTATATGGCATAAATATAATAATGAAGTTAAAAAAATTGCTGCAATAGGTATTAGGGTAAGTAAATGGATTGCCTATCATGGTTTTGCAATAAATATAAATAATGATCTAGAAAATTATAAAAAAATTATACCTTGTGGTATTTCTGATAAAGGAGTAACCAATTTAAAAAATATCATTAATCAAGATTACTCAGATCTAAGTGATAAATTAATAAAAAATTTTATTTCAAATTTGAAAATCTAAGCCTTTTAGATTTTAAAAGTTTTTTAAAATATTCAGGTAACAATGCTGAATAAGTATATTTTATATCATTAATTTTAAATTTAATTTGATATGAATGTAACATTAAATTTTTATTCATTCCTTTATTAGAATTTGATAATTTATATTTTGTATCTCCAAATATAGGATTTCCAATTGCATATAATTGTTTTCTTAACTGATGTTTTCGTCCTGTAATAGGTTTTAATTCTAATAAACTTGCTTCAGAATTTTTATCAATAACTTTAAAAATTGTTTTTGCCTTTTCAATTATTTTTTTATCACAGTCATACCTAATTAAATCATCATCCCATAAACCAGATTTTTTATTTATTTCCCCATGGCATATTGCTAAATAGGTTTTGTGTACTTTTCTTAGTCTAAATAAAGAGGTAAGCAATTGAGCACTCTCTCTGTTTTTGGCCATAATAAAAACTCCAGAAGTATCTTTATCCAACCTGTGAACAGAATATGGTTTTGTTCCTTTAAAAATTTCACTTTTAGCAAAAATATCAACTAAATTTTTTTTTGATTTAGTTCCACCTTGCACTGATATACCTGAAGCTTTGTTTAAAACAACAAAATTGTCATTGTTGTCAATAATTTGATCTTCATTTGATTTTATAATTTGTTTTGATGGTAAAAACTTAATTTTTTTTTGCTCAATTGTTTCTTTAAATTCAATATTAAATGTATTTATCTCATCTTTTGTTTTTACTTTAAAAGAACTTTTAACTTTTTTTCTATTAAGCTTAATTTTTCCTGTTCTTAAATATTTCTCAACAAGTCCTTGAGGAATTTTTCCAATCTTTAATCTTAACCATCTGTCCAAACGCATATCATTACACGTTGTGTCAACGATGTAAGATTTTTTCATGACTTAAGATTTAAGCTGTAGCTTGTTTTTTCTCTTCTGTTTTAGCAGATTCTTTAGTTATATCTTTTTTTGGTTTATCAACTCTCTTGGCTTCAACATCTCTATCGACAAATTCAATTATTGCCATTGGAGCATTATCCCCATATCTAAATCCAGCTTTAATTATTCTTGTGTAGCCACCTTTTCTATTCTGATATCTTTTAGATAGTGTTTTTTTAACTTTATTAGCTGATTTAATATCTTGTAGTTTAGAAACCAACATTTTGGTTGTCTGCAAAGTTTCTTTTTTACCTAATGTTATTATCTTATCCGCTTGAGGTTTTAAAAATTTAGCTTTTGGCAAAGTAGTTTTGATCTGTTCATACTTAATCAAAGAATTAAGCATATTTTTGAGTAGAGCTTTTCTGTGTTCTGAGGTTCTATTTAACTTTTTATTTGCCAAACCATGTCTCATTAAATTGCTTCCTCCAATTTTTTAGACATTTCTGCAATATTGTCAGGTGGCCAGTTAGGTATTTCCATGCCTAAATATAAGGACATTCCTGTTAAAACCTCTTTAATTTCATTAAGAGATTTTCTTCCAAAATTAGGTGTTCTCAACATTTCACCTTCAGATTTTTGAACTAAGTCACCAATATAAATAATATTATCATTTTTTAAGCAGTTCATTGATCTAACAGATAATTCTAGCTCATCCACTTTTCTTAATAAGTTTTTGTTGAATTCAGGTT
Source organism: uncultured Pelagibacteraceae bacterium (assembly GCA_902633985.1). GTDB lineage: Bacteria > Pseudomonadota > Alphaproteobacteria > Pelagibacterales > Pelagibacteraceae > Pelagibacter. The sequence goes on from CACPHV010000009.1 coordinate 8,190, forward strand.
CTGTAGAAACTTCTTTTACAGGTGCTTCAACTGGCTCATCAAAATTTATGAACATTTTAAGCTGATCTTGAAAAATTCTAGCTGAATAAGCTATAGCATCTTCGGCAGAAATTGATCCATTAGTTTCAACTTCCATAATTAACTTGTCATAATCTAATGCTTTACCTTCTCTAGCAGTGCTCACTGAATATGAAACTTTTTTAACTGGGCTATAAAGTGAGTCAATAGCGATAAGACCTAATGGGGGCTCTTCAGGTTTATTTAATTCTGCGGGAACATATCCTTTACCTGTATTAACATTCATCTCCATATGAAAAGTGGTATTTTCGTCTAGATTACAAATAACTAAATCAGGATTTAAGATTTCAACATCTGCAACTTGAGCTATATCTGATGCTTTAATTTCTCCTGGTCCTTTTGCGTCTAAAATTAATTTTTTTGTACCTTCTGAATTACTTTTTAATGCTAAAGATTTTACATTTAAAACAATATCTGTAACATCCTCTCTTACACCTTTTATTGATGTAAATTCATGTAAAACTCCGTCAATTTGAATAGATGTTACAGCAGCACCTCTTATTGATGATAATAAAATTCTTCTTAAAGAATTTCCTAGCGTTAAACCATAACCTTTTTCCAAAGGCTCAGCTATAATTTTTGCATGCGATAAGTCATCACTTATTTGAACATCTAATTTAGATGGCTTAATTAATGACTTCCAATTTTTTACATTAACATTTTCGACTTCCATTAAACTCTCCTTTTCTTTGGTGGTCTAGTTCCGTTGTGTGGCATAGGCGTAGTGTCTTTAATTGACAAAATCTTAAATCCTCTAGCTTGTAATGCTCTTAAAGCTGTCTCTCTTCCTGATCCAGGTCCTTTTACTTCAACAGATAACGTTTTCATTCCATACTCAAGTGCTTTAGAAGCTGCTGAGTCTGCTGCAATCTGTGCAGCATAAGGAGTGGACTTTCTTGATCCTTTAAAACCCTTTTGTCCAGCAGATGCCCAAGAAATTACATTTCCATTTGTATCTGCTATAGAGATAATAGTATTATTGAATGTTGATTGTACATAAGCAATTCCATTTAAAATATTTTTTTTAACTCTCTTTTTTTTTGAATAAGAACTTTTTACACTTTTCTTAGTAGACTTTTCTACCTTCTGATCTTTATTCTCAACCTTATCAGTTTTAGCCATAACTATTTTTTAGTTGGTGTTAATTTTTTTCCAGCAATTGCAATTGCTTTCCCTTTTCTTGTCCTTGCATTACATCTAGTTCTTTGTCCTCTAACAGGTAATTTTTTTCTATGCCTTGTTCCTCTGTAACAAGCTAGATCAATTAATCTTTTAATACTTAATGAATAATCTCTTCTTAAATCACCTTCTACTTTAAAGTTTTGATCGATATACTCTCTAATTTTTAAAATCTCTTCATCAGTTAATTCATTTACTCTTTTAGCTCTTGGAATTTCTAAAGATGAACAAATTTGCTGAGAAAATTTATCACCAATTCCATAAATATATGTTAAACCTATATGAACAAGCTTATTTTGTGGAATGTTTATACCTGCGATACGAGCCATAACTTTTGTGATAAATTGTGCCTTTTATATAAGAAGATTAATCAAAGTCAACGTCTTATACATTGATAAAAGCGTCTATTTTCCTTGTTATTTCTTCAATTTCTAAGCCTCCATCAACCTCTTTAAAATTTGAATTCTTAGAGTAGAAATTTAGAACTGGTTGGGTTGTTTCCATGTATTTCTCATATCTTCTAACTATAGTATCAGAGTTATCATCAGACCTATTTTCTATAATTTTTCTCTTCTCGAGCCTTTTGAGAATTGTTTCTTTATCTACGTTTAGAAATAAAATTAAATCTATGCTCTGTTTTGACTTTTTTAGCAACACTTCTAAATTTTTAGCCTGACTTAATGATCTAGGATATCCATCAAAGATTAATTTGTTTTTTTTTTGAGGATCGAAAATTAAATTTTCTATAAGTTTATTTACAATTTCATCACTTATAAATTTTCCATTCTTCATATCATCAGTTATAACTTTACCAATAGCTGAGTTTTTTTTGATTTCTTCTCTTAAAATATCACCTGTTGAAATTTGAAAAGCTTTTAATTTATTGACTAAATATTTAGACTGAGTACCCTTTCCAGCACCAGGTGGTCCAAATAAAATTATATTCACTTACCTACCAAATTTAGTTTTTTTGATCAGTTGTTCGTATTGTGAACTCATTAATCTTGTTTGTATTTGAGTTACAGTATCTATTGCCACTACAACAACAATCAAAATGGATGCACCACCTAAATAAAATGGAATTGGATAATTTGCAATTAAAAATTCAGGCATTAAACAGACTAAAGTTAAATATAAAGCACCTATAGTTGTTAATTTTGTAGATATATTTTGGATATACATTGCTGTACTTTCGCCCGGTCTTATTCCAGGTACAAAACCTCCATACTTCCTAAGATTCTCTGCTGTTTCTGTTGGATTAAAAGTTATAGAAGTATAAAAAAATGTAAAAAATATTATTCCAGATGCGTAAAGCAACATGTAAAGTGGTTGTCCTTGAGTAAAATAAGAACTTAAATTTAAAAAAGTTTCATTATTTGAAAAAGAAAAGTTTGAAAATGTCACTGGCAGCAATAAAAGTGCAGATGCAAAAATAGCAGGTATTACTCCGGCCTGATTTATCTTTAGTGGTAAATGAGATGACTCTCCACCGTACATTTTATTTCCCATTTGTCTTTTAGGATAATTGATAAGAATTTTTCTTAAAGCTCTTTCCATAAATACAACAAATAAAATTACCAATATTAACAGCACAAATAGTGCCAAAATCATAAAGGTAGAAACAGCGCCTGTTCTTCCTAATTCAAAAGTTGTTACTAAAGCTCTTGGAATTTCAGCTACGATACCAGCAAATATTATTAATGATATACCGTTACCAATTCCTCTTTGAGTAATTTGCTCACCTAACCACATTAATAATATTGTACCTGCAACAATAGTTGATACGGTAGTTATTTTAAAAAAAGCTCCTGGATTAATTACTAGGTCAGCTGACGACTCTAAACCAACAGATAAACCATATCCTTGCACTGTTGCAAGTAATACTGTTCCATATCTAGTAATTTGTGTAATTTTAGCTCTTCCTGTCTCTCCTTGAGCTTTTAGATTTTTAAAATAGTCAGAAACTCCTGTTAAAAGCTGAACTATAATTGCAGAAGAAATGTAAGGCATTATACCTAATGCAAATATTGCCATTCTGCTAACTGCCCCTCCAGCAAAAACATTGAACATACCTAGCAACCCTTTTTGATTGCCTTCCATCATTATTTTTAATTGCTCAGGATCTATACCTGGTAAAGGTACGAAAGTTCCAAATCTATAAACAGCTAATATTAAAATAGTAAATATAATTCTATTTCTTAAATCATTTGTTGATGATGATGCACTCATATAAACAAACTATTTTTTTAATTGAATAGATCCACCAATTTTTTCTAGTTTTTCTATTGCTGATTTAGAGGCCAGGTCAGCTTCAATATTAATTTTGTCTTTAACTTCTCCAGATCCTAAAATTTTTAATTTTTTTGAGTTTTTATTTATTAATTTAAGTTTTTTTAATAGTGCTGAGTTTAATACTTCATTTGGATTAATGTTTTTTTTGTCAATATAAGATTGAATTTTATCTAGATTTAAAATTGCTACACTTTCTTTTGATATTGAGTTAAAACCTCTTTTTGGAAGTCTTCTGTATAATGGCATCTGACCACCTTCAAAACTTTTTATGGCTACCCCAGATCTTGATTTTTGACCTTTTACACCTCTGCCTGATGTTTTGCCTTTTCCAGAACCAATCCCTCTTCCAACTCTAATTTTAACTTTATTGATTTTTTCTCTAGTATTTAAAGTAATCATTATCCTCTTTTTTCAATTATTTCAGAAATTTTTTTATTTCTAATCGCTGATATTTGTTTTGGTGAACTTTGTTTCATCAATGCTTTCATTGTAGCTCTGATAACATTGTGTGCATTAGAAGTTCCCATAGATTTTGCAACAATATCTTTTACTCCTAAAACTTCACACACCGCCCTAACTGGACCACCAGCAATTATTCCTGTTCCCTTAGAAGCCGCTCTTAACACTATTCTACCAGAACCATCCTTTGCCTTGACATCATGATGAATCGTTCTACCTTCTCTTAAAGGTATATGGGTAAGTTTTCTTCTTGCCATTTCATTTGCTTTTTTAATAGCATCAGGCACTTGTTTAGCTTTTGCATGAGCTATACCGATTTTACCTGCTTGATTTCCAACAACTACAAGCGCTGAAAATCCAAATCTTCTTCCACCCTTAACAACTTTAGTAATTCGATTTATGTGGACTAATTTTTCTAATATATCGTCGGCTTTTTTATCCTTAAAATTTTCCATAATTAAAATTCCATTCCATTTTCTCTTAGAGTTTCTGCAAAAACTTTAATTCTACCGTGATATTTGTAAGAACCTCTATCAAAGTAAATTTTAGTAATTTTTTTCTCTTGAGCTTTTTTAGCTAATTTTTGAGCAACTAATTTAGATAATTCTGTTTTATTAACTTTATCGGCTGATTTAAGATCTTTTTCTATAGATGAAGCTGATAACAAAGTCACATTTTTTGTATCATCAATTATTTGAGCTGAAATATTTTTTGATGATCTAGAAATACTTAATCTAAATCTATCTTTTGAAGCAACTTTTTTAACTTTATTGCTAACTCTGAATCTTTTTCTTATACTAGTGTTTAATTTCATTACTTTTTCTTACCCTCTTTTTTAAGAACATACTGTCCTTTTTCTCGAACACCTTTCCCTTTATAAGGTTCGATTTTTCTTAATGTTTTAATTTTAGACGCAACTTCTCCAACTAGTTGCTTATCAGATCCTGTGATTTTTAATGTTGTTTGTTTTTCAACGGTAATTTTAATACCTTCTGGTATATCAAAATTGATATCATGGCTATAACCCAACTGTAGATTTAACTGATTTCCTTTTAACGCTGCTCTATAACCAACACCAACTAATTCTAGAGTTTTTTCATATCCTGTGCTAGATCCAATAACAGCATTATTGATTAAACTTCTATTCATTCCCCAAAGTCTTTTTGAATTTTGATCTACTTTTTTTGGTTTAATAGAAATTTCTTTTCCTTCAATTATGTCTAAATTAAACATATCTAGATCAACATTGATTGATTTTTTACCTAAGGGTCCTTCAATATTTATAATATTACCAGCTAAAGCAACTTTTACTTTTTCAGGGATCGATATGTTTATTTTACCTATTTTAGACATTAAAATACCTTGCAAATTATTTCGCCACCAACTTTTTGTTTTCTAGCATCTATATCAGTCATTACTCCTTTTGGAGTTGAAACAATAGCAATTCCTAAACCATTATTTATTTTAGGTAAGCTATCGGCAGATGAAAAAATTCTTCTCCCAGGTTTTGATACTCTTTCAAAAGCACTAATTACTGGATTGCCTGAATGGTATTTAAGTTCTAATGATAGTATTGGTTTTTTTTCTTCAGAACTTACTTTAAAATCTTTTATAAAACCTTCATTTTTAAGTATATCTGCAATTTTTGTTTTAAAATTAGATGAAGGTAATTCTACTTTTTTATGATTTCTAGCTTGAGCGTTCTTCACTCTTGCAATCATATCTCCTATTGGGTCACTTAAACTCATAATTTTCCTTTCTACCAGCTAGATTTAACTAAGCCAGGTATCTTTCCTTGTAATCCTAATTGTCTTAATGCAATTCTTGAAATTTTTAATTTTCTATAAACACCGTGAGGTCTTCCTGTAATCTCACATCTATTCATAACTCTTATTTTAGCCGAGTTTCTTGGCAGTTTAGATAATTTTTGTTGCGCTTTAAATCTTTCTTCTAATGGAATCTTTTTATCCATTACAATCTTCTTTAATGCTTGTCTTTTCTTATAAAGCCTATCTGAAAGCTTAATTCTTTTTTTATTTTTATTAACAGCGCTTAACTTTGCCATTTTTAATTATCTCCTTTTTTAATAAATGGAAAATTCATTTTTTCCAGTAATGCAAAACTATGCTCTTTATTTATTGCTTTAATAACTATTACTATATCTAAACCTCTAACTTTGTCTGCTCTATCAAAGCTTACTTCTGGGAAAATTATATGTTCTTTTATTCCAAATGTATAATTACCAAATTTGTCAAATCCTTTTGGTGACAAACCCCTAAAATCTTTAATTCTTGGTAATGCAATATTCACTAATCTGTCTAAGAATTCATACATTCTATTTTTTCTTAATGTTACCTTTAAACCAGCATTTGATCCTTTTCTGGTTTTAAAATTTGCTACTGATTTTTTAAATTTTGTTGTAACTGGTTTTTGTCCAGTGATTTTAGCCATATCTTCCTCACATGATTTTAAAATCTTAGAATCTGTAGCATCTAAACCAAGACCCATATTTAAAACAATTTTCTCAATCCTTGGAGCCATATAAATATTTTTAAAACCAAACTGATCTTTTAATGCAGGTTGAATTTCTTTATTGAATATGTCTTTTAATCTTGGTGTCATTATTTTTTAGCCTCTTTTTTCTTAGCTGCTTTTTCATCAATTAGTTTTAAGTTAGAAATATGAATAAAGCTTTCCTTTGGAAAAATTCCACCTTTTTTCTCTTTTGTTGTTTTAACGTGTTTTTTAACCATGTTTATTTCTTTAACTTTAGCTCTGTTATTAACTCTATCAATTTCAATAACTTCACCCTCTTTTTTTTTGTCTTTTCCAGTTAAAACTCTTACTTTCAAACCTTTTTTAATCATTATAAAACCTCTGGTGCCAAAGAAATAATTTTCATTTGACCTCTACTTCTTAATTCTCTTGTAACTGGACCAAAAATTCTTGTTCCCACTGGCTCCCCTTTGTCATCAACTAAGACAGCAGCATTATTATCAAATCTTACTTTAGAACCATCATTTCTGTGTATTCCTTTTTTAACCCTTACAACAACAGCTTTATGGACAGATCCTTTTTTAACTTTTCCTTTAGGTATCGCCTCTTTTACTGCAATCACAATTGTATCACCAATACTAGCGTATCTTCTTTTTGATCCACCTAGAACTTTAATGCACTCAATTCTTTTTGCACCAGTGTTGTCAGCAACTTGTAATTCTGTTTGAACACCAATCATTACTTTGTACTCTCCATAACTTGAAATTTTTTATTTTTAGAAAATGGTTTGCTCTCAATAATTGAAACTTTGTCACCAGTTTTGAACTTATTATTTTCATCGTGAGCATTATAGTTTTTTCTAACTCTTATTACTTTTTTTAGAACCGGGTGAGAATATCTACGTTCTACCATAACAGTAACTGTTTTATTTGGTTTATCGCTTATAACTACACCTGTAAGTATTTTTTTAGGCATTTGCTTTTCCTTTTAAAATTGTTTTTAATCTTGCTATTGTTTTTTTAGTTTCTCCAATTTTAGCTGGGTTTGTTACTTGTGAATTCATTTTTTGAAATCTGAAATTAAAAAGATCTTTTTTAAGCTTATCAATGTTCTTCACTATTTCGTCCTTTGATAATTTTTTAATTTCTTGTTTTTTCATTATGCAAATCTCTTTATTGTTTTAGTCTTAATTGGTAATTTAGCTGATGCTTTGTATAAAGCTTCTTTTGCAATTTGCTCAGAAACACCATCAACTTCAAATAATATTCTTCCTGGTTTTACTCTACATGCGAAGTACTCAGGTGAACCTTTTCCTTTACCCATTCTGACTTCAATTGGTTTTTTTGAAACTGGTATATTTGGAAATATTCTTGTCCAAACTCTTCCTTGTCTTTTCATATGTCGTGTTAAAGCAACTCTTGCAGCTTCAATCTGTTTTCCAGTAACTCTTTCAGGTTGTAAAGCTTTTAATGCGTAAGCACCATAATTAATAGTACTTGCTCTTGTAGCATTACCATGAATTCTACCTTTATGAGCTTTTCTCCATTTTGTTCTTACTGGTTGAAGCATTATTGTTTACTTTCCTTTGGTGTTACCTTGTTAGTCTCTTGACTAAATTCTCTAGCAAAAACCTCACCTTTATAAATCCAAACTTTAATTCCAATAATTCCATATGTTGTAAGAGCTTCTGCTTCAGCATAATCAATATCAGCTCTTAAAGTATGCGATGGAATGCTTCCATCTCTTAACCACTCTGTTCTAGCTATTTCATTTCCACCAAGTCTTCCACTCACAGAAACTTTAATTCCTTTTGCTCCAAGTCTAATACATGATTGCATTGCTCTTTTCATAGCTCTTCTATAAGAAATTCTTTTAACAAGTTGTTGTGCAATATTTTCTGCTACCAAATAAGCATTTGTCTCAGGTTTTTTTACCTCTTTTATGTTTAGATTTACTTCATTCGAAGTTAATTTTGAGAGATTATTTTTAATTTTGTCAATATCACTTCCTTTTTTACCAATCACAAATCCTGGTCTAGAAGTATAAATTGTAACATAGCACTTATTAGAGGTTCTTTCGATCATTACCTTAGATACACCAGAGTTGATTACATTTTTCTTGATATATTCTCTAATTTTAAAATCTTCGATTAGATAATTTCCAAAATCTTTTTTCTTAGCATACCATACAGAGTCCCATCCTCTGTTGACCCCTAATCTAAAACCTACAGGATTAACTTTTTGCCCCATGCTTCTCCATTTGTTTTGCTTCTGATAAAATTATTGTAACAGTTGACCAAGGTTTTAATATTGGTGCCGCTCTTCCTTTGGCTCTTGGTCTAAATCTTTTCATAACTATTTTTTTTCCACAATATGCCTCTTTAACTATTAATTTATCAATATCGTATTGAAAATTATTTTCAGCATTGGCTACTGCTGAACTAATAGTTTTTCTAACATCTCTAGTAACTCTCTTTTCTGAAAATTGTAAATCTCTAATTGCAACATCAACTTTTTTGCCAACAATGCTTTTTAGTATTGGATTTAGCTTTCTAACACTTGATCTAATACCGTTGTTAACAGACTTTACTGTTTTGTCGTTCGTTTTATCAATTTTCTTTTTTTTACCCATAATTATTTCTTCTCTGCTGTTGCTGGTTTAGCTTTCTTATCAGCTGGGGTATGACCAAAAAATGTTCTCGTTGGTGCAAATTCACCCAATTTGTGTCCAACCATATCTTCTGAAACTGTTATTGGTATAAATTTTTTTCCATTATAAATTTGGAAGCTTACCCCTACAAAATCAGGTAAAATTGTAGATTTTCTTGACCAAGTTTTAATGGGAATTTTCTTTGGATCGTCTTTATACTTGTCTACTTTCTTCATTAAGCTTTCCTCAACAAATGGTCCTTTCCAAACTGCTCTAGCCATTACTTAGTATCCTTCCTCTTATTTCTTCTCTTAACTATAAATTTATCTGTTCTCTTATTATCTCTAGTTTTTAAACCTTTAGCAGATTGTCCTGTAGGTGAAACTGGATGTCTTCCTCCAGCAGATTTTCCTTCACCACCTCCATGTGGGTGATCAACTGGGTTTTTAACAACACCTCTAGTATGAGGTCTTCTACCCAACCATCTTGATCTACCTGCTTTTCCAATTTTGATATTTTTTTGATCTGGATTACTTAAAATTCCAATTGTAGCTAAAGCTCTTGAATCTATTTTTCTAACTTCACCTGAGGCTAATTTTATTAAACTATAATTTCCATCTAGACCACTAATAGTAACTGATGAACCAGCAGCTCTAGCTATTTTTCCACCACCACCCGGCTGTATCTCAACATTATGTATGTTTATACCCACTGGAATATCTTGCAATGGCATACAATTACCTACTTTAATTTCTTTTTTAGAACCACTTTCAACTTTATCTCCAACTTTAATTTTTTGTGGTGCTAAGAAGTATGCATGCGTATTATCTTCAAATTTAACTAACATGATATAACATGATCTATTTGGATCATATTCTATTCTTTCAACTGTAGCTTCCATGTCGAATTTTTTTCTATAAAAATCAACATGTCTGTACATTTTTTTATGTCCACCAGCTCTATTAATAGAGGTAATATGACCATTGTTATTTCTACCCTTCATGGCATTTTTTGGAGAGACTAATGACTTAAATGGTTTACCTTTCCATAAACCAGTTCTATCAACTAAAATAGTGCCTCTTGTAGATTTTGTGTATGGTTTAAAAGTTTTTAATGCCATTTATTAAATTCCTGTTGTTAGATCAATACTTTGACCTTTTTTTAAAGTTATTATTGCTTTTTTATAACCAGATACTTTTACTTTTCTACCTCTTGTAACTTTTGTTCTATTTTGTTTGTTTATAATATTTATTTTAGTCACATTAACTTTAAATATTTTTTCTATATTCTTTTTTAAATTTTTCTTGTTTGCTCCATCTGGAACTTTAAAAACAATTTTATTAAGTTCAGATAAATTAGTAGATTTCTCAGTAACCACTGGAAAAAGAATTTTGTCGTATAAGTGAATTTTTTCCATTTTATGAATATCTCTTTTCTAATTCTTTTACAGAGCTTTCTGTGAAAACTACTTTTTTAAATTTAATAATGTCGTAAGCACTGAAATGATTTACATCTGTAACTTTAACATTTGGAATATTTCTTACTGATTTTTCGATTTTTTCTTTTGAATTTTTGTCTAGAATTATTAGTGAATTTGTAATTTCAAGTTTATTAATAATTGAGTTCATCTCTTTAGTTTTTTTTATTTCTGAACTAAAGTCATTTAAGATTAATAAGTTTTTATTATTATTTTTTTCTGTAATTAGTGAAGCTACACTTTGTTTTTTCTCAGTTTTGTTTAGTTTTCTTTTTCTATAAGCTAATTCACCCTTTGGTCCATGAGCAATACCACCGCCAACAAATATAGGAGCCTTTCTACTAGCATGCCTTGCACCACCAGTTCCTTTTTGAGCATATATTTTTGAAGTTGGTCCTTTTACTTCATTTTGTTGTTTAGTTTTGGCATGCCTTCCTTTGTAATTAGCATTTGTTTTATATAGAACAGCGCTAACTAATTTATGGTTAATTTTAGCAGAAAAAATTTTATCCAAAACTTCAATACTATCTTTTTTTCCGTCTATGCTAATTTTATCTAATTTCATTATTTTTTCTTTTTCTCAGGTGTTTTTTTAGCCTCTTCAGCAGCTGCTTGTTTCTCACCAATTGTCATTTTGCTTATATTTTTTACTGATTTTTTAACCATTACTTCAGAATTTTTTGAACCAGGTATTGATCCTTTTAAGTAAAGAAGTTCGTTTTCTAAGTCAGTTTTTATTATTTCAATATTTTGCATTGTTCTTAGCTTGTCACCCATATGACCAGCCATTTTTTTTCCTTTAAAAACTTTCCCTGGGTCTTGACTATGTCCTGTTGAACCATGTGCTCTGTGAGATATAGAAACACCATGACTGGCTCTTAAACCACCAAAATTATGTCTCTTCATAGCACCTGCAAAACCTTTACCAATTGTTTTTGATCTTGTGTCTACAAATTTAATATCTTTGAATATTTCTAAACCAAACTCGTTTCCTTCTTTGTAAACAGATGTGTCATTTACTCGAAATTCTTTTAATTTTTTCTTAGCTTCAGTATTTTTTTTAGCAAAAACACCTTTCATTGATTTTGTTAGTTTTGAATTTTTAATTTTTCCATATCCAAGCTGAACAGCTTTGTATCCTCTTGTTTCCTCTTCAATAACCTGAATAACTCTAGCTTTTTCAACCTTTAGTACAGTCACAGGAACTAATTGACCAGATTTATAAAACTCTCTTGTCATTCCTATTTTTTTTCCTAATAAAGCAATCTCACTCATGATTAAATTTTTATCTCCACATCTACACCGGAAGCCAAATCAAGTTTCATCAAAGCTTCTACAGTTTGTGGTGTTGGTTCAATAATATCGATTAATCTTTTGTGTGTTCTTGACTCAAATTGTTCTCTACTTTTCTTATCTATGTGAGGTGATCTTAATACAGTATATCTTTCAATTCTTGTAGGTAATGGAATAGGTCCTTTAATTGTAGCTCCGGTTCTTTTTACTGTGTTTACGATTTCCTCTGTAGAAGCGTCTAGAACTTTATTATCGTAAGCTCTTAATTTTATTCTTATATTTTGCTTTTCCATTATCCTGCTACCTTTTTGGTTACTTCGTCTTGAACGTTTTGAGGAACTTTAGAATAATGATCGAAGAACATTGAATATTGTGCTCTTCCTTGTGACATTGATCTAAGATTATTTATATAACCGAACATATTAGCTAGAGGAACCATAGCTGTAATTACAGTAGCATTTCCTCTTTGTTCTTGAGTACTAATTTGACCTCTTCTACTATTTAAATCACCAATAACATCTCCCATATAATCTTCGGGAGTAACAACTTCTACTCTCATTATTGGTTCTAAAAGTTTTAAACCACCTTGAGTACAAGCTTCTTTAAAACACGCTCTACTTGCTAGTTCAAAAGCTAAAACGCTTGAGTCAACATCATGATGTAAACCATCAACAATTGTTACTTTATAATCAATCATTGGGAAACCTGCCAAAATTCCACTATCAGAGACAGTTTCAATACCTTTTTCAACACCAGGAATAAATTCTTTTGGAATAGCTCCACCTTTAATAGCACTTTCAACTTCTCTTCCTTTTCCTGGTTCTTGAGGTTCAACAAATAATTTTACTTTAGCAAACTGACCAGCACCACCACTTTGTTTTTTATGTATGTATTCATACTCAGCCGATTTTTCTATAGTCTCTCTGTAAGCAACTTGTGGAGCACCTACGTTTGCTTCAACTTTAAATTCTCTTTTCATTCGATCAACAATAATATCTAAGTGAAGTTCACCCATACCTTTAATAATTGTTTGACCTGACTCTTCATCTGAAGAAACTCTAAATGATGGATCCTCTTTAGCTAATCTTGCTAAAGCTTCACCCATTTTTTCTTGATCACCTTTTGTTTTTGGCTCTACAGCAATTTCAATTACTGGCTCTGGGAATTCCATTGGCTCTAATAAAACTGGATTTTCTTTGTCACATAAAGTGTGACCAGTCATAGTATTTTTTAATCCCGCTAGTGAAACAATATCACCTGCGTTAGCTTCTTTAATATCTTCTCTTGAATTAGCATGCATTAAAAGCATACGGCCAACTCTTTCTTCTTTGTCAGATGAAGAGTTGTATACGGCAGTACCAGACTTAATTGTTCCAGAATAAATTCTAACAAATGTTAAAGAACCTACAAATGGATCGTTTGCAACTTTAAATGCTAAACCAGAAAAAGACGATCCATCATCAAATTTCATCTCAACTTCATCTTCTGAACCAACTTTAGTGCCTTTAATTGAGCCAATATCTACTGGGCTTGGCAAGTAATTTACAACCGCATCTAATAAAGGTTGAACACCTTTATTTTTAAACGCAGATCCAGTTAAAACTGGTACAAAACTAAAGTTCAATGTTCCTTTTCTAATACACTTAACTAAATCTTCCTCTTTAATTTCCTCTCCATTTAAATAAGACTCCATTAATTTTTCGTCTTGCTCTACAGCAGTTTCGATTAATTCTGTTCTATATTTTTCAGTAATTTCTTTAAGATCATCAGGTATATCTTTGTATTCCCATTCAGCACCTAATGCCTCATTTTTCCAAACTTGAGCTTTCATTTTAACTAAATCAACAACTCCAGTTAAAGAAGCCTCAATTCCAATTGGAACTTGTAATACTAATGGCTTAGCACCTAATCTATCTTTAATCATGTCAACACATCTAAAGAAATCAGCACCTGTTCTATCTAGTTTATTTACAAAACAAATTCTTGGAACTTTATATTTGTCTGCTTGTCTCCATACTGTTTCAGATTGTGGTTCTACACCTGCTACACCATCAAAAACAGCTACGGCACCATCTAAAACTTTCAAAGATCTCTCTACTTCAATAGTAAAGTCTACGTGGCCTGGGGTATCAATAATATTAACTCTGTGATCATTCCAAAAACAAGTAGTTGCTGCAGAAGTAATTGTAATTCCTCTTTCTTGTTCTTGCTCCATCCAATCCATGGTTGCTGCACCATCATGCACTTCACCAATTTTATGGCTTTTACCTGTATAATATAAAATTCTTTCTGTAGTAGTTGTTTTCCCAGCGTCTATATGGGCCATGATCCCAATATTTCTATATTTATCTAATGAATGAGTTCTAGCCATATCTTATTACCACCTAAAATGGGCAAATGCCTTGTTAGACTCTGCCATTTTATGCACATCCTCTCTTTTTTTAACAGCAGCTCCTTTTTTTTCATAAGCATCATAAAGCTCATTAAAAATTTTATCTGCCATGTGTTTATCTTTTCTTTTTCTTGCTGACTCAACTAACCATCTAATAGCTAAAGCTTGAGCTCTTTTACTTTTTACTTCAACAGGAACTTGATAAGTTGCACCACCAACTCTTCTAGACCTAACTTCTACAGTTGGTTTAATGTTATTAATTGCTTCATTAAAAATATTTATTGGTTCATCTTTCGTTTTTGATTTAATTTTATCAATTGCATCATAAACAATTTTAGCAGCAATGCCTCTTTTACCATCGTACATGATGTTGTTAATTAACTTTGGAATAATAGTTGATTTAAATTTTGGATCTGGAACTACATTTTTTTTTGGTTGAGTTTTTTTTCTAGACATTATTTACCTTTTTTTGTTCCGTATAAAGATCTTCTTTGTTTTCTGTTTGCAACACCTTGCGTATCTAGATTACCTCTTAAAATATGATAACGAACTCCTGGTAAATCTTTTACCCTACCACCTCTAATCAGTACTACAGAGTGTTCCTGTAGATTGTGACCTTCACCAGGAATATAAGCTGTAACCTCAAATCCATTTGATAATCTTACTCTAGCAACTTTTCTTAATGCAGAGTTTGGTTTCTTAGGAGTTGTTGTGTAAACTTTAACACAAACACCTCTCTTTAAAGGTTGTTTTTGCAAAGCCGGGACTTTGTTCCTAGCTGCTGGTTTAACTCTTTTTTTTCTTAACAACTGATTAATAGTTGGCATAAATATTTTAAAATTAATTAATTTATTTTTAGATGAAAATAACTGACAGGTTATTTTGTGGCAGCGTTTAGTACTGTTAGAAGCACTACATTCCAACCAAAAACATCGCCAAATTACTTATTAATAGCCCTTTGTCAAACTAAAACTGCAATTTTTAGGCGATTTTTTTATTGATTTGCCTGTGTTTCTTCAGGTTCTGAAGCTTCTATTTTATCCTGCTCTGCTAAAAAATTATTATCATCTTCTAGAGCTTTATTGTTCCATCTATTTTTAATATTACCAGTGCCTGCTGGAACCAATCTTCCAACAATTACGTTCTCTTTTAGACCATTTAATGGATCAACTTTTCCTTTAATTGCAGCATCTGTTAATACTCTTGTAGTTTCTTGGAACGAAGCTGCTGAAATAAACGATTCAGTTTGAAGTGAAGCTTTAGTGATACCCATTAGAACTCTCTCACCAACAGCTGGTGTTTTGCCCTCTGCAACTAATTTTTCATTGGTATTATCAAACTTAATTCTGTCAACTACTTCACCAGGCAAATAACTTGAGTCACCTGATACTTTAACCTCAACCTTTTTAAGCATTTGTCTTAAAATAGTTTCGATATGTTTATCGTTTATTATTACACCTTGTAATCTATAGACTTCTTGAACTTGATTAACAAAATATTCTGTTAATTCTTTTATTCCTAAAATTCTTAAAATATCGTGTGGTAATGGCTGGCCATCTAAAAGATATTCTCCTTTTTGAATTTTTTCTCCTGGGTTGAAATTGATATGTTTACCTTTTGGAATTAAATAATTTGAAGGTTCTGATCCATCTTCAGGAACAATAGATACTCTTTGTTTACCTCTTACTTCTTTTCCAAATACTACACTACCATCATTTTCAGCAATGATTGCACTATCTTTCGCTTTTCTAGCTTCGAATAACTCAGCAACTCTTGGAAGACCCCCAGTTATATCTTTTGTTTTCGTAGTTTCTTTGGGTAGTCTTGCAATTACGTCGCCCGCATAAACTTTTTGACCATCTTTAATTGATAAAATCGAATCTGGTACTAAATAATATCTAGCTTCATTGTCGTCAGCTTTTTTAATCACATTTCCTTTTTCATCTCTAAGAGTAATTCTAGGTTTTAAGTCAGTGCTTTTTGATTGACCTCTCCAATCAATTACTGATTTAGAGGAAATACCTGTTGCATCATCGGTAGTTTCTTGAATTGATACACCATCAATTAAATCTACATAACTTGCTGTACCACTTTTCTCCGCAATAACTGGTGTGGTATATGGATCCCATTCACATATTTTAGTATTTGCTTTTACTCTATCACCATTGTTGAAAAATAATCTTGACCCGTAAGCAACTTTATAAACTGCTATCTGAACTCCTTTATCATCTTCTATTGATAGCTGAGTGTTTCTTCCCATAACAATCAAATTTTTCTTAGAATCCTCTAAGATATTAGAGTTTATTATTTTTAAAGTTCCATCGCTTTTAGTAACTATTTGAGAATCTTGCTTAACAGAAGCTGTTCCCCCAACGTGGAAAGTTCTCATTGTTAATTGTGTTCCTGGTTCTCCAATTGATTGAGCTGAAATCATTCCAATAGCTTCCCCAACATGAACCATCTTACCTCTTGATAAATCTCTTCCATAACAAATAGCACAAACACCTTCTTTTGAACTACAAGTCATTACCGAATAAACTTTAATTGATTTAACACCTGCAGCATCAATTTTATCACAACCTGCCTCGTCAATCATTTCAGATTTTTTAATTATTACCTCACCAGATAAAGGGTTTTTAACTTCAGCAGCTGTAACTCTACCTAAAGCTCTTTCAGATAAACTTACAACAACATTACCACCTTCTAAAATTTCAGAAAGCTCAATAAATCCAGGATCATCACATTTAACTTTAGTTATTGTTAAATCTTGAGCAACATCACATAGTCTTCTAGTTAAGTATCCAGAACTAGCAGTTTTTAGTGCCGTGTCTGCTAATCCTTTTCTCGCTCCATGAGTTGAGTTAAAGTACTCTAAAGCAGTTAATCCCTCTTTAAAGTTTGAAATAATGGGGCTTTCAATAATTTCACCTGAAGGCTTAGCAATCAAACCTCTCATACCAGCTAATTGTTTCATTTGAGCAGCTGATCCTCTAGCTCCACTGTCGGCCATCATAAATACAGAATTTATTTTTAAGCCTTCATCAGTTTTTTCTGTTGCTGAAATTCCCTTCATCATTTCGCCAGCAACTTTGTCTGTACATTTAGACCAAGCATCTACAACTTTGTTGTATTTTTCACCTCTTGTAATTAAACCCTCTGCGTATTGTGTTTCATAATCAGCAATTAATTTCTTAGTATCATCAATTAATTGAGTTTTGTTTGCTGGAATTACAAGATCATCTTTTCCAAAGGAAATTCCTGCTTTAAACGCATGTTTGAATCCTAAATCTTTAAGTTTATCACAGAAAATTACAGTTGTTTTTTGACCACAAAATCTAAAAACAACATCTATTATTTCTGAAACCACCTTTTTAGGTAATAATCTATCTACTAAAGAGAACTTAATATTACTATTCTTAGGTAATAAATTTGCTAATAAAAATCTTCCAGCTGTAGAGGTGTATTTTTCTATTTTCTTATTCCCTTGTTCATCTATAGTCTCATATCTTGAAATTATTGTGCTATGTACATTTATTTGACCAGAAGCTAAAGCAAATTCAATTTGATCTGAATTTATAAAATATCCAGCTGGTTTATCGGATATTGGATCTTGTGAGAGATAATAAATTCCTAAAATCATGTCCTGACTTGGAACAATAATTGGTTTACCATTAGAAGGGGAAAGAATATTATTTGTAGACAACATTAAGATTCTTGCTTCTAATTGTGCTTCTAAGCTTAATGGAACGTGAACCGCCATTTGGTCACCATCAAAGTCAGCGTTAAATGCTGCACAAGTTAAAGGATGTAATTCAATTGCATCACCTTCAATTAATTTTGGCTCAAATGCTTGAACCCCAAGTCTATGAAGTGTTGGTGCTCTATTTAAAAGCACAGGGTGCTCTCTAACAATCAATTCTAAAGAATCCCAAACCGCATTTGTCTCTTTTTCGACTAATTTTTTAGCTTGTTTAATTGTTGATGCTAACCCTAATTTGTTTAATCTTGCATATAAAAATGGTTTAAATAATTCTAAAGCCATTTTTTTTGGTAAACCACACTCATGTAATTTCAAATCTGGACCGACAACAATTACAGATCTTCCCGAATAATCAACTCTTTTACCTAATAGATTTTGTCTAAATCTACCTTGTTTACCTTTTAGCATTTCAGCAAGAGATTTGAGTGGTCTTTTACCTGTTCCTGTAATTACCCTACCTCTTCTCCCGTTATCAAATAGAGCGTCAACAGATTCTTGAAGCATCCTTTTTTCATTTCTGACAATGATATCTGGTGCTTTGAGATCCATTAATCTTTTTAATCTATTATTTCTGTTAATTACTCTTCTGTACAAATCGTTAAGATCTGAAGTAGCAAATCTTCCACCATCTAATGGAACCAAAGGTCTCAATTCAGGTGGTATAACTGGAACTACAGTCATAATCATCCACTCAGGTTTTTGGCCAGTTTCTATGAAAGATTCTATTAGTTTTAATCTTTTTATCGCTCTTTCTTCGTTAACTTTTGACTTAGTTTCCTTAATAAAGCTAACAAGATTTTTTCTTTCTAATTCTAAATCTAAATTTTTTAACATCTCAAGAACGGCTTCTGCTCCAATTCCTGATGTAAAGCTCTCTTCACCAAATTCGTCTTGATATTTTGCTAATTCTTCTTCGTTTAAAAGTTGATTTTTTTGTAAACCAGTTAAACCCGGTTCTATCACAATAAAGTTTTCAAAATAAAGAACTCTCTCAATTTCCTTTAACTTCATATCTACAGCCAAAGCAATTCTGCTAGGAAGAGACTTTAAGAACCAAATATGCGCTACTGGTGTAGCAAGATTAATGTGGCCCATTCTCTCTCTTCTTACATTTGATTTAGTAACTTCAACACCGCACTTCTCACAAATAATTCCTCTAAATTTCATTCGTTTATATTTGCCGCATAAACACTCATAATCCTTTATTGGTCCAAAAATTCTTGCACAAAATAAACCATCTTTTTCAGGTCTAAACGTTCTATAATTAATTGTTTCGGGTTTCTTAATTTCTCCAAATGTCCAAGATTTAATTTTTTCCGGACTTGCTAATGAAATTTTAATACTATTAAAATTTTGTGCTTCTGAAATTTCACTACCCTTAAATAAATCTGTTAATTCTTTTTTCATTAATTAAGCTCCACATTTAATGCTAATGATTTAATCTCTTTTACTAAAACGTTAAATGACTCTGGTATTCCAGACTCAAAATTCTCCTCACCTTTTACTATTGTCTCATAAACTTTAACTCTTCCGGCAACATCGTCAGATTTAACAGTTAAAATTTCTTGCAATGTGTATGATGCACCATAAGCTTCAAGGGCCCACACCTCCATTTCACCAAATCTCTGACCACCTAACTGTGCCTTACCACCAAGGGGTTGTTGAGTAACTAGACTATAAGGTCCTGTAGATCTTGCATGAATTTTATCTTCAACTAAGTGATGAAGTTTTAGCATGTAGATTATTCCAACTGTAACTGGTCTATCAAATTTTTCTCCTGTACGTCCATCCCATAAATAAGTTTGACCAGATCCTGGTAAATTTGCTAGTTTAAGCATCTCTGTAACATTTTTTTCTTTAGCACCATCAAAAACAGGTGTTGAAATTGCTATACCATTTTGTAAATTTTCACAAAGATCTTTAAATTCATTTTTACTTAACTTATCAACTTTTTCATTGAAAATTTCTTCCCCGTAAACAGATTTTAAGAATTTTTCAATTTTTTCTGTCCTTTCAATTTTTTTGTTATTTTCGTTAACTAAATTTTTTACTTGTTCTCCAAACTCTTTACATGCCCAACCCAAATGTGTCTCTAAAATTTGTCCAACGTTCATCCTACTTGGAACACCCAAAGGATTTAACACAATATCAACTGGTCTGCCGTCTTCTCTATATGGCATATCTTCAACAGGTACAATTTTACTCACAACGCCTTTATTACCATGTCTTCCTGACATCTTATCACCTGGTCTTAATCTTCTTTTTATAGCCACGAATACTTTTACCATTTTCATAACACTTGGTAATAAATCGTCTCCACTTCTAATTTTTAAAACTTTATCTTCAAATCTCTCTGTAATGTCTTGTTTTGCCTTATTATACTGATCTTTTAATTGAGCTAATGTTGCCTCATCATTTAAATTTCCAACTGTGATTTTAAATATATCATTTATTGAAAGTTTATTAATTATATCAAAATCTAATTTAGTTCCTTCAGACAAATCTTTTATTTTTTTAGTTAAAGACGATCCTGATAGAAATTGAGAAGCTCTTTGTTTAATGCTTCTTTCCAATATCTCTTCCTCAACAATTTTATCTTGTTGAACTTGCTCAATTTCAGCTCTTTCAATAGTTATTGATCTTTCATCTTTATCAATTCCATGTCTATTGAATACTCTAACATCAACTACCGTTCCACTTGATCCTCTAGACATCCTTAAAGATGTATCTGTTACGTCTATAGCTTTTTCTCCAAATATTGATCTTAATAATTTTTCTTCAGGACCAGAAGCTGAGTCACCTTTTGGAGTAACTTTACCAACTAAAATGTCTCCAGCATTAACCTCAGCACCAATATAAACTATCCCTGACTCATCAAGATTTTTTAAAGCTTCCTCATTCACATTTGGTATATCTCTTGTTATTTCTTCTTCACCAAGCTTTGTGTCTCTCGCCATTATTTCGTATTCAACAATATGAACTGATGTAAATACGTCATCTGTAACACATCTTTCTGAAATAAGTATTGAATCTTCAAAATTGTAACCTTGCCACGGCATGAATGCTACAGTAACATTCTTACCTAAAGCAAGTTCACCTAATTTTGTAGAGGGACCATCTGCAATAATATCTCCAGATTTAACTTTGTCCCCAACTCTAACTAGTGGTCTTTGATTTATACAAGTATTTTGGTTTGATCTTTTAAATTTTTGAAGATTATAAATATCAACACCAGACTTACTAAAGTCTGTTTCCTCAGTTACTTTTATAACAATTCTTTTACCATCTATTTTATCAACAGTACCGTCTCGCTTAGCAACAATAGTTACTCCAGAGTCCAATGCAACATCGCTTTCTATTCCTGTTCCAACAAGTGGCGACTCAGGTTTTAATAATGGAACTGCCTGTCTCATCATATTTGATCCCATTAAGGCTCTGTTTGCATCGTCATTTTCTAAAAATGGAATTAATGATGCAGCAACTGAAACTAGTTGTTTTGGTGATACGTCGATGTAATCAATAGAGTCTGGTTTAGCTAGAAGAAAGTTTAAATTTTGTCTGCAAGAAACTAATTCCTCAGTAATTTTTCCATTTTTGTCGAGTTTTGTATTTGCTTGGGCAATAGTAAATTTTGTTTCTTCCATTGCTGATAAGTATTCAACTTTGTGTTGAACAACACCATCTTTAACTCTTTTATAAGGGCTCTCAATAAAGCCATATTTATTAATTTTAGCATAAGTGGACAGACTATTTATCAAACCAATATTTGGACCTTCTGGTGTCTCTATTGGACAAATTCTTCCGTAATGAGTTGGATGTACGTCTCGAACTTCAAAACCTGCTCTTTCTCTTGTTAAACCACCTGGACCTAAAGCTGAAACTCTTCTTTTGTGAGTAATTTCAGATAATGGATTTGTTTGGTCCATAAACTGAGAAAGTTGTGAACTTGCAAAAAAATCTTTTAGTGAAACTGTTAATGGTTTTGCATTAATTAGATCTTGTGGCATTGCTGACTCTACATCTAGAGTTGTCATTTTTTCTTTAATAGCTCTTTCCATTCTATAGACACCAATTCTAGCTTGATTCTCAACTAGCTCTCCTACAGATCGCACTCTTCTATTTCCAAGGTGATCTATATCATCAACATCATCTTTACCATCACGTAAATCCAACATCTTATGAATTATTGCAATAATATCGTCGTTTCTTAATATGGTAATTTTGTCAGAACACTCTTGGTTTAATCTTGAGTTCATTTTAACTCTTCCAACATCTGATAAATCATATCTGTCCGAGCTGAAAAAAAGATTATTAAATATTTGAGTTGCTATCTCTATCGTTGGCGGTTCACCAGGTCTTAACATTTTATATATTTCTGTGATGGCTTCGTCTTTAGTGTTGTTTTTATCTGCTAAAATAGTTGTAAGCAAATAAGGCCCTTTATTTATAGAATTTGTAATCGAAATTTTAAGTGTGTGTATATTTGCATCTGTAATTTGCTGAATAATTGTATCATTTAACTCAGTTCCAATTTTGAATACACCCTCTTCTTCTTCACTAACTTTAACATCAGCATGCAAAATTTTACCAAACAAGGACTCTCTTGAGACCAATATATCTTTTAGGCCATCATTAGCTAATTTTTTCGCACTTAAAAAATTAATCTTGTCACCTAATTTAATTACTACTTTACCAGTCTTTGCGTCAATTACTTCTTCTGAAAAATTTTTAGCCTTATAGTTTTCAGGATTAAATTTAGTTCTCCATTTTTGTGTTTTTGGATCAAAAGTATATTGTTCACTTTCATAGAACTCATCTGCTATTTCTGATTTTGTGTAACCTAACGCTAATAATAAAGTAGACGATAAAATTTTCTTTTTTCTATCAATTTTAAAATATAGGAAATCTTTAACATCATATTCAAAATCTAACCAAGAACCTCTATTAGGTATTACTCTGCAATTAAATAAAAGTTTACCACTTGCATGAGTTTTTCCTTTATCATGATCAAAAAATACACCTGGACTTCTGTGCATTTGATTTACAACAACTCTTTGAACACCGTTAGTAATAAAAGTTCCACTGTTAGTCATCATGGGAACTTCACCCATATAAACTTCTTGCTCTTTAGCTGATAAAATATCTTTTGTGTTATTTTCTTGATCTATTTCGTAAACTACTAATCTTAAAGTACACTTAAGAGCTGATGAATAAGTAAGGCCTCTTGCTATACATTCTTCAACATCAAATTTAGGTTTCTCTAATCTGTAAGAAACATATTCTAAAGTTGCTTTATCATTTAAATCCTCTATTGGAAAAATGCTTTTAAATACTCTATCAAAACCCTTAGTAAGTTCTTCTGCCTCAACATTAAACTCAGTTAATTCTTTGTATGAATTTTTTTGTACTTCAATTAAGTTAGGTATAGATAAACTTTCTTTTAGTTTACCAAAACTTTTTCTAATGTTTTTCTTTTCAGTAAAAGATAATTGCATCTATGTTTATAAATACTGATTAAAAATAATCAGTATTCAAATTCTTTCTATTTAATTTATTTAAGTTCTACTTTAGCGCCAGCAGCTTCTAATTTAGCTTTGATCTCTTCAGCATCTTTTTTGTTTACACCAGATTTAACTTCTTTTGGTGCTCCCTCTACAAGATCTTTGGCCTCTTTTAAACCTAATGAAGTAGCTGCTCTTACTTCTTTAATAACATTAATTTTTTTATCACCTGCAGAAACTAACATGATTGTAAAATCATCTTTATCCTCTGCTGGAGCCGCACCACCTGCTGCTGCTGGAGCTGCTGCTGCCATAGGAGTTACACCCCATTTTTCTTCTAATTGTTTTGATAGTTCTGCTGCTTCTGCAACTGTCAAGCTTGATAAGTCTTCGATAATTTTGTTAAGGTCTGGCATATGTTTTACTCTTTGGGTTGTGTTTCAGAATTTTCTGCGGACAAACTACTCATTTTTTCTGAATGTGCAAGCAAAATACTGATTAATTTAGATGCAGAAGCATTCAAAATACCCACAATATTAGCTCTTGCTTCATCTAATGTAGGTAAACTTGCTACATTTTGGACACCAGCCTGATCCAAGACCTCGTTATCCATGATTCCACCAATTAATTTTAGGTTTTCGTTATCTTTTGCAAATTTTGAGAGAATCCTTGCTGACATTATAGCATCCTCTCCAAATGCAACAGCCGTAGGACCAGTAAATAAATTTGATAAATCTTTACACCTTGTTTTTTCTAAAGCTAATTTTGTAATTCTGTTTTTGGTTATTTTGAAAATTATTCCATGTTCTCTCATTTTCGCTCTCAATTCATCTAATTGAGTCATAGTTAAACCTTGATAATGGGTAACCATAACAGCTTTGCTGTTCTCAAACTTACTAGTCATCTCTTCAATATAATTTTTCTTTTGTTCTTTATTCATCATAACTATATCGATTTACCTAATTTAACTTTATATGAAACACCCATTGTTGATGTTGCAAATACACTTCTAATTAAATCACCTTTTAAAGTGTTGTTTGATTTTTCTTTATCTAAAGCATCTAAAATTGCATTGTAATTTTTTAGTAATTGATCATCACTAAAAGATTTTTTACCGATACTAACTCCAATGTTTCCGTCTTTGTCATTTCGAATTTCTACTTGACCAGATTTAGCATTAGTCACAGCTTCTTTAATATTTTCAGAAACTGAACCAAGTTTAGGATTTGGCATTAAACCTTTTGGTCCTAGAACTTTTCCTAATTTAGAAAGTTTAATCATCATTCCAGGAGTACAAATTAATTTTTCAAAGTTTAATTCTCCGCTTTTAATTCTTTCAACAAATTCGTCACCACCCACAATATCTGCTCCAGCATCTTTTGCATCTTGCGCTTTATTATCCTCGCAAACTACGGCAACTTTAACTTTCTTACCTGTTCCACCAGGCAAATTAACTACTGTTCTTATGTTAACTTCACTTTTCTTTTGTTTGTTATTAATTTGAAAACTCAAATCTAAAGATTCGTCAAATTTAGTTGTGCAATTCTTTTTAAGTTCGGGTAATAATTTTTCGATAGACTCTGCATTTAAGTCTTTAGTCTTTTCGGGTAATTTCTTATATCTTTTAGATGACATTATTCTTTTACCTCAATACCCATTGATCTTGCTGATCCTGCAATAATTTTTATTGCTTCTTCAATATCATGCGCATTTAAATCATTCATTTTTTCTTTTGCTATATTCTCTAATTGTTTTTTTGTAATTGAGGCAACAATATTTCTACCAGGCTCTTTTGAACCACCTTTGAGTTTTACTGCTTCTTTAATGTAAAAAGATGCTGGTGGTGATTTAATTTTAAAATCAAATTTTTTGTCTTTATATACAGTGATTTCAACTGGAACAGGTTTACCTGCCATTGATTTAGTTTTGTCATTAAAAGCTTTGCAAAACTCCATAATATTTACACCACGTTGACCTAATGCAGGGCCAACTGGGGGAGCTGGATTAGCTTGACCGCCTTTAATTTGTAACTTTATAAATCCGCTAATTTCTTTTGCCATTAACTTACCTTCTCAACCTGATTATATTCTAAATCTACTGGTGTAGGACGACCAAATATAGAAACTGACACCTTAAGTCTAGCTTTTTCTTCATCAATTTCCTCAATCATTCCAGTAAATGATGCAAATGGACCATCTACAACCTGTACTTTTTCACCAACACTGTAATCTACACCCGATTTTGGCTGAGCAACACCATCTTTGATCTGACCTAATATTTTTTCTACTTCTTTATCTGAAACTGGAACAGGAATACCTTTTGTTCCTAAAAATCCACTGACTCTCTTTATATTCTTAATCATGTGATAGATGTTATTATCCATCTCACTCTTAATTAATACATAACCTGGGAAATATTTTTTTTTTCTTTGAATTCTTTTGCCTCTCTTAACCTCAGTAACATCGTGAGTAGGAACAATAATCTCTTCAAACTTATCAGCAATTTTAGCTTTATCTGCTTCCTCTTTAATTAAAGAAGCAACTTTATTCTCAAAACTTGAATGAGACTGCACAATGTACCAATTTTTCATTAAATACTCACTTTAAGTAAAAGTTCTAAGAAAAACTTCAAAACCTGATCTAAAAGAAGAAAGAATAAAGACATAACAACTGCCATCACAAATACCATTAAAGCACCTTGCAATGTCTCTTTCCAAGTTGGCCAAGTGACTTTAAAAGCTTCTTGTTTAACTTCCTGTATAAATTTAATCGGGTTTCTCATAATTTCAAAGCTCAAATTGGCAGGAGCGGAGGGACTCGAACCCTCAGCCTCCGGTTTTGGAGACCGGCGCTCTACCAATTGAGCTACACTCCTATTTATAGAGTTACTCTATAATTTTAGTTACTACTCCTGCTCCAACAGTTCTTCCACCTTCTCTAATTGCAAAGTTTAATTTCTCTGCCATAGCAATTGGTGTAATTAGTTTAACAGTAAATTTAGCATCATCACCTGGCATAACCATTTCAGTACCAGCTGGCAATTCCACTTCACCTGTAACATCTGTTGTTCTAAAATAAAACTGCGGTCTGTATTTAGTAAAGAAAGGAGTGTGCCTTCCACCCTCGTCCTTTTTAAGTACATATGCTTGAGCTTCAAATTTAGTATGTGGAGTAATTGAACCTGGTTTACAAAGAACTTGACCTCTTTCAATATCGTCTCTTTCTATACCTCTTAATAAAATTCCAACATTATCACCAGCTTCACCAGAATCTAAAAGTTTTCTAAACATTTCTACTCCAGTACATACTGATTTTTTTGTTTCTCTAATTCCAACTATTTCAACTTCTTCACCAGTTTTAATTACACCTGACTCTACTCTACCAGTTGCAACAGTACCTCTTCCAGAAATTGAGAATACATCCTCAACTGGCATCAAGAATGGTTTATCAACCTCTCTTGCTGGCTGAGGTATATGTTCGTCAACAGCTTTCATTAATTCCAAAATTGAATTTTTTCCAATTTCATCATCTCTTCCTTCGACTGCTGCTAAAGCTGAACCTTTAACGATTGGTGTTTTGTCACCTGGGTATTTGTATGAAGTTAAAAGCTCTCTAATTTCTTCCTCAACAAGTTCGATCATTTCTTTATCATCAACTTGGTCTACTTTGTTTAAATAAACAACAATTGCAGGAATACCAACTTGTCTTCCTAATAAAATGTGTTCTCTTGTTTGTGGCATTGGACCATCAGCTGCGTTTACAACTAATATTGCTCCATCCATTTGCGCAGCTCCAGTTATCATGTTTTTAACATAGTCAGCGTGTCCAGGACAATCTACATGAGCATAGTGTCTTTTTTCAGTTTCATACTCAACGTGTGCTGTTGAAATTGTTATACCTCTCTCTTTTTCTTCAGGTGCTTTATCAATTTGATCATAAGCAACTGCAGTTCCGCCGCCAGCTTGTGCTAATACATTTGTAATTGCGGCAGTAAGAGTTGTTTTACCATGGTCGACATGACCAATAGTCCCAATGTTACAATGGGGTTTGTTTCTTACAAATTTTTCTTTTGACATTACGTTTTTACCTCAGTTTATTTGTTTTCATTTCTAATTTTATTTTCTTGGAGCGGGTAAAGGGAATCGAACCCTTACATCCAGCTTGGAAGGCTAGCGTTCTACCATTGAACTACACCCGCACAACCCCAAGAGTAACACTCCATGTTATTTAAAAAAATTATTAAATGGTGGAGGGGGAAAGATTCGAACTTTCGAAGACCGAAGTCAACGGGTTTACAGCCCGCCCCATTTGACCGCTCTGGAACCCCTCCTTTGGGGAAGTGTCCCCTTGTTCAATAAAGCTTCAAATAACATGCGTTTTATATATTTTATTTATGCAAATGCAACACGTGATTTAATAGGAAAATATTAAAAAAACCGTATAAAACAGTTAATAATTTATGAATAAATCATCATTTTTCATTGTTGGTCAACATGCAGTTATTGAAGCTTTAAGAAACCCAAAAAGAAAGGTTTTAAGAGTATTTTTAACTGAAGAATCTAAAAAAAATGTTCACAGAAAAAACCCAAATAAAAATATTTTAGAAGATGTTAAGATTTTCTTTAAATCTAAAAAAGAGTTAGACAAATATACATCTAAAGAACAATTAATGCATAATGGATATGTTGCTGAGATTGAGCATTTGGATAAACCAGATCTAAAACAATTTATTAAAGGTAAAAATAATCTAACATTTGTATGTCTTGATGAGGTTACAGATCCTAGAAACATAGGCTCAGTAATAAGAAGTGCTACATCTTTTAATATTGATGGATTAATAATTAAAGAAAGACATTTTCCTCGAGAAAGTAAACTGATGTATAAATCAGCTAGTGGTTGTATGGAACACTTAAATATATTTCCAGTATCAAATATTAATACTACATTAAAAAATTTAAGAGAAAACAATTTCTGGGTTTATGGTTTTGATGCAAAAGGTCAAAAAGATTTCACAGACATAAAATGGGAGGGAAAAAATATTCTTCTATTTGGATCTGAGGGATCTGGAATGAGAAAGCACACAGGAAAATACGCAGATTTTTTTGTTAAAATTAATATTAATAAAGAAATCGAAAGTTTGAATATATCAAATAGTGCTGCTATTGTATTTCATCATCTTAGTTATATAAAAAAAAAGAGTTGATTATTTAATAAATAATTAATAATTATTGCGCATGCCCTTGTAGCTCAGCTGGTAGAGCAATTGATTTGTAATCAATAGGTCCGCGGTTCGAATCCGTGCGGGGGCACCACTTCCTTAGTAAAATCAACGTTATCTATTTTTGCAAAATTAAAAATTTTATAAATTGGTAGCAATGAGTGTTACCATAGTGCTACCACTTTTGTAGACCAATCAAGTAGTCACTATTTCAAATCAATAACTGTTGTAATTGGAATACCAGTAGACTCTATACAACTGTGAACCGTAATTTTAGCAGCTCCACCTGTAACTCCATGCTGGCCTTGTCCCTCTGTGCCATACAAGCCACTTTCATAACATTTGTAAAAAGTTCTGTTTACGATTGCTGTACTATTTGTATAAACATCTGTCATAGTAGTATTTAAAACTTTGATTGCTGCTAGAGCTAAAAAAGGATCATATATATTTGTGTTACAAGCAATTTGATTAACACCATTCAGTGGCATAATTGACTGTTCTCCTAATTCACATTTCATCCATTCATTTTGTATATATTTTACAATTATTTTATGATTTGCTTCTGTTGTTTTTTTCTTAGCAGAACTTGTATAACCATTATAAGCAACTACTCCTACAGCAGCGAGGATACCGATGATAGCTACTACGACTAGGAGTTCTATTAAAGTAAAACCATTACGCTTCATAAAAAAACTCTATCACTGTTACCATATTGTTGCCAAGCAGTAATTTTTTTACAAAAAATAATTGATAAATAATAAATATTTAAGATTTTAGAATTGATTTGTAATCAATAGGTCCGCGGTTCGAATCCGTGCGGGGGCACCATCACTCAATAAAATCAACATTAATTTTTTTCAAAAGTTTCAGTTTTAATTAAATTTCTTTATTAAGTGTGACGCTAGTGTGACGTCAGTGTGATACAATCAAGTAGTCATCAAAAGATTTTTTTAGGATGTGCAACGCAAGTCTCCGTCCAACTTTCGTATTCATCTTCTTTTAAACCCATTTTTTTTTGCTTCTTTTTGTCTATTGGTCTCCAAAGAACTTTTTTCTTTCCAGTAAATCTATCGAGCTCAACTACATACTCATAAACATCCGATTCTGTTTCGTATATAATAATATTTTTTAATTCTTTAAAATTTTTTGAAGTCTTGTTGTTTTTAAAATAAATTTGTTTTTTTTCAGTATCGATTAAATAACTATTAGAAAATCCCTTATCTTTTCCTTCATCTTTTGTACAAAGAATCAAGGTTTGTTCTGAATAAGCGTTCCCACTTAACAATAAACCCAGAACCACGATCCCTAAAAGTTTTTTCATTTTCTAAAATCTAAATTTAAAGTAACTAAATCTAAATTAAAATCTCCTTGCATTTTTTCAAATAGATTCAAAATTTTATTAAAATTAGCTATATCTTTTAATCGTTCACTTGGGTTTTTAATGACTTCTATTTCTGGTTTAGTTAAGGCATTAGTCACTAAATAAATATAAAATTTTTCTTTGGTCTTTTTGTTAAACATAGACATAATTTCATTTTTTGTTAGATCAACGTCATTAATAGTCTTTCCAGATGAAGATTTAACCTCGATAAAAATTTCATCTCCTTTGTCGTCAAAAGACGTTATGTCATAACCTGGCTTCTCATTAAGCTCAGCGTGCCACCTAACCTTTTCAGATAAATTATTAAGGTTAATTTTCTTTAATTTTTCTTTTTCAAAATCAAATACAATTTTTTCTCCTTTTCTGCCTATAAAAGCAGATCTGTCACTTCTTCTTTTTTTTGCTTTAATTTTTTTGTTATTTGTCTTTTTTCCTTTTGTTTTTTTTGGCGAACGATACTCAAAATCTTTTATTTTAACTTTTGTATCTTCTAATCTTAGTGGGTCTGCAACCGCGTTAACTAAACTATCTATCGAAGGTGTTAATGGGCTTTCAAATATATCTACATAAAAATCTAACATTTTTTTGTAGTCCTCAAAAAGCTTTGTATCATCTGGTAGATTATTGATTTCATATGACAAACTAAAAATTGCAGATTGTTCATATCCTTCTTGTCTAAATTCTTTTGGTGAAGCAGCTAAATCAATTGGATCTAAAATTAAATTTTGAATATTTAAATCATTTTCAAAAACTTTTTGGATTCTTGAGGCTGCCTTTCGCATTTTTTGATACGCCTCTTTTTTAGGTTTAAAAACTTCTATGAATTGACCAGTTCCAAATGCAATTGAAAGATAGACTCTTTTTAAATCAACAGAATATAAATATACTAATGAATAACCTTCGCTTTGTTTATCAGCAAGTCTAACGTCCCTAGCGCCTATCCAGGGCGCATAAGGAATATTAGCCAAACCTTTGGTTGCTTTTATTTTTATATAATCTTGATGATTAGAATTTTTGGTTATTGTGCCAAGAATATTTTTAATATCTTTATAAATCTCATCTACTTTATTTGGTTGATTATTAAATAAAGCAGGCCATTCTTTTGAGAGGTCAATTAGCTCTTGTCTCATAAATAAATGTTATCACTGTGACGCTAGTGTGACTAGATCAAAGTTAAATATCAAATTTTGTTGGAAACAAATGTCCTTTTAAAGTTTTAGAATTGATTTGTAATCAATAGGTCCGCGGTTCGAATCCGTGCGGGGGCACCATCAATCAATTAAATCAAGGTTAAATCTTTTTTAAAAAGTTAAATATTTATTCTGACTGTGCTTATAGTTTGACCAGCTCAAATTTAATTTTCAATTTAAACTGATTATATATATCTTTAATAATAGTAATTGATATGGTCTCAAAAAGGCTTAAATATTGAAGGTATAAAATCTTCTTAAAAAATTTATGTGTGGAATATTTATAATTAGATCAAAAAAAAATACCTCGAATTATATAAAACAATTCAAACAGTCGCTAAATGATATTTATTTGCGAGGGCCAGATGAAAGTAAATATATTGAGAAACAAAACTTTCTAATTGGATTTACAAGGCTTAGTATTAATGATTTAAAAACAGCTAAACAACCTTATGAAAGTCCAGATAAAAGATTTACATTATTGTTTAATGGTGAGATTCTTAATTACAAAAATCTAATTAAATATTTATTAGATAAAAATATTGTTTTAAATAAATTTACAGAAACAGAGGTAATACTTAAATTATTTATTCTTCATAAAGAAAAGTTTTTAAATTTGTTAAGGGGATTTTTTTCTATCGTAATCATTGATCATAAAACTAATAAAATTTTTGCATGTGTAGATCAATATTCAGTAAAACCATTATATTATTTTCATAGTAAGGATTTACTAATTTTTGCCTCTAATTTATCCCCTATTTTAAATAATAAATTTACAAGTAAAAATTATGATCAAAAAGAATTAGTCAAATTTGTTGTTTTAGGACGAGAAATTAATAGCAAAACAATTTACAAAAATATCCGTAAAGTTAAGGCGTCTACATATTTAATTTGCAATAGAGAAAATATATCTACCTATAAATATTGGAGTCCATTTAAAAAAAAAAATAAGTTTTTAAGTGGGTCATACGAAGAACTTTTATCTAATAATCTTGATAACCTGGTTAACCTTTGGAAAACATCCGATGTAAAACTTTCAAACACTAGAAGTAGTGGCGTAGACTCCAATTTATTAAATTTTTATTTTAAAAAAAATAACATATTTACAAAAAATTTTTTAATTAAAGAAAATAAACATCATCAAATAAAAAGTAGTGAAATTAATATTGATATAAATGATACTGATATTGAATTAGAACTAGATAAATATTTAAAAAATAATCTTGACCCCACTCCTGTTGGTGTTTCTAGTTCCCTATCTCTTTTCAATTTATATAAAAATATTGGTAAAAGAAAATTCAAAGTCTGTTTTAATGGGGAAGGAGCAGATGAATTATTCGGAGGTTACTCGAGATATATAAAGCATTTAAGGTTCATTAATAAAAGAAAAGGCGATCTTTATAAATCCTTTCTTGATCTCTATCAAAATGAAATAAAATTTTCTGAAAGTAGTATAAAAGATACAAGTTTTAATATTTATAAAAATTTACACAACGAAATAAAAAAAATTAAACTGAATTCTAATTCTTATTTAAATAAAATTTTAGAATTTGACCAATTAACCTGGGTTCCGTCTGTTATTAAAAGACATGATGCTATTGGAATGCATTATTCTTTAGAAATTAGACCTCCATTTTTAGACCAAACTTTTGTAAATTTAGTTAATAGTTTTCCAGAAAAATTAAAAATTAACCTAAATAGACAAAAAGTAATAGCAAATAAGTTATTATTTAATTATTTTAATTTTAAAGCTGATAAAATTAAAATGGGGACACCGTCCCATTTTATTAGAATAATAAATAGTAAACATAATAAAAAAAATTTAAAAGAGAAAATATTTTACGGTGATATATCTAAATTTTACAATCCTGTAAAAACCTGGAAAATATGTGAAAAACAGCTCAAAGAAAAACACAATCATTTATTCTTATGGAGAATATTTATCTTAACAAAAATTTTCGATCAATAATTATTTAATTTCCTTTCTTAATTGTTCTATTTTAATTTTTTTTTGAAGGCTTCTATTTTTATCATACAAAAGATTAAATTTTATTTTATTGTTTATTTTTACAATTATTGATTTAGCATTTCTGACTTCCAAATTGTCAGCAACAGCACTTATTGGTCTTTTGGTATGGTTAAGATTAGTTATAATGATTTTAGTATTATCATTTACAATTTTTCCTTTCCATCTTCTTGGTCTAAACGGACTAATTGGTGAAATTGATAATTTTTTAGAATGTAAACTTAATATAGGTCCGTGAACAGAAAGATTATAAGCAGTACTACCGGCTGGAGTTGAAACCAACACACCATCAGATACTAATTTTTTAATGATTTGTTTTGATCCTTGCTTAATAGATAAATATGCAGCTTGTCTGCTTTGTCTTAAGACCGATACCTCATTTATTGCTATAGATTTTTTGATTTGATTATTCTTATTTTTAACAATCATTTCTAAAGGTGAGATTGAAACCATATTTGCCCTTGATAAATTTTTTATAATATTTTTTGGAGAAAATTTATTCATTAAGAAACCATAATTGCCTGAATTGATGCCATAAAAATATTTTTTTTTGTTATTATTTTTTTTTAATGTTTGGAGCATAAATCCATCACCACCTATGACAACTACAAGGTTTTCTTTTATAAAATGATGATAATTTATTTTATTAATAAGTAATTTTTTAATCATTAATGATTTTTTATTTTTGTCAGAAATAATTAAAAGCTTACTCATTTAATGGTGCCCTCGGCCAGACTCGAACTGGCACTCCGCAAGCGGCAAGGATTTTAAGTCCTTTGTGTCTACCAATTTCACCACGAGGGCATTAATGAATTTCATGAGTGTTTATGCTATTATTTATAATTGAACAAGTCTAATTAGTAAAATTGTTATTTATTAGAATATTTTATAAATATCAATCAATGGAAAAAGCAATCAAAGTTTTGATATTTACTGACTTAGACGGCTCTCTGCTTCATAGAGATACGTTTAAATTTGATGAAATAAAAGACTATTTAAAAGAACTAATATCAAAAGGAATTTGTATAATACCCAGTACTAGTAAAACTGAGAAAGAAATTTTACAGTTTAATTACGAATTAGGATCAAATTTACCTTTTATTTCTGAAAATGGATCAGCTATTAATGGCTTAGAATTATTGAATTCAGACTTACCTAAAGAATTAATTCTTAGCAGAGAAAAAGGTGACCTTTTAAACATTTTTAAAAATATAGTTCCAGTAAACCTGCAAAATAAATGCAAATGGGTCTCTGAAATGAATAAAAAAAAACAAAGTTTAGTTTTTGGTTTAGAAGATAAAAAACTAAAAATGGCTTTAAATCGTAAATACACTATTCCATTTGTATTTGAGGGAACCAAGAATCAAAAAAATGAATTATCTAAGATAATTAAAAAAGAAGATCTTTATTTACAACAAGGAGGAAGGGTAATTAATTTAACTGATAGGGTTAGTAAAGCTAAAGCTCTTCAAATATTTGTAAGATTTTTAAAAAAAAATAATAAAAATATAAAAACAATAGCTGTTGGAGATAATTACAATGATTTAGACATGCTAAAAAAGAGTGATTTTCCATGCTTAGTATTCAATGATAAATTCACTTTAGATGAAATTCCTATAAATAATTTAATAACAACAAATAAGCCATCTCCTGAGGGCTGGGCAGATGTGATTAAAATGGCTCTAGTTAAAATAAACGAAAATTAATAAGATAAATTATGAGTGATTTTTCGCAAAATGGTATTATTTCAACACTTCATGACTTTGGAACAAAGTCAACAAAGCAAATAGAAAAAGAGCTTTTAAGTTTTTCAAAAGAGAGAAAAATGGAACTTATATTACCTTGTCTTTATAGCGAATTAAATGGAGATGCATTACCAAAAATTGTTTCTGAAATTGCTCAAACTAATTATCTACATCATATAATAATAGGACTAGATCAAGCTAATGAAAAACAAGCCAGAAAGGCATGGACATTTTTTGAAAAATTAGAAACTCCATTCACAATACTTTGGAACGATGGTCCAAATTTAAAAAAATTAGATAAAGAATTACAAAAAAAAGCATTAGCACCGAATGAAAAAGGCAAAGGCAGAAATGTTTGGTACTGCATAGGAATGTCTATAGCAAGAAATAGTGCAAGATCTGTCGCTTTACATGATTGTGATATCAAAACATATGATCGAAGAATGTTAGCAAAATTATTTTATCCAGTAGTTAATCCATTGTTCAATTTTGAATTTTGCAAAGGTTTCTATCCTCGGGTAGCAGATAACAAAATGAATGGAAGAGTAGCAAGGCTATTAGTTTTCCCACTATTAAACGCTTTAGAAAAAACCATAGGTAAAAGTGAATATTTAGATTTTATGAAATCATTTAAATATCCACTAGCTGGAGAATTTTCTTTTAGAAGAAATATTCTACCAGAATTAAGAATTTCATCGGACTGGGGAATAGAAATTGGAATTTTGTCAGAAATGCAAAGAAACTTTTCTCCTCAAAATATTTGTCAGGTTGATTTAGCTGATACTTATGACCATAAACATCAAGATTTATCTACTGATGATGAAAATAAAGGTCTTTCAAGAATGTCCATTGACATAATAAAAACCTTTATAAAAAAACTTGCTACACAAGGTCACTCATTTAGTAGAGAGGAATTAAGATCACTTAAAGCAACTTACTATAGGTCAGCACTTGATTTAATTGATGCTTATCGAGGTGATGCTGAAATGAATGGTTTGAAATTTGATTCTCATTCTGAAGAAAAGGCTGTAGAATTATTTTCTAAAAATATAATCAAAGCAGGAGAAGATTTTTATTTAAATCCAATGGATGCTCCATTTATACCAACTTGGAGTAGAGTTAAAAGTGCTATACCAGATTTTTTAATAAGATTAGAAAAAGCTGTTAACGAAGATAATAAATTTTATCTTTAAAGGATTTTAAGTCCTTTGTGTCTACCAATTTCACCACGAGGGCATTTGTGAATTTCATGAGTGTTTATGCTAATATTTATAATTGAACAAGTCTAATAAATAAAATTAAAAATATGTTCTTTCGTCATTACTTTTACAAAATAAAAAATCACCTTGAGATGCTTTAACTTCATTATTTAATTCTACCACACCTGCTAGTTTGAATTTTTTTTCTCTTAAAAGCATAAAAATTTCATCAAAAGTAGATTGTTTTTCATATCTTTTATGAAAAGAAATTTCAATTAGGAAAAATTTTACTTTTTCAAATATTTCGTCATCAGCACCTTCAAGTACATCAATTTCATTACCTTGAGTATCAAGTTTAACAATGCTATTTTCAAAAAAAACTTTATTTTTAAAATTACTTAATTTATCAACACTTACTTTAGTTTTTATAGTGGAATCTTTCTTTTCCCCTTCCCAAAAATTATTAAGATTATGGATGGAACTACATTTTGGAGCTAGTTTAACTTCATTAAATACAGACTCTCCAACGTAATTTGAAAGTGCTACATTGAAAATTTGATAATTAATTTTATTTTTTTTATTAAATAAAATAAGTTTTTCATTAAAACTTTCTAACGGTTCAAAATAGTAATAATTAGCTTTAGGAAAATTATAAACAAGTGGAGGGGTTCCCTCTGCTGCACCTATATCAATTACATTTTCAATATCATTAATTTTTTCAAGATATTTCCAATTTAAATGTTTTTTTTTATAAATTGATAATTTAAAAAATTTATTATTAAAATACATATAAAATTATAGAGTATATTAATTGATGTTTATAGTAATTGTTTTATAAAATTTTTAAAACTGCTATAGACGGTGTAAATTCAAATATAATAAAAAATAGCCCTGTTTCTTTATCATATTTAAGATCTCTTATTCTTTTAGCATGAAAATAAATTCTATCTTCTTCTAAAATTTTATCTAATTTTTCGTTCATTTCATATATATAAATTGAACCTGCTCTTAAAGAAGAAATAAATAAATAATTTTTTTTGGCTTGACTATATTTTTTATCTAAAAATTCAAGTTGACTTATACCTATTGCTGGTGTGTACCATTTAAATGGCTCGTCAAAACCATGTTTCTCATGTGATTTCAATAGTGTATCTGGACCAGAATAATTTACTCCATAAGAAGCAACAGCCCAACCATAATTTGGTATTCTATCATTATTCTCATTTAAATAATTAATGTTAATTTCATCCCCACCCTTAGGACCATGCTCAGTATTAATAATTATATTATGATCATCAATATATTTAAGACCCTGGGGATTTCTGTGACCAATTGAAATAAATTCATACTCACTTGTATTTTTATCTATAGCTATAATTTTACCAAATTTACTATCAAAACTTTGACCAGATGGCCATACACCATTAAAACCAATAGAAAATAAAATTTTATTATCTTTATATTTCTCTAACCTACCACCAGAATAAACGTTATACACAGACCAATATTCATTAGTCTGAAAAAATGTCTCAAATATTAATTCATCATAATTTACATCAGCTTGATAGGCATTAATAGTTAAACCTTTATCATTTTGAGATAGCATAGATATATAAATTTTACGGTCCTCGTAGTACAAATCTCTTATTCCAATAAGTTTTGAGTTGGTTTCCTCCAAAATATCAAATAAATTATTTGGTATCTCAATTTGTTCTAATTTTTTTTTGAAAATATTTTTTTTATCAAAATAAATTGTTTGTGCTTCACCAGAAATCACAAACACTTTATTATCTATAATTTCAAAATGGTGAGCTCTTCTTGAGTTTTCTTCACCATGCCAACCTAATGTTAAATCTAAACGTTTAAAAGGTAAAAAAAATTCCTTCAATTCAAACTTTTTTTTTTGAATTTGAGATGTAAAAATTTCTGTATTAAATAAATTTCCATTTAACCCTTGCTCATATTTATCTACTTGAGTTTTGTAAAATTTATTTCTCTCTTTTAAATGTGGAATAATAAAAATAGTATCTCTAGCTTTTTGGTAAATTGGTGTAGGTATGATTCCTTTAAAAAAAAGAATTACTTTGTTTTGCTTATCATGTCCACCACTTACAGCACTCCAGGCTCCTATAAATGATATTAATCCTAAAAATATTATGAATATAGATATAGATTTTAATTTATTGTTTACAATTAATTTAAAAATTTTTTTTGTCTTTTTCATTATCTAATCAATTTTGTAAATTATATAAAAATTATCTTCAAAAACTTTCTCATAATTTAATTCATGTCCAGACTCTGTTAAAAAGTATTTATATTCAGGATATTTATTCTTTAAATATACAATTTTGTCATCATCGATTTTTAAGTATCTCCTTCTTAAATCACTGTATAAAAATGGTGAAAAATTTGAATGGAGTTCTTTGTGATCCACATTTATTAAGTCTTTTAATCTTGAAGAAATTATACTTGCGACCAAACGTGACCCCAAAGCCTGATTACCATCATTTTTTTCAAGGTAGAAAAAGTTATAATTTGGGAGGACATCTCTAATATATAAAAAATACGGAAGTACTATTACACTTGATTTTTCTGGTATATAATTTTTGATTATGGATACAAAGTGATTGTAAACTTCAACACTATTATATTTTTTTGAATTTTCATCAATTATTTCATCCATTTCATAAAGTTTATTATTATATTTTTTTATTTTAAAAAAATTAGTCTCATTTTGTATTTTTTTTGGTTTTTCCTCAATTATTTCAGTGAAATAAGTCTCATGACCAAAAGTTCTATCATTATAATAAAAAAAACGCGCATTTAAGTATGCAAGAAAATTGTTTTTTTCTACAGATTTAAGCTTGTTATAAAGAATTTTTTTATTTTCAAAATTTACTGGATTAAAATAAATTATAGATAATGGAATAATTATTACTGAAGTTAAAATAATTATTCTAAAAAGACTAGAAAATTCTTGAAATAATTTAATATTAAAAACTTTGTCTTTACAAAGTATTGCAATAGAAAATACTATTGGAAAATTACAAAATTTTAAAATTTTGTTCCCAGCTTGAGTTTTAATAATAGGGTCTATAAAAAAATAATTATCAAAATAAGATGAAGCCAGTTCAACAATTGCAAAAGCTATAGTGAAAAAAATAGGCAAACCCAGAGAACTATATAATATTTTTTTTGTAATTTTATCAATGTTAGTGCTTCTAAAAATATAAAATGATATGATACTAACAATTGAAATTATTATCATTAGTTCGTAAGGTTTTTCAGAAATCAGAAATAATAAAGAAAAATCATCAGGTTCATCATTAATTAATCTTAAATACCACTCTTTTTTGGAGAGTAATGGAACATTAATATCAAAGCTCTCCAATTTCCAAAGCTTGACTAGTATTGTACTAAGACCAATTAAAGAGCCTATAAAAAAATTTATATAGTATTTGAATTTTAGTTTAATAAAAAAAAATGTTATAAATAAAAAAAGTCCTAATAACAAAGCTGTTGATGGATGGGACATTAAAGAAAGTGAATAAAAAATTATTGAGTAATTATATTTTTTTTTAAATAAGAAAAAAATTGAAAACAAAGATGCAAAACCTAATACATATCTCGTACTTAATATATAGCTTCCGTAACCAAAAACATGAATAAGCCTAAAACCAGGGTCAGTAAAAATTTTAGTAAATATTGCTAGAAACAAAGGTGAAAATATCATCACTATTATCAGTGATAAAAAATAATTTTTACAAAATGAATATATTAAATGAAATAAAATTATTGAAAAAATCAAGTCCACGAAAAAGGAACTCCAAAAAAACAATTGTGGATAGTCGTAAAAAGTTTCCAGTAAAAAATATGAAGGTGTATTCAATAACTGAAAAGAATAAGTTAAAGGATCATTTAATAAATTTTCATTAACTTTAGTTATATAATAATAATTATCGTATGGAATTGAATATCGATTTACAAATGCAAATGCAATAATTTGCATCAAAAAAATTACAATATAACAGTATCTCTTATTTAATATCATGAGGCCAGTAACAAACTTTTAAATTAATTTAGTTCATTTACAATGTTTAAATATAATTTTATTTGTAATTTTGTATAATTTTTTAGATATATTTATTTTATTTTGAAAAAATTTATCCAAAATAATTTTCCTTTTAAAAATAAAACTTCCGCTATATTTAAAATTATTGAATTTTTTTAAAGCATGAAAAAAATCAACTGCAGCTTTGTTAGGATTTTGGCCAAAAATTTGTCTTAAATAAAAAATAAATTTTCTTATATAGGATGAATTTAAGCCTAGATTTGATTTTGTATATCCTGGTGACCAAGATAAAAAGACTATCTTTTTAAAAAATTTGTAGGAATAAAATTTTGTTAAAAGTGAAACCATTAACTTAGAATTTATATATGATTGCCAACTATCATAATTTTTTTTTTGATCTAAATTGTCCAGGTTAACCTTTCCAAATCTAGATGCAAATGATGATACGTTAATAACTGTTGGTGATTTTGATTTTAATATTTTTGGTAATAAAATTTTTATTAAAAAAAAAGTTGATAAAAAATTTGTAAAAAAAGTTTTTTCATAATTAAGACTATTTATTTCAAGTTTATAATTTATTAATCCAGCGTTATTAATCATCAAATCTACACATTTAATTTTTTGTAATTTTTTTTTAATTTTTTTAACAAATTTAATTTCAGATAAGTCTGCTTCAATAAATTTTACTTTATTAAGACTATGGTTTTTACTTTTTAGTAAGTTCCACTTTTTTTGGGACCGACCAATTACGATAACACTTATTTTTTTTTTAATTAATATATTTAAAATAGACAAACCTATTCCAGATGTAGCTCCAGATATCACGCAAGTAATCATTTT
The DNA here is from genome assembly GCA_902633985.1 of uncultured Pelagibacteraceae bacterium. Taxonomy (GTDB): domain Bacteria; phylum Pseudomonadota; class Alphaproteobacteria; order Pelagibacterales; family Pelagibacteraceae; genus Pelagibacter. Next base: position 49,436 of record CACPHV010000009.1, read on the forward strand.
TTATTATTTAATTAATATTAATGATGAAGTATATATATCAAATTACTATGGATAAAATTAAATTTTGCATACTTGACGTTTACCCTAATGATAATTTTAGAATATGCAAAGATACTGCTGGAGGTTATGGAACAGGTAATAATTTTGGAAATTCTATTTTATCAAAAATATTGAATGTTTTTACAGCAACTCAAATTCATCAACCTACTATGGGAGTTGGATATCTTTTATCTATATTAAAAAATGAAGTCTCTGAGGTGCAATATACAAATGATGCTAGTAGTAAAATGGTACAAGATGCAGATTTTGTAGTTTTAAATAGCTCGATTGTAGCTCATGAAACCGAGCTAAAAGCACTAGAGTATTTAAATGAGATTAACAAAAAGACATTTGTAATTGGAATTTTTTCATCAATTAAAAAAGAAGAATACTTAAAATCTAACTCTATATTAATTGAAGGTGAAGCAGAGAAATTTTTTAATGAAACGAAATTAAATATAGAAAATTTAAATAAATTATTTAATTCTGGAGATAAAATAATTAAAGCTGGTTTTGTAGAAAATCTTGACAGTTTACCATTTCCAGATTGGGTAGCTTATACAAAAATCCGTAAATTAAAAAATAATTTTTTAAATTTTGATAATAGGACTGCCATACCTATTTTAGCTACAAGAGGATGTCCATATTCTTGCTTTCACTATTGTACTTATCCACTTCAACAAGGTAGAAAAGTTAGAGCAAGAACACCTGAGAATATAGTCTCTGAAATTCAACACTGGTGTACACATTTTAAAAACCCAAAATTTATTTTTAGAGATCCTGTTTTTAGCATTAACAGAAAACATACTGTAGCCTTATGCAATTTGCTTATTGAAAAAAAAATTAAAGTTGATTTTCTTGTTGAAACACATCTAAAAAACTTAGATGACGAATTAATAAAACTTCTAAAAGATGCTGGTCTTAAATTAGTATATGTTGGTGTTGAAAGCAAACATACAGATGTGTTAGCTGATATAAATAGAGCAACTGTTACACAAGATACCCAATATGAAACTATTAAAAAACTCGAAGAAAAAAATATTCATGTAAAAAGTATGTTTATGATTGGTAATCCAGAAGATGATGAAAACAAAGTAAAAGAAACTATTGATTATTCAAGATATTTGAGAAATACACTTGCACAATTTAGTGTTTTTACTCCCTATCCTGGTACACCTTTATTTAAAAGTTACGAGAATATATTAACTAGCACAAAGTATGAAGATTATAACCAATACAATCTTGTTTTTAAACACAAACATCTAAATGCATCTAAAATTACAAAATTAAAAAATCTTGCTTATAGTAAATTTTACTTAAGAATAAACTCAACAAAATTAGTATATTTTTATGTAAGAAATTTTTTATTAAATCTTTTTGCAACTCAAAACAAATAAAAAATAAAAATTATTCCAATATTGTATTATCTAAATTTATTTAAATGATTATATTGATTTAATAACATAATAAAAACTTTCTACATCTCATAAGAACTATTTATATTGTTTCCAATTTTGACACTAGTTTTGTATGTAAAAAAAAATTTTATTTATGTTTTTAATGCTTTAATTAAAAACTTTTCATCTAGATGGCAGTCTTTGTAACCTCTTTTTACTACTCTTAAATATCTTTCAGTAGGAAACATAAATGAAGTTTTTTTAACCATTGTATAAGTCATTACTTTTTTGCCATAGTATTTAAAATAATATTTTTTATAAAGAATTGGAAAATCTTCATATACATCAAGTTTTTTTTCATCACTTTTAGAAATTTCAAATAAAGCTCCTGGAACTATAGAGTTTTTTTTAAATTCAATATCTGCAGCTCTATATCTGCTTCTAAAAGTTAATCTAAAATTTTTTAAATTTATTTTTTTTAAAAAAATACTATCTTTACATCTACGTTTCATTTGAAAATGATGAAGATTACTACCGTAAGCAAAATACAGCATTAACGTTTCACTACTTCTATATTTTTTTCATTCACAAATTTTAAAATTTGAGAATTACAATTATCAATTTTACTTTGATCTGCTGATCTAATTACTATTGAAACACCTAATTTTCCTGCATGAAAAAATGGATAACTTCCAATTTCTACATCCATATTATCATTTTGCACTTTAGTTAAAGAATTTGCTATTTCACTTTCAACAGTTTTTAAACTTATAGTAAGGCTTTTAATTGGTTCTCCTCCAACAATTTTATTTTTTAAACCACCTAACATTGATTTTAAAATTGAGGGGACACCTGGAAGAGAAAAAACATTCTCAACATTAAAACCTGGTGCACCACTCGTGGGATTTAAAATTAAATTTGCATTCTCTGGCATCCAAGCCATCTTTTGTCTACCGTCATTAAATTTACCCGGTTCATAGTAAGCTTCTAAAATTTTAAATGCTTCTTTATGAGCCTCATATTTAATTCCAAAAGCCTTTGAAACAGATTGAGCAGTAATATCATCATGGGTTGGTCCTATACCACCAGTTGTAAATACATAATCATAAGTTGATCTTAGAAAATTTAATGTTTCTACAATTATTTCTTCAACGTCAGGAATTACTCTAACCTCAGCAACATTAACCCCTATTGAATTTAACCATGTGGCTATAGTAGAGGTATTTGTGTCTTGAGTTCTACCAGATAAAATTTCATTACCTATAATTAAAATTGAGGCATTTACTTTTGCTTTTTTTTTCATATGAAATATATAATTTAGTAATGGAATTTACCAAGTCTTTAATAAAAGGCAAATTAATCAAACGGTATAAAAGGTTCTTTACCGATGTTAAACTGGCAAAAGAAATTGTCACAGCTCACTGCCCTAACACGGGATCTATGAAAGGATTATTAGATGAGGGAAATGAAGTTTATTTGCTTCCAAATAATGATCCAAAAAGAAAGCTTAAATATGGTTTAGAAATTATTAAATCTAGAAAAAATTTGGTTGGTGTAAATACTCATATGGCAAATAGAATTGTTGAGCATGGTTTAAAGAATAATCTTATTAATGAACTTAAAAATAATGAAACCATAAAATCAGAAGTTTTTTTTAATAAAGAAACAAGATTCGATTTTTTATTAGAAAAAAAAGGTCAAAAAACCTTTGTTGAAGTAAAGAATGTTACCTTATTTAGAGATAAGAATACTGCTGAATTTCCTGATGCACCAACAACAAGGGGAACTAAGCATTTATTAACCCTTATTGATGCCATAAAAAAAAGTTATAAAACATACTTAATATTTTTAGTTCAAATTCAAAATATGAAATATTTTAAAATAGCTAAAGATATAGACGAAGAATATTATAAGAACTATTTAATTGCTAAAAAAGCTGGTGTAAATTTTTTAGCTTATAGATGTGATATAAGTTCTAAAAAAATTTTTATAGATAAAAAATTAAAAATTATAGATGATTGATTATAAAGAAAAATTTGAAAAAATGAGAATTGCAGGAAACTTGGCTGCAAGAACTTTAGATATGTTAACTGAAAACATTAAAGAAGGTGTATCTACTGATCATATAGATAAACTTGGATATGAATTTATTAGAGACAATGGTGGCTACTCTGCCCCACTATATTATAGAGGGTTTACAAAATCTTTATGCACATCTTTAAACCATGTAGTGTGTCATGGAATACCCTCAGATAGAATTTTACAAGAAGGTGATGCTGTAAACGTTGATGTGACAGCAATTGTTGATGAACATTATGGTGATACAAGCAGAATGTTTTGTATTGGAAAAATTCCAGTAAAGTTGAACAATCTTATAAATGCTACTTATGAATCTATGATGAGAGCAATTAAAATTTTAAAACCTGGAATTAAATTAGGAGATATTGGTTATGAAATTCAATCTTTTGTAGAAGAAAAAGGTTTCTCAGTTGTTAGAGATTTTTGTGGTCATGGAATAAGTACAACATTTCATGAACCGCCAAACATTTTACACTATGGTAAAAAAAATACAGGTATCGAATTAAGACCTGGTATGACGTTTACTATAGAACCAATGATAAACGCAGGTAAATACGATGTAAAAATGTTAAATGATGGTTGGACAGCTGTTACAAAAGATAAATCTTTATCTGCACAATTTGAACATACGTTAGGAATTACTGAAAATGGTTATGAAATCTTTACAGAATCTGCTAAAGGTTATTCAAAGCCTCCATACTTATAATTAATGATTAAAAGATACTCTCGAAAAGAATTAACTGATATTTGGTCAGAAGAAAATAAATACAAAATCTGGTTAGATGTAGAGGTTGCAGCTGCTGAAGCTATGGAAAGACTTGGTCAAATTCCGAAGGGTGTTGCTTCGATAGTTAAAAAAAAAGCTAGAATTAATGTAAGCAGAATTCACAAAATAGAATCTGAGGTAAAACATGACGTAATAGCATTTCTTACTTCTGTAACTGAAAAAGCTGGAATTAAAGCACGCTATCTACATCAAGGAATGACATCATCAGATATATTAGATACTAGTTTTAATATTCAATTAGTCCAATCAGGTAAAATCATTTTAAAAGATATTGATAAAATTTTAAAAGTTTTAAAAAAACAAGCAAAAAAATATAAATTTACACCGTGCATAGGAAGAAGCCATGGTATCCATGCTGAACCAATTACTTTTGGTTTAAAACTGGCTTCTTTTTACGAGGAATTTAAAAGAAACAGAAATAGAATGAAAAATGCAATAGATGAAGTATCGACTTGTGCAATATCTGGCGCTATAGGAACATTTGCTAACATTAATCCAAATGTTGAAAAACATGTGGCAAAAAAATTAGGTCTGAAAATTGAACCAATTTCTACACAAGTAATTCCAAGAGATAGACATGCATTTTATTTTTCTGTTTTAGGTATTATTGCAGGATCTATTGAAAGGGTAGCAGTTGAAATAAGACACTTACAAAGAACTGAGGTTTATGAACTACAAGAATATTTTTCTAAAAATCAAAAAGGTTCTTCTGCAATGCCTCATAAAAAAAATCCAATTTTAAGTGAAAATTTAACAGGCTTAGCTAGGATGATTAGAAGCGCAGTTGTACCAGCGCTTGAAAACATAGCGCTTTGGCATGAAAGAGATATTTCTCATTCAAGTGTTGAAAGAAATATCGGACCAGATGCTAATATAACTACTGATTTTGCATTGGTTAGGCTTACAAATATTTTAGATAACATGATTGTTTACCCTAAAAAATGATTGAAAACTTAAATTTAACAAAGGGTTTGATTTTTTCTCAAGAAGTTATGCTGGAATTAACTAAGGCAGGATTGAGCAGAGAAAAATCATACAAAATGGTGCAATCTTATGCAAAAAAATGTTTTACAGAAAATTTAAATTTAATTGACGTTATTTCATCTGATAAATTTATAATGAGTAAAATTTCACCAAAAAAACTAAAGTCTATATTTAACTATTCTAAACACTTTAAAAATGTAAATTTTATCTTTAGAAGAGTTTTTAAATAATGAAAAAAGGTAAAAAATTATACGAAGGAAAAGCTAAAATCATTTATGCAACAAGTGATAAAAGTTTAGTTATCCAATATTTTAAAGATGATGCAACTGCGTTCAATAATCAAAAAAAAACTACGATTGAAGGTAAAGGTGTTTTAAATAATAGAATATCTGAGCATATACTCTCAAATTTATCTGAAGTTGGAATTAAAAATCATTTAGTAAAAAGAATTAATATGAGAGAACAACTAGTTAAGCTAGTTGACATAATACCAATAGAATTTGTAGTAAGAAATATTGCAACTGGATCATTAACTAAAAGATTAGGTATCGAGGAAGGAACTGTCCTTGAACGGCCATTAATAGAATACTGTCTAAAAGATGATAAGCTTGGAGATCCAATAATTAGTCGTGAACATATTTTAACTTTTAATTGGCTTAATGTAATGCAGCTTGATTGGATAGATGAAAATCTATCTAGATTAAATGATTTTTTACAAGGTATGTTTAGAGGTGTTGGAATAAAATTAGTAGATTTTAAAGTTGAATTTGGCTTCACTCATGAAAGTGAAAAAACTAAGATTATATTAGCTGATGAGATAAGCCCTGACACATGCAGATTATGGGATGCTTTAACAGATAAAAAACTTGATAAAGACAGATTTAGAAAAGATTTAGGAGATCTTATTCCTGCGTATACAGAAGTTGCAAAAAGACTTGGTATACTTCATGAGCAATCAAATGTTTCTGCTGTTAATGTTACCCAACTTTCATCAGTAAAAAGAAAGAAAAAATGAAAATTTCAGTAATCATAACTTTAAAAAAAGATGTACTTGATCCACAAGGAAAAGTCATTCATCAAACTTTGGATGGAATGGGTTTCAATGATGTTAATGAAGTAAGACAAGGAAAGTATTTTGAAATAGACACTAAAGAAACTGATAACGACAAAGCAAAATCAAAAGTTGAAGAAATGTGCAAAAAACTTTTGGCAAATCTTGTAATTGAAAATTATAAAATTATTGATCCAAAGTAATTAATGAAATCATCAGTTATTACTTTTCCAGGTTCAAATTGTGATAGAGACATGGATGTTGCTTTAAAGAAATTTGGATTTAAAAATAAGATGGTTTGGCATGATGATAATGAATTGCCAAAAAGTGATTTAATTGTATTGCCAGGTGGGTTTTCATATGGTGATTACTTGAGATGTGGAAGCATGGCATCTAAATCAAAAATAATGCATTCAGTAATTAATTTTGCAAATTCAGGTGGTATGGTTATGGGTATCTGCAATGGATTTCAAATATTAGTAGAAACCGGTTTAGTTCCGGGTGTTTTGCTTAGAAATAAATATTTAGAATTTATTTGTAAAAACGTTTTTGTAAAAATTAAAGATAAGGAAAATAAATATTTTAAAAATATTGATAATGAGGTTTTAGAATTTCATATTGCTCATAATGAAGGAAATTATTTTTGTAGCAACGATCAATTAAAAGAAATTGAAGATAATAATCAAATAGCTATTAACTATTGTGATAAATATGGAAAAATAGAAGACCAGTATAATCCTAATGGATCTATAAAAAATATTGCTGGTATATTTAATAAAGAAAAAAATGTACTAGGAATGATGCCCCACCCTGAAAGAATGATTGATAAATCACTATCTGGTGAAGACGGTTCATTATTTTTTAAAAATTTATTAAACAATTTAAAATGATTGTAAACGAAAAAGTAGCAATTGATCATGGTTTAAAGAAAGAGGAATATGTTAAGATTTGTGAGTTACTTAAAAGAACTCCAAATATTACAGAATTAGGAATTTTTTCTGCAATGTGGAATGAACATTGTTCTTATAAATCATCAAGATTGCATTTAAAAAAACTGCCAACTAAAGGTAAAAAAGTTATACAAGGTCCTGGAGAAAATGCTGGGGTAATTGATATTGAAGATAATGATGCGATAGTTTTTAAAATAGAAAGCCATAATCATCCTTCATTTATTGAACCTTATCAAGGTGCTGCAACTGGTGTTGGGGGTATAATGCGTGATGTATTTACAATGGGAGCAAGACCAATAGCTAACTTGAACTCAATACATTTTGGATCAACACAACATAAAAAAACTAAAAATTTACTAAGAGGTGTTGTCCATGGCATAGGTGGATATGGAAATTGCATGGGCGTTCCAACGATAGCTGGCCAAACAAGTTTTGATAGTTCGTATAATGGAAATATTCTGGTTAACGCTATGACTTTAGGATTGGTCAAAAAAGATAAGATTTTTTACTCTAAAGCTGCAGGGATAAATAAACCAGTTATTTATGTTGGTTCTAAAACTGGAAGAGATGGAATACATGGTGCAAGTATGGCCTCAGCTAGTTTTGACGATAAAATTGAGGAAAAAAAACCAACTGTTCAAGTTGGAGATCCATTTACTGAAAAGCTTTTGCTTGAAGCTTGTTTAGAGCTAATGGCTGGGGACTCAATCATAGCCATTCAGGATATGGGTGCTGCCGGTTTAACTTCCTCAAGTATTGAAATGGCATCAAAAGGAAATTTGGGAATAGAAATTAATTTAAACAGAGTTCCATGCAGAGAAGCTAAGATGTCACCTTATGAAATTATGCTTTCTGAAAGTCAAGAAAGAATGTTGATTGTTTTAGAAAATGGTAAAGAAGAACAAGCAAAAAAAATTTTTGATAAATGGAACTTAGACTTTGCAGTAATCGGCAAAACTACTAAATCAAAAAAAATAGAACTTTATTTTGATAATGAAAAAGTTGCTGATATTCCAGTTAATACTTTAGTTGAAAACTCTCCTATGTATGATCGAAAATGGAAAAAAGCAAAGCTACCTAAAAAAAATAATATTAAAAAAGAAGATATTAAACATTTGAAAATAATTGATGTTTTAAAAAAAATATTAGCAAACCCAAATGTATGCAGTAAAGAATGGATTTGGGAGCAATATGATCATACAGTCATGGGAGATACAATACAAAAACCAGGTGGAGACGCAGGTGTTGTTAGAGTTCATGGAACAGATAAAGCGGTTGCAGCATCGGTAGACTCATCTGCAGTTTATTGCTGGGCACATCCTCTAACTGGTGGAAAACAAGTGGTTTGTGAAAGTTTCAGAAATCTTATAGCTGTTGGTGCAAAACCAGTAGCTATAACCAATTGCTTAAATTTTGGTAGTCCTGAAAATCAAGACAACATGGGAGAGTTTGTTGAATGCGTTCAAGGTATTGGTGAGGCAAGTGAGTATTTAAAGTTTCCAGTCGTTTCTGGAAATGTTTCTTTTTATAATCAAACAAAAGATCAAGGTATAAAGCCTACGCCTACAATTGGTGGAGTTGGTTTAATAAAGGATTATAAAAATATGGTTACTATGGAGTTTAAAGAAGCCGACAATTTGGTTTTAGTAATTGGAAAAACAGAGGGACATATTGATCAAAGTTTATTTGCAAGAAATATTTTGGATGAAAAAAATGGACCTCCACCTGAAGTAAATCTATTTAATGAAAAAAATAATGGAGAAACACTACTAAAATTAATTGATAATAATTTAATCAAAAGTGCTCATGATGTTTCTTTAGGTGGTATAATTACTGCAGTAGCAAAAATGTGTATTAAAGGAAAAATGGGGATAAATATTAAAAAACCTAAATATCTTATTAACGAAATAGAATACTTATTTGCTGAAGATCAAGGTAGATATATTATAGAGATAAACAAAAAGAACTTTAAAAAAGTAGCTGATATATTGAATAAAAATGCAGTTCATTTTGATGAACTTGGCACAATCATAGAAAATGAACTATATATTAACGACAAGACAAAAGTTACAATTGACGAATTGTCAACTTCGAATAAAAGTTGGCTTAAAAATTATATGAGTAAATAATGGCAATGAATTTAAAAGAAATTGAGAATTTTATAAAAGATGCTATGCCTGATGCAAAAGTAGAGATACAAGATTTAGCAGGTGATGGTAATCATTATTCAGCAACAGTCACATCATCTCATTTTTCTGGAAAAAGCAAAATTGAGCAACATAAAATGGTTTATAATTCATTAAAAGGTAGAATGGGTAATGAATTACACGCTTTAGCAATTAAAACAAAGGAGAGCTAAATGGATCAACAAACAAATGATTTAATTAAAAATGAAATTGAAAACAACGAAGTTTGTTTATTTATGAAAGGCACGCCTGATGCTCCACAATGTGGATTTTCAATGGCTACTTCTAATATATTAAAGTTACTTGAAGTAAATTTCAAAGGTATAAATGTTTTAGAAAATCAAAATCTAAGAGAAGGTATTAAAGCTTTTAGTGATTGGCCAACAATACCTCAGCTTTATGTCAAAAATGAATTTATTGGTGGATGTGATATTGTTAAAGAAATGTATGAAAGTGGTGAGCTGACTAAACTTTTTGAAGAAAAAGGAATTAATTTTAAGCATAAAAATTAATTAAATTTCTTAAATAATAAATGAAACAATTTCTATATAAAACTATTATCGCAGTAATTGCAATTGTCTTGGTTTATGAATTTACAATAGCTAAGCAGATAAAAAAATTTTCTTCACAGGGAGATATGTTATTAAGCAAAGAAGGTAGAAAAGAAGGAGTGGAAAAAATCAGAGAGGAAATTAAAAAAGCAATAAAAAAAGAGAGATATCTATCTGAAGAAGATGCAAAATTAATCAATCAATTTATAAATAAAATAATGATTGAATTAAGA
>CACPHV010000010.1 GCA_902633985.1 uncultured Pelagibacteraceae bacterium
TTTAATTTCATAGTGCATGAGCCAAGTGCAATCATAGTTCTGTTTAGAGCTATATCTTTATCCTCTAACTTTTTTAAATATCTAAGCATCTCAGTTTCTGAATGATATGAATTAAAAACAGGATGTTCTAAATATTTTGAAGTTCTTAATAAATTTTTTGGTAGATTAGGTAAACTAACAGTAGGATCCTCTTTTTTAATTGACTCTGCTGCATTAAATATTTTTAGTAGTTGATTTACTCTATAAACGTTCTTTCTTTCGTCGAAAGAAACAGACAACATTTCTGAATTTACTTTTCTAATATTAACTTTTTGATCTAAAGCATTTTTGAAAATCTGATCAGTCTTTTCTTTGGTGATAATAGTTACAGTATCAAAAAAATAATCTGAGTATAATTCATATCCAGATTGTTTTATTTTATCTGCAAAATTTTTTGTTAGTTGAGATACTCTCTCTGAAATATTTTTAATTCCATCAGGACCGTGATAAATGGCGTATGCTGCTGAAACAATCGCTAACAAGGCTTGAGCAGTACAAATATTACTTGTAGCTTTGTCTCTTCTAATGTGTTGCTCTCTGGTTTGTAATGACAATCTATAGGCCTGGTTTCCATGCCTATCCACAGAAACCCCAACAATCCTACCTGGCATAGATCGTTTATATTCATCTTTTGTTGCAAAAAAGGCTGCATGAGGTCCTCCATAACCCATTGGAATACCGAACCTTTGGGAGCTACCGACTGCAATATCAGCACCAAGTTCTCTTGGTGTTTTTAGCATAGAAAGAGCAAGGAGATCGCAAACTAAAATTGCTTTTCCATTTTTTTTATGAATTTTACTTATGGCCTCACTAGGATCTTTAATATCACCTAAAGTTCCTGGATATTGTAAAACTCCACAAACAATATCTTCTTTTAACTGCTTTAAAACTTTATCCTCGTTTCCAACAAGTACTTTAAGACCCATTGGCTCTGCTCTAGTTTGAATAACGTCAATTGTTTGTGGGTGGCAATTCTCTGAAACAAAAACTAAATTGCTGTCACTTTTATTAAGTCTATGACTTAAACCCATAGCTTCGGCAGCTGCTGTTCCCTCGTCAAGTAAAGACGCGTTTGCTATATCCATTCCAGTAAAATCAACAATCATCTGTTGAAAGTTTAATAGCATCTCTAATCTACCTTGTGCTACTTCAGGCTGATAAGGTGTATATGATGTATACCATCCAGGATTTTCTAATATATTTCTTAAAATTACATATGGTGTGTAAGTTCCATAATAACCCATCCCTATAAAATTTGAGTAAATTTGGTTTTTTTTTGAGATTGCTTTTAATTTTCTTAACGCTTCATATTCTGAATTCGGTTCACCAATATTTAATTCACCTTTAAACTGAATCTTTTCTGGTATGGTTCTATTAATAAATTCATCTAATGACTTAAAGTTAAGATCTTTAAGCATTTTTTCTTGGTCCTTTTTAGATAGACCTATGTGTCTTCTAATAAAATCTTTTTGTGAATTATGTAGCATTAGCTTGATGTCTCCTTTGCAAATTTATCGTATTCTTCTTTGTTCATTAAAGTATCTAGCTCAGATGTGTCTTTAATTTTCAATTTAAAAAACCATGCACCACCTTCAGGGTCCTCATTTATTTTGGCAGGATCATCTACTATAGACTGATTGGTATCTACCACTTCACCACTAACTGGAGTATAAACATCACTGGCAGCTTTTGTAGACTCTACTACTCCTGCAGTACCATCTTTCTCAACATTAGATCCTTTTTCAGGAAGTTCGGCAAAAACTATATCGCCAAGCATTTCTGTTGCATGTTTTGTAATTCCTACTGTGGCTACATCTCCCTCTAAAGTAATCCACTCATGTTCTTTAGAAAATTTTACTTCACTCATTAATTTACTCCTTTCACATAATTTTTTTTATAAAATGGTAATGCACAAACACTTGCTGGATGTTTTTTCCCTCTTACCTCAAGCAAAATTTTAGTATCAACTTTTGAAAACTCTTTATCAACATAACCCATTGCTATAGGACCATTTACGCTTGGTCCAAACGTTCCACTAGTTATCTCGCCAATTTGTTTATCTGTATCATTAAATATTTTTGTTTTTTCTCTTGCAATCAATCTACCTTCAGGCTTAATCCCTACTCTTATTTGGCTTGCTCCATCTTGCATTTGGTTCATAATTTTTTTTGATCCAATAAAACCTCCATTTGATAATCTAGATTTTGAGATTGCCCATCTAAGGTTTGCCTCAACTGGCGTTTTATTAATATCTAATTCGTGACCATATAAACATAATCCAGCTTCTAATCTCAAGGTATCTCTTGCCCCAAGTCCTATAAGTTGTGCTCCCTTTTCTATTAAATCTTCTACGAATTTTTCAGCTTTATCGTTAGAAATTGAAATTTCAAATCCATCTTCCCCTGTATAACCTGATCTTGTGACAAATAATTTTTGATTATCAGAATCAAACCAATTTCCTGTCATAAAATTTAGTTGATCAACCCCATTTATAATTGAGTTTAAAATTTCAACAGATTTAGGTCCTTGAATTGCTATTAAAGATCTATTGTTATCTAAATTCATTTTAAATTTTGAACCTAGTAAATTAGATAAAATATCAAAATCTTTATCTTTGCATGCAGCATTTAAGATGATTAAATATCCCTCTTCTATTTTGGTGATGATTAAATCATCATAAATTCCAGCATCCTCATTCATTAAAAAACTATATTTAGAACAGTTTTGTTTTAGATTTTTTAAATCTAATGGAAAAATCTTTTCTAATTCTTCTGTTAAACTTTCATCACCATATATAAATAATTGACCCATATGAGATACATCAAATATTCCAGAATTCGATCTTGTGAATTTATGTTCTTCAATAATACCTTTGCTATACTGAATAGGCATTTCATAACCAGCGAATTCAACAAACTTAGCGTTGTTACTTTGATGAAGTTTATTTAGCGATGTTTTTTTTATTTCCATATTAACTCTTCTGTGCCCCCTCTGTCTTGGTGCCTGAGAGATTTGCTCCTTCGGCGAGAATAATTCTCTTTCCAGAGTTAATATGTGCGGTCCTTTTGCCTGAGAGTTTCCGGGGTGGTTGCTCCTTCGGCGCTACAAAAGTAGTCTCTCCCGTATATAAATTTATAGCACATTTAAAATGTTTATGTGAAATTTATTTAGCTACCTTTTTGACAAGTAATGGTGACAAAAACTGTATAACTACCGCTGTTATAACTACCGCTCCACCAAAAAGCACTATAAGTGGCGGGTTTTCATTTGCAAACATCCATGCCCACAAAGGTCCTAGAACAGCTTCAGTTAACATAATGATTCCAACAAATGCTGAAGGAGTTGATCTTGCTCCAATTGTTATAAGTATAAATCCAAGTCCAACTTGAAAAAATCCTGCAATAAAACCTAACAAAATATCATTTGTTGAAACCAAAATACTCGGTGACATGAACAAACCTATTAATGTTGCAAAAATTCCAGCAACCAATTGCAAAGGTATCATGTCGACTTTTGGATATTTTCTTACAATTAAAATTAAGATTGCAAATGATATCGGCATAATAAATGCAACTAAGTTTCCAGTCATTTGACCTGGTGTTAGTGAAGTTCCCAACATTAAAATGATACCAGCTACTGCTGTAATAATGCAAGTTAATGTAATTTTTGAAATTTTTTCTTTTAAAAATACATAACCAAAAATTGCTAAAAACAAAGCTTGAGTTTGAATTATAAAGTTTGCATTAGCTACTGTTGTTTCGTACATAGCAAATACATAGCTAGCAAATCCAATAGATAAAATTATACCTCCAAATAAACCTGGAATTCCAGATTTATAAAGCGCACTGAAAATTTTTCCTTTGTAAGTAAAGATTAAAAAAATTGTAATTACTACAATAAAGAAAAGTGATCTCCAAAATAATATTTGCCAAAGTGTAGATCCATCAAAAGACTTAACAATTAAACCTCCAAAACTTAATGCACAGGCTCCTAAAAAAACTAAGAAAGGGCCCGGTATTTTTGATAAAAAATTCATTAAATTTGTGATAGTAAATTTTGAGTTTCCATCTCATATAACTTAGATAAAGTCTCTGCATCAGATAGATTAATCTCTTTAAATTTTATTTTTGAACCAGGAGACATCTGTACTAATCGGTCATAATCGACACTAGCCACAACTCCAATTTTTGGATAACCACCTATAGTACCATGATCTGAAAGCATTATAATTGGATTTCCGTCTGCCGGTACTTGGATTACACCTTTAATCAAACCCTCTGATTTTATGTTGGTATTCACAATATTATCAATTTTAGGTCCCTCTAGTCTCATACCCATTCTGTCTGAAAGTTTCGATACTGTGAATTCTTTTTCATAAAATATTTTTTTACCTTCTTCAGAAAAATAATCAAAATTAGTACCTTTAATCACCCTTATGTTTTCTATTTTGGTGTTAATGTAATTTGTTTTTTTAATATCCTTATTTGAATTTATTTTTTTTAAATTAACTCTTTGTCCTACATCTAATTTTTTTCCATCATTAGATCCAATATTTGCTTTCGTATTTATAGAACAACTATTCCATTGAAATTTTAAATCGAGCTCGCCACCTAATGCTAAATATCCATAAACTGATTTATTTGTAGAAATGATATTGATCTCATCCCCATTTTCAATTTGATAACTTTCGTAACACTTTCCCTCAATTTCGGTATCCTTTTTTTTAATCGAAAAAATTACATCCCCAGTAATAGCAAAATTAATTTTTTCTCCTGAATATTTTATATGAGGACCTTGATATGCAAACTCTATCACTGCTGAGTTTAAATTATTATTAACAAGTTTATTAGCTATAAGATAATTTCTATTATCCATAGCGCCGCTAAACGGAATGCCAATATGATAAAGATGATCCCTACCTTTATCTTGAAAGGTGGTATTAATTCCAGGTCTGATTATATCAAGATAATTGCTACTCATTATAATTTTTATACTGATCTAAAGTAATTTCCTTAAAAATTACTGTGTCTCCTGGGTTAATTAGATTTGGTTTATCTTCTTTTAAACTATCAAAGACATCTAAAGGTGTGTTTCCTAAAATATTCCATCCACCTGGACTTTCAAATGTATAAATGTTTGCAAATTGCTCAGTTAATGCAACAGATCCTTTTGGCACTTTTACTCTTGGGGTTTCTAAACGTTGAGCCCGCATATTCTCATCTAAGTCACCAAGAAAAGGCATACCAGCAATAAAACCTGTCATATAACAAAAATATTCCTTATTTAAAAAATTCTCTAAAATTTTTTCTTTACTTAATTTTAATATTTCTTCCAATCTTTTAATGTCCATTGAAAAATTTTCATGAAAACAAACTGGTATTTCTAATTTTTTTGAATTTATATCTATGGAGTCTTCGGGATTTATATTTTCAACATAATTTTTTACTTTTTTAAAATTTGTTTTTTTTAGATCATAAGAAATTATTAATTTATTATAAGAAGGTGTTAAATTATTTATACCTTCAAATTTTTTTTCTTTAATAGTTTTAAAATATTTTATAACTTCTGAATTAATTGATTTATTTACTTCATTACCAAAATCACAGTACAAAGCTGCGTCACCAAGATTTGATATATTTTTTATCATGTCATGTTATACTTAACATTAGAGACTATGGAAATTAATATAAATTGCGATTTAGGTGAAAAATCAAAACATCATTCAAATAAGCACGATCCAGATTTACTAGAAATAGTTAATTCTGCAAATGTCGCATGCGGTTATCATGCAGGTGATGATGAGTCGATGAATCAAGTAGTTCAAATTTCAAAAAAAAATGGTGTTAGTATTGGAGCGCATCCGTCATTTAATGACCCTGAAAATTTTGGAAGGCAAAGAATGAATCTTCCACCTAATGAGGTAAGGCAATTAATTATTGATCAATATGAAATTCTTCAAAAAATTGCTCAAGATCATGGAGAGAATGTTACTCACATAAAACCACACGGAGCTTTAAATAATATGGCTTGTGAGGATATAGATTTAGCTACTACTTTAGCAAAAGCTATAAACGAGATTAGTAAAGATTTAATTTATTTGGTTCCTACAGGATCTAAAATGGAAGAAGCAGCCAAAAAACTAAACATTCGTATAGCTTGTGAAATATTTGCTGACAGGAATTACGAGGATGATGGTAATTTGGTTTCTAGAAAAAAACCACATGCTCTTATTACTGATCCAGAAGAAGCTAAAAAACACGTATTAAATATGGTTAAAAATCAGTCACTTAATTGTCACAGTGGAAAGCAAATACCTTGTGAAATAGACTCTGTGTGCATACATGGGGATAATGAAAGTTCATTGTCTACTGCAAAATCAATTAGAAAAAATTTAATAGAAAATGGGCTACAATTAAAACCACTTAACCAAATGAAAAAATTTATATGATTAAAAAAACCTTTTTAACAGTATTAACATTAATTTTATTATCAGCTAATTCTTACTCAGCTGGGAGTTCAAGTGATGGGGGCGATTCAAGTAAAGTTAAGTCTAACTATGATAAAGCTGTTACTTTAATTAAAGCAGCTAAAAAATATGAAAAAAAAGGAAAAATTGAAAAAGCCAACAAACGATATGAAAAAGCTCAAGCATTGTTAATCAAATCAAACAAAAAAAAACCAAATCAAGCTGACACTTTAAACTACCTTGGTTTTACTACTAGAAAGCTTGGAGATTTTGAAAATGGAGAAAAATATTATCTTTTAGGCCTAGAAATTGACCCAAACCACATAGGAATAAATGAATATTTGGGTGAATTATATGTTGTTACAAATAGATTAGCTTTAGCAAAAGAAAGATTAAAAGTATTAGAAAGTTGTAATTGTGAGGAGTACAACGAACTAAAAGAAATTATTGCTGGAACAAAACAATCAAAATATTAACTTATATTTTGAATCATTTGTTGTGGCATCCATAAAGCAATTTCAGGGAAAATAACAACAAGTATTACTGCAAGTATCATTAATAAAAATAATGGAAAAGCACTTCTTGCTATAAATCCCATGTCTCTATTGGCCATTCCTTGTAAGACAAATAAATTAAATCCTACGGGTGGTGTGATTTGAGCCATCTCAACTACGATAACTAAAAATATTCCAAACCAAATCATGTCAAAACCAGCCTGTCTTATCATTGGCTCAATGATTGCCATTGTTAATACCACTGCTGAAATTCCATCAAGAAACATTCCAAGAATAATATAAAAAATCATTAATACAAAAATTAATAGATAAGGTGATAGTTCCATATTTTGTATCCAAATAGCTAGATTTCTTGGAAGACCAGTAAACCCCATGGCTAACGATAAAAAAGTAGAGCCAGCTAAAATAAAAGCAATCATACAAGATGTTTTAGTTGCTCCTAACAAAGATTGTTTAAATGTTTCAAGAGTTAGACTCTTTTGAAAGTAAGATAAAATTAAAGCCCCTACTACGCCTAAAGAAGCAGCTTCAGTTGCTGTTGCAACTCCAGTGTATATTGATCCAATCACAGCTGATATTAAAATAATTACAGGCAATAATTGTTTAGATTTTTTTATTTTTTCAAAAAAAGAAAAATTTTCTACATACTTTGGCATGCTTTTTTTATTTATTAAAGACCAAATCATCACATAAGACATAAATATAAGCGCAATCATTATCCCTGGAATAATTCCTGCAATAAATAGCTTTGCTATAGACTCTTGAACAGTTACACCATAAATTATTAATATTATTGATGGAGGAATAAGAAGTCCTAAAGTTCCTGAGCCAGCTAGACTGCCTAACAAAATTTTTTCTGGGTACTTTCTTTTTCTTAGTTCTGGAATAGACATCTTACCTACTGTTGCAACGGTTGCAGCAGAAGAGCCAGAAATTGCAGCAAAAAGTGCGCAACCAACAACATTTACATGAATTAATCCACCAGGTAATTTTTGCATCCATGGTGATAGTCCAGCAAATAAATTTTCAGATAATTTGGTCCTAAATAATATTTCACCCATCCAAACAAACAATGGTAAAGCTGTTAATGTCCATGATGACGAGGTTCCCCATATTGTAGTCGCCATGGCATCCCCAACTGGTCTTGAAGTAAATAACATCATCCCAATTGTTGAAACACCTATCATGCTTATTGCTACCCAGATGCCAGATCCAAGAAAAAATAAAAGTACGCTTATGAAAAATATAATGAGGAATATTTCAGTCATTCTTACTTAAAATTGTTAAAATAAATTTATGTAAAACAGCTATAAAAAGAATTAAAGATCCGATAGCAACACTAGTTTGAGGAATCCATATTAAGATCTCATCTGCACCTTCGCTTCTCTCTTGAAAATCATAGGAAATTAATAACATTTTCCATAAGTAAAAAGATAAATAGCCTGAAAAAATTGTTGCTACAATCAGACACCATATTTCTAAAAATTTTTTATAAGATGAAGAGGCTTTTTCTAAAAAAAGAGTAATTCGAATATGTCCACCCTCAACAAATGTAAATGCTAGCGCATAAAAAGAAGCTGCAGCCATGCAGTAACCTGAGTACTCAGCTAAGCCCCTAATGTAAAAACCAAAAATCCTAGAGGAAATTCCAATTAAAATAAAAACTGCAACGAGTATTAAAAAAAAAGCAGCTAAATAACCTGAAAATTTGTAAAGTTTATTTAGATTGTTATTTATTGATTGAAGCATTTAGTAAAAAGGCCAACTTACTACAAGTTGGCCTTTTTTTTAAGACTATTTATTTGTAAGCAGATAAAACTGCAGCACCTCTGTCACCAGCTTTTGCTTTCCACTCTTCAGACATTGTTGCTCCAACTTTTTCAAAATGTTTTTTCAAAGCTGAATTAACCTCGCCTACTTCCATACCAGCATCTGCTAAAGCTTTCTTGTCTCCAGTATTACCTTGTTTAGATAATTCCCAACCCTTTTCTTCAGCAATTGCAGCTTGGTTCATTACTAGATCCTGAGTTGCTTTATCAAGTTTATTCCAAGCAGCTTTGTTAGCTATAATCATATTTTTTGGAAACCATGCTGCTATATCATAAAAATATTTAACACCATTTTCCCAAATTTTGCTATTTTTACCAGTTGTAGGAGAAGTGATCATACTTTCCACAGCACCAGTAGAAAATGCTTGGCTAATTTCTGCTGCCTCAATTTTAGTTGGTGCCATTCCTGTTAACTCGGCAATTCTAATTGTTGCAGAGTTGTATGCTCTAAATTTTAATCCATTTAAATCACCAACTTTTTTAATTTGCTTTTTACTGTAAAGTCCTTGTGCAGGCCATGGCACTGCATAAAGAAATACTATTCCTTTTTCATCAAGACTCTTAACAATATATGGCTTTGAAGCTTCATATAATTTCATAGCATCGTCATAAGTAGTTGCTAAGAAAGGTAATGAGTCAATTTCATATAAAGGATCTTCTTTTCCAAGAGCAGACATAAATCTTTCACCAATAGGTGCTTGACCTGTTCTTACAGCTCTGAAAATTTCACCACCTTTAAATAATGAGCCACCTGGGTGAGTAACAATTGTAAGTTTTCCACCACTTTTTTCAGTTACATTCTTTGCAAATTCTGTTGCATTAGCAGAATGAAAGTTTCCAGCACCATAAGCAAGTGCCATATCCCATTTTTCAGCTAAAGAAACGTTTGCAAATAACAATACTGAAGTAATTATAGATATAAATAGTTTGAATAATTTCATCTATCCTCCTTTTTAAAATTAACATTTAATTATCTCTTAGAGGTTAAATCAATAAAATTATCATTATGGTCTCATTGAAAAATTGTCAGATTATACTATTATGATGTTATCTTGATTGAAGAGCTCATAATTTTAACCAATATAATTTTTATCACAATTATATTAACAGCAGATAATGCGGTAATAGTTGGGTCTATTGCTTCAAATTTTGTTCCAAAAAATAGAAAACAAATAATTCTTTGGGGTGTAATTGGAGCCTTTGTTTTTAAAATTTTTTTTGCAATTTTTGCGACTTTTTTATTTGAATTTTATTTCATTAAGATTTTAGGCGGTTTGTTATTAATTTGGATTGTAAATGATTTAAGAAAAGATTTACTAGACATCAAAAAAGTAAAGCCCACTACCAAAAAAGGTAAAGAGCCTTCATTTATTAGTAGCATTGGAAAAGTTTTATTTGCAGATATCATGATTAGTTTTGATAATGTCATTGGTGTAGTTGCGGCAGCAAAAGGATATTTTGGATTTATGATATTTGGTCTTATGCTATCAGTTGTTTTGACTGGTGCTTTAGCTACATATATGGCTAATTATATACAAAGACATATCTGGATAGCTTATATCGGCCTAGTATTTATCTTAATCGTTGGTCTGCAATTAGTAATTGGTGGATTGGTTGATCTTGAAATATTAAATATTAATGAAGAATTTAAAAAATACTTTTAATTAAAAAGAATTTTTTTTACTTGGAAATTTAATTTTTCTAACTTCTCTTGAATAATTAAAAACAGCTTTAGAAATATATTTTCTAATATTTGCATATTTTTTTACGAATTTATAGTTCATTGGATTTAAGCCAATTAAATCATCAAAAACTAATATTTGACCATCGCAATATTTAGAAGCTCCAATCCCTATTGTTGGCACTGTAATATTTTGACTTACAAGTTTTGCTAAAGAAGTCTCGATACATTCTAAAACAATAGAAAATACTCCAGCTTTTTCTAATAATTGTGAGTCTCTTAGAATGCTATCTCTTTCAAGCTTTTTTTTGCCTTTAAATTTGAAAGTTTTATCTGACTGAGGAAGTAACCCTAAATGGCCCATAACTGGAATTTTGTTTTTAACTAAAGTTTTAATTGTTTTATAATTTTTTTTTCCACCTTCCAATTTTACTCCATCACATTTAGTTTTTTTCATTATTTGTTTTGCATTTTTTAAAGCCTCTTTAGGAGTTCGATAGGTGTTATATGGCATATCAACAATCATTAAACTTTTTTTTATACCCATTCTGACACTTTTAGAATGTTTAATAATAGTATTCAAAGTTACTTCTCTCGTAGATTTATAATTGTATAAAACCGAACCAAGAGAATCTCCTACTAAAATTAAATCACAATAATTATCCAATATAGAAGCAACATTTTTTGAATATGCAGTAAGACTAACTATTTTAGTCTTGTTTTTTTTAGAAATTATTTTTTTAATTTTATTCATTCACATTGGTAGAAATTACCAAATGCCAGTATTTTCCATTGAAGACCAGGGTTCTTGGGGATCTAAATATCCATCTTGAAGTAATTCTATTGAAATTTTATCCGGTGATCTAACAAAAGCCATATGTCCGTCTCTTGGTGGTCTATTGATAGTATAACCCATGTCCATAAGTTTTTGGCATGTCTCATAAACATTATCTACTCTATAAGCTAGATGACCAAAATTTCTTGATCCCTCACCTAGATCATCACCATCCCAATTATAGGTTAATTCAATCTCTGCATTTTTGTCATTTGGTGGGGCAAGAAAAATTAAAGTGTATCTTCCTTTTTCACTATCTTTTCTTCTTGTTTCTTTAAGTCCAAGACCTTCACAAAAAAACCTTAAAGATGCATCAACATCGCTAATTCTAATCATGGTATGTAAATATTTCATATCAATATTTATAATTAAAAATTACTCTAATTCAATAGTACTTGGTGGTTTTGATGTAACATCATATACAACTCTATTGATACCTCTAATACTATTCACTATTTTATTTGATAAAGATTGTATAAATGGCTTTTTAAATTCATAATAATCTGCTGTCATTCCATCTTCAGAGGTAATTGCTCTTAATAAGCAAAGATATTCATAAGTACGATTATCACCCATTACTCCAACTGTTTTTACAGGCAGCAAGGCTGCATAAGCTTGCCAAATCTTATGATAAAGACCGTAATCTTTTAAGGCTTGAATAAAATAATAATCAGCTTCTTTTAAAATTTTAATTTTTTCATTCGTTATTATACCTGGCATTCTAATTGCTAAGCCTGGTCCAGGAAAAGGATGTCTTGAAATAATTTCTTTACTTAATTTAAGCTCCAATCCTAATTTTCTCACCTCATCTTTAAACAAGAATTTTAGTGGTTCTACTAACTTTAAATTCATTTTTTTTGGTAACCCTCCAACATTATGATGAGATTTTATTTTCGAGGTTTGGCTTCCAGTAACAGATTTGCTCTCAATTAAATCTGGATAAAGAGTGCCCTGAGCTAAAAATTTAACATTTTTAATTTTCTTGGCATATCGTTCAAAGATTTTAATAAATAAATTGCCAATTATTTTTCTTTTTTTCTCTGGATCAGAAACATTTTTTAATTTTTTTAAGAATTCCTTTTCAGCATTTACATAAATTAAATTTATTTTTAAACGCTTTTTAAAAGTTTGAACTACTTGCACTTCCTCATTTTTTCTTAGAAGGCCAGTGTTTACAAAAATACAATAAAGTTTTTTTCCAATAGCTTTATTTAATAACTGGGCAACTACACTACTATCAACACCTCCTGATAATGCACAAATAACTTTATTATTTCCAACTTGTTTTCTTACATCTTCAATAAGTTGATTTTTTTTATCCTTAGAGGACCAATTTCTTTTAATTTTACAAATTAAAAAAATAAAATTACTTATTAATTTTTTCCCATTCTCTGTGTGAGTTACCTCTGGATGAAATTGTACACTATAATATTTTTTTATTTTATTTTCAACAATTGCAAATTTTGAATTAGTGCTTGATGCAATAACTTTGAAATTTTTAGGCAATTTTGAAACTTGATCGGCATGGCTCATCCATACTTGTTTTGATTTTTTATTTCCAAAAAAATTTGATGTTAAAAGACTGTTGTTTTTTTTATAAACATTGGCCAGCCCAAATTCTCTGTGTTTCGATTGTTTAACTCTTCCACCATTAATTTTTGATAAAATTTGATGCCCAAAACATATGCCAAGAACTGGCAAATCAAGTTGTAAAATTTTTTTGTTAAATGAATACTTGTTTATTTGATAAACATTTAATGGACCACCGGATAATATTATTCCTTTGATGCTACTATTTATATCTTTAAGTTTTATCTTTTTGTGACTTACTATTTCTGAAAAAACACCTAATTCTCTAACTCTTCTTGCAATTAACTGGGTAAATTGAGAACCAAAATCTATTATTAAAATTTTACTCAAACTTTGATCAAGACTCATTATTTTCTGGTTCTATATTTTTTAATGACTCTTGAATATCTTTGTTTTCATCACATAAATTTTTACAAACTTTCACAAACTTTTCTGAAAGATCTTTGACTTTTTCATAATTAGATTTTTCTAAAGCAATTTTCATTAACATTAGTAAAGCTTCCTCGTTATCAGGCTCAATTAAAAGTGTTGTTTCCAAATTGTATTCTTCTTTTCTTTGATTTTCTTCTTGGTTATAAATTTTTGCTAAATATAAATATGAGTTTGCATCTTTTGGATTAAAAACAATATTTCTCTCAAATAAAAAACGTGCATCTTCATATTTTTCTTTTTTAAACAAGTCTAAAGCTTCATTAAAAAAATTTTCTTTACTAAAAGATGTGCTGTAAAAAGAAGCTGTTAAAAGTATTAATCCTATTAGTTTTAAAAATTTGCTCATTAGTATTTACTATCGTTTTTTACCACATCTACATTATGAACCATACTTTCATAAAATCCAGCTTTTGTAATTTTCACAAATTGTGGTTTATTTCTTAATTTAATGATTGTTTTTGATCCAAGATAACCCATTGAAGATTTCAATCCACCAATTAATTTATAAATAATACTCTCAACATCTCCTTTATATTTTACAAAACCTTCAACACCCTCAGGTACATATTTCGAGGAATCTTTTTGTTTTTTTTGAAAGTATCTATCAGCTGACCCTTTGTTCATAGCTCCAACAGAACCCATGCCTCTAAAACTTTTGAAAAGCTGTCCATTTTTTTTAATTAATTTTCCTGGAGTTTCATTTGTACCTGCAAATAACGAACCAATCATTACAGCATCAGCTCCTGCAGCAAAAGCTTTTGCTAAATCACCAGAATATTTTATTCCACCATCTGAAATTATTTTAACATTTTTATTTTTTAAACCACTTCTTACAGCTAAAATTGCACTTAATTGAGGAACTCCTATTCCAGCAACCAGTCTTGTTGTGCAAATAGAACCTGGACCTATACCAATTTTAATTATATCTACTCCTAACTTTATAAGGAATTTTGCAGCTTCTGGTGTTGCAATATTTCCTGCACACAAAGCAATTTTGTTAGTTTTTATTTTTTTTATATATTTAATTATTTCTGCGACTTTCTTTGTATGGCCATGTGCTGTGTCTACTACGATTAAATCTACACCTTCTTTAATTATTTCTTTAGCTCTGATAAATTCATTTGGTGCTGCACCTACTGCTGCTCCAACAATTAGTTTTTGTTTTTTTACTTTTTTTATCTCTGATAATTGTTTTTTTATATCAAGGTTTCTGTGAATTACTCCAATACCACCAGCTTTAGCGATAGCTATTGACATTCTGCTCTCTGTGACAGTATCCATTGCAGACGATAAAAGTGGAATTTTAAGTTTCAAATGCTTTGTTAAAGATACACTAGTGTCTGCATCAGATGGTAGTATTTCTGAATACTTTGGAGTTAATGTAACATCGTCAAAGGTAAGCGCTTCTTTAATGGGAACCATAATCATTTATATACGATTCCTTTTAAATTAAAAGTCTCTATCGAACTTTTCTACAAATTATAAAACTTTCTTTTGAATCTTTTCTGCTAGATTTTGGTTTAAAAACCCTAACTTCTTTAAAATATTTTTTTCCTTCTGCGACGATTTCGTTAAATGTTCCTCCCATAAAAATTTTTGAAATAAAATATCCATTTTCTTTTATTAAATTTTTTGCAAAAAACATTGCCTCTTTACATAGTTCTCCAGTTTGAATTGAATCTATATTTTTAATACCAGTTGTATCTACGGCCATATCAGACATTACGACATCAACTTTGCTGTTTATATTTTTTTTAATTTCTTCTTGTGTTTTTTCTTCAGTAAAATCTCCTTGGATTTGAACACTATTACCTATGGGTTCCATTTTTTTTAAATCTATAGATATCAATTTTCCACTTTTAGCTGCTTTAAGAGCATATTGTGACCAGCTTCCTGGGGCTGCACCAATATCAATTACTGACAATCCACCTTTAAAAATTTTAAATTTTTCATCTATTTCAATTAATTTGTAAGCTGATCTAGCACGATACCCATCTACTTTAGATTGTCTTACATAGATATCCCTACGCTGCTTATTAACCCAGTTCTTGGATATTTTATTTTTTTTCAATTAATTATTAAATCTTAAACTTTTATTTAAAATTTTACCTGTAAGAGTTTGAATATCTATTTTAATATTTTTATTTAATCTCATATCTTCGTTATCTTTCCAGATACCAGCAGCTAAATGCATAATTCCAATTTTATAATTAGGTAAATAAGGCTCTACCCACGTATCTTTATTCTCATCAAACTTTGGCAAAAGATTACTAGTAATCCAATTACAGTTTAAAGGAAGGAATTCACTTTCGACATTATCAACATAAACAGACATATTCATCGCTAATTGTTCAGAGCCAAATATTTCTCCACCTTTAAGTGTTTGTTTTAAGTTTTCCTGCCATGAATTCCAGCATTTTGAATTTTTTTCTAATGAAAAAACACCAATATTGATATGAGGAGCAAAGGCTAACTTTCTAGCTTTTTTTAAACTAATATTTGATTTTATTGCGTGTTTAAAATTTTGAGATTTAATAATTGCTATTTTTCCAAATACCCAATTTGCTCTTGAAGTAATCTTGTAACCTGGTCCGATAGTTTGTGTAATTCCTAATTTACCATTTTCACACGCTTTAAAATAAAGCTCAACAGATTGCCAATCATTGACCCAAGCATCACAATCAATCCATAAATATTTTTCATAGCTTGGAAAATATTTGGGTAAAAAAGCCCTGGATACTTGACTCTTTAACCATTCACGCCCTTTAATTTTACTTTCTGGAACTTTAATATCCCATTCTGCTGATTTTATTTCATCTACTTTTGATGATAATTGTGTTTTTTGATCATCTGATAAACCTGCATCCAAAATACATATTGCAACTTCAGAGCTATCTTTAAATCTTTTTATAGAGTCTATTAGCTCATTTAATAAAGGAAAATAATTTGAGTCAGCTAATGATACAATGACTTTTTTTTTCATTACAAAATATCTTCGAGATCATCATCTTCATCTTTATAATTTTGATCTTCGTTTTGTTTTTTCAATTTTTGATAATGAAAAAAACTAATTGGAAGCATACCTAAGTATACAATTGCACTAATAGATATAACATTAAATGGATATATTAGAAGTAATCCAAAAAATAAAACTATTCCAAATAATAGAAAAATAGTTGCCTTTCTCTGAATTACAATTTTTTTAAATGAATAGCTTGGAAATTTACTGATCAGTAATAAAGATGTTACAATAAAAAAAGCTGGAACGACAATATCATAATTTATCTTTATAAAATCAAAGCTTGTAAGACTAAGTATCAATGGAGTTAAAACTAAAATACCTCCTGCAGGTGATGGAACACCTTCAAAAAAATTATCTCTCCAAGAAGGTGCTTGACCTGTATTTACGTTGAATCGAGCTAAACGTAATGCAACACAAATTACATATATTAAACATAATAACCATCCAAATCTTCCAAGTGTATTTAGTTTCCAGAAATACATAATAAATGCTGGGGCTACTCCAAAACTTATCATATCTGTTAAAGAGTCAAGCTCCTTACCAACTTTTGATGTCCCTTTAATTAATCTTGCTATTCTTCCATCTAATCCATCAATAAGAGCAGCAAACATAATTGCTATAATTGCAAATTCAAATTTTTCATCCAATGCAAATCTGATTGACGATAAACCTATACAAACCCCAATAAGAGTTAGCATGTTAGGTAAAATCACTCGTGCGTTAGTTTTTTTATCTGTAACAATTTTTAAATTGTTTTTTGGCTGTTCCATAAATTAATTTTTAGCCAGCAGTGTTTCTCCTGAAATTGCTGTTTGACCAACTTTAACTAGTGGTTCATAATTTTCATAGTAAACGTCTGCTCTACTACCAAATCTGATCATCCCAATTCTATCACCTTGATTTAATTCCTGATTTTTATTTGTTTCACAAACTATTCTTCTTGCAACTAATCCTGCGATTTGAACAACGACAATATCATTCCCATGCTTATCTTTAATTTTATAATAATTTCTCTCATTGTCTTCGCTTGCTTTATCTAAAGATGCATTAAAAAATTTACCTGGTTTATATAAAATATCTTCAACAATACCTGAGCATGGCGTTCTATTAACATGGCAGTCAAAGACGTTCATAAAAATACTTATTTTTTTAAATTTTTTATTTTCCAGTCCAAGTTCTTTTGGACCATCTACCTCTTCAACTTTAATCACTTCTCCATCTGCAGGGCTAACTAAGTAACTATCATCTCCTATAATTGTTCTCTCTGGATCTCTAAAAAAATAATAAACCCAGATAGTTAATAATATTCCTATTAATCCTAATAAATTATTAATAATTAGAAAAATAATAGTTATGAATACAGCTATTACTATAAACTTATAGCCTTCAGTATGAATCTTTGGAAATATCTTACTAAACATATTCTTCTATTTGCTAAATTTCGATTAATATGTATATAAAACGATCAAATTCAATTATTAAGATAATTTTTATTTAATGAGCAAAATCAAGGTAAATAACCCGGTAGTAGAGCTGGATGGCGATGAAATGACACGAATTATATGGGAGTTCATCAAAAACAAATTAATCCTTCCATATTTAGATCTTGGCATTGAATACTACGATTTAGGGATGAAAAGCAGAGATAATACAGACGATCAGATCACAATAGACTCTGCGAATGCCATTAAAAAAATTGGTGTTGGAATTAAGTGTGCAACAATTACACCTGATGAAGCAAGAGTAGAAGAATTTGATTTAAAAAAAATGTGGAGGTCTCCAAACGGAACTATAAGAAATATAATTGGAGGAACAGTATTTAGAGAACCAATTATTTGTAAAAATATTCCAAAACTTGTTCCTTCTTGGACAGATCCAGTAATTATTGGAAGACATGCATTTGGTGATCAATACAAAGCAACAGATTTTAAAGTTCCTGGAAAAGGAAAAATGGAAGTAAAGTGGACATCAGAGGATGGAAAAGATGAAATTAAATATGAAGTATTTAATTTTACAGGTCCAGGTGTGGCTTTATCAATGTATAATTTAGATAAGTCTATTGAAGACTTTGCAAGATCTTGTTTCAGTTATGGGTTAATTAAAAAATGGCCTGTTTACATGTCTACCAAAAATACAATTCTTAAGCAATACGATGGAAGATTTAAAGATATTTTCCAAGAAATTTTTGACAAAGAATACAAAAGTGAATTTGAAAAAAATAATTTGACTTACGAACATAGATTAATTGATGATATGGTTGCATGTGCAATGAAGTGGAATGGTAAATATATTTGGGCTTGTAAAAATTACGATGGTGATGTTCAGTCAGATACTATGGCTCAAGGTTATGGGTCTTTAGGATTAATGACAAGTACATTGTTAACGCCAGATGGAAAAATAATGGAGGCAGAGGCTGCACATGGAACAGTAACTAGACACTATAGAATGCATCAACAAGGAAAAGAAACTTCAACCAATCCTATTGCATCAATTTTTGCTTGGACTAGAGGATTAGCTCACAGAGGTAAATTGGATGGTAATGAAGAACTAATCAAATTTGCACAAACTTTAGAAAAAGTTTGTATTGAATGCGTAGAAAGTGGATCAATGACAAAAGATTTGGCAATTCTTATTGGTCCTGATAGCAAGTATTTAACTACCAATCAGTTTTTAGACGAAATTGACGGTAATTTAAAAAAGAAATTAAACTAAACTCTTAAGCTTTTCAAAAGCTTCTTCAATTTTTGATTTATCCTGTCCACCAGCTTGAGCAAAGTCCTTTCTTCCTCCACCACCTTTACCACCAATTATTTCAGATCCAACTTTAACAAATTTTACTGCATCAAACTTGCTGGTTAAATTATCTGTTACTCCAACTGCTAACCCAACTTTGTCATCTTTATTAGCAAATACAACAACAATACCTTCGCCTAAATCTTTTTTACCTTTATCCACAAGTTTTCTTAATTCTTTTGTAGGTAATCCATCTATTTTTTGAAGTCTCAACTTAACTCCATTAATTTCATCATCTTTAATAATATTTTTTGATATATCCTCTAAAATTGCATTTACTGATATAATTTCTAATTGTTTAGTTAAATTTTTTATTAAAGTTTTTTGGTCAGCTTCTTCTAAACTTGGTTTTCCTCCCAATTTAATAATTTGCTGACTTAAGTCTTTAATTGTTTCCTCGTCTTTTTCGGCAGATAGGTTTGATATTTTTTCTTTATTTTTTAAATATTCCTCTAATTGTTTATCTCTCAAAGCCTCAATTCTTCTAACCCCTGCAGCAATTGAAGACTGGCTGACAATCTTAAATTTACCAATATCACCAGTGTTTTTTACATGTGTTCCACCACATAATTCAGTTGAAAAATACTTTCCATCCTCGTCTCCCATTGAAAGAACCCTTACTTCATCTCCGTATTTTTCCCCAAATAATGCTAAAGCACCATTTTCAACTGCCTCATCAGGTGTCATTAATCTAGTTTTTACATCAGATTTTTTAGAGACCATTGTATTTACAAATTCTTCTATTTTATCGATTTCCTCGTTCAAAATTGGCTTCATATGGCTAAAATCAAATCTTAATCTGCTTGGCTCTACTAATGAGCCTTTTTGTGTTACATGAGTACCCAGAACTCTTCGTAATGATTCATGGAGCAAATGGGTTGCTGAATGATAAGCACGAGTATTATCTCTTCTTTCCACATCAATTTTTAGCTCTACACTTTCTTGAAGTTTTACAGAGCCGCTCTTAACCTTTCCATAATGGACAAATAAATCTCCAAGTTTTTTTTGAACATCGGTTACTTCAAATTTAAAATCATTCGATACTATTTCACCAGTATCACCTACTTGTCCTCCAGATTCACCATAGAAAGGAGTTTGATTTACTATAATCATTCCTTCATCATTTTCTTTTAACTGATCTACCTCTTTGTTGTCTTTTAAAAGAGATAACACGACACCTTCTGCTTGGTTAGTTTCGTATCCTAAAAATTCAGTTACGTCTAATTTATCTTTTATGCCAAACCAGATATCTTCAACCGCTGCATCACCAGAACCTTTCCAATTTTTCTTAGCAAGCTCTCTGCTTTCCTTCATCAAAGAATTAAACTTTTCTGTATCAATTGACATTGATTTATTTCTTAAAATATCTTCAGTAAGATCTAACGGAAAACCATAGGTATCATATAATTTAAAAGCTACTTCACCTGGCAACACTTTATCTATTTTAGATGTTTCATCATTTAAAATTTTTATTCCTCTATCTAAAAGAACTAAGAATTTTTCTTCTTCCATTTTTAAAGTTTCTTTAATTAAAGACTCAGCTCTAACTAATTCTGGATAGTTTCCAGACATTTCATTTTTTAGAGTATCAAACAAATTATAAAAAACTGGTTCCTTAGATCCAAGTAAATGAGAATGTCTCATTCCTCTTCTCATTATTCTTCTAAGAACATATCCTCTTCCTTCGTTTGAAGGTAAAACTCCCTCAGCAATTAAAAACGAACTTGCTCTTAAGTGATCAGCTATTACTCTAAAACTTGCAAGATTAGATTTATCTGATTTAACTTTTGTAATTTCAGATGCAGAACCAATTATTTTTTTGAAATGATCTGTTTCATAGTTATCATGTGAACCTTGTAATAAAGCAGCAATTCTCTCTAATCCCATTCCAGTATCAACAGAAGGTTTTGGAAGATTAATTCTTTTATCTTTAGTAACTTGTTCAAACTGCATAAAGACTAAGTTCCAAATTTCTATAAATCTGTCTCCATCCTCATCTTTAGAACCAGGTAAACCTCCTGGTAAATGATCTCCATGGTCAAAAAAGATTTCAGAACAAGGACCACATGGACCTGTCTCTCCCATTGACCAAAAATTATCAGAAGTTGCTATCCTTATAATCCTATCATCGCTAAAACCCGCTATTTTCTTCCAAAAATTGAAGGCCTCATCATCCTCATGAAATACAGTTACATAAAGCCTGTTTTTATCTATTTCAAAATCTTTAGTAATTAAATCCCAAGCATAATGAATTGCTTGTTCTTTGAAATAATCCCCAAATGAAAAATTTCCTAACATTTCAAAAAATGTATGATGTCTTGGTGTGTAACCAACATTTTCTAAATCGTTATGTTTGCCTCCTGCCCTTACACATTTTTGTGATGTCGTGGCTCTCACATAATCTCTTTTTTCTAATCCAGTGAAAACATTTTTAAATTGAACCATTCCAGAGTTAGCAAACATTAAAGTAGGATCATTGTTTGGAACTAAATTACTAGACTCCACAATCTTATGATCGTTCTTTTCAAAATACTTTAAGAAAGTATTTCTTATTTCATTGAGTGTTTTGTCTGCCATATTTTTTAAAATACAGCTTTTTTATTCTATGTCTAGATACTGAAGGGAAAAAAGGCGCTTAAATTAAGCGCCTTTTATTAATAAAGATGACCTATTAATTCTTTTTAGACGGAGACGTAGCTTCTGCTTTGTCAGCCTCTTCTTTTTCAGCAACTTTCTTTTCTTTTTCCAATTTTTCAGGATCGATTGGATTTCCTTCTATTTTCTTAGAAATCACACCAGCTTTTTCTCTAATTGCCATTTCAATCTCTGCAGCAACTTTAGGATTTTGAGCTAAATATGTCTTAGCATTCTCTCTACCTTGACCAATTTTCTCACCTTTGTAAGCATACCATGCACCTGATTTTTCAATAATATCTGCTTTTGACCCGAGATCGACTAATTCACCCATCTTGCTAATTCCTCTTCCATACATCAAGTCAAACTCAACAACTTTAAATGGTGGTGCTACTTTGTTCTTAACTACTTTCACTCTTGTAGAGTTGCCAATAATTTCATCTTTATCTTTGATCGCACCAATTCTTCTAATATCCATTCTTACAGATGAGTAAAACTTAAGTGCATTACCACCTGATGTTGTCTCTGGACTTCCAAACATAACCCCTATTTTCATTCTGATTTGATTAATGAAAATCATCATCGTGTTTGTATTTGAAATTGAACCAGTTAATTTTCTTAAAGCCTGACTCATTAATCTTGATTGAAGACCAACATGATGATCTCCCATCTCTCCTTCAATTTCAGCTTTAGGAGTTAAAGCTGCAACAGAGTCTATAACGATTACTGAAATAGAACCTGATTTTACTAGTGTATCAGCGATTTCTAATGCTTGTTCACCAGTATCTGGCTGAGAAATTAAAAGCTCTTCAGTATTTACACCTAATTTTTTTGCATAAACTGGATCTAATGCATGCTCTGCATCAACAAATGCACAAATGCCTCCAGATTTTTGAGCTTCAGCAACAACTTGTAATGCTAATGTTGTTTTTCCAGATGACTCTGGTCCATAAACTTCAATAATTCTTCCTTTTGGTAACCCACCAATACCTAAAGCTAAATCAAGACTTAAAGAACCTGTTGACACAGACTCAATATCCATAGCTCTCTTTTCGCCAAGCTTCATCACAGAGCCTTTTCCAAAATTATCTGTAATTTGAGCTATTGCAGCATCCAATGCTTTGTTCTTTTCTTTAACATCCATTTCTTGATCTTTAGTAGATTTAACTACTTTTAGGTTATTTTTCGTCATTTTTTGCCTCTTTTTTTAAATTTTTTAACACTCGAATCATGAATTAAATGTACACATTTTGTTCTCATTAGCAATATATTTATTTTCAGGCTCAAAAAATCAAATATTTACCTTAGTTTTAGATATTGGCTATTGAGCAAACCTACTGCTTTAAGCAGGTTATATTGAGCCATTAGATAATTTTTCTCAGAACTTGCTAAAGAAATTTGAGCAGAAAGCAATAAGGCATTTGATTGAATAACATCTAAAGTGGTTCTAGAACCTCTTTCGTACTCTGCAGCAATTCCTTCATTAGCTATTTCAGCTGCATTTACTTGAACTCTAACTGAATTCAAAAAACTTTCTGAAGACTTTAGACTAGACCAAGCAGTTGCTACATTTGTTTCATTTGTTCTTACAGCATCATCTAATAATAATCTTTTTCTAGTAGTTAAATTTGAATTTTTGTTAATAGTTGATCTCTTTTTTCCACCTGAATAAAAAGGCCAACTAATTTCTGCTTTTAATACATCTTTTTCTCTCTGATCATAAGTAGAACTAAGGTCTTCTGTGTAAGATCTTTCTAAAGACAAAGAGGCAGTTGGCCTTAAATCTGATTCTGAAATTGCTAATTCTTTCTCAGCTTTAGCTAAATCAAATTTTGCTATTTGAATATCTGGATTGTTTTGTTTTGAAAGATTAATTGCTTCATTTAAAGATTTTGGAATACTAACTATTGCATTTGAATTCTTCTGAAGTTGATTTGGATTGCTTATTTTTCCAATAATATTTTCATAAGTAAGTTTACTAATTAATAAATCACTTTTAGCTTTAGCAAATTGCGCTTGAGCACCTGCAAGAGATGACTCGGATTGTGCTAAGTCAGTGTTTGTAATTTGACCCCTGTCTCTTCTAATTTTATCATTTTCAACCTGTCTAATTAAAAGATTTAAATTTTTTGCATTGATATCTAGTGTTTCTCTAGCTAAAATTAAATTTGTAAAAGCATCAATAGCTTTATGTAATATATCCTGTTCTTTTTGAACTAATTTTGCTTTAGCTAAATCTAGAGCGGTAATATTTTTTTCAAGTGTAAGATCTCTTCCGTAATCAAGCAATGTTTGTTCTAACTTAATCGAAGCTGTATAAGGGTCTACATCGCTGACGCTCGCATCTCCTCCACTTTGATTTGTTAACTTATTTGTATACTCAATGCTTTTTGACCCTTTTAAAGTTAAAGACGGCTTATAATCAGCCTTCGAAATATTTATATCTTCCTCTGAAACTTTAATATTTTCTCTTTCAGCATTTAATTGAATATTGTTTTTATAAGTTTGATTTAATGCATCAAGAAGCGTAACCGCGAAAGCGTTACTAAAATAGAATATTGATGCGATAACTATAATAAATATTTTTTTCATTTCGATTTATATACAGCAGTTTTAATTTGGTGGTTACTGTTTAAATTTAAAATTATAGATGCGTATTTCGGCATATTTTTGAACATATTTTGAGTAATTCTTTGATAAGTTTGCATAAAATTAATCACATCGCCTTTACTCATTATTTTATGACCACCCTTTTTCTTTGTTTTTAACCATAACTTATGTTCCTGCTTTAATCTCCACTTTTGCAATAAACTAAAGTTTTTTGCTTTTAAATAAATCATACAATTTAACTGTGAATATAGCTTTTTATATTTATTTTTTAATTGTTGATTAACATATTTTCTCCAAACCAGTTTATGATCATTTGCCTTTTCCATAGAGTTTACAGGTTTTTTTAAGGTTTTGTTAGCTTCTGCTCTTGCTCCAACACACCAACCTTCAAAAATAATAATATCTGGTCTTTTATTAACTTTGTTCCATTTGTTTTTAGGAAATCTGTCATCAATCGCCTTATTAAAATTTGGTAATTTCATACTTTTAAATTTTTTTGCTTTAGATTTTTTAAAGAAATCTAGCATCATATTAATATCATGTGAACCTGGAACACCTCTAGTTAATAACATTGGATGTATTTTTTTTGATAAAGCCATTCTTTCTTTTCTAGTTTTATAAAAATCATCAATAGAAATTTTAAAAACTTTTAATTTAAAATACTTTTCTAAAATTATCTTTATTATTGAACTTATCGTTGTTTTGCCTGTTCCTTGACCTCCAGCTAATCCAACAAAATAAGGTTTTTTGTTATTTGCCTTTTTTGCAATCCAAAAACATATTGGGATTAAAAAATTCTTAATCATCCCCTCCTTATTTCCAAACTTTTCGGTTGATGTTTCTTGTGATTTAATAAATTTAAAACAATCTTTTTTAACTTTCTTAAAACACTCTTCAGATAATTTCATTAGACTTTATTTTTCTTGATCCATTGGATGGTTCAGACCATCAAAGAAAGCTACTTCTTTTAAATCTTCTACTTTTACTTCATCTACACATCCTAAATTAAATCCAGTCATAGTTGGTGCGCTTCTTGGATTGTGATGAGTGTAAATTCCACATTCAGTACAAAAGTAATGGTTAGCAACTTTAGTATGATATTGATAAAGTTTTAATTTATTTTCTCCTTTGGTAACTTTAAAGTCTTCATTTTTAACCATCCCCATTGTTGCATTTTTTCTTTTACAAATTGAACAATTACATCTTACAATTTTTGCAAGTTCATTTACTGTAGCATTTATTTCTGCCTCTACAGCTCCACAATGACAATTTAATTTCATATAACTCCTTTTTATTTTAAAATACTTTTAGCAGCAATCTTATTTCCATCTAAATCGCGAATATAAGCATAATAATTTCCATCTTTTCTGACCCCTGGACCTCCTTCATCAACTGCACCCTTAGAAATTGCAGTTTTATAAAATTTTTCAACCGCTTCTTTACAATCTGCTAATAAAGTAATTTGTGTTCCATTGCCAAAAGTTGCTGGTTTACCATTTACTGGGTTTGTAATATAAAAAATTACTTTTTCTGGTTCACCTATATGAGAATAACCAATATATTTTTCAGTCTTTAAAGTTTTTTTTAATTTTAATGGTTCAAGTATAACATCATAAAACTCACTAGACTTTTCATAGTCATTAGACCCCACCATTACAAAATCTAAAATATTCATAATTTATATTTATTTACTATTCTCCCCATTTTCCATGAAACTCATAAACAACCGCAGGTTTATCACCCACTACCCAACCATCATGACCTGGTTCAATTGAATATGCATCACCAGCTTTATAAGTTAATTCAGTTCCATCATCATGTTTTGCGCAAACTGCCCCTGAAACAATTACGCCAAGATGTTTTGCTTTGCAGCTATCTGTGCCAACTGTTGGCTTAATGTCTTGTGACCATTTCCAACCTGGTTGTAAAACTAATCTCATAACTCTTTGATCTCCTACTTTCACAATATCTATTTTGGCATTTTTAAAATTCGTGTTACTTTCGTCTGGATTGTCAAAAGTTTTGACTTCAATTGAACTCATTATTTTTCTCCTTTTATAATTAAATTAGAATTTAAAACTACCCTTGGTTGGAGTTATCCACAAGCACACAAAATGTAGTTTAGATGTTCACCTTTTGATTCACTTTTGATTCAATTACGGACTCAAAATACAACCTCTTGAGTGTATTGTATAAATGGTCTATAAAATAGAACAAAACAAGAACATGAAACTAACAATCCCTTATTATCTACATAAAGCAGGCGCTGGTTTTCCTTCCCCCGCTACTGATTATATCGAAGAAGATATTGATCTGAACATGCATTTAATAAGAAATGTTCCAGCAACTTTCATCATCAGAGTTCAAGGTAAATCCATGGTCGATGTTGGGATTAATGATGGTGACTTATTGGTAGTTGATAAAAGTTTAAAACCAAAAAACTTTTCAACAGTGATTGCAAATGTTCATGATGAACTTGTGGTTAAAACTTTAGTTCAAGAACGAGATAAAAAATTTTTAACTTCTGGATCTAAAGAGTTTTCTGACAGAATTTTAATTAACGAAGAACAAGATATTTTTATTTGGGGGGTTGTTACTTATGTCATCCATTCAACATACTAAAAAAATAGCATTAATTGATTGTAATTCTTTTTACGTTTCCTGTGAAAGATTATTTAATCCAAAAATAAGAAGAAAGCCTGTTGTCGTTTTATCCAATAATGATGGTTGTATTATTTCAAGATCAAATGAAGCAAAAGCTTTAGGGATTAAAATGGGAGAACCTTATTTTAAAGCAAAAGATATTATTATTAAAAATAAAGTTGAAGTTTTCTCATCTAATTATTCTTTATACGGAGATTTATCTAGAAGAGTGATGCGAACTCTTAAAAGATTTAATTCAGAAATAGAAGTTTACTCCATTGATGAAGCTTTTTTAGATTTATCAAACTTTCCTGATACTGAAGTAGAAAAAGTTGGAAAAGAAATTAGAGAAACAGTTTTACAATGGACAGGTATTCCAACCAGTATTGGAATAGCCAATACAAAAACTTTAAGCAAAGTTGCAAATCATATTGCAAAGAAAAAACAATCAGGGGTGACAAGTTTAATTGGGATAGAAAATTTAGATCCTATTTTAGAAAAAGTTGAAATCAATGATGTCTGGGGTGTTGGTAGACAATTAACTAAATTTTATCAAAAGCATGGAATTTATAATGCTAAACAACTTAAAAATAAATCTAATACCTGGATCAAAAAATCTTCAAATGTTTTAAGCTCAAGAACTGCAATGGAGCTTAGAGGAATTTCTTGTATTGGGTTAGAGACAACTACAACAAAAAGAAAGAGCTGTGTTGTTTCAAGATCCTTTGGAAAAAGAATTGAAACTTTTCAAGAATTAAAGGAAGCAGTTGCAAATTATTGCTTAAATGCATCTGAAAAAATTAGATCAGAGTCTTTAGTTGCAAAAGCAATTACTGTATTTATTAGAACCAGTCCTTTCCAAAGAAACTTTGGTTATTACTCAAATGCAAAGACAGTTGATTTTCCAGTTGCAACAAACAATAGTATTGAAACAGTTAAGACAGCAGTTTCAATATTAGAAAGTATTTTTAAAAACGGTTACCGTTATCAAAAAGCAGGTGTCATGCTAACAGGGTTATCGAATGCTAGTGATAAAATAAATTTATTTACATCTGAAAAGGATGAAAAAATAAATAGCTTAATGCGATCAATTGATAACACTAATCATCGATACGGAAGATCTACCTTGAGTGTTGCAAGCGCTGGAGTTCATAAAAAGTGGAATATGCGAAGACAGTATTCTTCTAAAATTGATACAGCCGATTTCTATTGTTTACCAACGATTAGAGCATAATAAAAAAACTCTATAGTCCACCTGATGAAAATAAGAATTTAGCAACATCTTCGACACCAATTTGTTTTTTCATCTGACAAAAAACATAAGGTAAGCCATTTCGGGCCTTTTTTACGTCTTCTTTCATGGTTTCCAGATTAACTTCTACATGGGGAGCTAAATCTGTCTTGTTAATAATTAACAAGTCTGATTTTTGAATGGCAGGGCCACCTTTTCTAGGGATATCTCCACCCATACCAACATCAATAACATAAATAGATAGATCAACTAATTCAGGACTAAAAGTTGCTGCTAAATTATCTCCACCAGACTCGATTAAAATCAAATCAAGATCAGGAAATTTTTTTTTCATATTTTCTACAGCAAGCATGTTGATTGAAGCATCTTCACGTATTGCAGTATGTGGACACCCTCCTGTTTCAACTCCTTTAATTCTCTCTAAAGGTAAGGCTTGGACTTTCATTAAAAATTCTGCATCTTCTTTTGTATAAATATCATTTGATATTACAGCCATAGAAATTTTCTTTGATAAAAATTTACACAATTCAGCTGTTAAACTTGTCTTCCCTGCACCAACGGGTCCACCTATTCCAACTTTTAATGGTCCATTTATATTTTTCATGTTTTATAAATTCGTGTTTTCAAATTTTCATGCTTGATACTGTAGATATCACTATTAAAACAAATTCCACCTAAGTCTTCTAAATTTAAATTTTCACTTTCTTTTTCTATTTCTCTAATTAAATCATAAGTTTGAATTATACAGTCTTGACCAATTTTTTGTCCAATTGGTATATGTTTAATACAAACATTTATTAGGTTTGATACAAAAGATTGTAGATAAGATACTATCGTTAAGTTTAAAGGTATATCAAAATGTTTGGCTGCTTTAGCAACTGCAATTGGATATGCAGTATTTTCAAGAATTTTAAAATCCCAACTATCAGCTAACACTTTTCTAAAAGCATTACCCATTTCAATAGACTCTATTTTTCTTTCTTTGGATGGGCAAAGAGATAGAGCCAGTTCATTTAGCTCTTCTCCTTGATAAGTATGTTTCATTAAAATTACATCATTTTTACCAGTTCCATGTTTTAAGATACATTTTAAATAACCCAAAATATCCTCTTTTGACTTAATTAAATTATCATTAATAATTGCCTCTAAACCATGAGAGTATGAAAAACTTCCAACAGGAAACGAAGGGGAAAACCAAGTTTGAAGAATTTGTAACGATTCTTTCATATCTTTTTTATTTTTTATTTTAGTGTTTATGGCTATGGGTTCTACCAATTCCATATGCTCCTCCCTCTGGTTTAAAAGGTCTTAAAACTTTCTTAACCTTTCCTCCTAATTTAAATATCATTTTTTTTATTACTTCGTCATACTGAATAAAAATTCTATCTTTTTCAATTTGACAAGGCATATGTCTATTTCCAATATGCCATATAAGTTGCATTAAATTTTTTCCTTTTATTTCTAATAAGCTTTCTTTTTTGTTTTTGATTAAAATCAAATTTCCGCTTTGAAGTCTAAAAGCTTGATTTTCTGAAAGTGATTTTGTCTCTGGTAAATTGACTAAAAATTCAAAACCATTATCTGAAACAAGTTTTTTTCTTCTTAAAAATCTTTCATCATAAGATAAAGATATGTGATCTTTTGCTTTATTTTTGGCAATTTTATTGACTATTAAAAAACAATTATCCATAAGCTAAAACATAAAATATCTTTGTGCCAAAGGGAGTTCTTTAGCTGGTTCACAGGTAATTATCTCACCATCAGCTTTTACTTCATATGTCTCAGGATTAACCTCAATTTTTGGACACTTATTATTTAAAATCATATCCTTTTTAGATATAGCTCTCGTATTTTCTACAGGTAATAAGTATTTTCTAATACTTGCATCTTTTAATGAATTTTTTTCAATAGCTAGTTTGCTTGTGAAAATTACTGAGGATTTCTCTAAAGAAGTTCCAAATGATGAAAACATTGGTCTAGTGTATACTGGTTGTGGAGTTGGAATTGATGCATTCGGATCCCCCATTTGAGCACAAGCTATACTACCTCCTATCAATATCATTTCTGGCTTGGCACCAAAGAATGCTGGGTCCCATAAAACTAAATCTGCACGTTTATTTTTTTCAATACTACCAATATGTTTTGAAATTCCATGAGCAATTGCAGGATTAATTGTGTATTTTGCTAAATATCTTTTTACTCTAAAGTTATCATTATCCCCTTTTTCTTCCAGTAAACTTCCTCTTTGAACTTTCATTTTATGTGCAGTTTGCCAAGTTCTAATTATAACTTCTCCAACTCTACCCATAGCCTGACTGTCTGATGCAATAATTGAAAATGCACCCATATCATGGAGAATATCTTCTGCTGCAATTGTTTCTCTTCTTATTCTACTTTCGGCAAAAGCTACATCCTCTGGAATAGATTTATCGAGATGATGACAAACCATCAGCATATCCAAATGTTCTTCTATTGTATTGACTGTATATGGTCTGGTCGGATTTGTGGAAGAAGGAATAACATACTCTTCTCCACAAACTTTGATTATATCTGGCGCGTGTCCGCCACCAGCACCCTCTGTATGAAAAGCATGTATAGTTCTTTTGTTAATTGCTTTGATAGTATTTTCTACAAACCCACTTTCATTTAAAGTGTCTGTGTGAATCATTACTTGAACATCATTTTTGTCAGCAATATTCAAGCAATTATCAATTGCTCCAGGAGTGGTTCCCCAATCCTCATGTAATTTTAAAGCTGAAGCTCCTGCTAGAATTTGTTCTTCAAGACCTTCTGGTAATGAAGAATTTCCTTTCCCAGCAAAAGCTAAATTCATAGAAAAACCATCTGCAGATTGAATCATTCTTTGTATGTGCCATGGTCCAGGAGTACACGTTGTTGCAAGTGTTCCATGAGCCGGACCAGTTCCTCCTCCAAGCATGGTTGTAATACCCGAGTGCAAAGCATCGTCAATTTGTTGAGGACATATATAATGAATATGACTATCAAAACCTCCTGCTGTTAAAATTTTGCCTTCTCCAGCAATTATCTCTGTTCCTGGACCAATAATAATATTTACTTTAGATTGAGTATCTGGATTACCAGCTTTACCAATATCAAATATTTTTCCATCCTTTAAACCTACATCAGCTTTATAAATTCCATTTACATCAACTATTAAAGCGTTGGTAATAACAGTATCAGCAGCTCCTTTTTCTCTGCTAATTTGAGATTGGCCCATCCCATCTCTTATTACTTTTCCACCACCAAACTTTACTTCTTCACCATAAGTGGTTAGATCGTTTTCAACTTCAATAAATAATTCAGTATCTGCAAGCCTTACTTTATCTCCTGTGGTTGGCCCATACATATCTGCATAAGCTGCTCTAGAAATTTTAGCCATTATAACTTCCCCATAACTTTCTTATTGAACCCGTATATTTTTTTTAATCCATTTATTTCTATAAGCTCAACATCTTTAGATTGACCTGGCTCAAATCTTACAGCGGTTCCTGAAGGTATATTTAATCTCTTTCCATATGCTAATTCTCTATCAAAAACTAAATACTCATTTGTTTCAAAAAAATGATAGTGGCTTCCAACTTGCACAGGTCTATCTCCGGAATTGGAAATTTTAATTTTAGTAATTTTGGCGTTTTTATTTAGGTTAATTTCCTCTTTTTTTGTAATTACTTCGCCTGGCTTCATAATAATTATTACCTTATAGGTTTGTGCACAGTTACTAATTTAGTTCCATCTGGAAAAGTAGCTTCTACTTGAACTTCCTTCACCATATCTGGAATACCTTCCATACAATCCTTTTTTTTAATTACATGGGCTCCTGCCTCCATCAGTTCTGAAACACTTTTGCCCTCTCTAGCTCCCTCGACAACAAAATCTGTTATTAAAGCGATAGCCTCTGGGTAATTCAATTTTATACCCTTTGATAATCTATTTTTAGCGACAATCGCTGCAAGGCTTATTAAAAGTTTATCTTTTTCTCTAGGAGTAAGTTTCATTTATATATTCCATACTTTTGGTATCTTTGAACCTTCAAAAAAATAAGACAAAATTTTATCAATTGCAAATTTAAGATTATAACTATCTTTAGATAAAAGTCTTACGATCAATTTATTATCCCAATGAGAATAATTTGAAGTTGTATTTTCGTTGTTAGTTAAAGTTTCAGACAGATTATTAATGTTATTCATAAACTTATTTCCTACAATAATAATTGTCGCAACTGCAGAATTATTATTTAATGTCGAAAAACTATTCAAATATTTTTTTTCGAATAAACCTGTATTTATTGCTTCTGTATGAATTAAATCTTTATCAATATTAATATTCCAAAAATCTGAAAAATATCCCCTTTCAAACTCTTCCTTCATAGAAGTTCGTCCAAAAATAATATTTTCACAAAGAAGTAAATTTGAATCTTTAGACAAATTAAAATTAATTTTTCTTTTTAAATTACAATTATTAAATAAAATTAACTCTTTAGGTAACCAAAATAAACTTGAATTGTTTGATAAATTTAAATTAATTTCTAAGTTAGCTGGATTGCCAAAACCACTATAAATCTTTTCTGCAGCCTGAGTTGAAATACAGAGATCTGATTTATCGATCTCTATATCATAATTGTATTCATCTCCACTAGTAATTCCACCAGCAGTATTTATAAGCATTAATTGTTTTAAATTTTCATGAAAATCTGGCATCAAAGCTTTTAAAGATCCTTGCTGATATAGTTTTTGTAAATTTTGATCTTTTATTTTTATTTCTAATCTTCCCCTAGATTTTTCTAGTTTTTTTTGACTTATATTCATGACATTATCCTAGCACAAAAAATCCTATTTATAGTTTGTCAATTTTTTATAGCTTGAATTATTAGCCTTTTTAAATAAAAAGAGAGCATGCAAAACCAAGAAATAGTCAAAATAATTGAAAAACTTAAAGGGCGAAGAAATTATGAGGAAAAAAGAGCCTCTAAATTAGGTTTTGCTTCTCTATACGATTACTTTGAAGACAAGATTTCAAAAAAACAAAAAGCTCTTGAGGAAAAACAAAAAGAATTAGAAGCTACAAAAACTGAAGTTCAGCCAAAAGCTACTAAAAAAAGTTGTGGCTGCTGCTAAACTTTAAAAAGTTTATCAGATAAATTTGGTAAATTTTCACCCCAGAAAACTTCTTTAGTAATATTTTTAAAATCTACATCAAAGACTGTAGACATTGCGGAAGCATAAATTGCTCTTGAGTCTATTGTAGAATTTAAGTCTCTTCCTTCAAATAATTCTTTTTTCTTTAATCCTGGCCAATCTGTATGCACTTGAGCTTTTTTAACTAAGCCTCCTGCTAAGAAAATAGAGGATCCATAGCCATGTTCAGTTCCATTACTGCTATTTTGTTTTATTGTTCTACCAAACTCAGTAAGTGTAACAATTAAAGTATTATCAAATGCTTCTTTGGACATGGATTGATTTAGACCTTTAACAATTTTGTCGTAATCATTAAGACAATCAGCATGAGCTCCGTTAGTTGATCCTTGAG
Source organism: uncultured Pelagibacteraceae bacterium (assembly GCA_902633985.1). GTDB lineage: Bacteria > Pseudomonadota > Alphaproteobacteria > Pelagibacterales > Pelagibacteraceae > Pelagibacter. Next base: position 33,889 of record CACPHV010000010.1, read on the forward strand.
CTGCATGGGTATCAAAACCATCTACTTCAAAAACAGCTACTCTTGGCCCATTTGGTTTTGAAAGTTCTTGGCCTGCATTGCTTGCAAGCACCCAACTATCATCACTCGCTGTATTTCTAAGCTCTCTAGTCATGATAATCTTAAGATTTTCTCCTAATAATTTTTCATCATGTTCTTTGTAAACCTGATCTATAAGATTTAGTGTATCTTTACTTGGTAATCTGTCACCTACTGGAAAATAATTATTATTCATAGGTACGCCTCTAATCAATAAAGGCATTGGTAAAGCTAGAGCTAGTCCTTTTCCGGTTAGACCAGCAGTCTTCATGCCTCTTCCTAACCAACCAGTTTTTACCTGATATGGAATTGTTCCCCCAGACTCCATTAAATTTTGCCCATCAAAATGCGATCTTCCTGTATATGGTATATTTGTAGCATGTACTATTGCTCCTTTGTTTTGATCCCATAAACTCTTAAATGTTTTAAGTGCTGGATGTAAATCAAAGTCTCCAGTTAATTTTAGTGTCTTATCAAGATTAATTTTACTTCTAAGTTTTTCAAAATTTTTATCATCTTTAATTGGAACTGCACATAATCCATCCATTCCACCACGTAACATAACAACGACTAAATTTTTCTTTGGCCCTGAGTTTGCAAAAGTAGGTACTCCGAAACCTGCAAAGTAAATTGAAGTTAGTGCAGTTGTTTTTAAAAAATCTCTTCTATTTATCTTCATGCTTTTAAAAACTCCGGATGGTTGAATATTAATACATTTTTTTCACTTGATTTACGCAACATGTTTTTAAATACATAATCTGATATTTTTCCTGGATTATCAAAATTATTATAAATTATTTTTTCATAAAATTCTTTGTTATCATTTCCAGCTTTCAGAAATGAATAACTCCTATCAGCATATACAAGTCTTCTGATTAATAATTCTGGAGACAGCCAATCAGCAGAATCATCAGACCATCCATTTGGTTGTTTTGCTCTGTAAGGATGATGTCCAATATTTCTTAAAATTCTTTCAGGAAATCTTTGAGATCTAAGAGGTTTAACTCCTAACTCATAACCATCCATTAGATCTATTGAAGGAGGCCAACTTAAATCAGCTGTTTTTGCTACTTGTATAAACCAATTCTCTGGTGTCTGAAATTTTTTATATTTGTCATTATATTTAAAAGCAACTTTAATTGCTGCTTTATGAATTTCAGGAATAAATCCGTCAGATCTTTTGAAGGCATCAATAATTGGCTGCTTCATCTCTTTTGTAGGTTCATCTGTTATTAAAAATCTACAAAGCCTTTCTGCAACAAAATTTCTACAATTAGGATGATTAACTAAATCTTTAATTACAATAGCTAAAGCTTTTTTACCTTTTTTATATTCTTTCCCCAAAACATTTTTTTTACCTGTTTGATGGTATTCAGAGTTAAACCAGACATTGCCTGTTTCTAGATTTTTTTTACTCCACCTATGTTGCCAGCCAGTCATGATATATGCTAGTTGAACTACATCTTCTTGGGTATAACCAGCTTGTGGTGACACTGTATGAAGTTCTAATAATTCTCTAGCATGATTTTCGTTTATAGTTGCTGGTTCTTTTTTTTTTCTTCTCCAATCTTCACTTGCTGTAACACTTTTAGGACCAGCGCTCTCACTATTATCTAGATGGTGGATCATGGCCCAAGAAGTTGTTACATCATAAACCATTTTTTCAAAAGTTTGATTTAAATTAGGTCGAATTATTTCTCTTTGATATGCACCAGTTGAATAATTTGCTAAAAAATCTTTTTCACTGATTGCAAAAAAGTTTCCCCAAAACATCCATAGTTTTGCTAAAACTGGACTACTGCTATTTATTCCTTCATTATGTCTGATCGAAATTTCTAAAGACTCCCAAAACTTTTGTCCTGTTTTGTGTCTAAGTATATCTTTATGAGTTTTGTATAGTGTTTTGTTATCTTTATACTTTTTTCTTAATACTTTTCTGTCACCATAAATCCAATCTCTATAATGTTTTCTTAATTCTTTTTCAGAATATATTTTACCTTTCCAAGATAATTCTGGCACATCATTCACTTGATCAAGAGCCCACTTCAAAGGATCAGAGGGAGCTCGCTCATTGGGTCCAATACCGAAAGCAACTTTTCTAAAAAAGTTTTTCATATTTATTTTATTTTATCAATATCGTGAATATTTGTTAAGGAATTATTAAATTCTTCAATATTCTCTCTTAAAGCTAAACTAGAAATTGAGTAAATCATTATCAATAACAAAACTAATGGCAATGAAGTAATTACTGAGGCGTAACTTTTGATGAGTAGTATATAAAAAATAATAAATAAAGCTGATCTAATTAAAACAGTTTTTCTAAACACACTAATGATTGAAAGAGAGTGCTTTAATAAATTAAAAAAACTCATCTGAGATGGGCCAAAATATCTTTTTCCTCTAATAGATGGCATTGAAATAAGTTCTTTCTCTACTTTTTTTAGTGAACCAGAAAAACTATTCCAGGTAGCTTTTTCATCTAGTAGTTTCTTTACAGTTGGTATGGATAGACATGTAAAGTTACCAAATTTAATTGATTGTCCAGTAAATGCTAAAGTTAGAAATTTATGAATTTTATAACAAGTTTTAAAAATTATTCCTTCAGATCTTTTTACCCTCTCACCTATTATAGATTTTTCACCAGATTGTTTAGAAAGTTCAATAAAATTTTTTATTTCTTCGGGCCTATCTTCTCCATCACCATCCATAGGAATTATAAAATCAAATTCTTTTTTCTCATAGATATATTTTAAACCTGATGCAATACATCTTGCATGACCTCCGTTCTCTTTCATATTAACTATCTCAATTGAATTAATATTCTCAATATTTGGGTATGTATCAACTATCTGTTGAGAAGAAGCATCATTTATCACAACTAAAGATATCTCATGATTTAAATCTTTTATTTCAGAATTAATATTTTCTACCAATAACTTTAAAGACTCTCTGTCGTTATAAATTGGAATTAAAATTACGTATTTCATCTATCTTGATCCTACACAAACACTATCAAGGCACATATAATCTTTCAATTGATCGAGCTTTTCTCTCTCTACAAAACCCTCCCAAACTGGTCTTGATTTCAAATGATATGATAAATTTCCGGCATTCCATTCATCACCCAAAACAACATTTATTTTAGTATCAAATTGTTGGTCCCAAGCATATTGAGTTTTTATTGCAATTTCTTTACCTGGATAGTCAGTTCTCTTATCATCTTTTGAAATTGAAACGTAAGCGTAAAGTGCAGGTGATAAAAAGAAAAGGAAAATAAACCCAGTCATAAATGGTTTTAATTTTTTAAGATTAAATTGGGCTTGTAGCAAATAAACAAACATTGTGCCAAAAAATAAATAAAAAGGCGTCATCCACATAGTTCTAATTTTTGATCCAGTTACCAATGAAGTTAAAAATATTAAAACAATAGGCAAAATATTAATTGCTATTAAAAAAAGTAATTTTTTATCCTTAAAATTTAAATCTAATTTAATTTTTTTAACCAATAACCAACATAATAGTAAAAATGGAATCATTATACCTACTTGTTTCAATAAAAAGGTTATTGGAAATAGAATATGATCAATAAAACTAGATTGTTCTGAACCAGCTCTAGCTAATCCATATGTAATGGTAATGAATTCATTGTTGTTTAACCAAATTAAATGTGGAACTAGAACTACTAAAAAAACTTCAATAGTAATTAAATATTTAAAGTCAAATTTTCTCTCTTTTTTAAAAAATATTAAATAAATAAATAGTAGATCAATAGAAACTAGCAAATAAAGAAATAGATATTTTGATAAAAAACCAAAAGCAGCAAATAGACCTACTAGAAAACAATCTAAAAACTTTATTTCTTTGCCGTTATATATTTTCCAGGAATAATAAACTGTTATAGACCAGAAAGGTAATTGACATACATTTACGTTAAATTCTGGTGTAGTGAAGTTATAAAAATAAATTGCTTCAATTAATAATACAGAAATTAAACCAAGTAATTTATTGTTAAATATTTCATTTGAAAATTTAAAAACAAAATAAAAAAGAAATAATTACAAAAATTTGGCTTAATAAATAATATACCCAATCTTGTGATCCAAAAATTTGAAAAAATATTTCTGAAACAAAAGCACTCATCGGTGGATGTTTATTGAAACCCCAATCTAAATTACTTCCCCAAGCTAACGCTTCAATTGTATCTAGTGGCAAATTTTGATTTGTTAGTGAAGGAATCAATGTCCAGAAAATTAAATGAGCTATGACAAAAATAAAAAAAACATTATCAATATTTTTGTTATTAATGGTCATTTATAAATATTTATATCAATTAAGCTTGCTTGACACCCCTAATTTGCTGAATATACTCCGAGCGATTAAAATTAAGCTATGCCAAAGACTGCTAAAGTAAAGAAAAAAGTATCAAAACCAAAAACCAAAGTTGTAATTAAGTCAAAACCAACTGAAGCTAAAATTGTCTCTAAGGGACCTGTAAAAATTTCAAAAACTTATATTCCAAAAGATACTGAAAAATATATGTGCGAAAAACATAAAGTCTTTTTCAGAATGAGACTAACTGAGTGGAAAAAGGAACTGATCAAAGCTAATAATGAAGCACTTTATAATGGTGGGATGGATGACAATAATATTTCTGCTGATATTGTTGACCAGGCTAACTCATATATTGATAGCAATGTAGAGATGAAAGCAATTAACAGACAAATTAAATTAATATCAGAAATTGATAAAGCTTTAAGAAGAATTAGAGAAGATACTTACGGATACTGTCTGGATACAGCAGAGCCAATAGGATTAAAAAGATTAATGGCAAGACCAGTTGCTAAATACACTATTGCAGCACAAGAAAAGCATGAAAAAGAAGAAAAAGTTCATGCAGATGATTAGTTATGAGAAAAAAATCATCTAAACAGAGGTCAATATCTTTTCTTTTTGCTAAGAAATATATTTATTTTTACTATCCTTTCTTCTGGATTCTGTTGTTGCTATATTTATTCCTAAAATGAATAAAAAATTAATTTTAATAATTGTTGTGATTGTGGCTATTGAATTCTCAGGTTATGGAATTCTAAGTACACTTTATAGATTATTTGGATAAGTTTTTATAATTTAGGAATTTTAGCTTCTTTATCCATAAAACTATAACCTTTAACTACAGCTTCTCTGCCTGCTATTTCTACATACCACCTGGATAAATTTTGATAATTTTTTAAACCAATGTCATGCCATTCGTGTCTTGCCAACCAAGGCCAAGTTGCAATATCTGCAATTGTATAATCATTACCTGCAAGAAACTTAGATTCTTTTAATCTGGCATCAAGTTCTCCGTAAATTCTTTTGGTAATTTTAAAATATCGTTCCTCACCAAACTCACTTTTACCAGGATTATAGTGATGAAACTGATGATGTTGACCAATCATTGGGCCTACTGTTCCCATTTGAGCCATCAACCATTGATTAATAACTATTCTATCTTTTTGATTATAAAGCTTTCCACTTTTATCTGCCAAGTACATTAATATTGCACCAGACTCGAAGATACTTTTATTGTTCTCATGATCGATGATCACAGGTATTTTTCCAAAAGGACTTAGTTTTTTAAATTCTGGTTTGAATTGTTCATCTTTACCTAAATCAACTTTGGTTACTTTGTACTCATAACCAATTTCCTCAAGCATTATACTAATTTTCCATCCATTAGGAGTATTAGCAGAAAGAAGTTCTATCATTTTTTAATTCCAAGTCTTTCTTGTGCTGCTTTAGAAGTTGTTGTGAATTCAAATCTTAATTTCTCATCTGGTTTTGCATATTTAAAACAACCTCTTGCAGCTAACGCACCTTCATGAAAACCTGAAAGGATTAATTTTAGTTTTCCAGGATAAGAACAAATATCTCCAATCGCAAATATACCCCTCACATTAGTTTCGAAGTTTTCAGTATTTACCTGAACAGTTTTCTTATCAATATTTAATCCCCAATCTAAAATAGGACCAAGTTGCATAATTAAACCAAAAAAAACCTAATACGTAATCAGATTTAATTTCTTTAATTTCTCCTTCATCATGTTTTATTTTCACTGTCTTAATGTTTTTGTCACCTAAAACTGTATCCATTTGATACTTTGTATATAAATTTAATTTTCCTTGTTCATTAAGCTCTTTTACTTTTTGAACACTTGCTTCTGCTCCGCTAAAACCATCTCTTCTATGAATTAAATTTACTTTAGACGCATTTGATAATTCAATAGCCCAATCTAAGGCTGAGTCTCCTCCTCCAAATATTGAAATAGTTTTGTCTTTAAATATTGATTTATCTTTAATTGAATAAAATAAAGAATTGCCCTCAAATTTTTCACACTCCTTTACTGGAAACTTCCTTGGTTCAAAAGAACCAACGCCGCCAGCTATTACAATTGCTGCAACATCAAACTCTACTCCACCAGAGGTTTTAACATGCCATCTGTTTTGATTTTTTTTTAATTCTTCTACTCTTTCATTTAAGTGAAATTTAATATTGAAAGGTTTAATTTGCTTTAAAAGATTATTAGTCAATTCTTCTCCAGTGCACTCAGGTACTGCTGGGATATCATAAATAGGTTTATCGGGGTAAAGCTCAATACATTGACCTCCTGCTTTATCAAGATTATCCACTATCTCACAATTTAATCCTATAATTCCAAGTTGATGAGCACAGAACAAACCCGTTGGTCCAGCTCCAATAATTAATACATCTGTTTTATTCATTTAACCTTGCTTTGATGGAATGTTTACCTCTAATCCATCCAATACGTCTGAAACAATTAATTGACAACTTAACCTACTATTATTTTTTGGTTCAAAAGCCATATCAAGCATATCTTCTTCGCCGTCTTCTTTAGCCGGAAGTTTATCTAACCATTGTTCTTTGACATATACATGGCAAGTAGCACACGCCATTCCCCCTCCACAATCAGCATCAATTCCTGGAATATCGTTTTGGATTGCACCTTCCATTACAGTTAAACCATTTTGAACATCTATTGTGTGAGTTTTGTTATCATGAGTGTGATAAGTAATTTTTGCCATGCACTATATATAGTTTCTTATCTAAATAGGACAAGTAAGTAAAATCATACTTTGTATATTTTTAGATATTTTGAGGTTCAGGTAGCTCTTTTTTTATAAAATAGGTTTTATCTTCTTTTTGTTTAATTAATGCAGGAATAATTTCTTTATATGCGTCTATCAATCCATCATTTGGTTTTGGTAATTGATCTTTTATATGGTGGTGTAGCTTATCAAGATTATATGATGGAACGGTTGGAAACATATGGTGAGTTAAATGATATTCCATTTTCCAATACAAAAAGCTTAATATTGGATTTAAATACATTTCCCGTGATGTAACTCTATGATCTTTGATGTTCCTTGCAAGACCAGCATGTTGAGTGAATGCAACAAGTTTATGTAAAGTTTTTCCATAAAATTGTGGTAACAAAAAATATAATAAAGGCATCCAAGAAGAAACGAGTATAGACCATAAAATAATTGATAACCAAATAGCAACATAAATTTTCGAAATAAAAATTGCTTTTTTTTGTGCATTTTCCGGAATGCTGTCTTGCATTACTTTAGTTTTAATTCCTAAAGCATGTTGAATAACTTCAAATGAAATATGTTTTTTAAAGAAAACTAAATCTAAAAATGGAATTATGTTTATAATTAAGCGCTTCGGTGTTTCTTTTAAATCATTTCCATATTCAATTTCATAATCAAATGGATTTTCTGTTGAGTAAGTGTTTCCGTGATGAACAAAGTGTGTATATCTCCATCTTGTTGGTTCAAAATTGGCCATGTATGATGAAATATAATAAAAAAATTCATTTAAGAACTTTGATTGAAATGCAGTTTTGTGACCCGTCTCATGCCATAATGGATTAGAGAAAGAATAAATATTTCCATAAACTAAAAACCAAAACACTGTCCACCATGTACCCCAAGTTTGATAAGCAAAAATCCCAGTTACTAACAATAGTCCAAAAAAAACTGATATGTGTTGAAGTCCTTTTAAATCAGATTTCTTTGAAAGTTCTTTTAGAACTTCCTTATCAATTTGGCATTTGTGCCATTTTTCTAATTTAACATCCATCGGTAAAAATTATGTATAGTTATTATACATAATTTAATAAAGGCAAAAAAAAAGGGCAAGTACAAAATTGTACCTGCCCTTAATTTAAATTTTAGCTAAGTTACTTAGCTCTTCTGCCCGCAGAACTAGTTGCAGCAGCCCAAATTACTAGACCAAATGCAATTTTGTTAATGAAGTCAGCTAAGTTATAAACGACATTAAGTGAGTTAGCGTCTACACCACCAGTTAAGTAACCAAATACATAACCTAATGGGTAAATAGCCCAACCTACTGTAACGATCATTCTCATTGCACCAAAAGCAGTTACAAGAGCCTTGTTTCCACTTTTCGCTGCAGCTTTACCAGCTTCACCTGAGAATACTTCATAAAGAATGTATACCCAACCTGCCATTCCGATGATGAAACCTAGTGTAGCATTAATGTATCCTGCTTCACCTAAGTATCCACCGATTAGCATTACTAATGAACCAATTAACAATCTCCAGAACATTCCAGAGTTTGCTTTACCAATAGCTGCTAGAATTAAATAGAATTCTACCATCTGTAATGGCACAGTGATTAACCAGTCAATGTATCTGTAAACAGTTGGCGAGTCTCCAGTAGCAACCCATACTTCTCTCATGTACATGTAGTGTATGAATGCAATACCAGTTACTAGACCAGCAACAATAACTGACGTTCTCCAGCCTGATGCGACATTGCCTGCTTCCATGAAAAAGAAAGCAGTAGCTGCTAACATTCCCATAGAGATAACCCAGAATGAAATTCCTACGAAGTCATCTTGCATCAACATCGTTGCGTCTGCTGCAATAGCTATACCTGAAAAACCTATCAAGGCCATAGCTGCTAGAGCAAACAGTTTAAGTTTTTTCATAAAAAACTCCCTCTTCGTTAGTTTTTATTTTAGTTTATATAAACTAGACTTAGTTTCCTAAGCCAATGTCGCGGTTAATAGCAAATTAAATTAGTTTTATGAAGACTTAATTGTCACTAATAAGCATTGATTTTACTTAATTTTTAAAATTAAATACAATTTATAAGTTAAAAACCAAAAAAATTAAGGAATTCGAATCAAATTTTTATGTCATCTAAGTTTAATCAAATTTACCAAAAATCTATAAAAAATCCTGAAAAATTTTGGCAAGAAGCCTCAGAAGATATCTTTTGGTTTAAAAAACCAATAAAAATTTTAAATAAATCCAACCCACCTTTCTATAAATGGTTCGAAGATGGGGTCACAAACACCTGCTATAATGCTTTAGACATCCATATTGATCAAGGAAGAGGCCAAAAAACAGCATTAATTTACGATAGTCCTATTACAGGTAAGAAAAATCAGTTCACTTATGAGGAATTAAGATCAAAGGTCTCTAAATTTGCAGGAGCATTGAAAGCTCAAGGTACAAATAAAGGTGATCGAGTGATTATTTACATGCCAATGATACCTGAAGCAGTAGTTGCAATGCTAGCTTGTGCAAGAATTGGTGCAATTCACTCTGTAGTTTTTGGTGGGTTTGCATCAAATGAATTAGCAAGCAGAATAGATGACAGTAAAGCAAAATTATTAGTGACTGCATCATGTGGTTTTGAGCCAGGAAGAACTGTTGAATACAAACCACTTGTTGATGAAGCGATAAGAATAGCAGATCACAAAATTGAAAAGATGATTTTATTCCAAAGACCTGGTCATGAAGTTAAATTAAATGCTCCAAATGAGGTCAGCTGGGAGGAAGTTGTCTCTAGTGCTAAAGATGCAGACTGTGTTGAGATGAACTCCAATGAGTTTGCATATATTTTATATACATCAGGTACAACCGGAACTCCCAAAGGTATAGTTAGAGACATTGGTGGTCACATTGTTGCTCTCAAGTGGACTATGAAAAATATTTACAATATTGATGCTGATGATATTTGGTGGTCTGCAAGTGATATTGGATGGATTGTTGGACACTCATATATTGTCTACGCCCCTTTATTTAAGGGATGCACAACTGTTTTGTTTGAGGGAAAGCCAGTTGGGACACCAGACGCTGGTGCTTTCTGGAAAATCATTTCGGATTATAAAGTAAAATCTCTTTTTACAGCTCCGACAGCTTTCAGAGCAATCAAGAAAGAAGATCCTGAGGGTAAATTTTTCTCAAAATATGATCTCAGCAGTTTTGAAAGCTTATTTCTTGCTGGAGAGAGAGCTGATCCAGATACTATAAAGTGGGCTGAGAATTTGCTTAGAGTTCCAGTTATTGATCATTGGTGGCAAACAGAGACTAGTTGGGCAATTAGTTCAAATTGTACTGGTATTGAAATGATGGAAACAAAATATGGTTCAGCTTGCAAAGCTGTCCCTGGTTATGATGTCAAAATAATTAAACCAGATCAATCTTTGGCTAAACCAAACGAAATGGGAGATATTGTTGTAAAATTACCTTTGCCTCCAGGAACATTCCCAACTCTTTGGAATGCAGATCAAAGATATAAAGAAAACTATATGTCAAATTATAAGGGATATTACCAAACATACGATGCAGGTCACATTGATGATGATGGTTATATTTGGATTATGTCTAGAACTGATGACATTATAAATGTAGCAGGTCATAGATTGTCTACAGGTGCTATTGAAGAAGTATTATCTGAACATCAATCTGTTGCAGAATGTGCAGTACTTGGAATAGCAGATAAATTAAAAGGTCAATTACCTATTGGTCTAGTTGTTTTAAAATCTGGTGTTGATAAAGATAATGAGACCATATCTAAAGAATGTGTACAAATGGTTAGAGATAAAATTGGACCTGTTGCTGCATTTAAAGTGGTAATTGTTATTAAAAGATTACCAAAAACAAGATCGGGAAAAATTTTAAGAGGGACCATAAGAAAAATTGCAGATGGTGTTGAATACAAAATACCGCCAACGATCGATGATCCTGCAATTTTGACAGAAATAAAAGAAGATTTAATTAACCACAAAATCTTAAATAATGGTTAAAACTTACATTTTTTTAATCGCTGCAATATTTTGTGAAGTTGCTGGAACAATGTTGCTTCCTGTCTCACAAAACTTTACAAAACTCATACCAACAGTTGCTCTATCTGCTTTTTATCTCACAGCTTTTTATCTGTTAACTTTTGTAGTTAATAAACTTCCTATAGCAATAGTGTACGCAACATGGAGTGGTCTTGGAATTTTTACAATAGCAATTCTTGGTTATATTTTTTTTAAACAAACTTTAGCATGGCAAGCAATATTGGGATTATTTTTAATTGTTATTGGTGTAATTTTAGTAAATAGTTTTACTGGAAAGCTTAGCTAAACTGCAAAGGTGTTCCATCAGGATCTCCTAAAATTTTTCCATCCTGCATTTTTATTTTTCCTGCAATAATCGTATGGGTAGGTGCTCCCTTAAATTTAAATCCATTAAAAGGTGACCATTTACATTTGCTCTCAATATTTTCATTCTTAATTTCAATTGTTTTATTCATATCTACAATAGTAAAGTCTGCATCATAACCTGCTTTAATAAATCCTTTGTTTTTTATTCCAAAGATTTTCACTGGATTTTCACAAACAAAATTCATCAATTGATTAAGAGATAATTTTCCATCATTAATATGATTTAACATTACGGGTATTAAAGTTTGAACTCCTGGCATTCCTGATGGAGTACTTGGATACACCTTATCTTTATTTTCTTTTAAATGAGGTGCGTGATCTGAACCGATTGTATCATTAAAGTTATTCCTCACCCCGTACCATAATCTATCGTAATGAGATTTATCTCTTAATGGTGGGTTCATCTGAGCATAGGTTCCAAGCTTGTCGTAACAATCCGGAGCATAAAGAGTTAAATGCTGGGGAGTAATCTCAAATGTAATATTTCCTTTATGTTGTGACAGAAAATCAATTTCTTCTTTTGTTGTAATATGAAGTACATGAGCTTTTTTATTATGCTTTTCTGCAATTCTAACAATTCTTCTAGTAGATGCTATTGCACATTCTGCACTTCTCCATACTGGATGGGTATGAACATCACCCTCTTTTATTAGTTTCTTATTTACTTTTAAAATTGCTTCATCTTCAGAATGAACTGCTACTACTTTTGAAGCATTTTGAAAAACCTTATCTATATCGTCTTCTTCAGCAACTAATAAATTGCCAGTTGAAGATCCTGCAAAAAGTTTTATACCACAACAACCTTCTAAACCCTCTAGACTTGCTAAATCATCTGCATTGTCAGCTGTTGCTCCAAAATAAAAAGCATAATTGGAATACATTCTGTTTTTAGCTAGATCTAGTTTTCTTCGAAACTCTTTCATATTTGATGTTGGTGGATTAGTATTAGGCATTTCAAATACACTTGTGATTCCTCCTGCTATCGCCGCTCTACTACCTGAATGAAGATCTTCAGTATCTGTTGAACCCGGTTCTCTAAAATGTGTTTGGGTATCTATGCAACCAGGTAACACGGTATGGCCTTCTACATCAATTGTCTCTTTTGTTTCTTCTGAAATTTGTCCAATCTGTTGAATTTTTCCATCTTTTATAGCAACATCAACATCTTTTAACTCACCATCGATGTAACATTGTCCATTTTTAATTATAAGATCTAACATTTTGAAAAATTGTTATTATATTACATTCTATAATTAATCAATTATGAATATCAAAAACGTTTACATTTTAAATGACAGAGCAATTCTTTATATTAACGGAGAAGATGCAAAAGAGTTTCTTCAAAATCTTATTAGTAATGATATAAACAAAGTAAGTGATATAAATAGTTGTTTTAGTTCATTACTTACACCCCAAGGTAAATTTTTATATGAATTTATAATTGTAAAACATAAGTCTGGATATCTTTTAGATTGTGAAAAACCTCAGGCAAAGGAGCTATTCAAACAATTATCCCTATATAAATTAAGATCAAAAGTTGAAATTCTAAATTTAAGTAATGAATTTGTTGTAGCAGCATTTTCTCATGAAAAATTCTTAACTTTTGATGCTGCAAAAGATCAACCTGGATGCACAATTAAATATAGAGAAGATCCAATTTTTTTAGATCCAAGAAATAAGAATTTGGGTGCTAGATTAATTATTAATTTAGAAAAACTTTATTTATCTCTTAAAAAACTAGATCTCCATGATGCTGATCTTAAAGAATATTATTCATTAAGTCATAGCCTTGGAATAGTTCCAAAAGATTTAAATAAGTTGAAAGATAAATTGTTTGGTATTGAATGTAATTTTGAAGAATTAAATGGAATTGATTTCAAAAAAGGATGTTATGTTGGTCAAGAAAATACAGCGCGAATTAAATTAAAGAACAAGCTTTCAAAAAGATTGTTTCCAATAAATTTAATTAATGGAAAACTGCACGAGGGTGAAAGTATTTATAACAATGAAATTGAAATAGGTAGGGTTTTAATTGATAGCGACTACCCTTTTGCTTTAATTAAATACTTAAACAAAAACTTTGATGAAAAAGTAAATTTTAAAACTAAAGAAGCTTCAATAAATATAAATAAACCTGATTGGATAAAAAAATAATTTTCTTATTTAAATAAATAAACAATCATTAAAATTATAAAAACTACAATAGTCCAAATACTTAGATTTTTAAGAAATTGCTTTAATTTATAATTTGATTGTAAAAAACTTGGTAGAACTAAAAGTAAAACCCCAACCATAAATATTACTGAAAGCAATTTATCCATCAAAAACTCCTCTATAAAATTCACTTTGGTGCGGTCGGAGAGACTCGAACTCTCATGGACTAGGTCCACACGGCCCTCAACCGTGCCTGTCTACCAATTTCAGCACGACCGCGATATGTCCCATAATAAATGAATGACAATCATGATTCAAATTGGTAAAAATCCTCATGGAATTTACACAAGAAGTGCGTAAAGCAACAGATCCTATTTATCAAAAAATTTCTAAGGTTATGCCTGAAATTGAATGGTCAGTGCATGCTCCTTATATTCATAAAATTAATAAATTAAAAAAAGAAAAAAATGCTGTAATACTTGCTCACAACTATCAAACACCAGAAATTTATCATGGTGTAGCAGATTTTTCTGCAGACTCTTTAGCATTAGCAATTGAAGCCTCAAAAACCTCAGCGAATATTATTTTAATGGCTGGAGTACATTTCATGGCAGAAACTGCAAAATTAATGAGCCCAAATAAAAAAGTCATTCTTCCTGATATGGATGCTGGCTGTTCTTTGTCATCATCTATTACAGGTAAAGATGTTAAGCTATTAAAAGAAAAATACCCAGGCGTTCCAGTTGTGTCTTATGTTAACACCTCAGCAGAAGTTAAGGCTGAAACAGATGTTTGCTGTACATCTGCGAACGCGGTCAAAATAGTTAAATCACTTGGGGTAAAAAGAGTAATATTTTTACCTGATGATTATCTAGCTAAATATGTTGCTTCTCAAACTGATGTTGAAATTATTTCTTGGAAAGGAATTTGTATTGTTCATGATCAATTTAATAAAGAAGAAATAGAAGATATTAGAAAAAATAATCCAGGAATTAAAATTATAGCACACCCAGAGTGTCCTCCTGATGTAATTGAAGCAAGTGATTTTGCAGGATCTACGTCTGGAATGATCAAATATGTTAAAGATAATCAACCAAAAAAAGTTATGATGGTTACAGAGTGTTCAATGAGTGACAATATTCAAATAGAAAACCCAAATGTAGATTTTGTTAAACCATGCAATATGTGTCCTCATATGAAAAAAATTACACTTCCAAAGATATTAGACTGTCTAGAAAATGAAACTGGTGAAATAATTATGGACAAAGAAACAATTGATAAAGCCAGAATATCTGTAGAGAGAATGGCAGCTATTGGCAGATAGATAAGTGTCAAAAATAAAACTAAGCAAAGAATTTATCAAAAGTACAGTTAAGCTAGCTTTGAACGAAGATCTTTATCCCTCAGGAGATATCACGTCAGATTTAATTAATAATTATAAAGTCTTGACAGTAAAATTAATTTCAAATCAAAGTGCAATTGTTGGAGGGTTATTATTTGCTAAACAAACTTTTAAATTAATTGATGATAAAATAAAATTCATTATAAAAAAAAAAGACGGTTCTAGAGTTAAAAAAGGAAATTTAGTAGCTTTAATTAAAGGAAATGCAAAAAATATTCTGATTGCTGAAAGAGTAGCTTTAAATTTTTTGTCTCATATTTCTGGAATAGCAACTAAAACAAATGAGTTTGTTAAATTAGCAGGAAAAAAAACTAAAATTTGTTGCACAAGAAAAACAATTCCTAATTTAAGAGTTATCCAAAAATATGCTGTTAAATTAGGTGGTGGTACAAATCATAGATTTAATTTAAGCGATGAATATTTAATTAAAGATAACCATATTGCTAGTTCTGATTTAAATAGTTTGGTTTTAAAAGCTATTAATAATAAAACAGGAAAAAAAATTACTGTTGAAGTTGATACAATTAAGCAGCTTAAATCAATATTGGGTCTAAAATTTAATACTGTTCTGCTAGATAATATGAGTATTAAAAATCTAAAACATGGTGTTAAAATTGCTAGAAAGTTTTATGAAACTGAAGCTTCTGGCAATATTACTTTAAAAAATATAAAGGCTGTTGCATCAACTGGAGTTAATAGAATTTCTGTTGGAAGTATTACACACAGCGCTCCTGCGATTGATTTTAAGCTAGAAATCTAATTCACAAACTTAGATAGGTCTGGTTTAAAATAGTTAGGCCCTTTCATGACTTTTCCAGATTCATTATAAATTGGTTTACCGTTTTCATCTAACTTACTCATATTGGAGTTTTGAACCTCTTCAAAACATTTATCCAAATCAATTCCAAATGCG
>CACPHV010000011.1 GCA_902633985.1 uncultured Pelagibacteraceae bacterium
AAAAAATGCCTAAGCTTAACGCATTAGTTGCTGGATCAACTGGATATATTGGTGTTCAATTAATTAAATTATTAGTTAAACACAAATATATTAATATTAAATACCTTTGTGGAAACTCTTCTGTGGGTAAACACGTCAAATTTTACGATAAATCCTTATCTAAATATCAATTACCAAAAATTTTAAAATTTAATAAAAAATTATTAAAAGACGTTCATATTATTTTTACAGCACTTCCAAATGGGGAAGCACAGGATATATCTAAACATTTAAGCAAAAATCATACTCTAATAGATCTTGCTGCAGATTTTAGATTAGAAAAAGCTTCTGATTATTTAAAGTGGTATAAACAAAAACATAGAGCAACTAATCTAATAAAAAAAAGTATTTATTTACTTCCTGAAATTAATAGAAAAGAGATTAAAAAATATAATATTATTTCATGTCCAGGATGTTATCCAACATCAATATTGCTTCCTCTATATCCTTTATTTAAGAAAAATTTAATTAAATTTAATAATATTATAATTGATTCAAAATCTGGATATTCAGGTGCTGGTAGAGGAGTTCACGAAAAATATAAAGATAAAAATTTATACGATTCTTTAAGCGCATATGGAGTTGGTTTTCATCGTCACAATTCTGAAATAGATCAAATGTTAAGAAAATTTACTAAAAAAAAATTTCAATTTAGTTTTACTCCTCACCTATCACCAATGTTTAGAGGCATTCTGAGTACTATGTATGTTGATTTAGAAAATAATATTTCACAAACAAAAGTATTAAAAACATTAATTAGTTTTTATAAAAATGAAAGTTTTGTAAAAATATTAAAGCCTGACTCTTTGTTAAGCACCAATGAAGTAATAAATACTAATAACTGTTATATTTCTGTGTGCAAATCTAAATATAGTAATAAAATAATCATTCTATCTGCTATTGATAATTTGATTAAGGGTGGAGCAGGTCAAGCTGTACAAAATTTAAATAATAAATTTAATTTTCCTGAAAAGACTGGATTAAAATGAGAAAATTTATAATAATTTTTTTTTCATTAATATTAGCTAATTGTTCTTTAAACAAAGATTCTCAATATTGGTCAGAAAATTCTATTGAAAATAAAAATAATCAAAAAAAATTAAATCAAATATTAAAAAAGGCAGACGATATAACGTCAATGACATTAGAGGAATATGAAATTTATATAGATGACTATACAAAAAAAAGTAAATATCCAGATATAAGTAAATGAGTAAATTAATAAATATTGCAATAGTAGGACTTGGTCAGGTTGGCAATTATTTGCTAAACGAACTAAATACAAAAAAGAGAGACATTGAGCTTAAAACAGGTAAGAGAATAAATGTAGTTGCTGTATCTGCAAGAAGTATTAATAAAAAACGAAAATTTAAAGTTAATAAAAAAATATTTTACAAAAATCCATTAGAAATTTTTAAAAAAAATAACATTGATATATTGTTTGAAGCTATAGGTTTATCAGATGGAATTTCTAAAAAAGTTGTAGAAACTGCTTTAAAAAGTAAAATCCATGTTATAACACCTAATAAAGCTTTAATATCAAAACACGGTAATGAGTTAGCAAAACTTGCAGAAAAAAATAAAGTTAATTTGGAATTTGAAGCATCAGTTGCTGGTGGTATTCCAATATTAAGATCTATTAAAGAAGGATTGGCAACAAATAAAATATCAAAAGTTTATGGAATTTTGAACGGTACTTCAAATTACATATTATCTGAAATGGAAAATTCATATGAAAATTTTGCAGATGTTTTAAAAAAAGCACAGATGCTTGGTTATGCCGAACCTGGTAATCCAAAATTAGACTTAAATGGTTTTGATGCATTTGCCAAAGTAAGAATTTTGTCTGCTTTAGCCTTTAATAGTAAAATTTCTAAACATAATTGTTTAATGGAAGGAATAGAAAAAATTGAATTAAAAGATATTAAAATTGCAAATCAATTAGATTTAAGAATAAAACTACTGGGAATTTCAGAGTTAAAGAATAATCATCTTTTTGAAACCGTCCATCCATGTTTGGTTAGTAAAAAATCTTATATTGGTAATGTGAACGGTGTAATGAATGCAGTTATTCTTCAAGGTAAACCAGTTGGAGAAAGCGTTTTACAAGGGGAAGGAGCTGGACCAGGTCCTACTTCTTCATCATTACTTTCTGATTTATTATCAATTTTGCGTGGAAATATAAAAAAACCTTTTGGTGTTAGTGTTTCTAACCTTAAATCTTTAAAACCATATAATGTAAATAATTATGTAAATTCATTATATTTGAGATTTGAGGTAAAAGATAAACCTGGTGTATTATCTGAAATAACTAATCGTTTAGCTAAATATAAAATTTCAGTTAAAAGGCTAATACAGACGCCTGATAAAAAAAATAATAAAGCAACAATTGTTATTATTACGCATAAAACAACTGATATTAATATTCATAATTGTTTGTCTATTTTCAAAAAAAATAAATATATTTTAAAAACACCAACACTAATTAGATTGCTTGGTTAATGGAAATATATTTAAAGCTTTTTGAAGTTTTATTTCCAGTATTCCTAATAGTAGGACTTGGATATCATTTGGGTAAAAAAAATCCAGATTTTGATACATCATTTATAACAACATATGCTGGTAATTTTGGAACTCCAGCCCTCGTTATATTTGCTATTACAGCAGGCGGGGTTACTTTTGAGCTATTTAGTGAATATTTTGGTTACGCAATTATCTTATTAACATTATTTGGTATTGTAGGTTTAATTTTTCTTGTACTTATGAAGAAAGATTATATTCGAGAGTTACCAACTTTTATTTTACCAAACACGGGAAATATGGGTATTCCAATTTGTTTATTCGCCTATGGTGAACTAGGAATGGGAATAGCGGCTGCAATATCTTCTTTAATTGTTTTGCTACATTTTACTTTAAATATTTTTTTAGCAAAAAGAGCTTTTGATTTTAAAACAATATTAAAAAGTCCATCATTTTATGCAATTTTAATAACAGTACTTTTTTTGTATTTTGAGATTCCATTTCCACAATTTGTATTAAATACAGTAATGCTTTTAGCTTACGGAATGATTGTAATGATCCTTATGTCGTTAGGCGTGGCTCTTACACAAATGAAAGTATTTTCTTTTAAAGATGCCTTAATAACTTCTTTTGGCAGAGTAATCTTAGGTCCTATTATAGGATTTGCTGTAATTAAATTTTTTAATTTATCTGGTATACCAGCTGGTGTTCTGTTAATTCAGTCTTGTATGCCTAGTGCAATCTTGTGTTATTTGATTGCTCACATGTATTCTCCAAAAGAAATTGTAGACAATATATCTAGCACAATAGTAGTATCTACAATCATATCCTTATTCACTATTCCAATTACTTTATTCTTTGCTTTAAAATACTTCTATTAAGATATATCCTTCTTTTATGAAGGCCATAATTTTAAATGCATCAGCTTGGATGATTGTTCCTGTAATGGATGCTTTTGCTAAATATTTAAGCTCATCTATGGACGTTTTGCAGATAACGTGGGCTAGATATTTTTTTACAGTGGTCTTTACGTTATCTTTAATGCTTATCTTTTATAGACAATCATTTGTATGGACAAAAAAACCAGCGCTTCAATTAATTAGAGGATTAATTTTTGTTTTTTCTACTTATTTATTCTTTTATGCAATATCGGAAATTTCACTTCCTAAAGCCTTAACTTTAGCTTTTGTGGCTCCAATTTGTGTTACAGCTTTATCTCCATTTTTTTTAAATGAGAAAGTAGGTATGAAGAGGTGGACTGCTGTATCATTAGGATTTATTGGAACTTTAATTGTAATCAGACCTGGTTTCATTGAGCTTAACTTAGCTACCATGGCTGCTTTAGGTAATGGAATTTGCTATGGGTTTTATCTTATTATCACGAGGAAGCTCAGTACTTCTGACAATCCTCTTTTAACCCTTTTACTATCGGGTTTAATAGGAACCATTATAATTAGCCTATTTATGCCCTCAGTTTGGGTTAATCCTACGTCAAATCAGTGGATTTTAATGGCTTTAATAGGCCTTATAGCCTCTGTGGCGCATCTTTTTCTCATATTATCACTCAAATATGCTGATGCTTCTAAATTAGCTCCTTTAGGCTATACAGAGATAATTACTAATATACTAATTAGTTATTATTTCTTTCATGAATTGCCTGATAACTGGACTTATTTAGGTTTATTTATCATTGTTCTCAGTGGTCTATATATTTCTAGAAGAGAATATTTGCTTACTCGCTCTAAATAATAGTAAATAAATAGTTACTAATATATAATTTATTACATTAATATATAATATTAAACTATTGTAATTATTATGTTTTTATTGATATATATAAAGTTAGATTAATATAAATTAATTAATAAACAACTATTATTTAAAATAGATAAAGGCAAAAATTGCAATCTTAATAAAGAAAATAAACCACAATACTTAAAAGTGTTTAATTACAATGGTTTTATTAGCTAATTAAAAACAAAATTCAAAATTTTTATTATAATAAGTGGATAGGGGAACAAAAATTTTTAAAAATTAAGTGAAATTTGACACTAAATTTAGCCCTGGTATCATTGAAAAGTAGAGCAATGCAGTTATAGAATATATGCTTTAATCGGCCATAGAGGTGCTTTATTTTGTTATATATCGATATATAGTGCAACTGAAGGGTGAATATTACTAATCATGTAAAAATAATCTTATATATTGAAAAAACGTTGATTTTACTAGTGTTTTTGACTATAAAATATGCCAAAAAAGCCACTAAATATCAACTTTTTCAGATCTCAATAAACGCAACTTTGTTTTAATTCCACCCCTACCTGAGTATCCACCAAGGCCTCCATCGGACCGAATTACTCTATGACAGGGTATTTTGGGGGCATAAGGGTTTTTTCCACATGCATTAGCTACAGCACGAGCTGATTTAGGGCTTTTTATAGCTATTGCTATCTGTTTATAGGTTTTAACAGTGCCTTTTGGTATAGTTTTAAGGTAATTCCAGACTTTTAATTGAAATTTTGTACCTTTCATCAATAAAAATTTAAAATAATGAAGCAAACTATAAAGAAAGCAGTTAAAATTGAAAGATAAATAGTTTCCAGTGTTTTTCCAGATTTTCTATAATTAATAAAGCTCAATATTGCAAAACCAATAGATGTTATTAAGAAATATATCGGTTCAATAACTCCGTCTATGCCCATTTTGAAATATTATTTCATACTTGTTTTCCTCACAATGTCATTAATTGTCCTTTTAATTAATAAATTATTTTATTTGACATTATAAAACTTTTGATATATTAGTAACGATAATTAATTGTTATCAATAGTAATTATATGAATAAACTGACAACAGACCTAAAATTGCTTCATGAGGCAACTTTAAATAACCTCAAAAGCTCTAAAGCAAATAACACTTTAAGAGCATATAAATCAGACTTTAAACATTTTGGAGCTTTTTGTGCTAAGCATGGTTTAAATTCGTTACCATCAGAGCCTAAAATCGTTTCTTTATACCTTACCCATCTTTCTAAAAATTCAAAAATTAGCACTTTAAGAAGAAGATTAGTTTCTATTAGTATAGTTCATAAACTAAAAGGGCATTATTTAGATACAAAACATCCAATCATTGTTGAAAACTTAATGGGAATAAGAAGAGTAAAAGGAAGTATTCAAAAAGGAAAAAAACCTATATTAATCAATCATTTAAAATCTATAATTAATGTAATAAATGAACAAAAAATTGAGGATATTAAGAAGTTTAGAGACAAATCAATAATATTAGTTGGATTTGGAGGTGGATTTAGACGAACTGAGTTAATTTCAATCGATCATGAAGATTTAGAATTTGTACCTGAGGGGCTCAAAATCACTATTAAAAGATCAAAAACTGATCAATTCGGTGAAGGGATGATTAAAGGTCTACCCTACTTCACTAATGAAACTTATTGTCCAATTGTTAATCTTAAAAAATGGCTAGAAATTTCTAAAATTAAATCTGGGCCAATTTTTAGAAGATTTTCTAAAGGTTTATCTCTAACAGAGAAAAGATTAACCGACCAATCAGTAGTTTTATTAATGAAAGAATATTTAAATTTGGCAGGTATTGAGAATAAAAATTTTGCAGGTCATAGTTTAAGATCTGGTTTTGCAACTGTTGCTGCGGAATCTGGCGCTGATGAACGTAGTATTATGGCGATGACTGGTCACAAAACAACTCAAATGGTTAGAAGATATATTAGGGAAGCAAATATATTCAAAAATAATGCACTTAATAAAATAAAAATTTAAATTACTTTTTTAAAGTTATTAATAAATGTTCACCAAGATTTCTTTCTAATGTGTTAAAGATTTTTTTATCCATATACTTAAAGTGATTCAGTTTAATATATTGATTTTTTTTATATTGTTTAATTTTATAAGGAAAAATAAATCTCTGTTGAACATCAACAATTTTAAATTTTTTAAATACCATTTTAATATCATTATGATCATAAAAATCTATAACTGGAACTCCTTTTTGAGCCTCGTATCTAATTAAATTTTCTTTCATAAGAAAATATTTATAACTATTTTTTGCATATAACATTATTTTGCAAATGGTATTTTTATTCATAAGTTTATAAATAATTTTCAGACATTTGGTCAAACTCGACGAATGGTGTAATACACCGAACGAATAAATAAGATGAAAATTATGCTTTGAAGTGAAATAATGATCAAGATTTTCAGCTTCGTCATTTATTAAAGTTGAATTTGATGTAAATTTAAATAATTCAATTCTTTTTTTGGTTATATCAAAAGACCTATCAGATAGTTCAATTCCAAAGTAATTTGCACCAGATTTTAAGAATTCTATTGCATCCGTTCCAATACCAAATCCAATTTCGAGAACATTCTTATTTTTATAATTTTTAAAGTTTGCAAAATCTTTAATATGAGGCTCTACAAAATATCTTTTTTTTGAAATTTCATTAAAATAATCTTTAGAAAGAAATTTTTTTTTTGAATGTTTTATATTACAAGGTTGTTTATTCCAGTATTTCATTGAAATTTTATTTAATCTATCCATTTTACTTCCAATAAGTTTTATGTTTTTTTTTTAATAATGATAGGTTTTGATTAGTGTAATAGTAGAGATTAAATGAAATTCTTTTTTTTTTTACGGTTGTAAATCCATGCGGAATATTTTTATTTGTCACAAATATAACTGCATTATTAAGCAATGGATCTATATATTTTTTTTTTCTTGTTTTGTAATCTCTATAATAAAATTTACCTCCATCATTTTTTTTAAAATTCATATTTAAATATAATAGTAGATTAATATAACGATATTTTTTTAATTTATTATTGTAATTAAAATCAATGTGTTCATTAAGTTTTGAATTTTTTGTTGAAACACTTATACCAGAATAAAAATTTCTTTTATCGCTGTATAATTTATTTACATTAAAAATTTTCTTTAATATGTTAAGAAATCGTTTTGAATATAATTCTATATATAATTTTTTTAAAGCACCATTAAATTTTAAAAAATCATTAAATTCATACTTAACAATTTTGTTGTTGTGCTTAAAAATTTTTGTAGGTTTTTTCAAGGATTTTTTAAGAGATTTATGAATAGTTTTGACCTTACTTTTTTTAATTAATCCATTAAAAGAAATTAATTTTTGTTTAGTGTTTTTTTTAAAAGATTGAATATTTTCCAATTTAGAATAATCAATATTCATTAGAGTCACCAATTCTAATAACCTTAAAATCTTCTTGATTTTTGTTAATCATTCTGAACGGATCAATAACTACTGAGCCCTTGGGAAATTCAAATTGCTCAAACACATCATGTTGAGTACCTATAAAGTAAACACCTTTTTTAAAATTTGGCTCTTTTTCATCAACATATGGATCATATACTGTAGCGTTAATACCCTTTTCTTTTAGAAGATTGTCTAGAAGTATAGAAGGACTACCTGTGGTAATATTAGTTTCTGGTTTGAATGACTTTCCTAAAATATAAAAGTTGTCATTATTAATAGAATTTTCCAGCATTAAATTAACCAGCCATTCTGTTTGTTTTTCTCTTTGTTTCATTATTTGGTCGAAAAAGTCATTACTTATGTCTAATTTTCTAGCTAACCATGAAAGTGCTATGTTATCTCTAGGATGACAACCTCCCCCGTCACCCATTCCTCCCCTTAAATAAGCACCACTTATTAATCTTTTATTTCCTAACATAAGTGCATTAGTTACATCATCTATGTTTGTATTTGGAAGTTTATGACACATTTCCATTATAGTATTAATAAAAGCAATTTTAGTTGAGATGAATGTATTATATGAAACTTTAATTAGTTCTGCATTTTCTATGGTTGTTTTAAAAAAAGTTGCATTATTAATTGTTCTATAAAACTTTTCTGCTGTATTGGCTGCTTGTAAGTCATCTACACCAAATAAAATAAATTCTGGATAAAGGAAATCTTTCATAGTCGTACCCATGGCTATAAAAAAAGGATTATAACAAATTTTAGTATTTTTACCCAAAAGGGGTTTAATTTTTTGTCTAATTGTGCCAGGTAAAACAGTGGAAATAATTATTACAACTTTTTCTTTATCCTGTTTTTCAATTTCATCTGAAAGTTTTTTCATTCCAGATATTAAGTATGTATAATCAAAATCTACTCTTTCTTCAGGTATTCTTGTTATACCTTCGTAAAGCGGGTCATGAGGAGTTTGTATTGGCACAAAGATTATTTCAGAGTGTTCAACAACATTTGTTAAATTTGTGAATTGTATTTTTGACTTACTTAAATAATCTTGTGCCCAGATTTCTTTATAGGGAATTTTTTTTGCCTCTATTATGTTTTTTACGTTATCAGAAATGTCATAACCAACAACATCATGACCTTTAGACTCAACAGCAAGAGCTACAGGAAGACCTAGTTTACCTAATCCTACAAAACCAATTTTCATAAAAGTTTTATACTATCCTTTTTTCTTATATTTTTTGTTTCTAACCATTTTTCTTCATCACCAATTTGAGAAATCATAAGATCGTTATATGTATTATCCTTTTCATTATTTAAACCTTCAATTCCAGCATTTAAATGTTCTATAAATTTTTTTTTAGCAACAATAAATTTTTTAGATATTTTACCTAAATCACAAATCCATGTATCAATATAGCCATATAAATACAAGTTACCTATATAACCTAGTTTTTGATACCATTCATAATTGACTATTGGGAATTCACTGTGTAAATAAGGATATTTTGAGCTAGCTATAGTCCATATTGAAAATGGTTTATTTTGCGGAATTATAGCTGCAATTTCATCTATATAATCGTCCCAACCTTTCATGGTGAAAATTACATCATCATTTAAAGGGAAATATAAATCTGAAAAAACTTTATTTGCTAAAAAATTATTTCTTAAATTATGCGTTTTTTCATTTTTAATAAATAATTTTATATTTATATCATTAGATAATGAATTTATATAAGAAATATAATCTTCTTTATTTATTTCGTTTTCATCAATTAAAATTAATACCTGTATTCTTTTTAAATTATTAGTATTAACAAACATACTATCTATACATCTTTTAAGTTTTTTAACTCTTTGCTTTGAGGGAATTAATATAGATATTTTATTTACTATTCTCGATTTCTTATAAAAAAGGTTTCTATTAAAATAGATTAAATTAGTTAATAAAAACCATTTAATTCTAGAAAATCCTTTAAAAAATTCTTTTTTAATTCTAGGATAAAGGGTTAATTTTTTTTTCATATTAATTTTATTAATCTTTCTGATACTTTCATCCAATTATTTTTATTTCTTAATTTCTTTAAATTTGATCTAAATTTATTCCACAACAAATTGTCTCTGAACAATTGTAAGATAAACTCAGAAAATTCTTTTTCATTTTTAGCTATTAAGCCAGTCTTTCCATGAATAACACGTTCTTTTAAAGATCCTATACCCATTGTTACAATAGGAATGCATAACTCTCTACCCTCCTCTGCAGCAAGACAATATAATTCTGCTTTATGCCCAGGGATAAGTAACATTCTAGAGTTAGATAAATCTTTAATCATATCAATTTTGTCTCCTATTAATCTTTCAATAATATTGGGATTTTGATTATTTTTAATATGTGGTGTGATTAATAATTTTAAATCTCTATTTTTAGGCTGAATATATTTGTTCCATATATTTACAAGTAGCTCCCCATTTCTATCAAATTTAGAAGTAAAAATAGCTTGGTATTTATTTATGTTTTCACTTAATTTAGAATTTATAAATAAATCGTCTACTGCCCATCCACACTCTATATTACCAAAAAGAGATAGTAAGTTAGATTGTTTTTTTTTGTGATAGTTGCTTAGCAATAAAACTTTTGGTTTGTGTTTTATATAACTAATTAATTGTCCTTTTCTAATAAATTTTTCTAAAGTTTGTAGACTATGCGAAATTAAAATTTTTTTACTTGATTTAACTTTATTAAATAACCTCGTATCATTATTTGAAAAAACTATATCAAAACTTTCTTTATCATTATATTCATCAATATTTTTCCAGCAAACATTATTAATAAATTCATTTTTTTGACAATTATTTATAATAGTTACTTTATGACCATGATTAGATAGTGCATTTGACAAATTAATCAAAACCGTTTCAGCACCCCTTAATTTACTAGAATATAAGTCTCTGGAGTTATATTTAAATTTAGTTTTCTCTAAAAAACAAATTTTCATAATTCATTTAAAATAATGACGACTTTCTACCAAATGAAATGTCTACTATATATTTAGCAATCCTGGTTTCGTTAAAAAGTTTAAAATATTTATATCTTCCTTTTTTGGCAATTTTTTTTCTTATGGCATCTTTCTTTGCGTAAAACTTTATTTTATCTGCAAGATCTAAAATATTGTCGTAAAAGATTATTTCATCTTTACTAAAAATATCATTTAATTGAACTTTATTATCTATAAATGTTAATAATCCATTACCTACAATAGAGGCAATTCTATTACTCGAATAGTATTTTGTAGGTTTACCCCTGCTTAAATTTAAACCCATCTTAGAATTGATTAGAGCATTGTTAAAATCATTGCCCCAGATAGGCTGTCTATTGGAAAAACCATAAAAATCGTATTTGATTTCTGGTATTTTTTTAATTAATTTATCTAAAAAACTTAATCTATCATCTTCACTACCTTCTTTAAGTACAGCCCTATTAACACCATGACTCATTGCGTAAAAAAGATCTTTTTTGGGTCTCATGTTATAAACTTTAAAACATTCAATATTTCGATCAACAGGAACAAAGAGAAAATTGAATTTTTTTTTCTTAAACTCGGTAACTACAGATGGATCAGTAGTTATAAAATTATGATCTATTAAATTTGAATACAATTTAATGTTTGTAATATTTTTTTTAGAGTATGCTAGACCAGGCATTATTGGGTCTTCGTTCCATTGAGAAATTATCAAATTTTTATTAATTAATTTTAATTCTCTTATAGTATTAGCTTCTATATTATTTGTGTGTCCAAAGAAAAATAGATCAGGATTATAATTTTTAAAAGTTTCAATTAAAAAGTTTTGAAAATTATTTTTATTTGGAAATATATTAAATGATTTATTGCCTTTTAAATAATCTCGATCACTTATTTCCAATACATCATGATTGTTTCTTATAAAACCATTTGTAAATTTTTTTCCTAATGAAATATTATAAAGTCTATGATTTAATTTTTGACCCTGATTATACAGATTCAAAATTTTTAGTTTTTTTTTTAAAAATATAAAGCTAGATAATGGAGCACAATTTTCACGAATTTGATCAATTATTTTGGTGTTATCTAAAATTAAGTGTTTTACATTTTTTCTACTTAATTTTTGAATTTTTTTTCTTTTGTTTTCATTAATAATAACTTTTTTTATTTCCTTATAGAGATTATAGGTATCGATATTTTTTAATAAAATAGAATGGTCTGTTGTCTCTTTTAAACCACCTCTATTAGTAGTAATTGTAACACATCCACAAGATGACGCCTCCAACGCGGTTCTTCCAAAGGGTTCCTCCCAACGTGAGGGAACGACAGCTATTTCAGACTCATTTAATAGTCTTAACGTATCCTTATGATTAATAAATCCCATTTCTTTATGATTTTTGTGTTTAATATAAATACTTCTTCTATCTTCATCACCTATAGACATAGCTGACCATTTTGGAAACTCATCTAGAATTTTAATTATAGAACTCTTAAATAAATCATAGCCCTTAGAATAATTTAACCTTCCAACAAAAATTATATTTTTTTTCTTTTTAATTTTATTTTGTTTAAAAACACTTGGATATACTATTTCAGTCTTTGTTAATAATTTTTGGTCTATGTCTAAAAAAAATCTATCCCTAACCCATTCGCTAACGAAAATAATTTTTTCAACAGAATCTAATATTTTTAATCTTTCTCTTTTAGATTTTGATCCTTTCATTGATAATGGATCATTATGAAAATAAAAAATATATCTACACTTAACTTTTTTTACCAATTTAAATAATAATTGAGGTCGATTATGAATTTCAATAAGATCATATGAATTGATATTAAGCTCTTTTATTAATTTATTAGCATATTCACTTGTAGTACTTTTTAGTTTAGATTTTAAATTTTTAAGATTTATATTTTTATAATTTGAAGTTAAAAAATTTTTTGATTTTGTATGACCGTAAATAAAATTATTTTTTTTATATTTTGATTTTTTGAAAAATTCCGAAACCCAAAGAGATGCTGCTGAAGCTTTTTCAATAGTATAATTTTCTTTATAAGGTAAGATTGTTGCTATTTTAAGATTTTTTTTTTTTAAAATCATAAATTAATTTTAATCTCTCTTTTCTATCTTTTTTTAGCTTATATTCAAAGGAAAGAGCTTTTGATTTAGAATAAAATTTTTTCTTATATATTAGTTCCCACTCATACCCTTTTGTTGATTTTGCACCTAAATTTGAATTATGTTTAGATAATCTATTTTTTAAATTATTAGTATATCCAACATAGGATTTATTAGGATATTCATCTAAAGTATGTATTAAATAAACGTAATAAACCATAACAGTTTATATTAATTGTGGCGGTCCCTAGGGGAATCGAACCCCTCTTTCGAGGATGAAAACCACGTGTCCTAACCGATAGACGAAGGGACCGAATTGCAGCTTTTTATTGCAAAATAAACAATTAATCAAGCATATCATTATAAATTTTGTTTTAGTTTTATTACTTTTTTAAGACCTGATGATTTATGTGTCACTAATGTCTCTGAAATGAATTCATCGCCTTGAATTTCAATGCCTCTAACTAAATCACCAGAAGTAATGCCTGTTGCACAAAATATAGAATCGCCTGTAACAATTTCATTTAATTCATATTTTTTTGTTAAATCATTAATTCCCATTTTTTTTGCTCTTACTTTATCCTCATCGGTTTTAAACAAAAACCTACCTTGAAAATTACAATTAAATGCGTCTAAAGCTGCTGCTGCAAGAACACCCTCTGGACCACCTCCAATACCCAAAAAAATATCAATATTATATTTTTCTTCAGTAACTAGTAAAGCTCCCGAAACATCACCGTCAGTAATTAATTTTAAATTAACTTTTAATTTTTTTAACTCATCTATAATTTCTTTATGTCTTGGTCTGTCTAGAATACATGCAGTTAAATTTTCAGGATTCTTATTTAAGTAATCACTTAAGTTACAAATATTTTGCTTTACCGTAAAATCTAAATCAATAACATCATTTTCATTAACCTTAGTTGAAATTTTTTCCATATAAGTTTCAGGTGCTTTGAATAAATTATTTTTTTCAGCAATAGCTATTACTGATAATGCTCCTGGCAAATTATTTGCTGCAAAATTTGTACCTTCTAATGGATCTACAGCTATATCTAGCTCAGGTCCATTTTTATTGCCAATTTTCTCACCAATATAAAGCATAGGCGCTTCGTCTAATTCGCCCTCGCCTATAACTATTTCTCCCTGAATATTCATTTTATTTAACTCTAATCTCATAGAGTCTACTGCAGCTTTATCAGCTGAAATTTTATCTTTTTTACCAACTAAATATGAAGAAGATAAAGCTGCTTTTGTGGTAACTTTAATAAATTGATCAATTAAATTTTTATCAATTGCCATTAAATTTTTTCATCAACTAAATCTTCTTGATTTATTTTAGTCTCAAATTCTCTTAAACGTTTATAGACACTAGCCAGTTCTATTATAGTTGGCCAAGCTTTTAATAAATATTGCATAGATCCCTCAACTCTTCCAAACGCTCTTATAATTTGCTGCATAACACCCAAAGTAACAACACCTGCAACTATAGCTGGAGCTAAAAAAACATATGCTGATAAAACATTTGCTTGTAAATAAGCAATTCGCCCAATATTAAAATATAGATACCTTAAATAACTTAAAAAATGAATTTTACGAACATCATCAAATAATTCATCTATTGTTTTTGGTCTCACATTTCCATCATCCTCTGCAATAACTAAAATTTTTCTATATGCAGCTTCTTGTTTTTGTAAATCATATTCGATACCAACTAGTCTTAGTATTAAGCCCAGAACAATTAAAAAAACAGTTCCCCCAATAGTCCAAATCAATGCTCCTACTATTAGTCCATATTCCCATTCTCCAAAAAAGAAAATTGGGATACCAACACTTAAACCGAATAATATAGGAATAAATTGTATCAAAATCATTATAGACTCTATTAAACTTGTGCCTAATCCCTCCATTATTCTTGTGAATTTAATCGTATCCTCTTGAACCCTTTGTGATGCACCCTCAATTTTACGTGCTTTGTCATATACAGAGTGATACCACTCTACCATCGATGTCCTCCATCTAAATAAATAATGAGCTGTAAAGAAGCTAATAGCAACATAAACAGCAATATACATTGCCGCTAAGGTAATAAATGAAAATAGACTTGCAAAATATTCTTCAATTGAAACTGCATTTGGCTCCGCGAGAGCCTTCTGTATCATGTCATAAAACACACCAAACCATTCATTTATTTTGACATCTATTTCAACTTGAACCCAAAGTGAAGAAAGAATAATAAACGAACCTATCCAAGACCAATAAAACCAATTCTTTTCTGTGAAAAATCTAAACATTTTTTATTTAAGAAAATTATCAGCGTAAGATTTTTTTACAGTTTTTCTTTTTCTTGGTTCAATTAACTCAAAATCAATTTTTTTCTTTTTTGCGTAATTGATTGCAAGCTCCTTTGATGAAAATTCTAATTTTAGTTCAGTATAAGTATCAGATGAACTTTCCCAACCCATTAAAGGGTTTTTTGTTGGATCTTTTGTTTTAAATTCTAAAATCCATTTATCACTTTTTGCTAATCCTGATTGCATAGGATTTTTATTAGGAATGTAAATAATAGCTTTTTTCATAAATGATGGTCGGAGTGGCAGGATTCGAACCTGCGACCCTCTGGTCCCAAACCAGATGCGCTACCAGGCTGCGCTACACTCCGATAAGATTACTAATATAGCAGTTATTGATAATTTCAATGCATAAAGACGCCAAAATTAAAAGAAATTTGATTAAAATCTGGTATATAACGAAGCATGATAATTACTTGCCCAAATTGCAACAAGCAATTCAAAATTGATAATTCTTTAATACCAGATGAAGGTAGAGATTTGCAATGTGGATCATGTAATCATATTTGGTTTCATAATATCCAAGAAAAAAATAATGAAGCACTAGAGTTGAAACAGGAAATTATCAGTGAAGACATTGAAACAAAAGCTGAAAATAAAGAGGATAAAATAGAAGAGAAACAAAAACCAGAAGAAATAATTAAAACTGAAATAAATAATAAAAAAAAAGAAAAAAATTCAGAAAAACAAAAAAATAAAACTACAGTTGAGAAAACAGAAAATAAGGGAAGTAAGCTTTTTTCATATTTAATAGTATTTATTATATCATTTATAGGATTAATTATCTTGCTAGATACTCTAAAAACTCCACTAATTAATGTGTTTCCAGGATTAGAAATTATACTATTTAACCTTTTTGAAACATTGCAAGATATAAAACTATTTATTATAGACCTGATTTAAATTTTTATGATTAATTATATATCAAAGCCTTTTAGATGGTTTTTTAAATTAGAAGCCGCAAGTGGACTAGTATTGTTGTTTGCTGCAATAATTGCATTATTTATAAGTAATTCTGGATTAGCAGATCTATATTTCTCTACTCTAAATAAATATTTGTTCATAGGTATTAATAATTTTGGATTAAAATTATCAGTTTTACACTGGATTAATGATGCCTTAATGGCAATTTTCTTTTTTTTCGTAACTTTAGAAATTAAAAGAGAATTTTTACAGGGTGAGCTTTCAAATATAAAGCAAGCTTTATTGCCAATAATAGGTGCTGTAGGTGGAATGTTAGTTCCAGCATTGTTTTATGTTTTTATAAATTTAGGTGATAGTGAAACCTTAAATGGATGGGCAATTCCGTCAGCTACTGATATAGCTTTTTCTTTAGGAGTTTTATCTTTGTTAGGTAAAAGAGTTCCTTTGTCCTTAAAAGTATTTTTGACTGCGTTAGCTATAATAGATGACTTAGGAGCAATAGTAATTATTGCCCTATTCTACTCTGGAGATTTAAGTATTAAGTATTTAACCTTAATGTTATTGGCTTTTATTGTTTTGTTATTAATTAACAAATTTAATATTAAAAAGTTTCTACCTTACTTAATTGTAGGTCTTTTCCTTTGGGATTTTACACATAATTCTGGAATACACGCTACTATTGCGGGTGTTCTATTAGCCATGACAATTCCTCATAGAAAAAAAGAAAAAGATTTTTCTTTATTAATTAAAATAGAACATGCAATTAGTCCGTATGTTGCTTTTGGAATAATGCCTTTATTCGCATTTGCAAATGCCGGAGTATCTTTAGAAGGTTTGTCTTTTGCGTCATTACTGAATAAGGTTCCTTTAGGAATCGTACTAGGACTATTCCTTGGTAAACAACTTGGTGTGTTTATATTTTCTTATATATCAATTAAATTAAAAGTAGCTCAAATGCCAAACGATACAAGCTGGTACAATTTTTATGGTGTAGGAGTTCTTACGGGGATTGGATTTACTATGAGTTTATTTGTTGGAAATTTAGCTTTTGTTGAAAACATGCAATATATGGATGGTGTAAAAATAGGTGTATTAACTGGGTCACTGTTATCCACTTTGTTTGGTTATTTTTTGATATTACTTACTCCCAATAAACCGAGTAAATGAGAAAAGTAATATTTCTGATATCTATAATTATGTTTTTTTTTAAAACTTCAGCTAATGCAAACTATGAAAAAAAAATTTATGACTTCAGCATAGAGAGTATAACTGGTGAGACAATTAATTTTAAGGATTACAAAAATAAAGTTATTTTAGTTGTGAATACAGCAAGTTATTGCGGGTTTACTAAACAATATGATGAATTGCAGGAATTGTGGGATTTATATAAAGAAAAAGGTTTGATTGTTCTTGGTGTTCCATCTAATTCATTTAATCAAGAAAAGAGTAATGATTCAGATGTAAAAGAATTTTGTGAAGTAAATTTTAATATTAACTTTCCTCTTACAACTATTACAGAGGTAAAAGGCAAAAATTCACATGAAATTTTTAAATGGGCAAAAGAAAATCATGGAAAATCTGCTGTCCCTAAATGGAATTTTCATAAAATTCTAATTAATAAAGAAGGCAAGGTAGAAGATACTTTTGCATCAATGACAAAACCAATGTCAAAAAAAATAATTAAAGCTATAGAAAATATCTTATAAGTTTATTGTTAATCCATCATGTGCTGGAATAACATTTTTTGGTATTATTTTTTTAAGCACTTTATAATCGAGTACTGGCGATAAGTTTGTAAGAATAGCTTTTTTAGGTTTGAATTTTTTTATTATAGCTAGTGAAGTCTCTAAATTAAAGTGTGATGGATGAAAATTGTACCACAAACAATCGACAATTAAATATTTAAGATTTTTAAAATATTTATGATCTTTGTTATAAATTTTGCTTACATCACTTATATATGCTAATTTTTTATTAATAATAAAGCAATTTGATTTTACTTTACCATGTTCTACCATAATTGATTGAATACTAAATTTTTTATTATTATTTTTTATAAATATTTTTTTTGGCAACTTATTAAGTTTAAGAGTTGCAGGATATTCTTTTGAATGACTTTTAAAAATATAAGAAAATGTAGAGTTAAGATATTGCGAGGTATATTTATCAGCGTAAACATCAAGCTGTTTTCTGCTGTTTATATAAAAAGATCTCAAATCATTTATCCCATGAGTTTGATCACCATGCATATGAGAATATAATACTTTATTTATTTTATTTATTTTATGTCTTAAAAGTTGTTGTCGTAGGTCAGGTGATGTATCTATAAGAATATTTTCATCCTTGGTTTTTATTAAAGCTGAACATCTTGTCCTATAATTTTTTTTATTATTAGGATCACAATTTCCAAAGAAACCATCTGGCCTGGGTACACCCATTGAACTACCACATCCTAGAATAATAAATTTCATTAATTTCAATTAAAAAAAAGTTTATTAAAGTTATCCGTAGTTTTTTTAATAAGATCTTCTTTGGATAAACTTTTAATTTCTGCTAATTTTGCAGCAGTAAAATCAATAAATGATGGTTCATTTTTTTTTCCTCTTTTAGGAACTGGGGCTAAAAAAGGACTATCTGTCTCAATTAAAATATTATCCATTGGAATTGATTTGAACGTACTTTGTAGATCCAATGAATTTTTAAAAGTAATGATACCGCTTGCTGAAAAGTATGAATTTAAAGTCATTAATTTTTCTGAGAATTCTTTAGACCCAGTAAAACAATGCATCAAAATTTTAAGGTTTTCATTTTTATATTCACTTAAAATCTCAAAAGTTTCTTTTTCTGCATCTCTTGAATGAACAATTAATGGAATATTGGTTTTTAAGGATGCATCTATATGTTCTCTAAAACTTGCTATCTGTTTGTCTTTTTCACTATTATTATAATAAAAATCTAAGCCTGTTTCTCCAATTCCGATAATTTTTGAGTTTTCATTGAGACTTTCAATTATCTGCTTTGAAGTAATAATATCTTTGGAGCTTTCATGAGGATGAATGCCAATAGTACCATATATCATCTCATCTTTATTGATTAAATCTTTTACTCTAGAAAAACTTTCAAATGAAGTTGAGATAGTTAATAATTTTTCTATACCCACTTCTTTTGATCTTTGTATTACATTAGCTAAATCACTTAATAATGGTTCATGATCTAGATGGCAGTGTGAATCAATCATTGTTTTTCTCTATTTTTTTAAAAAGTATGTCTATTTTATTAATATTATTACCTTTTGTTAAATACTCATTATTAGAGACTGAGTCTAATTTTATATTTTTTTCTTCAATGTCAAAAATCTTTAATGCCTTTAAAGAAGATTCAGGAATAATTGGATATAGTAAAAAACTTATTTTTCTAACAATTTCTAAAGTAGTGTAAACAATGGTATTTAATCTAATCATATCGTCTTTCTTTTTCCATGGTTCTTGATCATTAAAATATTTGTTAGCCTCAAAAAGTGAATTTACAATATAATCAATGTAAAAATTAATATTTTGACTGTCAATTTGTGACCTAATATTGTCTAAATTGTCTTTATACTTATTAAGTATTAATAAATCCTCGTCATGAAATTTAATTTCTAATGGAATTTTTCCATCACAATTTTTTACTACAAAAGCTGTTACACGCTGACATAAATTTCCATAATTGTTAGCTAGATCACTATTAATACAATCTTCTAACCTTTCTTGAGATATATTTCCATCATTCCCAAAAGAAACTTCTTTAATTAAGTAGTATCTTAAAGGATCTAAACCATACTCTTTAATTATCTCAAGTGGATCAAGAATATTTCCTTTAGATTTAGACATTTTTTCTTCCCCTGATAATATCCATCCATGCCCGTAAACTCTCTTTGGTAGATCAATTTTTGCTGCTAATAAAAAGGCAGGCCAATAAACAGCGTGAAATCTAAGTATATCTTTTCCAATTAAATGTATTGAGGCTGGCCAAAATTTTTTAAATAAATCATCATTTGTATTAGGATAGTTTAATGCACTTAAATAATTTGTTAAAGCATCGAGCCAAACATATATCACGTGATTTTTATTATTTGGAACTGGTATACCCCATGAAAAACTTTTTCTACTTACAGAAAGATCTTTAAGACCACTTTTTACAAAACTAATAACTTCATTTTTTCTAGATTGAGGGGAAATGAAATCTGGATTAGCTTTATAATAGTCTAATAAAGGTTTTTCCCACTTTGAAAGTCTAAAAAAATAAGATTCTTCTTCAATCCATTCAACAGGAGATTTTGATGATATAGCAATTTTTTTTCCATCTAATTCCTCAATTTCATCCTCGTTATAAAAAGCTTCATCTGATATTGAATACCATCCAGAATAGTTTGATAAATATATATCGTCATTTTTCTCAAGTTCATTCCAAAGATGCTGAACTGTTTTTTTATGTCTAGCTTCTGTAGTTCTAATAAAATCAGTATTTGATAAATTCAACGTATCCGAAAGATCTCTAAAGGTTTGACTAATTTGATCACAAAATACTAGAGGCTCTTTCCCAGCTTTTTCAGCAGATCTTTGAATTTTTAATCCATGTTCGTCTGTACCTGTGAGAAAATGGACCTGATAATTATCAATTATTTTAAATCTTGCAAAAAAATCTGCGACAATACTTGAATATGCATGACCCATATGAGGCTTACCTGATGGATAGTATATAGGCGTAGTAATATAATAAGTTTTATCCATTTAGTATTTTGTCCTCAAACTCCATAAACAATGTTTCCTCATCTAAATTATAAGTTTTAGTATTGTTTATTTTTTCTAAAAAATAATGGTATGACTTTAATAAACTAATATTTTCCATAGATATATTGTTTCTAAAATAAAGTTCAATAAAAGAATAAATGATTTCAATAATTGATTTATCTTTTTTATAAATTTTATCTTTAATTATATTCGTTAGTGTTGTGTTTAAATCAAAATTAACAAGATCTAAGTCAAATTCTTTAGATAACATAATTAATTTAAATAATTTTCCAGGAGTAGCATAATAATCAAATAACTTGTTATTGATAATAGTATTTATGTCATCGTTTAATAATTGATTAATAATTTTAATAGACTGATCTTTTGTTAAATATACATTGAAATTTAAACATCTAGATTTAAGAGTTGGTAACACTCTTTTATTGTTATTAATTAAAATAAAATTTATATTTTCATTGGGTTCTTCTAAAAATTTTAACAAAGCATTAATAGAATTTAAGTTTAATAATTCAATATTATCAATTAACACAAATCTTTTTTTTTTATTAAATGAGGATTTGTTTAGATTTATTATCAATTCCCTAATTTGATTTATATCAATATTTTTTTTATCTTCTTGAACATCAATTAGGTAAAAATTTGGGCTAGATTTATTTTGTATTAATTTGTATGACCTATTTTCAGAATTAATTTTTTTATTTTCATAATCATATGAATGTTCTTCATTTTCTGATAAAATAAAATTAATTAAATGATATGCTAATGTTGATTTTCCAATGCCTTTTTCACCAGATAAAAGAATTTTATTAGGCAAAGTATCATTTTTAGATAATTTATATAATTGATTAAAAATTTCTTGATGCTCAAATAAATTTGTTTGAGTTGAGGGATGTAAATTCATTTAATTAATTTTTTGATTTGATTTATAATTAAATCTTCATTTTGATTTATATCCAAATTTGAATCTATTATTTTGTAAGATTTTTTGTTCATTTTAGCTAATTTTAAAAAACCTCTTTGAACTTTATTGTAAAAATTCATATCAAACTGGTCATATCGATTTAATGATTTTCTTTTTTTTAATCTTTGTAATAAGTTTCTTTTATTTACAACATTAAGAAATGTAAAGTCGATTTTAATTTTCTTTAATAAAAATCTGTTTATCATATTTATAATTTTTAAATCAACACCCATGCCATAATGTTGATACGCAATAGTTGAGTCTATAAATCTATCAATTAAAATAATTTTTTTTTTATGTGATTTTTTTATAAGATGTATGTTTTCACTACGTGCAGCTAAATATAAAAGTAAGTCAGTGTGGATATTAAAATTAGATTTTTTATTTAAAATTAATCTTCTTATTTTTTCCGAATTTAAACTACCGCCTGGTTCTCTTATTTTTATAAATTTTATTTTATTTTTATTTAAAAATCTTGAAACTTTATTTACATGGTGACTTTTACCACTGCCCTCTATACCTTCAAAGACAATGATAGGTTTTTTAGACATCGCCCCAAATTAAATAATTAATTGATTTTATTAATCTCGTAAAAAAATTAACTTTTTTAATTTCTTTAGATGAAAGCAGATCATACTCACCTACAAGTTCTTGATCATATACAACTCTTAAAGTGGCTATTTTTTCGTCTTTTTCAATTGGTGCTTCTACAGGTCCCTCATATCTAACAACAACTTTTAAAAGTTTTTTTTTTGCTTTTTTAATCGTTTTATAAATATCCTCATTAGTATAAGCTGCCACACTATCTTCTTTACCTAGCCAAACATCTATTTTATGTAACGGTTTCTTGGCTTTAGCTATTTCAACAAGATCATAGTTAGTAAGACCATATGTAAGTAATTTTGCGCTCTCTTTAGATCGAGCATTTTTTGTACTAAATCCGCTTCCAACTGCAATCAATCTTCTACCTTTTCTATTGATTGAGGATGCTAAAGAATATTTTTCAACAGCTAAATAACCAGTTTTTATTCCATCAGCTCCAAGATTTTTATAAAGTAAAGGATTTCTATTTCCTTGAGTTATTGGGTCACCTCCTGTTCGATCCCAAGTAAATTCTTTTTCAGCAAACATTTTGTAGAACTCTGGATGTTGTTTAATTAAATATCTAGACATTTTTAATATATCTCTAACCGTTGAATAATTGTCTGGGTCATTTATTCCTGATGAATTAGAAAAATTTGTGTTTTCCATACCTAATTCTTGTGCTTTAGCTGTCATTAAAATTGTAAATTCTTCTTCGGTACCTGCTATACCTTCAGCTAATGCTATACATGCATCATTGCCAGAAGCGACAATAATACCTCTTAATAAATTTTCTACAGACACTTCATCACCTACCATTATAAACATTGATGAATATCCCGATGTAGATAATCTCCATGCTCTTTCAGAAATTATAAATTTTTCATCTAAACTAAGATCACCAGTTTTTATTAAATCAAAAGCGATAATTGCCGTCATGATTTTTGTCATAGATGCTGGATAAATAGAAATATCAGGTTCTTTTTCATAGAGAATTTCTCCAGAATGATAATCCTGTAAAATTGCAGTTCTTGCTTTTACATCAAAATTTGCATTTGAATTATTTATGATTAAAAAACTAAAAGAAAATACAATTAATAATAATCTAAACATCTTTCAATATTTCTATATTTTCAAAATTTAATACATTAATTTCATTAAATGATTTCTCTAGTTTTTTTATATCATTAAATGGTCCCAATAATACCCTATATTTGGTTTTAGATAGTTTCTTAATAACAGATTTTTTTATATTTGTTTCATCTTTTATTCTTTTGACCATATTTTCAGCTGAGTCTCTATAATAAAAATCTGCAATCTTGATCGAATACAAAAATTTATTTTTTTGAATTTTTATTTCTTTTACTTTTTCTTCACCTAAATTATCTATAGTAATTCCATCTACAGGTGCCTTCTCAGCTACTTTCTTCTCTTCATCGAATGTTTTAGCTTTTTTAGCAACAAAAGTTGAATTCTTTGATATTAAAACAAGATCAATATATGGTTCATTAGGATCAAGAGATAGTTCCTCAGCAATTCTCTTAGTAATTACTGAATTGTAAAAATTAGAAAAATTGACATTATTTGAGATCACTTCAGCTATAACTGACTTGTTGTTCAGAGGATTACTAATTTTAACATACGAATTTTTTTTGATTTTATTATGAAAAATTAAAAGAGATCTATTATCAATTTTTTTTGATATCTTTTTTTCTTTTTTTAATTCATCATCATAAATTAAGGCAAATCCAGTATTACTATACTTTTGATCACTTATATAAACTAAGGATTTATTATTTTGATCAAATTGATTACATGCTGATAAAAAAAATACCGATATAATTAACAAAAATTTTTTAAAGTTCATTTTTAAATTTATCTTTTAATGTACAAACAGCTAGAGCAAATCGCAAAGACCTATTCCATTGTAATATTATTTCATAGTTATCAAATACAATGTAAGCTGGGTTTAAATTTTCCGCATCAGGTATAATATCTTTATCTGGTGTTACAATCGCTACTTTTAAATTGTTATACTTGGTATCTATTTGATCATTATTTTTGATATATTTTCTAAAATATTTTAATTTTTTTTTATCATGAAGTTTTTTTGCAGAAATGTTTAGATATTTATTTGGTATGTCTTCTAATAAATCAATTCTATAGAAACAAGGATTTTCACTTTTCCAGCCTATTTGATTTAAATAGTTTGATGCAGAAGCATAAGCATCATTATTATTTTTTAAATCTATATATCCGTTACCATCATGGTCAATTGCATAATTTTTCATAGTAGATGGCATAAATTGAAAAAATCCAAATGCTCCTGCCCAAGATCCATACAATGTTTTGTAATCTATCTGTTTCTTTTCAATTAATCTTAAAAGAATTAATAGTTCATTTGTAAAAAATTCTGATCTTCTTTTATCAAAACTTAATGTTGCTAAAGAGGATAAAATATCCATTTTTCCAACGTAAGTTCCAAAATTAGTCTCTATGCCCATAAGAGCTAATAGCAACTCTCTTTCTATATCAAATTTATTTTCAACAGAATTTATTAATTTTGAATTTTTCTCATAAAACTTTTTTCCTAAAGAAACTTTTTTTGTTGATGTCCTTTTTGAAATATACGTTTTAGTATCTTCATAAAATTCTGGCTGATATCTATCGTATTTTATTACATCTGACAAAAATTTAGTCTCGGACATAACAGTATCAAAAGTTTTTTCAGAAATATTGTTTTTGAGAGCTAACTGCTTAAAGTTTAATTTCCAATTTTCAAATTCTTTATTAATATCGGCAAATGAGGTATTAATTGAAATTAAGATTAAAAATAAAAAAATATTAATTTGTTTCATATAAGTCCTTCAAATATACAAATACAGCAATCCAAATAAAAATAAAACTAACTAATTTTATAATTGAAAAAGGTTCATTGTAATAAAAATAACCTAATAAAAACTGAAAAGTAGGAGTAATATAAAAAATCATCCCAGCCGCTCCTAAACCACATAACTCGACACCCCTAACATATAAAAATAATGGTATTACAGTCATTGGTCCTGCAAGAAAAATAAACAGCATCATTGGTGGATCTGATAATTGAAAATCATTAAATCCTTTACTAGCTATTAAATAAAAAATTAACAGTGCAAATGGCAATATAAATAAACTTTCAATCAAAAGACCTACATCTGTATCAACATTAATTTTTTTTCGGACTAGATTGTAAAAACTCCAACTTAAAGCAACAATTAAACCAACCCAAGGCAATGATTTAATACTTACTGCTACTAAAAAAAGAATTGATGCGATAACTAACAAAATCGAAAAGACTCTTTTTTTATTAAGCTTTTCTTTAAAAAAAAAATAACCTAGCATTACACTTAAAATAGGCATTATAAAATATCCAAAACTAGCATCTATAATTCTATTTGTTGCTATAGCATATATCCATACACCCCAATTAATAAAAATTAAAAAACCAGAGATAAATAAATAAAATAAATTTGATTTATTTTTTATAATTTTAAAAAAAATACTCCATTTAGAGAAAAAAAAAGTGGTCAGAATTAATGTAAAGGCTGTCCATAAACATCTATGAACTACTAATTCTATATATCCAATATAAGCTATATATTTAAAATAAATTACACCAAAAAATCCCCACCAAAAAGATCCAAACCCAGCAAGTAATAAGCCTTTATTAAATTCTTTATTCATAGGAAACCATGGTGCTTGTAATTTATAAGTTTATTAGACTATTTTATGGTTGAATTAAATAATTATAATTATAAAACCGTGCTCACGGAGAGATGGCTGAGTGGTTGAAAGCACCGGTCTTGAAAACCGGCAAAGGGGCAACTCTTTCCTGGGTTCGAATCCCA
The DNA here is from genome assembly GCA_902633985.1 of uncultured Pelagibacteraceae bacterium. Taxonomy (GTDB): domain Bacteria; phylum Pseudomonadota; class Alphaproteobacteria; order Pelagibacterales; family Pelagibacteraceae; genus Pelagibacter. The sequence goes on from CACPHV010000011.1 coordinate 26,460, forward strand.
GTCTCTCCGCCATCATTTTTGTTTATAGTCAAAATTTTTATATAAGAAATTAATGTTGTTACTTTCAAATTCAAAATCGGTTTTAATACTATTGTAAAAATTATACAAATTAGTATCGTCAATATTCAGTAGTTTTTCTAAATCAAGAAGATCATTTTCATTTAAATTATTTATATATTTTTTTGTAAATGCACTCAAAAGATTCTCCATTTCTTTTGTACCTCTATAATTAGATCGGTAAATAATTTTTTTTTTTAATTCATCTATGTTGATCATAATAATTAGAATATATTAGTTGTTGATGAATAATAAAACAAATTATGAATATTTATTGTCAGATTTAAGTTCTTTAAAAGGTGTGGGAACTAAAACAAGTAATTTATTAAAAAAGAAAAATATTAATAATTTGTTTGATTTACTATGGAAACTTCCAAAATCTTATACAGATAGAAGCTTATCATCAAAAATAAAAAATTTAAAAATTGGTGAAATACAAACAATAACTATAATCCCAAAAAAGTATAACTTCCCAAGAATAAGGAGATTACCAAATAGAGTTTTATGTAGTGATGAAACTGGTGAAATAGATTGTATTTTTTTTAATAGTTATGAAGGTTATATTAAAAAAATACTACCTTTAGGCAAAGAAATTACTGTTAGTGGTAAAATAGGTCAATTTAGGAACAAATACCAAATTACAAATCCAAAATATGTTTCTGAGGATTCTTCTTTAATCAAACAAACTCATAATAAATACTCATTAACTGAAGGAATTTCTGAAAAAATATATAATAAAATAATAAACAAAATAATCAATAGTTTGCCAGTATTTAATGAATGGCACTCTAAAAGTATTATATCTAAATTTAAAAATATAAGTTGGAATAGCTCAATTAAAGAACTACACAAACCTAAAAATATTGGAAATTATAAATCAAATTTCTATCAAAGACTTGCTTTTGATGAAATATTTTCAACATTTCTAGTTAATTCTGAAATAAGAAAAAAAATAAGAAAAATAAAAAAAAAAAATAAAGTTCTTAATTTAAAGAAACAAAATTCTATAATAGATAAATTAGATTTTTCTCTTACGGGTGATCAGAAAAAATCACTAAATGAAATAAACAAAGACTTAAGTTCACCAAACAAAATGTTTAGACTGTTGCAAGGAGACGTAGGTAGTGGAAAAACAATAGTATCTCTTTTAGCAGCAATAAATAGCATATATTCTGGTTTCCAAGTTGCTTTTATGGCTCCTACGGAAATTCTAGCAAGACAACATTTTATTCTTGCAAAAAAAGTATTTCCTAAAAATATAAATATAGATCTTATTTCTGGGAAATCTGAATATAAATTAAAAAAAAAAATTCATAAAAAAATAGAAAATAATAAAATTGATATTATTTTTGGAACACATGCAATATTTCAAAAAAAAGTAATTTTTAAAAACTTAGGATTAATAATTATAGATGAACAGCATAAGTTTGGAGTAAATCAAAGAAAAAGATTATCAGATAAAGGTGGACCAGATTGTGACGTATTATTAATGACAGCAACACCTATACCTAGAACTCTAACAATGACAATTTATGGTGATATGGATATTTCAATAATTAGAGAAAAACCTAAAAATAGAAAACCAATTAAAACATATAGTAAATTGGAGGTTAAAATTGAGGATGTTTTAAAATTTATAAAAAAAGAAATTAACTTAGGAAATCAAGTTTTTTGGGTTTGTCCATTAATTGAAGAGTCTAAAAAGTTGGATCACTCATCAGCTGTAAAAAAGTATAAATATTTAGAAAGTAAGTTTCCAAATCAGGTATGTTTACTTCATGGAAAAACTGATATTGATGAAAAAAATAAAATACTAAACAATTTTTTAAATAATAAATTTAAAATTTTGGTTTCTACTACAATTATTGAAGTAGGAATAGATTTTCCTAATGCAAATACGATTATAATTGAAAATGCTAACAAATTTGGTTTATCTCAACTTCATCAATTAAGAGGTAGAGTTGGTCGTGGTCATAAAGATTCTACATGCATATTAATGTTTAAATCAAATCTAAGCGAAAATGCCAAAAAAAGAATCAAAATTTTAAAAGACACCAATGATGGTTTTTTAATATCTGAAGAAGACATGAAATTAAGAGGATTTGGTGATATTTTGGGGTTTAAACAAAGTGGTATAAAAAATTTTAAGTTAGCAGATCCAATTCAGAATAGTGATCTTTTCTTATTAGCTGAAAAAGAAATGAGAAGAATAGAAAAATCAAATGAAGATATAAGTAAATTCAAACCTTTGATAAAATTGTATGATAGAGCTGATATAATTAATGATATTGCTTAAGTTTTTTTAGTAGAGGTTCCTGCTGAAACTATAAATTTAGACGCTTCCTCAAAAGACATATTCAAATATATAACATCTTCTATTGGAAACATTAGTAAAAAACCACTAGTAGGATTTGGAGTTGTTGGTACAAAAACATTAATTAAATTCTTACCAGTTTTTTGAGCCATCTCACCTTTATTTTCTTTTGTAGCAAAACCAACTGCCCAAACTCCTTTCCTTGGATATTCAATTAAGACTACACTTCTTTTTCCATCATCTTTTTTAGAAAAGGTTTCAGTCATTTGAACAATTGCAGAATAAACTGTTCTTAAAAATGGAATTCTTTTGAATAAATCATCAATTAATTTAAGTATTCTTCTTCCAAAAAATGACAAAGAGAGACCACCAACAATAGTTATAAGTAAAATTGAAATAACAATTTCAACACCAGGTATATTAAAAGGTAAATAACTATTAGGATTAATATTTTTTGGTATTAAATTAGAGGAGATACCAATTAAAACCTTTGTGAGATATAAGGTAAAACCAATTGGTATTAAAACAACTACTCCCGTAATAAAGTAATTCCTTAAGGTTAATGAAAAAGATTTTTTTGACCTTTTTTTCGACATATTTTCAATTAACTATAACTGGCATAGACAACAAAAACAATTGCAATGATAAATAATACAATTAAAATTTTGTTGTTTAGATTCATGATAAATTATTATTATCAATTTTAGTTACTTATGGATAGAAGAAAATTTTTGACTTATATGGGCTGTGGTTGTGGCAGTCTTATTTTGCATTCTTGCTCTACTGCACCAATAACTGACAGAAAACAATTAAAAATTATACCTGAAGCAAAATTAAATGCTCAAGCTGCGCAAATTTATGAAAAAGTCAAAGAAAAAGAAAAAATGAGTGATGATACAAAAACATTAAATGAAATCAAAGACATTGGAAAAAGAATGGAAGATTCGATTAGTGAATATTTTTATAGAGCAAATTTAAACGACCCAACAGCAAATTTTGATTGGGAATATATTTTAATTGATAATAAAAAAGTTAGAAATGCATGGTGCATGCCTGGAGGTAAAATTGCTTTTTATACAGGTATACTTGATGTAACAAAAAATAAAAATGGTTTAGCAGCAATTATGGGTCATGAGGTTGCTCATGCAGTAGCAAAACATTCTGTTGAAAGAGCAAGTCGTGGTGTTTTATTAAATACTGGGGCAAAAATTATAGATATTGCAAGTGGTGGTGTATTATCTGATATAAACAGAACTACCGGTATGGATACAGTTGGATTATTAGCTCAACTAGGAATAATGAATCCTTTTAACAGAAAGCAAGAGAGCGAAGCTGATTATCTTGGTATGATTTTTTCTTCTTTATCTGGTTATGATATTAGAGAAACAGTAAAAATCTGGGAAAGAATGAAAGAAACAAATAAGGGTAAAGAACCACCAGAATTTATGAGCACCCATCCTTCTTCTGATACTCGTATTAAACAATTAAATGAATGGATGAACGAGGTAATATTGGATTATCCACCAATCAATTTGACCTAAATCAAAATTAATGGTGAGCCGTGATGGACTCGAACCATCGACCCATTCCTTAAAAGGGAATTGCTCTACCAACTGAGCTAACGGCCCACAAAATTGATTCATTTTTTCTAAATGAATAATGTGTGTATACAGATAAATTTTTATTTTTCAATTCGTTCAATTTAAAAGTTTTGATCAATTAAGGTTGTTAAATTAAGGAATTTGATATGATTATTCATACAAAATGGCACAGTTGCTATAACTACAACTTATCTATGTATTTATCGTGAAAATCATTAAATGTGCCTGAATTAATATTTTTTCTAATCTCAGACATTAATTCTTGATAAAAATTAATATTATGTAACGTCAATAACATTGAAGCTAATATTTCATTAGTATTAAATAAATGATTTAGATAATTTTTTGAATATTTGTTTAAGTTTAGATTTTCACAACTAGGATCAAGTGGAGTATTATCATTTTGATACTTATTATTTTTAATATTTACCCTTCCATTCCATGTAAATGCTAAACCTGTCCTTCCTGATCTGGTAGGTAATACACAATCAAACATATCTATACCTCTTTTGACAGCACCTAAAATATCTGATGGTGTTCCAACACCCATTAAATAGTGAGGTTTTTCTATAGGTAAATATTCTTTGATATCATCTAAGACATTAAACATTTCATTTTGTGTTTCTCCAACTGCTAATCCTCCAATAGCATAACCATCAAAACCAATTTTAACTAACTCTTCAAGTGATTTGATTCTTAAATCTTTAAATAGACCTCCTTGAACAATTCCAAATAAAGCTTTGTGAGGATTGTTCCCGAAAGCTACTTTAGATCTTTCAGCCCAATAAAGTGATAAATCCATTGATTTTTTGATTAGATTATAATCATTAGTTTTTTTAGGGCATTCATCCATAATCATTACAATATCTGCATTTAAACCTAATTGTATTCTTATACTCTCCTCTGGACTTAAATAAAATTTTTTACCATCAACGTGAGAGTTAAAAATAGCACCCTTCTCCCTATCAATTTTATTCAATTTTGAGAGAGACATTACTTGAAAACCACCAGAGTCAGTTAAAATAGGTAAATCACAATTCATAAAATTATGAAGTCCACCAACAGACTCAATTCTTTTAACACCAGGACGTATCATTAAATGATAAGTATTTGAAAGTATTATTTCTGATCCAGTTTTTTTTATATCATCTATGGTACAAGCTTTTACAGTAGCTTGAGTTCCAACAGGCATAAAAGCTGGGGTTTGTATATTACCACGATGCGTCTCAATTAAACCACACCTAGCAAATTTATCTTTTTTTAAAACATTAAAGGCAAATTTTTTTAATGCCATTAAAAAATTTATTGAGATTTAAAACTAATAATCTTATCTGGATCATTTACAGCACCATTATTATTTTGATCACCTCTTTTGATTTTATCAACAAATTCCATTCCCTCGATCACTTTTCCAAAAACTGTATATTGACGGTCTAAAAAAGGAGCTGGCTGAAAACAAATAAAAAATTGACTATTTGCACTATTTGGATCTTGAGCTCTCGCCATTGATAAAGTTCCTCTATCATGTGGTAAACTATTGAATTCTTGCTCTAAATCTGGAAAATCTGATCCACCCATTCCAGCTCTTCTAAGATCAAAATCTTTTGATTCTGAATTTCCAAATTTTACATCACCTGTTTGAGCCATAAATCCATCAATAACTCTATGAAAAATAACGTTATCGTATTTACCACTATTTGCTAATTCTTTAATTCTTTTTACATGATTTGGTGCAACATCCTCAAATAATTCAATTTTAACGTCACCATCTTTTAGTTTTAATATCATTATATTCTCCTCAGCTATTGATTGATTGGTAATTAAAAAAAACAAAATAAGTATTTTAATAAAAATTTTATTCATATTTATCTTTTAAAGATTTAATTGTGCTTTTTGTAGTAAATTTTTTTATATCACCTTTTAATTTAACAATCTCTTTTACAAATCTAGATGAAATTATTTGATTTTCTACATCAGACATCAAAAAAATTGTTTCTATGTTTTGGTTTAATTTTCTATTCATACCAGCTAACTGAAATTCATATTCAAAATCAGATACAGCTCTTAATCCTCTTAGAATAATGTTTGATTTGTATTTTTTACATAAATCAGTGGTTAAAGAGCCAAAAGAAACTACTTTTATTTTTTTTCTATCTAATTTTAGATCTTTAAATAAGGCTTTATTGACTATTTCTATTCTTTCATCAGAACTAAAAAGATAATTTTTATTACTTTCATCAGAAACACCTACTACTATTTTATCAAATAGTTTTAATGATTTTTTTATGACATCTATATGTCCAAAAGTGATTGGATCAAATGTTCCAGGATAAATTGCAATTTTACTCATTAAATTAAATTATCATCAATTTTAATTGCTGAAACAACTTTTTCTTCTCCTGATAACTTAATTATTCTAACCCCTTGAGTATTTCTGCCTGCTGTTCTAATTTCTTTAACAGCAACTCGTATTACCCTGCCTTTATTCGTAGAAATTAAAATTTCATCGCCTTCAAAAACAGGAAAAGATGAAGTAATATTCCCATTTCGTGGTGAATTTATTATTCCTATAATTCCTTTACCACCTCTGTTAGTAACTCTGTAATCGGTATGAGAAGTCTTTTTTCCAAAACCATTTTCACTTATTGATAAAACAAACTTCTCTTTTGCTCTTAATTCAGATTTTTCGTCTTTTGATTTTTTTCCATTTTTATTAATTTTATTGTTATCAATAATTGACAAAGATACTATTTGATCATTTAATGCTAACTCTATTCCCTTAATTCCTTTAGAAGATCTGCCTTTAAAAACTCTTAACTTTTTGGCTTCAAATCTAATACATTTTCCAAATTTTGTACTTAAAATTACATCCTGATCATCTTTACAAATTTTAACACCTACAATTTTATCATTGCTATCTAATTTCATCGCAATTTTTCCAGATGCATTAATTGATGAAAAGTCTTCTAAACTATTTTTTCTTACTTTACCTTGAGCAGTAGCAAATATAATTTGATAATTTTTTAAATCAGTTTCATCTTCTGGCATTGGCATAATTGAACTTATTGCTTGATGACTCTTTAAAGGTAAAATATTAAATAAAGACTTACCTTTAGATGATGATGAACCCTCTGGGATTTTCCATGCTTTAATCTTGTAAACTAAACCCTCGGTAGAAAAAAAGAGTACTGAAGTATGAGTATTTACAGATAATGTTTGAACAACAGAGTCTTGATCTCTAGTTGTTATGCCTGATTTTCCCTTACCACCTCTTTTTTGTTTTTTTACCCCATCTAAAGAACCTCTTTTTATATATCCTTGTAGTGTAACTGTAATTATTACTGATTGTTTTTGGATAGTTTCCTCAATATCGTAATTTAAAACAGCATCTATAATTTTAGTTCTTCTTGGAATAGCAAATTTCTCTTTAATATTTTTTAACTCTTCACTAATTACTTTTAAAAGTTCTTTTTTTGATGAAATAATCTTTTTATATTTAGTGATTAGTTCAGCTAGTTTTTTAATTTCAACTTCGATTTCATTTATTCCTAATGCAGTTAATTTTTGAAGTCTTAATTCTAAAATAGCTAAAACTTGTGGTTCAGATAAAGAATAAAGATTTTTGCCCTTTTTTCCCTCAATTAAAGAAATTAATTTTTGTGATTTATTTATTTTCCACTTGGTTTTTAAAATTGATATTTTAGCATCATCAGGTGTTTTAGATGATCGAATAATTTTTATTATTTTATCCAAATTTTCAACTGAAACTGATAATCCTATTAGTATATGAGCACGTTCCTCTGCTTTTTGAAGATCAAATTTAGTTTTCTTAATAACTACATCTTCTCTAAAAGTTAAAAAATTAGATAAAAAATCTTTTAAAGTACATGTTTGAGGTTTTCCTCCAACAATCGCTAAAGTATTAAAACCAAAAGAACTTTCTATTTGAGTGTTTTTATATAATTGTCTCTTTATAGTTTCTGGTTCTATACCGTTTCTTAAGTCTATTGCTACCCTGATACCTTCTCTGTTTGACTCATCTCGGATATCTCTTATACCTTCTATCTTTTTTTCTCTTACTAACTGAGCGATCCTTTCGTTTAAAACGGATTTGTTAACTTGATAAGGTATAGAAGTTATTACAAGTCTTTCACGACCATTTTTTTGTTGTTCAATTGAGATTTCACCTCTTATCTTAAAGGACCCTCTTCCATTGTTATACCCTTGTTTAATTATATCTTTACCTATAATTACACCACCAGTTGGAAAATCTGGACCAGGTATATGTTTCATTAACTCTCTAATTTTAATATCTTTATTATCTATTAAGGCCAAAGTACCATCAATAATTTCACCTAAATTATGTGGAGGTATACTTGTTGCCATACCAACAGCGATACCACCAGCTCCATTTACTAATAAATTTGGAAACTGTGCTGGTAAAACACTAGGTTCTTTCTCGGTTTCATCATAATTGCTTTTAAAGGTAATTGTATTTTTTTCAATATCATCGATCAGAAATTGAGAAACTTTCGACAAACGAGTTTCGGTATATCTCATTGCTGCAGCAGGATCACCATCTATTGAACCAAAATTTCCTTGTCCTTGAATTAACGGTAGACTCATAGAAAAATCTTGCACCATTCTAACTAAAGCATCATATACAGACTGGTCACCATGGGGGTGATACTTACCAATAACATCCCCAACTATTCTTGCAGATTTTCTAAATTGTTTAGACCAATCGTATCCACCTTTATACATTGCATATAAAATTCTTCTATGTACAGGTTTTAAACCGTCTCTTACATCAGGAAGTGCACGACTTACAATTACACTCATTGCATAAGAAAGATATGATGAGCTCATCTCATCATGCATTGAGATTAATTTTATATTTTTATCTTTAAACTCTTCAGTATTTTTCATAGAAATTAAAATGGAATTTCGTCATCCATATCTGACACTTGTGAAGAGTCCTCAATATTATTTTGTTGAGTTGTGTCATTTTGAATTCCGCCACTAGAATTACCTCCACCCAACATTGTAAGCGAAGAATTGTATCCTTGAATAACTATTTCAGTCGAGTATTTATCTTGTCCCGATTGTTCATCTTTCCATTTTCTTGTTGTTATTTGTCCCTCAACATAAACTTGAGCACCTTTTTTTAAGTATTGTTGAACAACATTTACTAATCCTTCGTTAAATACAACTACACGGTGCCACTCAGTTTTTTCTTTTCTTTCACCTGTGTTTTTATCTTTCCAGGATTGACTTGTTGCAAGGCTTAATCTAGCAACACTTTTGCCATTTACCATTTGCTTAATTTCTGGATCTGCGCCCAAACGACCAATTAATAACACTTTATTTAAACTTCCAGCCATAATATTTAATATTTGTTAAATTAGTTAATTAGAATTATATCACAATTCTTCTGAATATTAATTTTATTAACTCAAAGCAACTAAAATTATGATGAAAAAGATAGTTATTAAGGGCGCTAAAGAACATAATTTGAAGAATGTTGCTGTAGAGATTCCAAAAGACAAATTTGTGGTCATAACGGGTCTATCAGGCTCAGGAAAATCATCTTTAGCTTTTGATACTATATACGCAGAAGGTCAGAGAAGGTATGTAGAAAGTTTATCTGCCTATGCACGTCAATTTTTAGATAAAATGAAAAAACCAAATGTTGATTTAATAGAAGGATTAAGTCCAGCTATTGCAATAGAACAAAAAAATACATCAAAAAACCCAAGATCTACTGTTGCAACTGTAACAGAAATTTATGATTACATGAGGGTGTTATATGCTAGAGCAGGTATCCCCTACTCGCCGTTTACAGGTAAACCAATAACCTCTCAAACAATTACACAGATAGTAGATTTAGTTAAAAAATTACCAAAAAAATCAACAATATATATTTACGCACCAGTAGTAAGAGGTCGTAAAGGTGAATATAAAAAAGATATTTTAAGTTACAAAAGAAGAGGTTTTAGAAAAATTAAAATTGATAATGTTTTATATGATATAGAAAAGTCACCTAATCTAGATAAAAAACTTAAACACGATATTTCAGTCTTAGTCGATAGAATAGTTTTAAATTCAAAACTTGGAAATAGATTGGCAGAAAGTATTGAAACAGCTGTAAGTTTAGCAAACGGTCTAGTATTTGTTGAATATGAAGATGAAACAATTCCTCAAAAATTTAGAAAAATTGAAAAATTAATTTACTCTACTAAATTTGCTTGCCCTGAAAGTGGTTTTACAATTGAGGAAATTGAGCCAAGACTTTTTTCATTTAACAGCCCCTATGGAGCTTGTGAAGAGTGTGAGGGAATTGGAATGAAGTTAAATGTTGATCCAAATTTAGTTGTTCCTGATGAAAGAAAAAGTTTAGCAGATGGAGCAATAGAACCTTGGTCAAAATCAACCACATTATATTACGCTCAAACTTTAGCATCTTTAGCAAAACATTATGGTTTTTCTTTAGATGAAAAATGGAAAAAATTACCTAAAAAAATAAAAGATATTATTCTTTATGGTTCAGATGAAGATGAGATTAAATTTAATTATGACGATGGATACGAGAAATATTCTTATAAAAAAACCTTTGAAGGTGTAATTAATAATCTTGAAAGAAGATTTTTAGAATCTGATAGCGAATGGAAAAGAGAGGCCATTGCAGAATATCAATCAGATACTGCATGTGAAGCATGTAATGGCGACAGATTAAAAGAAGAAGCTTTATGTGTTAAAATTAATGATCTTAATATTAGTGAAGTAACAAAAAAATCTATTTTAGATGCAGCAGAATGGTTTAAAAATTTAGAAAATAATCTTGATAAAAGACAATTTAAAATTGCCGAACATGTTTTAAAAGAAATAAATGAAAGATTAAATTTTCTACTTAATGTAGGATTAGATTATCTAACACTATCAAGAGAGTCTGGAACATTGTCAGGTGGTGAAGCTCAAAGAATAAGATTGGCTTCACAAATTGGATCTGGGTTAACTGGTGTTTTATATGTTTTGGATGAACCCTCAATTGGATTGCACCAAAAAGATAACGTTAAACTAATTAATGCTTTAAAAAGATTACGAGATCTAGGTAATACTGTCATTGTTGTTGAGCATGACACCGAGACAATGGAAAATGCAGATCATATTATTGATCTAGGCCCTGAAGCTGGAAGTAATGGTGGAGAGATAACAGCACAAGGATCATATGATGAAATTAAAAAAGATAAAAATAGTATTACAGGTCAATATCTTGCAAATAAAAAAACAATTGAAATTCCTAAAACTAGACGTTTAGCTAAAAATGGAAGATTTGTAGAAATCAATGGTGCAAGTGGAAATAATCTAAAAAATGTAAATCTTAAAATTCCAACTGGAACTTTTACATGTGTTACCGGTGTTTCAGGTAGTGGTAAATCTACTCTAATATTACAAACTTTATTTCATGCCTTAAATTTAACTTTAAATAATAAAGCAAGAAAAACACCTAAATCATTTAAAGGATATAAGGGTGTGGAATTGATTGATAAAATAATCGATATTGATCAGTCTCCTATTGGGAGAACACCTAGATCAAATCCTGCAACATATACGGGTGCCTTTGGACCTATTAGAGATTGGTTTACAGGTTTACCAGAGTCAAAAACAAGAGGATATAAACCAGGAAGATTTTCTTTCAATGTTAAAGGTGGTAGATGTGAGGCTTGTGAAGGTGATGGTGTAATTACATATGAAATGCATTTTCTACCTGATGTTTATATACAATGTGATGAGTGTAAAGGTACCAGATACAATAGAGAAACTTTAGAAATTAAATTTAAAGGCAAAAGTATTGCAGATGTTTTGGATATGTCTGTTGATGAAGGGTGTGAGTATTTTGAAAATATATCTAATATAAAAACAAAATTGTTAACTCTTAAAAAAGTTGGATTGGGTTATATAAAAATCGGTCAACAAGCAACAACGCTGTCAGGAGGTGAAGCACAACGAATTAAACTTGCAAAAGAACTTTCAAAAAGATCGACGGGAAGAACAATGTATATTTTAGATGAACCAACTACAGGTTTGCATCAACATGATATTAAAAAGCTTTTAGAGATACTTCATACATTTGTAAAACTTGGAAATACAGTAGTTGTAATTGAGCATAATTTAGATGTTATAAAAACAGCTGATTACATTGTGGATATGGGTCCTGAAGGTGGTGTGAAGGGTGGTAATATTGTCGCCGAAGGAAAACCTGAAGAAGTATGTAAAGTAAAAGATAGTTATACAGGTCAATTTTTAAAACCTCTTTTAGCTTAAATTAAAGAACTTAAATTTTTTTAAAATTAGTGTATAATAATAGAATCATGAGTAATCTGTTGTCTTCATTATCAAAAACTGTTCACACATCACTCGCACTAGCAATTGTTTTGTTTTTAGGATTATTTTATTTAAACGATGGAATTGCCTTTGATACGTTATTCTGGAGTTGGTTGTTTAGATACATACATGTGATTGTTGCAATTATGTGGATTGGATTACTTTGGTATTTCAATTTTGTTCAAATTCCAAACATGGGTAAAATTCCAGATGAACAAAAACCAGCCATTGGTAAAGTAATTGCTCCTGCTGCATTATTTTATTTTAGATGGGCTGCAGCGATAACTGTTCTTTCAGGTTTAATTCTTGCTTATCTTAATGGATATCTTCATGATGCAATGACTTTAAGTATAGGTTCGGGAGTACCTAAACATACAGCTATAGGTATTGGAATGTGGCTAGGAATTATAATGGCATTTAACGTATGGTTTGTTATTTGGCCAAATCAAAAAAGAGCTTTAGGAATGGTTGAGAGTGATCCAGAGACTAAGGCAAAGTCAGCTAAAACAGCAATGCTCTTCTCAAGAACAAATACTTTGTTATCCTTACCAATGTTGCTAACAATGGTGATAGCTCAAAACTTATATTAAATTATTTTTTTTCATCTTCTCTAAGAACAGTTTTTTGAGAAACTCTTAGTCTAACCAAAACAGTATTAGCAATATAAATAGAAGAATAAGTTCCAAAAACAACACCAAGTATCATTGCTAATGAAAATCCTTTTAATATTTCTCCACCAAAAAAATAAATTGCTAATAAAGCAAGTAAAGTAGTTGCAGAGGTTATTATAGTTCTTGATAACGTTTCATTAATTGAAATATTAGTTAATTCAAAAATTTTTATATCTGAATATTTTCTTAAATTTTCACGAACACGATCAAAAATAACCACTGTGTCATTCATTGAATATCCAACTATTGTTAAAACAGCTGCTATAATTGATAAATTAATTTCTAAACCAAATAGTGAAAAAACTCCTAAAGTTACAATAACATCATGAAACAAAGCTAGAATAGCACCCAGACTAAATTGCCATTCAAATCTTATCCAAATATAAATTAACATTAATGCTAGGGATAAAGATATTGCAATAACTCCTGATTTTAGTAGTTCAGCACTTACCTTTGGCCCAACATTCTCCACCCTTCTAATATCATAGTTATTTCCAAAAGATTTATCTAAATTAGTCTTAATTTCTTCAATGATGTTCTTTGTATTATCTTTATTTTCAAATTTTACTAAAAAATCTGTGTCATTACCAAATTTCTTCACTGAGACATCTCCTAAATCCATTTGATTAAATCTATCTCTTAATGAACTAACATTTATTTTAGAATCTGAAGCTCTTAATTCAATTAAAGTGCCCCCTTTAAAATCTATACCAAAATTAAGCCCTTTAAATATTAACAGTAGTAATGAAACAACAATTAAAACTGATGAAAGTAAATTAAAGTGATTATAATATTTATTAAAAGCAATCATTAGATTAATCTTTCCTTATCTTTATTTCTTGATACATAAATACTGGTGAATAATCTTGCTATGAAATAGACTGAAAATAGTGTTGTAAATATTCCAACTCCTAAGGTTACAGCAAAACCTTTGACTGGTCCTGAGCCCATGAAAAACAAAATAATTGCAGCTAATAATGTGGTAATATTGGCATCTAAAATTGCTGTTCTTGATTTTGTATAACCACCATCAAAAGCCAAAATATTATTAGTCTCATCTTTTAGCTCCTCTTTAATCCTCTCAAAAATTAAAACATTTGCATCAACTGCCATACCTACAGTTAGGATAATTCCTGCAATACCAGGTAATGTTAAAGTAGCTTCAAATAAAGTTAAAACACCTAAAAGAATAAACAAATTAACTATTAGAGTTACATTGGTAATTAATCCAAAAATTTTATATTTTGCGAACATAAAAATTATGACCAACATAAAACCTATTGCCAAAGCAATCATTCCTGCATTAATTGAGTCTTGTCCAAGATCAGGTCCAACAGTTCTTTCTTCAATTATTTCTAATGGTGCTGGCAATGCTCCTGATCTTAATAATAAAGCTAGATCAGTTGCTGTTTGAAAAGTAAAGCCACCACTTATCTGACCAGAACCACTAGCAATCGTATCTCTAACTACAGGTGCACTAATAATTTTACCATCCAAAACAATTGCTAATTGTTTTCCAATACCAGTTGATGTTGCCTTACCAAACCTCTTTGCACCTACTCTATCTAAAGTAAATGAGACAATTGTTTGGTTAGCTTGAGTATCCATCTTTGGTTGTGCATCAAGTAAATTTTCACCACTGATTATAATTCTTTTACTAACTGTGGCTTCTTCTAAGCCATTTTCAAATTTTAACTTTTCAACACCAAAACGATCATTTTCATCATTTGTTACAAAACGAAAAGTAAGGTTTGCAGTTTTACCAAGCAATGATTTTATTCTCATTGGATCATCTAATCCAGGAAGCTCTACTAAAATTCTGTTATTTCCTCTTTTTAGTATGTTAGGTTCATTAGTTCCAACTTCATCTACCCTTCTTCTTACTATTTCTATAGCTTGATCTTGAGAAGAAGTTTTAAGTTTAATTAAACCCTGTCTTGAAAAATTTACTTTTAAATTTAACCCCGTATCTTCAATTTCTAATTGATGTGATTTAAATCTTGGGTAATAAGGGTTAAGGTCACTATTTTCGTCCAGAAAAACGTCTAAGACAGATTGCTTATCATTATTTGTTACATTAAAAAAAATGTTCTGATTATCTATTTTAATATTGTTGATTTTAATATTTTTTTCTTTGAAGTAATTTCTAATTGTTGTTGTTAGGTTTTGTAATTTTTGTTCAATTACAGGTTCATTATCAATTTCAAGTAATAAATATGATCCACCCTGAAGGTCCAATCCTAGATTAATTTTTTTATCAAAAAAAACATCATCAAATTTAAAAAGATTTGATGAAGCAATTAAAATAAATAAAACTGAAAAAAGAGTTATAAATAAAATTCTTAACTTAGAGAAATAAAGCACTTAACTAAAAATAATTATTTTTTAACTTCTTGTGTATTTGTATTAACAAGACTTTGAATACCAGTTGATTTAACTATCTCAACTTTAACGTTTTCAGCAATTTCTACTTCAACTTTATCATTGTCTATAAGTCTCTCCACAGTGCCTGTAATTCCACCAGAAGTAACAACCTTGTCACCTCTCTTAAGGCTTTCAACCATTGCTTTGTGCTCTTTAACTTTTTTTTGCTGTGGTCTGATTAAGAAAAAATAAAAAATAACAAAAATTAAAATTAACGGTATAAATTGTCCTATTCCTGAACCTTCCATAAATCTCCTTATAAATTATGTGAATACTTATACTATCTATGTAATTAAAACAACTTTATTTAGTTGAAATCAATTCCAAATTATTCATATACGGTCGCAGCACCTTAGGAACAACAATCGAACCATCTTTTTGTTGATAGTTTTCTAATACAGCAATTAGAGTTCTACCCACAGCTAAACCACTTCCATTTAATGTTCCAACAAAAACAGTTTCCTTGTTTTTATTTTTATATCTTGATTTCATTCTTTGTGCTTGAAATGTTGAACAAGAAGAGCATGATGATATTTCACGATACTTGTTTTCTGATGGCAACCAAACTTCAATATCATAGGTTTTTTCTGCACTGAAACCCATATCGCCTGAACATAAAATTACTTTTCTATATGGT
>CACPHV010000012.1 GCA_902633985.1 uncultured Pelagibacteraceae bacterium
AAGTGTTGTGATTGATAGTTTGTCTTCACTAATGAAAATTATAACATTGGTTGGAGGTTTTTTAGTTTTAGTTATTTCTTCAAGTTATTTAAAAATATTTAAAATATACAATATCGAATACCCTATTCTTATTTTGAGCTCTATTCTGGGTATGATGGTAATGATCAGTTCAAATGATTTAATTGTTTTTTATATGGGTTTAGAATTGCAATCATTAGCTCTTTATGTTTTAGCCACATATAATAGAGATCAACTAAAATCATCCGAAGCTGGTTTAAAATATTTTGTTTTAAGTGCATTATCCTCAGGATTATTGTTGTATGGATGCTCATTGGTGTATGGTTTTTCTGGTTCAACTAATTTTGATATAATATCAAATCAACTAAATTCTAATGAATATGTTTTAACATTTGGAATAGTGTTTATCTTAGTTGGTTTAGCTTTTAAAATTTCTGCAGTTCCGTTTCATATGTGGGCACCTGATGTTTATGAGGGATCTCCAACAACTGTAACATTATTTTTTACAATGGTACCCAAAATAGCTGCTTTAACTGTATTTATAAGGTTTTTGTATGTTCCTTTTTTAAATTTAATCGATCAGTGGCAAATGATAATTGTTTTCTTATCAATTGCTTCAATGATTTTTGGAGCAGTTGCAGCAATAGGACAAACTAATATTAAAAGACTAATTGCCTACAGTTCTATTAGTCATATTGGTTATACTTTAGCAGGATTAGCTACTGTATCTAATGAAGGAATTCAAAGTTCAATAATCTATATTTCAATATATGTTGTAATGAATTTAGCTCTTTTCTGTTGTCTATTAATGTTAAGAAGAAAGGATCAATATTATGAGGATATTAGTGATCTTTCGGGATTATCAAAAAACCATCCGATGTTATCTTTATGTTTACTTGTAATACTGTTTTCTTTAGCAGGTATCCCGCCCCTTGCTGGTTTCTTTGCAAAATTTTATGTTTTTATAGCAGTGTTAGAACAATCAATGTATTTCTTAGCTATAGTAGGTTTATTATCTACTGTAGTTGCAGCATTCTATTACTTAAGAATTATAAAAATCATATACTTTGATAAAGAAAAAGACAAATACGATACTGACCATAGTTTATGGTTAAAATTTTCACTTACAGTTTCAACGATATTAATCCTTTTATACTTCATATTCCCAAGTCAGTTAATAGAAGTTGTTTCAAGAATTAATATTATTTGATGAAATTAAAAAAATTTAAATTTAAAAAAGTTAAAAGCACAAATAATACTGCAATAAGAATTGTCAAAGAAACTAAATACAACTTAGGTATGGTTGTTGCTGAAACACAAGTAAATGGTAGAGGACAGTATGGAAGAAAATGGATATCATCAAAAGGAAATTTATTTGTCTCTTTTTTTAATGAACTAAATAAAACGAAACTATCGATTAATGCTATAACAAAAGTCAATTGTCTTTTAGTCAAAAAATTACTATCGTTATTTACAAGAAAAAAAATTTTATTTAAAAAACCGAACGACTTATTAATTGATAAAAAAAAAATTAGTGGCATTTTACAAGAAATCATATTTGTAAGAGATAAAAAATTTTTAATTACTGGTATAGGCATAAATATTAAAAAAAATCCAATTATAAGGAATTATCCCGCCACAAACTTGCAAGAGGTAACTAAAAAAAGTATTAGTAAATTAATTGTAGAAAATAAACTAAAACAACTTTTTGAAAAAAATTTATCTAAACTGTATAAAATTTAATAATGTATATTCTTGGTGATATTGGTAATACGGAAACAAAATTATGTATTGTTTCTAAAAATAATAAAATTTCAAAAAAAATTACTTTTTTATCAAAATCTGTAACCAACAAGCAGCTTAAAAGTTTATTTAAAAAAAATAAAATTCAATTAAATAAAATTGAAAAAATATTATTTTGTAGTGTTGTTCCAAAAACATTTTCTATAATTAATCAATTTTTATCGAAAAAAGTTAAAATAAAATGCTATGAAGTTAAAAAATTAAACTTAAAATCACTTATAAAAATCAAAGTAGATTATAAACAGGTAGGCTCAGATAGAATTACTAATGCTATAAGTTTAATGAACAATAAAAATAATTTTATAATTTTAGACTTTGGTACAGCAACAACATTCGATGTACTAATTAAAAATACTTATTATGGAGGAATTATTGCTCCTGGAGTTAAATTATCTCTTAATACCTTGTCTAATAAAGCAACTTTGATACCAAAAATAGATTTAAAAAAGATTAATAAAGTCATAGGTAACAATACAATCTCAGCCGTTAGATCAGGCTTTTTTTGGGGTTATGCAGGTTTAATTGACAATATTATTAATTTAATTAAGAAAGAGACCGGAAAATCTTTTAAAGTAATTATTACTGGTGGATTTTCAAATTTATTTAAAAACTCAATAAAAACGAAAGCAAGTCATAACCAAGATATAACAATTAAAGGCTTATTAAAAATTTCAAAATTAATTTAACAATATGAAAGATGAACTATTATTTTGTCCCTTAGGTGGATCAGGTGAAATAGGCATGAACATGAATTTGTTCGGCTATGGGAAGCCCAGTGATCATAAATGGATTATGGTCGATATAGGGGTGACATTTGCAGATGATACTATTCCAGGTGTTGATTTAATTTATCCAGATCCTGGGTTTATAGTTGAAAGAAAAGATAATTTATTAGGAATAGTTTTAACACATGCTCACGAGGATCACATTGGTGCAATTGCTCATTTATGGCCAAAATTACAATGTAAAATTTTTGCAACGCCTTTCACAGCTGTATTAATTAGAGAAAAATTTAGAGAAAAACAAATCGATATAACTAATGATTTACATATTGTTGAGTTAAATGGAAAAGTTTCTTTAGACCCATTTGAAATTGAATACATTACTTTAACGCATTCTATATTAGAACCAAACGGACTTAGAATAAAAACTCCTGCAGGAGTTATTTTGCATACAGGTGATTGGAAGGTAGATCCAAATCCTTTGATTGGAGACAATATAAACGAAAAAAGATTAAAGGAAATTGGTGAAGAAGGTGTACTAGCAATGATTTGTGACTCAACTAATGTTTTTAGCTCCGGTAGATCAGGTTCAGAATTAGATGTAAGAAAAAATATGTTAAATGTTATGTCTCGATTGAAAAAAAGAATTATCATAACGTCATTTGCTTCCAACGTAGCTAGAATGGAGACAGCTTTTTATTGTGCAGAACAAACAGGAAGACAAATCTCTTTAGTTGGTAGATCAATGCATCGTATTTATAAGGCTGCACGTCAATGTGGATATTTAAAAAATACAATTGAGCCAATTGATCCGAGAGAAGCTAAAAATTTTTCAAGAGAAAAAATTGTGTATTTATGTACTGGAAGTCAAGGCGAACCCATGGGTGCAATGATGAGAATTTCTAGTTATGTTCATCCAGATGTTTTTATTGAAAAAGGTGATGCTGTAATTTTTTCTTCAAAAATTATACCTGGTAATGAAAAAAAACTTTATAAACTTCACAATCAACTTGTTAAAGATGGAATTGAGGTAATATCTGAAGAAACTGAATTTGTACATGTTTCTGGACATCCAAATAGAGAAGATCTTAAAGAGATGTATCAATGGGTAAAACCTAGGTGCGTAATACCTGTGCACGGTGAACATAGACATATGATAGAGCACATTAATTTTGCAAAAGAAATGCAAGTGCTACATCCAGTTCAAGTAGAAAATGGCGATATAGTTAAGTTATATCCAGGTGAAAAACCCGAAGTATATGACAAGGCTCCAAGTGGCAGACTCTACTTAGATGGTAGTGTGAGTGTTGATCCAGATTCACAATCGATAAAAGATAGGAAAAATTTAAGTGCCAATGGATATCTCGAGGTAACAATTATGATTACACCTAAAGGTAATATACACAATAACCCTATTCTTTCATTTCGTGGTTTACCTGTAGATGATCGAGATAATTTTATTTATGGTTTAGAAGAGGAAATAGAGAAAACCTCTAGAACTTTTAAAATTGGAAGCAAACAACAAGAACACAATCTAATTGATGCATTAAAAATTGCCTGTAGAAAATTTTCTAAAGATAGAACAGGGAAAAAACCTTTTACCAATATCAATTTAGTAAGAATTTAATGAGCGCAACAGGGTTAGCTATTATCTATATAATTATATGGTGGATAGTTTTTTTTGCTATTCTACCTATAGATGTGAATCGAACAAAGACTGTAAAAATTGACGGTGAGGATCCTGGCTCACCTGAAAATCCAAAAATGCTGAAAAAATTCCTTTATTGCACTGGAATTACTACTGTCATTTTCATAATAATTTACTTATTAATTAAATTTGAATATTTAAATTTAAGAAATATGATTAATTAAGATGCTTTTATCAAATTCATTTATACCAATATTAAAAAATAATCCTTCAGAAGCAAAAATTAAATCTCATCAATTGATGTTGAGAGTAGGCATGATTAAACAAGCCTCTGCAGGAATTTATTCATGGTTACCTTTAGGTTTTAAGGTAATGAAAAAAATAGAAGACATCGTCAGACAAGAACAAAACAAAATTGGAGCTCAAGAAATATTAATGCCAACAATTCAATCCAGCGAAATTTGGAAAGAAAGTGGTCGTTATGACGATTATGGTGAAGAGATGTTAAGAATAACTGACCGTCAAAATAGAGAAATGTTATATGGACCAACCAATGAGGAGCAAGTTACTGAAATTTTTAGATCTTCAATAAAATCTTATAAATCACTCCCACAACTTATGTATCATATTCAATGGAAGTTCAGAGATGAAATTAGACCTAGATTTGGAATTATGCGTGGTAGAGAGTTTTATATGAAAGATGCCTATTCATTTGATGTATCAGATGGAGAAGCTTTTTATTCTTATAATAAATTCTTTCTTTCATATTTGAGAACTTTTAAAAGATTATCTTTGACAGCAATACCTATGGCTGCTGACACAGGACCTATCGGTGGAAATTTATCTCATGAATTTATTATTCTTGCAGATACAGGTGAAAGTAAAATTTTCACTGATAAAAGAATATTTGATCTAGATAGTGCTGATACTCAACTAGAAAAAGCATCATTAGAGAGCATGAGAAAAAAATATGAACAGTTTTATGCTGTAACTGATGAAAAGTTCAATAAAGAAGAGTTTGAAAAAATTGTTTCTAAGGAAAATCAATTGATTACAAAAGGTATCGAAGTAGGTCATATATTTTATTTTGGTGACAAATACTCAAAACCAATGGGAGCATCTGTTGATTTACCAGGAGGAAAAAAAGATTTTGTAAAAATGGGTTCTTATGGAATTGGTGTATCAAGGTTAGTAGGGGCTATAATTGAGGCTAAATATGATGATAAAAATGAAATCATGAAATGGCCATTGTCTGTTGCTCCTTATGATATTGCTTTAATACCTATGATAAATAAAAATGACACCTCAGCTTTAGATAAAGCAAATAATATCAATATAGAATTAATAAAAAATAATATTGATGCAATCATTGATGATACAGATGAGAATTTCTCATCAAAAATTAAAAAAATGAATTTAATTGGTGCCCCATATCAAATTATTATTGGTAAGAAAAGTGAGGGTGATTTATTAGAGTTCAAGGAAACCGGTGGCGAAACTCAAAATTTACCATTAAGTAAAATTATAGAAACTATAACTAAACAAAAAAATTCAATTTGATTTCTACTTTAGAAAAAGAAATTACTTTTAGATTTTTAAAAGCCAGAAAAAAAGATGGTTTTTTGAATGTTATATCTATTTTTTCTTTTATAGGAATAAGTCTCGGAGTTGCAGTTCTTATTATTGTGATGTCAGTTATGAACGGATTTAGGACTGAGCTGATTACTAAAATAGTAGGCTTTAACTCACACATAACTGTAAAAACTTATGGAAATTCAATTGATGAAAAAAAAATAAATAAAAAAAATTTAAAATTAATTTCAGAAAATATTATTTTAAGCAACTCTGGTGAAGCTATCATACTTAAAAACGATAAATCAAAAGGTATAGTATTACGTGGATATAAAACAAATGACTTTCCAAGTTTAGAAATTGTTAAAAATGAAAAATTTAAAGGGAACAAAGGTCAATTAAATAGAAACTATATTTCTATAGGCAATGAATTAAGTTTTTCTTTAGATTTAAAAATAGGTGATGAATTAACTTTACTTTCACCAACAGGTGTAGAAACAATTATTGGTAGTATGCCAAAACAAAAAACTTTTTTGGTAGCATCAATTTACAATAGTGGTTTGGCTGAGTTTGATAATAATATTGCATTTATTAACTTAAATACTCTTGAGGATTTTTTTGACTATAAGTCAGAGGATAGAAATTTAGAAATTTATTTAAAAAACCCAAATAAAATTGAGCAGCAAAAATTTATTGTCCAAGAAATTTTTGATGAAGAATTTGTTGTTAGTTGGGCTGATATGAATAGTTCATTATTTTCTGCCTTAAAAGTAGAAAGAAATGTAATGTTTATTATCTTATCTTTAATAATTATTGTTGCAGCCTTCAATATAATTTCTGGGTTAACAATTTTAGTTAAAAATAAAACTAGAGATATCGCAATTTTAAAGTCAATTGGTGTGTTAAATAAATCAATTGTAAAAATATTTTTTTTAGTAGGTGTAATAATAGGAACATCAGCTACTATTTTCGGAATTTTTTTAGGTGTGACGTTTTCTCTTTACATAGAGAATTTTAGACAATTTCTTAGCTCAACATTTAATATAAGTTTATTTCCAGAAGAGATTTATTTTTTAAGCAAGATGCCTTCAGAAATAGATCCAACATCAATTTTTTTAATATCAATTTGTTCAATAATTATAACAATAACAGTTTCAATTTTTCCCGCTTTTAAAGCAGCTAAACTAGACCCAATTAAATCTTTAAAATATGAATAATTTTCTTGAATTAAAAAAAATATTTAAAACTTTTAAAACCGAAAAAACAGTTAAAGTATTAAAAAATCTTTCTCAAAAATTTGATAAAGGAAAAAGCTATTCTATAATGGGGCCATCTGGGTCAGGTAAATCAACACTATTAAATTTAATTTCATTGATCGATAGGCCATCATCTGGGTCAGTCTATTTTGATAAAATTCCTGTAAATTTCAATGAATCTGAAAAAAATGATGTTTATAGATCCAAAAAAATAGGAATTGTTTATCAACAAAATAATCTTCTCCCAGATTTTACTGCTTTAGAAAATATATATTTGGCCTCACTTGCAATTAATGACAATAAAGAATTAGCAATATCTAATGCAGAAAAATTACTCAAAAAAATTGGTCTTTCTAAGAGGGCAAATCACTTTCCATCTCAACTATCAGGTGGCGAGGCTCAAAGAGTTGCTATAGCAAGAGCAATTGTAAATGATCCTGAAATTATTTTAGCAGATGAACCGACTGGAAGTTTGGATATGGAAACAGCAAAAGATGTTTTTGAACTTTTATATCAACAAAAAAGGTCGGATAGACTTATTATATTTGCAACTCATAATAGATTCTTTGCTAATAAGGCAGATTGTCTATTGGAGATGATAGATGGTAGTATAAAATCATTTAATGTCTGAATCTCATTCTCAAAATTTCAATCATCTCAAAATTCATACTCAATACTCTATTTGCGAAGGAGCAGCTAGAATTGACGATTTACAAGAATATTCTAAGAAAAATAAAATTAAATCTCTTGGTTTGTGTGACACTTCAAATTTATGTGGAGCGCTTGAATTTGCTGAAAAGATCGCAAAGTCTGGAACTCAACCAATAATTGGAACTCAAATTAATTTTAAAATTGGAGAAACAATAGGTTTACTCCCTTTGTTTGCTCTTAATGAAGTTGGATATAAAAACATAATAGAACTCTCATCTTTATCGTATTTAAAAAACGATGAATTGTCGGATCCACATGTAGATTTTGAATTATTATTAAATAACTCTGATGGTGTAGCTGTATTTTCAGGAACTGTTTTTGGTTTGTTTGGTAAATTATTTGATAAAGGAAAGTTTACTGAGATCGATGATCTTTATAATAAAATTAAAAAAACCTTTGGGGATAAATTTTATATAGAAATTCAAAGACATAATGATCAAAATGAAATTGGATTTGAAAAATTTAATTTAAAAAAATCTTTAGATTTAGAGATACCCATTATTGCAACTAATGAAGTTTTTTATTTAGATAAAGAAATGCATGAAGCACACGATGCTTTAATTTGTATAGGTAACAAGACATATGTAAATGAAAAAAATAGGTTAAGATTAACAGATCAGCATTATCTAAAAACCAATTCAGAGATGTCAGAATTATTTGCTGACTTACCCGAAGCTTTAGAAAATAATTATAATTTTCCATTAAGGTGTAGTTATAGACCATTATTTTCTAACCCAATATTGCCTAATATTAGTAGTGATAAAGATGGAAATGCAGATGAAATTTTAAAAAAAGATTCAATAGAGGGATTAAAAATTAAATTCAATAAGATTTTTAATTTAAGTGATAAAGATTTAGAAAATAACAATTCATATAAAGAATATAAGGACAGGCTAAATCATGAACTTTCTATTATTATGGAAATGAAATATTCTAGTTATTTTCTCATAGTCGCTGACTACATAAAATGGGCTAAAAATAATGATATCCCTGTAGGTCCTGGAAGAGGTTCAGGTGCTGGTTCGTTAGTAGCTTGGTGTTTGTCAATTACAGATGTTGATCCAATAAAATTTAATCTTATTTTTGAAAGATTTTTAAATCCAGATAGAATTTCAATGCCAGATTTTGATATAGACTTTTGTGAAGATAAAAGAGATCAAGTTTTTGAGTATCTGACAAAAAAATACAAAGATAGCGTAGCTCACATTATAACATTTGGTAAATTAAAAGCCCGAATGGTAATTAGAGATGTTGGGCGAGTTTTGGGTTTAGCTTATGGATTTGTTGATAGTATATCAAAAATGATACCTTTTGATCCATCTAGACCACAAAATTTAACTCAGTGCATTGCGGGAGAACCACGATTACAAAAACTTATTAATGATGATCCAAGGATAAAGAAACTTACTGATCTATCTTTAAAATTAGAAGGTCTTAACAGAAACGTTGCTACTCACGCAGCAGGAGTAGTAATAGCAGATAAAAAACTTACTGAGGTTGTTCCTTTGTATAAAGATGTTTCTGCAGATCTATTATTACCATCTACACAATTTGATATGTATTCTGCAGAAAATGCAGGTTTAGTAAAATTCGATTTTTTGGGCTTAAAAACACTTACTGTAATTAACAATACTCAAAAACTTGTAAGAAAACAAATTAAAGATTTTGATATAGAAAAAATTAATTATGAAGATCAAAAAGTTTTTGATCTAATGTCTACAGGTAAAACAGTCGGCTTATTCCAAATTGAAAGTGCAGGTATGAGAGAAGCCTTAATTCAAATGAAACCAAATCATATTGAAGATATTATTGCATTGGTTGCCCTTTATAGACCAGGACCAATGAGTAATATTCCAACATATAATGATTGCAAACATGGTAAGCAAGAACCAGATTATTTACACCCACTTCTAGAGGATATTTTAAAACCAACATATGGAGTAATTATTTATCAAGAACAGGTAATGCAGATTGCACAAAAATTATCAGGATTTACAGCAGGACAAGCTGATCTTTTGAGAAGAGCAATGGGTAAAAAGAAAAGAGCAGAACTTGAAAAACAGAAACAAGGGTTCATTGCTGGAGCTGTAAAAAATGGAATAGCAAAAGATGTTGCTGCTGGAATTTTCTTAAAAATAGAACCGTTTGCAGAATATGGTTTTAATAAAAGTCACGCTGCTGCATATGCAATTATTTCTTATCAAACTGCATTTTTAAAAACATATTATCCAAAAGAATTCATTGCAGCATCAATGACTATGGATATATCTAATCAAAATAAACTAAGTGAATTTTATGAAGAATTAAAAAGATTAAATGTTGAAATTGTCCGTCCAGATATAAACGAATGTTTTGCTGATTTTAGAACAATTGATAATAAATTTTATTATGCTTTAGGAGGAATTAAAGCTGTAGGTTATGAGGCGATATCAAATATAGTTGAGGAAAGAATTTTAAATGGAAAATTTGAGTCAATTCAGGATTTTATAAATAGAGTAAATCCAAAAGATATAAATAAACTTCAATTAGAAGGTTTGGTTAAAGCTGGTACATTTGATAATTTAAACCCAAATAGACAGTCTTTACATGATTCAATTCCAGGTATGATAGCTAAAAGTAAAAATATATTTGATAATAAATCCGCTAATCAAATTGATTTATTCTCAGAAGATGAAAGTACGCAGGATGATTTTTTAATAAAAACTGAAGATTGGAAATTTGAAGAAAGATTATCAAAAGAATTTGAATCAGTTGGTTTCTTTATTTCAGACCATCCGTTAAATCAATTTACAGAGATTTTTAATGATTATAAAATAATAGATTATTCAAGTTTTATTTCAAAAGAAGATTTAAAAGACGCTAACATAGCTGCAACACTGCTGAAGGTTCAAGAAAGAAAAACAGCAAAAGGAAATTCTTATGCTGTTTTAAAATTAACAGATTTATCTAGTGTATTTGAACTTTTTATTTTCTCAGATGTTTTAGAATTAAATAGAGAAATTTTGAAAGAAGGTAGCTCACTTATTTTAACAATATTTAAAAATGTTTCTAATGATGAAAATCGACTAACTAGAATTAATGTGCAAAAAATAGCCTCACTTAAAGACTTATTTAACAGCCCTATAAACGAGGTTTCATTCCAGCTTAATTCTGAAGAACAGATTGAAAAAATATCTACAATTTTGAATGATGAAGGCAAAACTATCGTAAATATTAATTTGGTCACTGAAGATAGTATTCTTAAATTTAGATTAAAAAATGCACGTAAATTAGAAAGAAAATCTCTAAATCTCTTAAGAAATCAAGAAATACAGGCAATTATTAACTAAATAATCACTTGTTAAATTTAGTAAATATTTGTAAATAATCCCTAAATTAAATTAACACGCACACAGTTGTTGGTTTTATACCTCCGGTCCTTAATTGGAAATTACTGTGGTGGCTTAACCGGGAATAAATATGAAAATACCTAACTTAACAATTCAACAATTATTAGAAGCAGGCGTTCATCTTGGGCATAAAACGTTAAGATGGAATCCAAAAATGAAAAAATACATTTTTGGCAAAAGAGACTCTATTCACATAATAGATTTAACTCAAACTTTGGAATTAACTAAAGTTGCTCTAGAAAAAGTTTATCAAACAGTAGCTAATAATGGAAAAATTTTATTTGTATCTACAAAAAAACAGGCATCTGAAGCGATTGCTGAAGTAGCAAAAGCAACAGATCAATATTTTGTAAACTATAGATGGTTAGGAGGTATGTTAACTAACTGGGGAACAATTTCAAATTCAATAAAAAAATTAAAAAAATTAGAAACTGATTTATCTTCAGAAAATAGAGGTTTTACTAAAAAAGAACTTTTAAAAATGAGTGTTAAAAAAGATAAACTTCAAAGATCTCTAGGTGGTATAGCTGAAATGAAAAAAGTTCCTGATTTAGTATTTGTTATAGATACAAATTATGAATCTTTGGCTATAGCTGAGTCTGCAAAATTAGGCATACCTATTATTGCAATTCTAGATAGTAATTCCAATCCAGAAAACATAGACTATCCAATACCTGGAAATGATGATGCAAGACGAGCTATAGATCTTTATTGCAATTTAATCAAAGAGACAATAAATAGTGCTAAAAGTTCTATCTCAGTTTCTGAGCCAACAAAAGAATCTGTCCAGACTAATAAATCTGTGGATAAAACCAAAACTATTCAAGATCTAGATAGAGAAAAATTAGATAAAAAATTTTCTACTGAAAAAAAGGAGAAATTAAATTAATGAGTGATATTGAGAAAGTTAAAAAACTTCGAGAAGCAACAGGAGCTGGTTTTAAGGATTGCAATCTGGCTATAAAAGAGTCGGGCGGTAATCTAGATAAGGCTATTGAAATATTAAGAGTCAAAGGTATTTCAAAAGCTTCAAAAAAGATGTCTAGGGATGCTAAAGAGGGAGTGGTTGTAGTTAGTGGAAATGATAAAAAAATATCAGTTATTGAAGTAAATTGTGAAACAGATTTTGTAGCTAAAAATGAGGACTTTATTAATTTTGTCAAAGAACTTAGTGAACTTAATAATGAAAAAAATTCTAAAATTGAAGAATTAAAAGTTGCTAAAATGAAAAACGATCAGACTGTTGAGGATAATTTGGTCGCTTTAATTGCAAAAATCGGTGAAAAAATTACGATTGGAAAAGCCAAGACAATAGAGAACGTGGATGGAATTAATAATCATTATCTTCATACTGTTGTAAAAGATAATGTTGCAAAATTAGCAGTTATGGTCTCGCTGGATACTAAGGACAATTCAGATACTGTTAAAACATTTAGTAAACAATTATCTATGCATATTGCTGCATCAAATCCACTTGCTTTAGAGTCTACTTCAATAGATCAAACTATAATTGACAAAGAGCAAGAGCTGGTAACAGAGGAGTTAAAAAATTCAGGAAAACCAGATGAAATTGCAAAAAAAATAAGCTTGGGTAAAATGAACAAGTTTAGAGAGGAAAATGCTCTCCTAACACAAGCTTGGGTTATGGAACCAAAGAAAAAAGTTCAAGACATATTAAAAGAACTATCTATAACTGATTTAAAAATAAAAGAATTTTATAGAATTAAGATTGGAGAATAAATGTTTGATGAGAAATCATACAGCCTTAAAATGGATAAAGCCATTGAGGTTTTCTCAAAAGAACTATCTTCACTAAGAACAGGTCGTGCAAATGCTTCAATGCTAGATCTAATCAAAGTAGATGTTTATGGTCAACAAATGCCTGTAAATCAAATTGGAAGCATAACAACACCCGAACCTAGAATGATAAATATACAGGTATGGGATGCTAATAATGTAAATTTGGTTGATGCTGCAATTAAAAAATCAGATTTAGGATTAAATCCTCAAATAGATGGTCAGTTAATTAGGTTGCCTGTTCCAGAACTTAATGAAGAAAGAAGAACAGAACTTAAAAAATTAATTAAATCCATTGGTGAAAAATGTAAAGTTTCAATTAGAAATGTACGAAGAGAGGCGAATGAAGATCTGAAGAAACTTTTGAAATCCAAAGAAATTGGTGAAGATGAAGAGAAAACATTTGAAAAGAAAGTACAAACGATTACAGATGAACATATCAAATCCGTTGATGACAAAGTTTCATTAAAAGAAAAAGAAATAATGACAATATGAACCCATTGAATCATGTAGCCATTATTATGGATGGTAATGGTAGATGGGGGGTAAAGCATAAGAATTCTAGAAATGCTGGCCATAAAGCAGGCCTTACAACAGTAGAAAAAATAATTAAAGAGACAATAAAAAATAAAATTAGATATTTAACATTGTATGCATTTTCAACTGAAAATTGGAAAAGACCAAAAAATGAAATAAATTATTTATTCAATCTTTTGGAAAATTTTTTAACTACAAAAATTGTAAGTTTGAATAAGCAAAATATTAAACTTAAAATAATAGGAGAAAAAAATTTTTCAAAAAAATTAAATAAACTTTTAAGACATGCTGAAAAAAAAACGATAAATAATAAAAAAATGCAAATAAATTTGGCTTTAAATTATGGTTCAAAATTCGAGTTAATAAATGCATTTAAAAAAATGACAAAGTCTAAAAAAAAAATTAATGAAAAAAATTTGGTTAGTTTTTTGCAAACAAAAAATATACCCGATCCTGATTTACTTATTAGAACAGGCAATACTAAAAGATTGAGTAATTTTTTATTATGGCAATTGGCTTATTCTGAAATATTTTTTGAAAAAAAATTATGGCCTGATTTTACAGAAGAAGATTATAATAAAATAATTAAAAAATTTAAAAATATTAAAAGAAATTTCGGTAATATATAATGGATAAAGAGTTTTTTATAAGAATTTTAAGTTCATTTATATTATTTCCTGCAGCTTTTTTTTTTATTTTAAAAGGCTCATTATTTTTTAATTTTTTTATTATAGTAATTCTATTAATTACTCTATATGAGTGGCATTTTTTAAGTTTAAATAAAACTTATTATATACCTGGTTTTATCTTTATAATTTTTTCTTTTTACACTTTTTATTTTTTAAGAAATGAAAACAGTTATTTTTTATTTTTATTAATTATTATCACATGTATTTCAACTGATGTAGGAGGGTATATTTTTGGAAAAACATTAAAAGGACCAAAAATTACAAAAATTAGTCCTAATAAAACTTATGCAGGTATGCTAGGTGGTTTTGTATTGTCTTTAATTGTAGCAAGTTTATTTTTAAGTAATTTAAATATTTTCTCGTTATCAAATGCAGACCACCATCTTGAAAAAAATATCATGATAGTTGTCTTATGCATATCTTTTATTAGTCAAGTCGGGGATTTGATTATTTCCTTTTTTAAAAGAAAATCAAAAGTTAAAAATACAGGTAAAATTATTCCTGGTCATGGAGGTATACTAGATAGAATTGATGGCATGTTATTTGCCTATCCTTTTATTTATATATCAACTAAAATTTTATGAAAAAAATAAGAATTGCAATTTTGGGATCCACAGGCTCAATTGGTAAAACTTTATTAAAAATAATTGAAAAAGATAAGAAAAAATTCGATGTTGTTCTTTTAACAGCTAACAAAGATTACAAAACATTATTAAAACAAGCAAAAAAATTTAATGTTAAGAACCTTATTATAACTGACTCAAAAAATTTTGAATTGCTAAAAAAAAGAAACCTTAAATCAAATACTAATTTTTTTAACACTTTTAATAAATTAAATAAAATTTTGAAAACAAAAATTGACTATGTTATGAGCTCTATAGTTGGTATTGATGGACTAAACCCAACTTTAAAAATTATAAAATTTACAAAAAAAATAGCAATTGCTAACAAAGAATCTATTATATGTGGGTGGAAGCTCATTGAAATAGAACTAAAAAAAATCGTACAAAATTTATACCCGTGGACTCTGAACATTTCTCAATTTGGTATGGTCTGAAAAGAGAAAATACCAAAAATATAGAAAAAATATATTTAACTGCTTCTGGTGGACCATTTTATAAAATGCCAATAAACAAATTTAAAAATATTAAAGTAGAAAATGCTTTAAAACATCCAAACTGGAAAATGGGAAAAAAAATATCTGTAGATTCAGCTACTATGATAAACAAAATTTATGAGCTAATAGAAGCAAAAAACATTTTTGATATATCTTATGATAAATTAAGAATTGTAATCCATCCCAGATCTTATGTTCATTGTATGATTAAATTTAGCAATGGATTAATCAAAATTATTGCACACCCTACAACTATGAAAATTCCAATTTTTAATACAATTTACTCACATGATTTAAAAAAAAATTTTAAAACTAAAGTAGATTTTAAATCATTAAACAATCTTAAATTTTCAGAGGTTTGCCATAAAAGATATCCAATGGTTAAATTAATTAATTATCTTCCAAAAAAAAATACTATGTTTGAAACTATAATTGTTTCAGCAAATGATATCTTGGTTGAACTATTTTTAAAAAAAAAAATAAGTTTTATTGATATTCAAAAAGAGTTATTTAAATTTATTAAATCAAAAGAATTTATAAAATACAAAAAAATTCCACCCAAAAATGTTCATGATATAATAAAATTAAATCAATATGTGCGTTTAAAACTATTAAAAAAAGTGTATAAATCTCATGATGTTTAAGTTTCTTATAAAATTTCCAGCATTAGTTATTTACTTAACTTTCTTATTAATTTCTGTGGCAAAAACTGAAGTAATTAATGAAATTAATATTACTGGAAACGAGAGAATACCTGATGAAACTATAAAGATGTTTAGCGGTAAAAAAATTTCAGACAACATATCTTTGAACGATTTAGATAAAATTTTAAAGGATATTTACGACTCTAACTTTTTTTTTGACGTAAAAGTTTCTTTAAAAGATAATATTTTAAATATTTTTGTTCAAGAAAAACCGATAATCGAAAACATAAAATATAGAGGTCTAAAGTCAAATGAAATTAAAGAGGATATATTTAACAAGAGAATATTAAAACAGAAATCATCCTTTGATGAAACTACGTTGAAGAAAGATAGAGACGAAATTTTAAACATATTAAAAGAAAGAGGTTATTATTTTGCTAAGCTTGAAACTTTAGTTGAAGACCTTGATAACAATAAGTTAAATTTGATTTATGAAATTGATTTAGGACCTAAATCTAAAATTAGCAAAATATCTTTTATAGGTAATAAAATATATAAAGATAAAAAGTTAAAAAATATAATTGTAAGTGAAGAGTATAAATTTTGGAAATTTATATCTGGAAAAAAATTTCTAAATGAAAATATTATCGAACTAGATAAAAGATTGCTTAAAAACTTTTATTTAAACAAAGGTTATCATGATGTTGAAATCAATTCCTCGTTTGCAAAAATGATAAATGATTATGAGTTTGAATTAATCTATAATATCGATGCGAAAGAAAAATTTTATTTTGATAATATTGTCCTTGATTTGACCGCTGATTATGATCCTAATAATTTTTTAAACTTAAATAAATTTTTTAAGGATTTAAAAAATAAGCCATATTCAATTAATAGAATAAGAGATATTATAAAAAAAATAGAAAATATTGCTCTAAATGAACAGTTTGAGTCTGTGAAAGTAATTCCAGTTGAAAATATCATTGAAAATAAAATTAGCCTTATATTTAAAATTGAAGACACAGAAAAATTCTATGTAGAAAAAATAAATATTTTAGGAAATAATGTTACCCAGGAAAATGTCATTAGGAATCAGTTTGAAATAGATGAGGGTGATCCATATAATGAAATTTTGTACAATAAAACTATTAATAATATTAAAAATTTAGGATTTTTTAAAAGTACCTCAGGAGTAATTGAAGAAGGAGCAAGTGATCAGACTAAAGTAATAAATATTACTGTTGAGGAAAAGGCTACAGGAGAAATTTCATTGGGAGCAGGTACAGGAACTTCTGGTGCAACAGTTGCATTTGGAATAATGGAGAATAATTTTCTAGGTAAAGGGATAAATTTAGATGCTAATGCCAGTGTTACTGAGGAAACAATTAAAGGGAAATTTGTAGTAGAAAACCCAAATTATAAAAATTCTGACAAATCAATAAATGTAGGAATTGAAGCAATTGAAATAGATAGGTCAACTGAGTTTGGTTATAAAACAAATAAAACAGGCATATCATTTGGTACTGATTTTGAATTACTCCAGGACTTTAGCTTAGGTTTAGGTCTTACAAATTTTTATGAAAAAATTACAACAGACGTAAATGCTTCTACTTTGCAAAAAACTCAGCAAGGTAATTATTGGGATACTTTTTTAAAACTAGATTTTGATTATGACAAAAGAAACCAAAAATTTCAAACATCCCAGGGGTATAGGAGTTTTTACTCTTTGGACCTACCAATTGTTAGTGATACTAGTACTCTAGTAAATTCCTATAATTATAATTTTTATACAGAACTTTATGACGAAAATATTACTAATGCCTCAATATTTTTAAAATCTGCAAATTCAATTGCTGGGAAAAATATTAAGTTATCAGAAAGATTATTTATTCCTTCTAGAAAATTGAGAGGATTTGAAAGAGGTAAAATTGGACCAAAAGATGGGGAAGACTATATCGGAGGCAATTTTGTTACTACAGCCAATGTATCATCTACTTTACCTCAAGTTTTGAGTAATTTACAGGAAATTGATTTTGTAATGTTTTTTGATGCCGCCAATGTTTGGGGCGTAGATTATGATTCATCCATCGCAGATGATGGTAAAATACGAAGTTCTATTGGTTTAGGAATTGATTGGTTAACACCAATTGGTCCTCTAAATTTCACTTTTGCTCAACCATTAACAAAAGAAAGTACAGATAAAACTGAAACATTTAGGTTTAATTTGGGAACAACTTTCTAATGTTTTTTTATTTAAAAAAACTATTAATTATAACATTATTTTTATCTTTTTCATTTAAAGTTTTTGGTAATGAACCTGTTGCGTATTTAGATATAGATTTTATCTTTAACAATACAAATATAGGTAAAAAGGTAATATTAAATCTAAATGAGGAAAATAAACAAAATTTATTAGAATTAAATAAAAAGCAAGAAATTCTAAAAAAAGAGGAAAAAGATTTGATTAATAAAAAAAAATTAATTACTGACAATCAATTTAAAAAAGAGTTATCTCAATTAAATCAAAATATTCAATTGTTTAGAAACAAAAAAGATGAGTTAGTTAAAAAATTTGAAAAAAAAAAAAATAGTGAAATACAAAGTTTTTTTAAAAAAATTACTCCTATATTAAAAAAATATATGAATGAAAATTCAATTAA
Organism: uncultured Pelagibacteraceae bacterium; assembly: GCA_902633985.1. Taxonomy (GTDB): domain Bacteria; phylum Pseudomonadota; class Alphaproteobacteria; order Pelagibacterales; family Pelagibacteraceae; genus Pelagibacter. The sequence goes on from CACPHV010000012.1 coordinate 18,564, forward strand.
CATGATCATTGATAAAAAAAACGTACTAATGGCGACAGATACTCTTGATATAACTGAGGATATTTATAACTTAATAAATAGTGAATTAAATTAAAATGAACAAATTAAATAAAGATCAAATAAGAAATTTACTTCCGCATCGAGAACCTATGCTTTTAATTGATGAGTTGTATGATATTAAAAAATTAAGTTCAGCTACCGCTTTGGTTAATGTTAAAACAGATAGTTTTTTTGTTCAAGGTCATTTTCCTGAAAATCCTGTAATGCCTGGTGTTTTAATTGTTGAGTCATTTGGCCAGGCAGCTGCAGCTCTCACAGCATATGGTTTAGATAAATCGACTTATGAAAATAAATTAGTTTTTTTAATGGGTGTTGAAAAAGCACGATTTAGAAATCCCGTTATACCTGACTGTAAATTAATTCTCAAAATAGAAGCAATAAGATCGCATGGAAGAGTTTGGAAATATAAAGGAGAAGCCTTTGTAGATGATATAAAGATGGCAGATGCAATTTGGTCAGCAACCATAGTTGACAAGAAATAAATAGCAATAAATTTTGATAAGTTATTTTATTTTGCTTTGATAAAAGCAATTATGTCCAATCCTTTTTTTAAAAATCAAGGACCAATTTTAATTTCAGAGATTTTAAAATCTCTTAAAATTAATTTTGATGGTATTGATTTAAATCAAAAAGTTATCGATATTAAAGATTTGTATAATGCAAAAGATAATCATATTACTTTTTTTCATTCAGCAAAATATAATGCTATTGCTAAATGTACTAACGCATCTTTTTGTATTACAACAGAATCATTAAAAAATGAGTTACCAAAGAATTGTATTCCTTTAATCGTCGATAACGTACTTGTATCAGTATCAAAATTAACTGCTAAATTTTATCCAGAATCAATAGATGATAATTTTGATGATACAGTAATTGATATAACTGAAACCAAATTTGCAGATACTGTTAAATTTGGAAAAAATATTTTAATTGGTAAAAATGTTTCAATTGGTTCTAATTGCTCAATCGGACACAACACAATTATAGAAAAAAATATAATTATAGGAGAGAATTGTTCTATTGGATCTAATGTAATTATAAGAAATTCAATAATTAAAAATAATGTTAGAATTTTAGATAATTGTATTATTGGTAAGCATGGATTTGGTTTTTTTCCTATTAAAGATAAGAATTTAAGATACCCACATGTAGGAATAGTTCTAATTGAAGATAACTGTGAAATAGGGTGTGGCGCAACTATAGACAGAGGATCAATGTCAGATACAATAATAGGTAAAAATACCTATTTAGATAATCAAATTCATATAGCCCATAATGTGAAAATTGGTGAAAATTCTATTATTGCTGGTCAAGTAGGTATAGCTGGAAGCTCTGTAATCGGCAATAATGTTAAAATTGGTGGTCAAGCTGGAATATCAGGACATCTTAAAATTGGAAACAATGTAGAAATTGGCGGTGGTTCCGGAGTAATTAGAGATATTCCTGATGACACAAAAGTAATGGGTTATCCAGCAAAAAATATTAGAGAATTTTTAAGAGATAATAAATGATACATAAAACAGCTATAATTGACTCAAATGCTAAAATTTCTAAAAATGTAAAAATTGGTTGTTACGCCGTTATTGGTCCAAATGTTGAAATAGGTGAAGAAACAGAGATTCAATCTCACGTCAATATAATAGGAAATACTAAAATTGGAAAAAATAATAAAATTTATCCATTTGCCTCAATAGGTAATGATCCACAGGATTTAAAATTTCAAGGTGAAGAAACAAAATTGGAAATTGGAGATAATAACAAAATTCGAGAATACGTTACAATTAACCCTGGAACAAAAGGGGGCGGCGGATTAACAAAAGTTGGTAATAATTGTTTGTTTATGGTTTCAGCTCATATTGCACATGATTGCTTTGTTGGTGATAATGTTATTTTAGCAAATAATGTACCTTTAGGAGGTCATGCCCATATAGGCGATAATGCAATTATTGGTGGTAATTCAGCTGTTCAGCAATTTACGAGAGTAGGTAAATCAGCAATGATTGGAGGTATGTGTGGTGTAGTAAGAGATATTATTCCTTATGGTATTGCACATGGAAACAGAAGTGTTTTGCAAGGATTGAATTTAATAGGTCTAAGAAGAAAAAATATTCCAAATAAAGAGATAATGACTTTAAGTGATGCTTATAAAAAAATTTTTAAGAACGAAAATTTAACAGAAAATTTAAGCAATTTATCAAATGAATTAAAGAATAATGAATTAGTTGTAGAAGTTATTAAATTTATAGAAATGGATAAGAAAAGACCAATTTGCACTCCATTTTCAAATTAAAATGATAGGTTTGTTTTTAGGTGACACTGATTTTTCAGATATAGTTCTAAGTAAAGTTAAGAAATTAAAAAAAAAATATTTTATAATTGATTTTTCAAAAAATAATAATTTTAAAAAAGATAAAAATTCATTCAGAATAAGTATTGGAAAATTTGGAACAATAATAAATATAATTAAACAAAAAAAATGTAAGAAAGTTTTGTTCGCAGGTAAAATTTCAAAACCAAATTTTTCTTCTTTAAGATTAGATTTAAAAGGGATTTATTATATGCCAAGTGTAATAAAAGCAGCCAAAATAGGTGATGCCGCTATAATTAAATCAATTATAAAAATTTTAAACAATGAAGGAATTAAAGTTATAAGCTCTATATTTTTTAATCCAGAACTATCTTTAAGGAGAGGAAATTACAGTAAATTTAAACCAAATAAACCGGATATAATTTCAATAAAAAAAGGTAAATCTTATTTCAACAAAACAAAAAGTTTAGACCATGTTCAGGCCATAGTTGTTAAAGGTGATAAAATTTTAGCTAAAGAAGGAAGAGAGGGAACAAAAAAAATGCTATCAGAATTGAAGAAAAATTCAGATGGAATTTTAATAAAACTCCCAAAAAAGAAACAAGATTTAAGAATGGACTTACCAACAGTTGGTCTACAAACTTTTAAAGATATTAAAAAGTATGGATTACGGGGTGTCGTTTTACAATCTAAAAAGAATATTTTTCTAGATAAAATCAAATGCATTAAATTTGCTAATAAGAACAATATATTTATCAACATTATATGAAAAAAATATTCATACTAACAGGTGAGCCTTCTGGAGATAAATTAGCTTCAACGGTTATTTCAAAGTTAAAATCTCAAAATACTAATATTGAATATTCATCTGTTGGTGGAAATCATTTAAAAAAATTAGGAATTGAAAGTATTTTTAATTTAAATGAAATAACTTATCTAGGTTTTACGAGTATTTTATTAAATATATTTAAAATTAGAAATAAAATTAACTACACTGTTAATGAAATAATAAAATTTAATCCTGATATATTATTTTCTGTTGATAGCCCTGATTTTACTATGCGTGTCGCCGAAAGAGTTAAAAAAATTAACAATAATATTAAAATAATTCATTATGTAGCTCCACAAGTTTGGATATGGCGAAAAAATAGAGTAAAAAAAATTAAAAAATATATCGATCATATTCTTCTATTATTTGACTTTGAAAAAAAATATTTTGATGAAGAAAATATTAAAAATACTTTCGTTGGACATCCATTAATTGAGAACAATCAAGATAATAAAAAAATTATTGAAAATATAATTCCCAAAGATAAAAAAATTATATCAATTTTCCCTGGAAGTAGAAAATCTGAAACAGACGCATTATTAAATATTTTAATTGATTTTATAAAACTAATGAATAAAAGACATAATGATTTTTATTTTTACTTTCATTCAACTGATGAAAATAAAAATTTAATTTTGTCAGAAATTAAAAAATTTAATATTGAAAATGTAGATGTGGTTTCAGATGAAAGTATTAAATCTAAAATTTTATCTAATTCAATTTTTGCTGTATCCAAATCTGGTACAGTTTCACTGCAAATTTCGAGCTCAAATATACCTTCTATAATTATTTATAAACTCAGTTTTATAAATTTTATGATATTTAAAATGTTAGTTAATGTTAAATTTGCAAATATAATTAATATTATCAATAATCGTGAAGTCATTCCTGAATTGTTACAAAGCGAATGTAATGCTGATGAAATTTATAGGTCTGTAATTTATCTTTTAAAAAACCCTGACCTTATCAAAAAACAATTATCTGATTGTTCAAAAACATTAGAAGGAATTAGATCTAAAACTTCTTCATCTGAAGAGGCTTGTTTAGTTTTGAGAAATTATCTTAGCTAGTCTCTTTAAAACTTCTTCTTTACCAAGAGCTATAACTATATCATATAATCCAGGACCAAATTTTGATCCTGTTAAACCAATTCGTATAGGCTGACCGACACCTTTAAAATTTGTATCATTTATTTTTATTAAATTATTTACTACAGGCTCTAAATTCTCTTTATTTATTTTTGAAATAGATGATAATTCTTTAATAAATTCTGAAATAATTTTTTTTGCTTTATCATCTATTAATTTAATATCATCCTCATTGAAGTTAACTTCATCATTTATGATGAATTTTGAATTATTGTAAACGTCTTCTAATGTTTTAGCCTTATTTTTTAAAAATGATAATGAGGATTTAACTTTTATTTCTTTGTCATTTTTAATTTCTTCTTTATAAATTTTACAATATTCATCTAGACATTGATAAAGATCATTCTCATTGATTGTTTTTATATAATGCTCATTCATTGATAATATTCTACTCATATCTAGTTTTGATGGTGATTTTCCAATACCTGCTAAATTAAAGTGTTCAATGCTCTCTTCTAAAGTAAATATTTCTTTATCTTTATATGACCATCCTAATCTAAGTAAATAATTTCTTAATGCATCAGGCATTATTCCTATTTTTGAGTAATCATCCAAAGTAGAGGCATTATCTCTTTTTGATAGTTTTTTACCTTCTATAGTATGAATTAGTGGAATATGTGCAAATTCTGGAACATCCCAACCCATTGCTTGGTATATTTGTATTTGTTTAAAAGTATTTATCTTATGATCATCTCCTCTAATTATATGTGTCATTCCCATTTGATGATCGTCAACAGTTGCAGAAAGATTATAGGTTGGTGTTCCATCGTTTCTTAAAATTATAAAATCTTCTATTGTATTATTTTCAATTTCAATATTTCCTTGAACTAAATCGTTAAGTTTAGAATTTCCCTCTATTTTACTTTTAAATCTAATTACGGGTTTAATATCTTTAGGAGTATCTTTTTCATCAGCATCTCTCCATTTTCTATTATAAATATATGGCATCTTTTTTTGCCTAGCTCTTTTTTTTTGTTCCTCTATCTCTTCAGCAGAGCAGTAGCATTTATATGCGTTGCCTTTTTTTAATAATTCATTAGCAATTTTAATATGATTTTCTATTTTTTGTGACTGAATATATTCTTCACCATCATGTTCAATCCCTATCCACTTTAATGATTTAATAATTTGTATTTTGTGTTCCTCTTTTGATCTTTCTTTGTCTGTATCTTCAATTCTTAGATGAAAAGTTCCCTTTTGATTTTTAGAGAACAACCAATTAAATAAGGCAGTTCTAACCCCTCCAATATGCAGAGCTCCAGTAGGGGATGGAGCAAAACGTGTTGCTACTTTAGGCATCAATGTTGTTTAGACTATTTTTTTAGAAGTTTCTATATAAAGATACTAAAACTCCTTGAACTTTTACTCTATCAGGTCCAAAAATCTTAGTTTCATAGTTTCTATTAGCACTTTCAAGCGCTACAACTTTACCTTTTTTTCGAATTCTTTTTAACATCGCTTCATGTTCATCTATTAAAGCAACTACGATTTTACCATTATCAGCAGTATCAGTTCTTTTGATAATAACAGTATCTCCTTCATGAATACCTGCGTCTATCATAGAGTCACCTTGAACTTTTAATCCAAAGTAATCACCGTTTTTTTCTAAATTATTTGGTAGTGGAATTCTAGAAACCTCATTTTGTATTGCTTCAACAGGTGTTCCTGCAGCAATTTTTCCAAGTACTGGTACTTCTACTTCATCAGAATCAGTTTGTTCTTCATCTAGTCCACCTTTAATGACACTAGGTGAAAAGCTATTATAAATATCATTGGCAGAAGCTGTCTCTGGTAATTTAATTACCTCTAAAGCTCTTGCTTTGTGAGCTAATCTTTTAATAAAACCTCTTTCTTCTAAAGCACTAATCAATCTATGAATACCTGATTTAGATTTTAAATTAAGAGACTGTTTCATCTCTTCATATGAAGGAGATACACCAGAATTTCTCAACTTCTTGTTGATAAATAAAAGTAGGTTTTTTTGTTTTTTTGTTAGCATAAGAACAAATATCGTACAAATAATGTTCTATAAAAGTTCTTTTAAATTAACAATACTAAAAAAAACTAGCAAATTAGGGCTTTATTTGACTATAAAACTGAAAAAATAGAATTTTTATCTAAGTTTTTTAAAAGTGATTCACCAATTAAAAAAGTGTTAATTGATGTTTTGTTATTTAGTTCTAATAGCTCATCTTTGTTCTTAATTCCACTTTCAGATATTAAAGGACCTTTGTGACTTTTTACTACATCATAAATATCATAAGTTGTATTTATATCAGTTTTAAGGGTTTTTAAATTTCTATTGTTTATTCCAATTAATGCATCTTTAAAATTTAATGCTTTTTTAGCTTCTTCTACTGTATGAACTTCAACAATAACTGACATATTATATTTCATAGCTTCATCATATAATTCAGAAGCAAGATCATCAGAAACACCAGCCAAAATAATTAAAATAGCATCTGCACCATAACTTTTTGCTAAAGGTATTTGAAATTTATCGATAAAAAAATCCTTACACAATATAGGTAAATTTATTTTATCTTTTATATTACTGATGTGTATTAAATTTCCTAAAAAATAATCTTCTTCAGTTAAAACTGAAAGACAAGTTGCTTTATTATTTAAATAAATTTGTGCAATATCTACTGGATTATAATTATCAATTATTATACCTGCTGAAGGGCTTGCTTTTTTTATTTCAGCAATAATTGAAGTTTTATTATTTTTTACATTATTTTCAATTTTCTCTTTAAAATTAATATAGCTATTATTTTTATCTATTAATTCATTCAAAACTTTAAGATTTAAAGTTTTTTTTAATTTATCAACTTTTTCAATTTTTTTTTGAATAATATTTTGAAGTATATTTTCAGACATTTTGAATCTTTTCTAGATGTGAAAAAGTTTTTCCAGAAAGAATAAATTCTCTTGTATGAGTATATGCTTCAGAAAATTCAGAAAATTTTTCTCCAACAATTAAACCTGCTGCAGCATTTAGACAAACTGCTTTTGAAAAATCATTATCTTCACCTTTAAATATTTCAATCATTTTTTCAGCATTAAATTTTGCATTATCACCTATTAAATTTTTAAAATTATCTGCATTAACCCCTAGATCATTTGGATCTATTTTAATTTCAGATATTTGACCATCTTTTAATTGAATAACATTAGTGTTTGCATATGGAGATATTTCATCTAATCCATCTTCACTATTAACAATCCAAGCAAATTTTAGATCTAAATTTTTAAGTCCTTCTGCAAAAATTTTTAATAATTTTTTATCAAATACACCTACAACTTGTCTTTTTACAAGACCTGGATTACTTAATGGACCAATCATATTAAAAATCGTTCTTTTTCCAATTTTCTTTCTTACAGGTCCTACAAATCTCATTGCACTATGATAATTTGGTGCAAACATAAAACCAAAATTATTGGTATTAATTTCTTTTTCAATATCCTCAGGTTCTAAATCAATTTTAATTTTAAGAGCCTCTAAAACATCGCCTGATCCACATTTAGAAGAAACAGCTTTATTACCATGTTTAGCAACTTTTGTACCCATGCTAGCTAAAACTAGGGCAGAAGCAGTTGAAATGTTAAGGGTATTCATGCCATCACCACCAGTACCACAAGTATCAATACAATCACTTACATTTACTCTTTTAGACTTTTCTCTAAGAACAAAAACTCCACCTGCTATCTCATCTGAAACTTCTCCCTTTTCGGATAATAAGGTTAAAAAACTAAAAATTTCGTCATCACTAGCTTTTCCTGTCATTAATATTTCAAAAGCAGTTTTACTTTCTTCAAAAGTTAAATCTTGTTTATTTCTAAGTTTTTCTAAGATTTGATCCATAATTTTAAGTGTTAATAAAGTTTTTAAGAATTTTCATTCCAAACTTAGTTTTAATACTTTCAGGATGGAATTGTACACCATGAATATTAAATTTTTTATGTTGAACACCCATTATAATCCCATCTTCTGTCTCTGCTGTAATCTCTAGCTCTTGTGATAAGGTTTTTTTATCAATTACCAAGCTATGGTATCTGGTAGCTTCAAATGTATTTGGGAGGTTTTTTAAAATACCAATTTTCTTAGATTTAATTTTGCTTGTTTTGCCATGCATTAGCTTTCTTGCTTGGATAATTTTTGATCCAAAAACTTGTCCAATTATCTGATGACCCAAACATACTCCCAAAAAAGGTAATTCTTTGTATAATGATTTCAATATTTTAATACAATTACCAGATTGATTTGGATTGCCTGGTCCTGGTGAAATAACAATTTTATCATATTTTTTTTTAGTGATTTCCTTAGAATTAATCTTATCATTTCTTACTACATCTACTTTAATGTTTAACGAGGAGATATAATGATACAAATTAAAAGTAAAACTATCGTAATTATCTATTAACAATACTTTCATTATCTTAAAGCATTAATTAAAGCTTTTGCTTTATTAATTGTTTCCTCATATTCTTTATTAGGTTTACTATCCGCAACTATACCTGCACCTGCTTGCACATAAAATTTTTTATTTTTAGCAACTGCAGTTCTTAAGGCAATGCATGTATCAAATTCTCCATTTGCAGAAAAATATCCAATTCCTCCTGCATATACTTTTCTTTTTGTTGTTTCTAATTCATCTATAATTTCCATAGCTCTAATTTTTGGAGCTCCAGATACAGTACCTGCTGGAAAACCAGCCAAGAGCGATTTAAATTTTGAGATTTTTTTATTATATTCCCCAACTACATTTGAAACTATATGCATAACATGAGAATATCTTTCAATAATGAAGCTTTCTGTAACTTTTACCGAATTTATCTTTGAAACTTTACCAGCATCATTTCTACCTAAATCAAGTAACATCAAATGCTCTGAAAGTTCTTTTTTATCTTTAAGTAGGTCTCTTTCATAAAAAAGATCTTCCTTTTTAGTTTTACCCCTTGGTCTAGTTCCTGCGATTGGTCTTACAGTAATTTTATTATCCCTAAGTCTCACAAGTATTTCAGGACTTGCACCAATTATTTGAAAATCCTCAAAATTAAAGAAAAACATAAAAGGAGAAGGGTTTGTTACCCTTAGTTTTTTATAAATATCTAATGGTTTCTTTGTTAATTTTGCCTCAAATCTTTGGCTTAAAACAACCTGAAAAATATCTCCTAATTTAATATATTTTTTTGCCTTATTAACCATTGATAAAAATTTATTTTTTGAAGTGTTAGATTTCACTTTTATATTTTTTGATTTTTGAATTATTTTTTTATCAATATTTTTGATTGATGACTGAATGAGTAATTTAAACAAATCAGATTTAATTTCTTCATATTTATTTTTATAGTTTTTAATTTTTTCATCTTTAAAAATATTAGATATGTAAAAAATTTCTTTTTTTAAATTATCATGAATGACTAAAGTTCTTGGACGAAGAAGCCTTACATCTGGCAAATTAAGATCATTTTTACAATTATTTGGAATTTTTTCTATATATCTAATTGAGTCATAAGAAAAATACCCAGAGATTAATGAGCAAATATTAGGTAAATTTTTGGGAGTTTCAAACTTGAAATCTTCTATGATTTTTTCAATTAATTCATCTGGTTTATCATTTAATTTCCTTTTTTTATTTGTTTGAATTAGATAAGAATTATTTTTATTAAACTCCCAAATTTTATCAGGATTTTTACCAAATATTGTATACCTACCTTTGATTTTGCCTTTTTCTACAGACTCAAATATAAAACTGTTTTTTTCCTCTAGAAAATTATCAATTAAGTTTAATACTTCCTCATCATTTTTTACTTTCTTTTTAGTAAAGATGATTTGATTTTTTTTGCTTCTATGTCGAAACTTAAAATCTTTGAAGCTTCGATTAATAATCATTTGAAATAATTTTTAACTCTATCAATAGTTTTTTGGTTTAATTGTATGTTATATTTGCTAGTTAGCAATTGATCATAAGCAGCTAAAATACTTTTTCTTGTATTCGTAAATTCACTATTTACAAAATTCTTATAATCTTCGCCTTCTTTGTTTATTAGATTTTTATTAAAGCCTGTAATTTTTACTAAATAAATTTTATTTTCACTATTGTTTACTAAAGTAAAAGAATTAACTGGTAATGAGTAGAGCATCTTTACAGAATTTATCTCAAAAATTTTGTCGTCGTTAATAGAGCTAATTGACATGTATTCTTTGTCAAAATTACTTAACTCATCAAATTTTGTGTTACTAAATTTATTATTTTGGATTTCTTCCAAAATTTTTCTGTTGTAATCAAATTTTCCTTTTTGATAAATTAATTCAGCTATTTCACTTTTGATTATTTCATTATCTAAATCTGGAGATAGATCATATTCTTGATCTATATTATAAAGTAAAAAATTATCATCACTTTCAATTAAATCTAATTTCGTTTCCTTTTTTGAATAAATTAATTCTTCATTTATTTGTTCTCTTGAACTAGGTGCAAATTTAGAAATATCTATAATATTTACATTAATATTTTCCAAAATATTTTCAAAACTCGTACCTTGTGAAATTTTGTTTTCAATTTCATCAATTTCATCAAAAAAAGCTTGATTAAATTCTTCAATACCAATCAAATTTTTAGGATTTAAAATAACGTATCTAAAATCAATGTATTCTCTTTTTAATTGGTCTTTATTTTCTTCTATAAATACTTTTATTTCATCATCAGTATAATCTGACTTTAATTTATAGAGATTTTCCATGTCAAAGTATTCAATATCTAAAGATCTGTTATTTTCTTCAAATTTTTTATCAATTATAAATTTTGGTGTAATAGTTCCAGCACCAATAAAATCAAATAAATGTTTTTGTAATTCTCTATTTTTTAATTTTAATTCAAACATTGGTGCAGACATATTGTTTGATAATAAAAATTTTTCATACTTAACTCTTTCAAATTTACCATTTTCATCATGAAAATTTTTATTCTCTTTAATATTTTTAAGTATTGTTTTTTCATTAATTGAAATATTAAAATCCTCAATCTCTAGATTAATAAGCGTGGTTGATATAAGTCCTGATAATAGTTCCTCTATAACATTGTTATCTAAATTATTTCTAATTGCATCTGCTGAAATTCCACTTTGATTAACGTAATCCATAAAATCTTGAGTGGTGACATTAGTTTTATTTATTTTTGCAATATTGTTTTGATTATTTGTACTAAATCCACCACCAAAACCACCAAAGCCAAAAGCAATAATAATTATAACAATTAAAACCAATCCACCAAATTGTTTCCAGCCTAAGTTTTTTAATTTTTCAATCATTGCGTTATAAATTTATTGATCTGTAAAAAACAAATCTATAGATTAAAAAGTCAATTATGACAAATAAATATATGTATTTTGTAGCTAATTGGAAAATGTTTGGTGATTTAAGAACTCTAAATTCACTTGATAAAGTAATAAAGTTTTCGAAAACTAATAAAAAAAATAAGTTTAAAATAGTTTATTGTCCACCAAATACATTAATTCGACCTTTATCGAGAAGACTTAAAAAAACAAAAATAGAGGTTGGTGCTCAAAATTGTCATCAGAGCTATGATTACGGTGCTTACACTGGCCAAGTAAATTCTACCATGCTTAAAAATGTTGGAGCAAAATTTGTTATTTTGGGACACTCAGAAAATAGACAACTAGGTGATACAGATAATTTAATTAATTTAAAAATAAAAAGTGCAAATAAATCAGGCCTCAAAATTATATTTTGTATTGGCGAAACTTTAAAAGAAAGAAGACAAAAAAAAACTAATAAAATTTTAAAAAAGCAAATTGAAAAAGGATTAAAATCGATAAAGAATAAATCTAAAATTATTATAGCCTATGAACCTGTATGGTCTATTGGGACAGGTGTAATTCCAAAAGAAGCTGATTTAAACAAAACTATTTCATTTATTAAAAGTATATTTGTAAAAAAATATCCTAAAATTTTATATGGTGGATCTGTAAATACTAATAACATAAGTATATTAAAAAAAATTCCTAGTATTGACGGTTTTTTGATTGGAGGTGCATCGCAAAACCCAAAAAAATTTATTGATATAATCAAAAAAACCATTAATTAGACCCTCATGGAAACTTTATTATTAGTAATCAACATCATACTTGCAGTTATTTTGGTTCTTTTAGTTTTATTGCAAAAATCAGAAGGAGGTGCTCTTGGTATTGGAGTTTCCCAAGAAAATTTTATGCTCTCTAGATCAGCAGGCAGCTTCATGACAAAAGCCACTGCAATCGTGGCAACACTTTTTATCATTTGCAGTTTAGCTCTAACAATTATTTCTAGAGCAGAACTTACTCCTACGGGGTCGGTATTGGATACAGTTGAGGAAAAAACCGAAGATACACCCTCAATTCCAGAAAATAATTAATTAATCCTTTTCAATTCATTTTTTATTCGCTATAAGATACTTCCATGGCGCGATATATATTCGTCACTGGCGGCGTGGTTTCTTCCCTTGGTAAAGGTCTCTCTTCAGCATCTTTAGCTTATTTATTACAATCAAGAGGTTATAAAGTTCGTTTAAGAAAATTAGATCCTTATTTAAATGTGGATCCGGGAACAATGAGTCCGTTTCAGCATGGAGAAGTTTTTGTAACCGATGATGGGGCTGAAACAGATTTAGATCTAGGTCACTATGAAAGATTTTCAGGTGTTACTGCAAAGAAAACAGATAACATTACAACTGGAAAAATTTATAGTGATGTTCTTAGAAAAGAAAGAAAAGGTCAGTATTTAGGTAAAACTGTTCAAGTTATTCCACATATTACGGATAGAATTAAAGAATTTATAAAACACGATACATCTAAAGAAGATTTTGTTATTTGTGAAATAGGTGGAATAGTAGGGGACATAGAAAGTTTACCATTTGTAGAAGCGATAAGACAATTTTCGAATGATATTGGTAAAAAAAATGCATTATTTATTCATCTAACTTTAGTTCCTTATTTAAAAGCATCGGATGAAATAAAAACAAAGCCAACACAACATTCAGTTAAAGAATTAAGAAGTATAGGTATTCAACCTGATATTATAATTTGTAGATCAGAAAGACCTATTCCATTAGAGCATAGAAAAAAAATATCATTATTTTGTAATGTTGATATTAAAAATGTAATTGAAACTGTCGATGTTAAAACTATTTATGAAGCTCCAATTAGCTTTTTTAAAGAAAAGTTAGATTTACAAGTTTTAAATTATTTTAAATTAAAATCAAAAAAACCTGCAAATTTAAATCCTTGGAAAAAAATAACCAAAATTACTCTTAATACTAAAAGATATGTTAACATTGCAATTATTGGTAAATACGTTGAATTAAAAGATGCTTATAAATCTTTAGATGAAGCACTTACTCATGGAGGAATATCAAATAATCTTAAAGTAAATTTGGTTAGAATAGATTCTGAAAAATTAAAAGTTTCAGAAATAAAAAATAAACTTAAAAATGTTTCAGGAATTCTAATTCCTGGTGGATTTGGTAAAAGAGGAACTGAGGGTAAAATTGAGGCGATAAGATATGCACGAATAAATAAAATTCCATTCCTTGGAATTTGTTATGGAATGCAAATGGCAATAATTGAATTTGCAAGAAATCAATTAAAAATTAAAAAAGCAACCTCTTCAGAGTTTGATAAAGGCGGTGTTCATATTATTGGCTTGATGTATGAATGGGAGAAAAGTGGCAGAAAAGTTAAAGGAACAGATAAAGACTTAGGAGGTACCATGAGACTTGGTTCTTATGATGCTATCTTAAAAGATAAATCTAAAATTAGAGATATTTATAAATCTAGATTAATAAAAGAGAGACATAGACATAGATATGAAGTGGATATTTCATATAAAGAAAAATTTGAGAAGAAAGGATTAATATTTTCAGGTTTATCTCCAGATCATAAGCTTCCAGAGATAATAGAACTTAAAAATCATCCTTGGTTTATAGGAGTTCAGTTCCATCCTGAATTTAAATCTAGACCTTTGAACCCACATCCTTTATTCTCTTCTTTTATCAAAGCAGCAAAAAATCATAGATGAGTGCGATTAAAGTAAATTGTGAAAATATAGAAATTTCAAACAATAATAAGATTTGTATTATTGCAGGTCCATGCCAACTTGAGACCGAGCAACATGCACTCGATATGGCTGGAAAAATTAAGGAAATTACATCAAAATTTGGTCTTGGATTTATTTATAAAACTTCATTTGATAAGGCGAACAGAACTAGCTTAAAGGGTAAGAGGGGAGCAGGATTAGATGCATCACTTCCTGTATTTGATAAAATTAAAAAGGAATTAAATGTTCCTATTTTAACAGACATTCATAATTCTGAACAATGTGCAATTGTTTCAAAACATGTCGACGTTTTACAAATCCCAGCTTTTCTATGTAGACAAACAGATTTGTTAATTGCTGCTGCTAAAACAAATAAAATTATTAATGTAAAAAAAGGTCAGTTCTTAGCACCGTGGGATATGGTGAATGTAACTAAAAAAATTTCAGACTCAGGAAATAAAAACATCCTAGTCACAGAAAGAGGAGCAAGCTTTGGTTATAATACTTTAGTTTCTGACATGAGATCTTTACCTATTATGGCAAAGAACGGTTATCCAGTAATTTTTGATGCCACTCATTCTGTTCAGCAACCAGGTGGCCAAGGAGAATCCTCTGGTGGTCAAAGAGAATTTGTTGAATATTTAGCAAGAGCAGCTGTTGCGGTTGGAGTTGCTGGTGTATTTATTGAAACGCATCAAGATCCAGACAATGCTCCATCTGATGGACCAAACATGGTACCATTGAATAAATTAGAGAATCTATTAAAACAATTACACGATATAGATAACCTAATTAAAAAATAGTGAGCAAAATTTTAAAAGTAAAAGCACGTCAAGTTTTTGACAGTAGAGGAAATCCAACAGTAGAGGCAGAGGTTTATATTAAAAATAATAGCGCATCTGCCATTTGTCCTTCAGGTGCTTCTACAGGAACTTTTGAAGCTTTTGAAAAAAGAGATAAAAATAATAAACGTTATTTAGGAAAAAGTGTTTTAAATGCAGTGAAATTAGTTAACACAAAGATTTCAAAAAAATTAAAAGGACAAAGTATCCATAATCAAGAAAGAATTGATGCTTTGTTAATTAACTTGGATGGTACAAGACAAAAAACTAATTTAGGAGCTAATGCAATTTTAGCTGTTTCAATGGCTGTTAAAAAACTGTCTGCAAAAACAAAAAAATTACCTTTGTATAAAACTTTTTCTCAAAAAAATAATTTTCAATTACCTTATCCATTAATGAATATTATTAATGGTGGAGCGCATGCAAATAATGGTCTTAGAATTCAAGAGTTTATGATTAGACCTGATCGTGCAAAAAGTTTCTCTGAAGCAATGCGAATTTGTTTCATTGTTATTAAAAAATTAAGTAAATTAATTAAAGATAGAGGTTTATCAACTTCAGTTGGTGATGAAGGTGGGTTTGCACCCATGATCAGCAGTAATAATCAAGCTTTAGATTTAATTGTGAGTGCAATTAAAAAATCAGGATTTATTAATGGGAAAGATGTTTCTATTTGTCTAGATGTGGCTGCTAATGAATTATATAAAAAAAACAAATACTCTATTCATTCAAAAAGTTATATTTCAGTAGATAAATCAATTAAAGAATATCAAAAAATTATTAAAAAATATAAAATCAAGTCAATTGAGGACCCATTTGCTGAAAATGATTGGTTTGCATGGAATAAATTAATGAAATCAATAAAAAAAGTTCAGATCGTAGGAGATGATTTGTATGTAACAAATCTTGAGAGATTAAAGAAAGGTTTCTTAAATATTTCCTCTAATTCTATCTTAATAAAGCTAAATCAAATTGGTACCGTTTCAGAAACCCTAGATGTAATTAAATTTGCCCAAACCATTGGATATAAAACAATTATATCGCACCGATCAGGTGATAGTGAGGATACGTTTATTGCTGATTTAGCTGTGGGTACTAATTCAAATCAAATTAAAACAGGATCTTTAGCTAGATCTGAAAGGGTTGCAAAATATAATCAATTGATCCGTATTGAAGAAGAACTTGGAAAAAAAGTGAGGATGAATAAGATCAATTAATGCTTCGATTAATAAAAAGAAATTATTTTTTATTAATTTCTGTTTTTTTTATTTTCTATTTTGGTTTTAACTTGGTATCTGGAGAAAGGGGTCTTTTTTCCTACATAGAAAAAAAGGAACTTTTGTCTAACTTGAAAAAAGAAGAATTAACACTAACTAGTAAAATAGAAGATATGGATCATAAAAATTCACTTCTAAGTACTAATTTAGATCTTGATTATATTGAGACTTTAATTAGAGAACGATTTTTGTTTGGTAAAAAAAATGAGACTATTTATATAATTAAAAAAGATGAAAAGTAGACATCCAGAAAAAGAAAACAAACCAGTTAATCCAATTAAAAAAAAACCTGAATGGATAAGATCTAAACTTACAAATAGTAAGGAATTCTTTTTAACTAAAACAATAGTAAATAATAATAATCTTGTAACTGTTTGTCAGGAAGCGAACTGCCCAAATATAACTGAATGTTGGAGTAAGCGACATGCAACTTTTATGATTATGGGGGATACATGCACAAGAGCTTGTGCTTTTTGTGATGTCAAAACTGGTGTACCAGGAAAATTAGATCAACTTGAACCTGTTAAGATTGCAGAAGCGGTTAAAAAATTAAATTTAAAACACGTTGTGATTACCTCAGTTGATAGAGATGATTTAGAAGATGGTGGATCAGAACATTTTTTTGAAGTGATTAATCAAACCAGAAAATTAAACCCAAATACTACTATTGAAGTTCTTACACCTGATTTCTTAAGAAAAGGAGACGCATATAAAAAAGTTTTAGATGCTAAACCCGATGTTTTTAATCATAATATTGAAACTGTCCCTAGTCTTTATTTAAAAGTTCGACCTGGATCTAGATATTTTGCATCTTTAGAGCTTTTAAAAAATGCAAAAAAAGTTAACAAAAATATTTTTACCAAATCAGGAATAATGGTTGGCTTAGGTGAGACAAGAGATGAAATTTTACAGGTCATGGATGATTTAAGAGCTGCAGATGTTGATTTCATAACGATTGGTCAATATTTACAACCTTCAACTAAACATTATCCATTAGACCGATATTATACACCAAAAGAATTTGAAGATTTAGGAACAATTGCAAAAGCTAAAGGATTTTTGTTAGTATCTTCATCTCCTTTAACTAGATCTTCATATCATGCGGATGAAGATTTTGCGAAACTTCAACAAAATAGATTAAAAAATAATTAATGCCAAAAGCATCAGTTAAGCGATTAATTGATAACAGAAAAGATAAGCTAATTGAGTTTGTTTTAGATATTGAAAAATATCCAGAATTTATTCCTTTCTGCGATAATTCAAAAGTTTATGAGAGAACTGATAAAGGCGATACAATAAATGTTATAGCAGATCTTACAATAGGTAAGGGGCCGTTTAAGGATACATTTAAAAGTGACGTTAAATTAAATAAAAAAAATGATCATATTCATGTTGTTAATTTAGGTGGACCATTAAATCACTTAGAAAATAATTGGAAATTTATTGAGGTAGGAAATGATACAGACGGTTACAAGACAGAAGTTTTATTTGACATTGATTTTGAAATTGAAAATAAATTTTTAAATATTTTAATGACCAAATCTTTTCAATTTGGTTTGGAAAAGATAGCAGACGCGTTTCAAAAAAGAGCTGAAAGTATTAAATAATTTTACTGATTATCTTAATTACGTTACGAACAGTTGATTTTTGAATTGAATTACGTTTTTTTGATTTAAATTTATTTTCTTTAATAAGCAGAACTTTCCCTTTTTTGACCCCAATATAAACAAGGCCAACGGGTTTTTTTTTTGATCCACCTCCTGGTCCAGCAATTCCTGTTATTGATACATTGATTTTACTCTTTGAAATTCTAGATAAATTTTGAACCATTGCCTTACAACACTCATGGCTTACCGCACCATATTTCCTAATAATATTTTTATTAACCTTTAATATCTTTATTTTAGCTTGATCAGAGTAAGTGGTTAGACCCATTTGAAAATATTTTGATGAATTGGCTAATTTAGTTAAATTATGAGCCAATAACCCACCCGTACAAGACTCCGCTACAGATATATTTAATTTTTTTTTAATTAATTTTTTATGAAGTAATTGAATAGTCATTAGAATTTTAAACTTATTAGATATATCAATATCATTGAATATAACCCTGCCATTATATCATCCATAATTATCCCAAAATAGTTTTTATGATTTTTATCAAAATAACTTACTGGAAAAGGTTTTAGAATGTCAAAAAATCTAAAAAAAACAAAAGATAAAATATAATAAATTTCAATGGAAATACTTATTTGATTAGTTTGATTTAAATACAATAACAAAATTAAAGGCATGGATTGTCCTAAAACTTCATCGATTACTATTTGTCTTGGATCTTTATTTGTAAATTCAGATTCAGCATCTTTTACTGCATAAAATGAATAAAAAAATAAAAGTATAAAAAAAATAATTGAAAACTTAAGATCTGTGTAACCTAAAATTTCATAAGCTATATAAATAAAAACAGCTGTAACAGCAGAGGTTACAGTTCCAGGAATTTTGGTTAAATATCCATAACCAAAGAAAGTAGATAACAAAACATTTATTTTTTTCATTGTGTTATTGAGCAAATAACTTCACAAGCTATTGCTTTTTCCTTTCCAATTAATCCAAGTTTTTCTACTGTTTTACCTTTTAGGTTAATTAATTCTTTATCAATATTTAATAAATTAGATAAAGATTTGATTATTTTATCGCGATATTTTGAAACTTTTGGATGTTCACATATTAAATTTATATCTAAATTAGTTATATAAAAGTCATTATTATTTAATATTTCAACAATAGGTTTAAGCATTTTAGGGGATCTAATATTTTTATATTTTTTTTGATTATCTGGAAAAACAGTACCAATATCTTTTTTTCTCATTGCGCCAAGTAGAGAGTCAATTATTGAGTGAATAATCACGTCTCCATCTGAATGACCTTTAAGTCCTGAGTGATAGGGGATTTTAATTCCACCTAAAAAAAGTTTTTTTCCTTTTATTAATCTATGGATATCAAAACCAATACCAAAAAA
>CACPHV010000013.1 GCA_902633985.1 uncultured Pelagibacteraceae bacterium
TTGGCCTTCAACCTTTGTTACTCTGTGTAAAGTAAATCTACCTTTAAATATTTGTAAATCCCCTGGCTCTAATTTTAATTGTCTTACCCTAGTTCTGTCTCCTGCTATAACTTTTTGCACTTCTTTGAAATTTTCATTTCCAGGTTCTCTAATATTTGGACAGTACTCAAATACACCACCCTTTTCAGGTTTTTGGATCATTAAACTAAGCGTAAATTCACAACTGTCAAAATGCCATGGGAGTACTCCATCTGGTTTCATAACATTATACGCATGACATGCTAAAGGATCCGCCCATCTGTAAATAGGTGAGACGCCTAAACAAGCAGATACAAATTTTAAAAGTTCTTCAGTTTCGTAAAGATATTTCATTTCAGAATCTTTTGGAAAACAATCTGAATTTAAATATCCATTATATCTATTCATAAAAGTTCTTTTTGGATGATCTTTTGGTAATGAGGGATCGTCCTTTGCATACAAATATGCATTTATACTCTCTTTAGACATATAAACTTCGTCTAATTGTTTTTCTAACTCAGAATTCATTACCTTAAGTGATTTAGGTAAAATAAAATTTGGAATTGTTGAACAACTATATTGATCAAGTTCTTCTTTACATTTTTTAATTAGATTTTTAATTATTGGTGAATTTAAATCGTATATTGGATATTTTTCTAAATCTACAATAGTCTTAAGTCTATCGTTCATTTAAGTTTATTTTAACTTTCCCTCTTCTCTCATTTTTGCTCTTATCTTGGTAGCTGATATTTTTTGAGTTTCTTCATCTAAAACTATTTCCTCAATTTTATATCCAACTCCCCTACCATAACAAATATTTGTAATATTAGGCACTAACATTATTTTAAATTGTCCTTCAAATTCAGGATTTAATCTGTCTTCAATATTTTTTTTAACAGTTTCAAAATCAAAAGGATTATCGTCTACACCCTGTATATCTCTAATTTGAATACAAACTTGTCCAGTTTTTTTAATAATTTCTTTAAACAAAGTGTAATGTCCATCATGAAAAGGTTGCCATCTTCCTAGCATTTGTGCTGTTGGTTTTTTGTTATCCCATTGGTGTGTCATTTTTTTATCTCCTCTATTATTTTTGGTGCCCAATTTTTTGCATCCTGAGTTGTTACATGAAAATCAAAATTCTTAGGATTAACAAACATCTGATTAGTGTCTTCAAATCTTCCTTCTTTAATCGTATCGACCCACACTCTAAAATCTGCTGGAAACAAACTTCTTGCTTCGGGAGTTGGCGCAATAAAATCTGCAATTACATAATGACCATCTGCTTTTAATTTTAAAGCTGCCTCAGCCATTCTTCTTGCCTGTCTTACTCTTCCCTCTTCAGAAAAATCCCAATCGTTTGCAGCTTTTCTTACCTCGTCTGCATTTAATCTTTTTGCATTTAATAGTGGTGCCATTTCATTTGCTAGAGTTGTTTTACCTGCTCCAGGTAAACCCATTACTAAAATAATTTTCATTAAATATCTTCTAACGGATGATGGGACATTAATTCAAGTCCATTTTCACCTACAAGATACTGTTGTTCAAGTTTTACACCTTCTTTACCACCAACTTTACCAATATAACTCTCAAGTGTAATTGTCATGTTCTTCTCAAAAGTTCCACCTTCTTCTCCACCATCAGTTGGATATCTTATTTGAGGCCACTCATCACACAACCCAATTCCATGAACCATACAAGAATACCTATTTCCATAATACTCATCAGGCAAAACCCAAGATTTTTTTATAAATTCTTTAAAACTCATTCCTGGTTTTATTAATCTAAAATTATGATCAATTTGATTTCTAGCCATTGAATATAGTTTTTTTTGCTCATCATTAAATTTATGTCCAACTACAAAGGCTCTTGATATGTCAGCACAGTATCCATAGGGACCAACCATATCTGTATCAAAAGCAACAATTTCTCCTTGTTGCATAACTTTATTACTACTCTCTTGCATCCATGGATTTGTTCTTTCACCAGACGATAAAATCCTACACTCAATCCACTCACCTCCATTTTCAATATTCGTTTTATGTAAAATTGACCACAATTCATCTTCTGTCATTCCTGGCTTAAGATCTGATCTCATTTTTGATACACCTTTTTCTGCAACTTCTATTGCTGCTTTCATACAGGTTAATTCATCAGGTGATTTTATTACTCTTGCTTGTTCTAAAATTAATTTTGCATCTACAACTTCAATTCCTTCTTTATTTAAAGCTGTAACCGCAGGACCATTTAAAACATCGATTGCAATTTTTTTAGTTTTAAAATAATTTTTTGATAAATCTTTAATTTCATTTATCCATTTTGATAATTGTAAATTTGCTTGATCTCCATTGCTAAAATAATCCCATGTGATTGCAGGTCTGATTTCGTCAATTAGATTTAAATGCTTCGATAATATTTCACAATTAAAATACTCATAAAGAATTGTTGGTCCATTGACCGGTACAAAACAATATCTTGTTAAGTTATGCATATTATAGACACTCATGTTTACAGTATCTAAAGCATAACGAACATTCACTGGATCAAATAAAATACAAGCTTCTAAATTGTTTTTTACTAATTCTTTTCTAACCCTATCTAAACGATATGATCTTAACTTATCAAAATCAATTTCATCTTCTCTTAATCTTTTTTTAGTAATAAAATTTTGTCTTGGTTTTATCTCAGGAGCTATTTTTCTACTAAACCTCATAATACTCTATACAAACCTAACCATGCGTTAACATCTTTGCTTGCAATATAGTCGGATTTAAAAAATTCTAATTCTTCCCACTTCTTGCTTTCTTTGAGTATATCAATTTTTTTATCAAAACCATACTCTTCATGAATTCCTTCATTAATTGTGAAACAAATTAAACCACCTGGTTTTGTTATTCTTATAAATTCATCTAATGCATTTGGTTTTACATGCCCAAAAGTAAATGTTCCAACACACATAACTCCACCATAAAAGTTGTCCTCAACTTCTATTGGTTTATTTAAATCAACCTTTACTAATTTTTGATAAAGATCTTTTGGTACAGTGTCTAATAAAGTTTGAGATAAATCAGCTCCATGAAAATTTTTAAAACTATATTTTTCAAGCTCCAATCCCACTAAACCTGTTCCACATCCAGCATCAAAAATTAAAGTATCTTTATTTTTCTCATATTTGTTAAATATTTCAGCGGTTTCTTTGGGTCCAGTATAGTTCCAATCAACCATGTCTTTATTATATTTATCTTTGTCTCCCCACTCATCGTAGTACTTCATAACTTCATCTGTGGTTTTAAGTTTATAAATTGGAATTTTGTTTCCTACATCTTTTTGAGCCATTAGCTTCTCATTTTTTGACCACTTGGATCGTAAAGTGGTTCTTTAATAATTGAACAATTAAATAAATCTCCATTTATCTCTACTTGAATTTTATTTTCAGATTTAATTTTTTTTTGATCAACAAAAGTAAACGCTACACTTTTGTTTACAAAATGAGCAAACCCACCTGAAGTTACATAGCCAATACTTTGATCTCCATTCAAGACGGCTTCATTATTTGTTACATCAATTTCATTTGTTTCAACAATTAATGGTACGAGTTTATTTGAAGAATTTTCCTTTTGTGCACTTTCTTTACCAATAAACTCTTTGTCCCAATTTATAAAAGCATCTAAGCCTGTCTCTTTTGCAGTAAAATCAGGTCTATAATCTAAAGTCCAAGCTCCCCAATTTTTCTCCAACCTCATTGACATTAATGCTCTTCCACCAAAAGGTTTAATATTAAATTCTTTTCCAGCTTCCATTAATTCTTCATAAAGTTTTAGTTGATAGTGAGGTGCTACATAAATTTCATAACCGAGTTCGCCAGTAAATGAAATTCTATTTATTATAGCTGGAACTCCACCAACAAACATTCTTCTAGAATCTCTAAACTTAAATTTTTCATTTGAAACATCATCTCTTACAATTTTTTCCAAAACTTTCCTTGAATTTGGTCCTGCAATAGACAAACCATGATACTCATCAGATCTATTAGAATAACTTAAATTAAATTTATCTATGTGACTCTCAAACCAACGTCTATGCATTTCTTGAGCAGCTCCAGAACCAAATACCATAAATTCATTTTCATCTAAACAAGCAACCGTTAAATCACCACATAATTTTCCTCTATAAGACAACATTGGAGATAAAGATATTCTTCCTGGTTTTGGAAGTCTTCCAGCCATTATGTGATCTAAAAATTTTCTAGCATCAGGACCTTTGAATTCGTGTTTTGAAAAGTTGGCAACTTCGATTAAACCAACATTTTCTCTTACATTAATAACCTCTTTTGAAACATAGTCATGTGATCTTGATCTTTTAATAGTAGGTTCTTCATGAGCATCTTCTTTATTATTTGCAAACCACAAAACATTTTCTAATCCAAAGCTATCTCCCATAACAGCACCTTGATTTACAAAACGATCATACAGTGCAGTAGTTTTTTGTTTTCTTCCCTTTGGTAAAGTTTCGTTTGGAAAAGTCATAATAAATCTTCGCTCATAATTTTCTGAGGATTTTATTGTTCCATATTGAGGTGATGCATAATCTCCAAATCTTGCAACATCCATTGCCCAAACGTCAATTGATGGTTCTCCGTCAATAATCCATTCTGCTATACATTTTCCAACACCGCCGCCTTGGCAAAATCCAGCCATAACACCAACAGCAACCCAATAATTTTTCATTCCTGGTACTGGACCAATAAGAGGGCTTCCATCTGGACCAAAAGTAAAAGGTCCATTAACTATATTTTTTATTCCTGCCCGCTCTAATGCTGGCATTCTCTCAAACCCAATTGCCAATCTATCTTCAATGTTATCTAACTTTGGCTCTAGTAACTCATGTCCAAAATTCATTGGTGTGCCTTCAACTTTCCAAGGAGTTGATTTTGGCTCATAAGTTCCAAGCAACATTCCTTTTCCTTCTTGTCTAAAGTAAATATTTCCCTCAAAATCTGTTCCAATTGGTAATCTTTGGTCACCCATTGCTTCAATTTCTGGAATAGGTTCAGTGATCAAATAATGATGCTCCATTGGTTGAACTGGAAGATTAAGCCCAGCTAGTTGACCAACTTCTCTTGCCCAAAGTCCTCCTGCATTTATTACTATTTCAGCATTTATATTTCCTTTTTCGGTAAAGACATCCCAAGTTCCATCTTCTTTTTGTTTCGTATCTTTTACGACAGTGTGAGTGTAATATTTTCCACCATGAACTTTTGCAGCTTTTGCAAAAGCATAAGTAACTCCTGAAGGATCAACTTCACCATCGATAGGATCCCATAAGGCCAACAAATATCTAGATGGATCAATTAGAGGATTTTTCTTTTTAACTTCCTCTAAAGAAATAAATTCTTGGTCAAGCCCCATATATCTTGCTTTTGATCTTTCTCTCTTTAAATAATCAGCCCACACGTCATTTGAAGCTAAATAAAAACCTCCACTAGGTTTAAATCCTACAGAATGACCTGACTCTTTTTCTATTTCTTTATACAAGCCTATTGTATAAGCCATCATCCTAGAGATATTAGGGTCAGATGAAATAACGTGAACATTTCCCGCTGCGTGCCAAGACGATCCTGAGGTAAGTTCATTTCTCTCAAGTAAAATGCAATCCTTTAATCCAAATTTAGATAAATGGTAAAGAATAGAACAACCCACCACACCACCACCTATGATTACAACTTTGGCATTTTTCTCCATAAATTTATTTATAACCTTTCTTTTTCAAAATTTACAATATTGTTTTCAAAATAAATATTTTTTAATTTGGACAATCTCTTTTGAAGAATATTTATATTTTTTTTAGTAAATGAAACTTTTTTTTGCTCTATTTCAGAAACTTGTCCCACATAGTTAATTGCATTCCAGACAGAAAAAATATTATTTAGTGAGAATTCCTTCAAATTGATAGATAAATTATTGAATGTATATTTTAGTTTTTCTAGTTTTATTTTAAATTTATCTTTTTCTATATTTTTTTTTATTTGAGATATTAATTTTTTGGGTTCTGAATTTTTATAAAAACCATTCCTTGGATAGTAATACTTGAGAAATGATCCTGTAAAATCCTTTCCTGATGAGTATATAAGGAACATTTTTCCTTTAAAATTTAGCAAAGATAAAAGAGGTTTAATAACATTTTTTACAGTCTGAGTTAAAGGAGACCGAAGCTTAAAACACTGAGATGCAATAATAAAATCATATTTTTTTGGAATTTCACTTATATTTCTGGGTATAAAGTCTTTTAATTTTTTTTTTTGATCTTTTCTATAAATAGTCAAAAAAATTTTTGACTTGGGTTTAATTGAACCATTTTTGTTATTAAAAGATAATTTCCAATTTTTTCTAATATAAGGACTTAAACTCATTAAGATCTTAGTAAAATCAATACCTTTTTTTCCAACTAATTCTAATTTTTCAAATTTTACATTGTCAGATGTAGAGTTATTTAGATCTTTATAGCTACAATTAGTAATATTAAAAATTAAAGTTTTATGTTCAGCAAATCTATCCCCTAAAAAACTTAGAAGCACATTAATATCATCGATACTTATTTCTTTACCTACAATAAATATAGGTTTATTTGGCAGATATTTATGCAGGCCTGACAAAAAAGTAGATATAATTGTTCCCTCACCAGTACCCGCGTCTAAAACGTTAAAAATTGGTGACCGAGTACTGATTTTTTCTATTTTTTTAAATAAATAAAAAGCAATTTTTGATTTTTCATTAGTTGAGTTTACAAATGATAAATATTTGTCTCTAGAATCAAAAAAAGTTTTTCTCTTCATATTTATTATTAGTATTTGATCTCCTTATTTACTTTTTTAAGAGATTTATCTGTTCCATGGTGAAAATGTTTGCTCATATCTGGCATATATTTCATTGAAATTGGTTTTTTACCAATTGCAACAGACATTTCTCTGACATGATGAGCTTCAGCACCACAACATATACCAATAAAATTTATTTTATTATGAACACAATCTTTTGCAAATTCTGCCATTTCAAATCTGTTACAAAATAAGTTGTCTAAAGCAACTGGAAATGCATTTCCACCAGGAATACAATCACAACCATGATCAGTAATA
This sequence comes from uncultured Pelagibacteraceae bacterium, assembly GCA_902633985.1. GTDB lineage: Bacteria > Pseudomonadota > Alphaproteobacteria > Pelagibacterales > Pelagibacteraceae > Pelagibacter. The sequence goes on from CACPHV010000013.1 coordinate 7,151, forward strand.
TTTAAAAAACCAGGTTCTTCTTCTGTAGTTCTGTAAGGAACTGGAAGCCCTGATACATGACATGAAACTTTGTCTCTAACTTTTTTTAAAAGTTTCATTGTCATCTCGGGTCCTCTGTAACAATTTAACCCAACAACATCAGCACCAAGATCTTCCATCATTTTACATGCATCCTCAGCACTATGACCTTCTCTAGTTTTATCTCCTCTAGGAATTGCAAAATTGCATACCGCAATGAGTCCAGCTTCTTTAATTGCTTTTAATGCAATTTTCATTTCATCAGTCCAACTTATTGTTTCGGCAATAACAAAGTCAACACCAGCTTCTTTTGCCCAAGCAATTTGCTCTTCGTACATTTGTTGACATTGTTTGTGAGTATTAGGATCTCCTGGATCAAATACATTTGTGTTTGCCACATCTCCACAAACCATAAGATCTAAATCTTTAAACTCAGCTGCAGCATCTTTTGCAATTTTAAGAGCGCCTTTTTGCATTGGTTCTAACAAATGTTCTTTACCAATTATTCGAAGCTTTTCTCTATGACCGTAATAAGTAAATGCTTGAACAACATCTGAACCTGCTCTAATAAATTCTCGATGTAATTGAGTTACTACCTCAGGATGTTCCATAACAACTTCTGGAACAAATGGACCTGCTGAAAGATAACCCCTTCTTTCCATTGCAAAAAGATAGCCTTCTGCACACATTATTGGACCTTCATTTAATCTTGTAATAAGATCTTTTTTCATAATTTACCCTCTCATTTAGTTAAATTGGTTGCAACCCACTTATGAAACATCAAAGTAGGAGTATCCATTACAGGTGAAAAATTCCCACCATTATAAGCTGGAGAATTTCGCCCGTTTTGCATTCCTTCTATTGCAGTTACATCTTCATTCATGACTTCTTGCCAAAATGCAAAATTTTTTTTTCTTATGTCTTTAAACTCATCACTAGAGGCACTTTCGTCTCCAACATAATATAATTCAAAATGTTCTTTAGTTTGATTGTTAGAAATTGGCTCTAACCAAAATGCATAGAAATGATCAATATGTATTCCTAACATTACGTTTGGATATAATGATACATATTCAGATTTTTCAGAAAGTTCAGTAGGCCAGTTAGGAAAGCATTTAAATTTAATGTTTCCATCAAACTGTTGTGAATATTTATTACTTCCTTGTCCTGAAAAATTTAAATTCTCATCTTCAATATGATAGTGATCTGAAATATTTGAAACTTTATTTAGTTCTGGATGTATCCACGGCAAATGATAACTTTCACAATAATTCTCAATTGCAAATTTCCAATTACTATTTACTGTCATATTAAAATATCCGTTATCAGTCGAATGTCTTATTAATTTTTGATCTTTTTTAGAAATAAACTTAGACCATCTATCCTCTAGAGGTTTAATAAAATCTTCAAATGGTTTTGCATTAGAATTAATATTAATAAAAATTAAATCCATCCAAATATTTGATTTAATTTCTTTTAAGTTATTCTTGTTTTTATCGAACCCTTCAACCTCATGTTTTCCTAGTCCTCCTATATGTGGAGTAACAGTTAATTTTCCATTAAAATCATAGGACCAAGAATGATAAGGGCATCTTATTACATTTTTTAATTTACATTCCTGATCAACTAATTTGAAACCTCTATGACTACAAACATTGTGAAAAACTTTTACTTCATTCTCTTTGTTTCTAACTATTAGTATTGGTATTCCTAAAAGATTAAAAGGTTTTGCATCGCCTGGATTTGGTACAGAGCTTGCAACCCCAATCATAGTCCAATTATTTTTAAATATTTTTTCTTTTTCAATCTCTAAATAATCATTATTCAAATAACATTCGTTAGGTAATCCATGAGCTTTCTCTATAGGATTTTTAACAACTTCTATTTTATTGGGATCTAAGATGTCTGATAATTTTTTATTTAAATTCATAAACCTCCTTTTTTTTTAATTAATTAAAATATTAATCGAGGCTTAAAATTATCTTTCTCTAATTATGATTTGTTGAAAAACAGTTTTGCAATTTAAAATATAAACAAATTCTTTGAAAAAAAAATTTGCAGAAAAAATCATACTTAAACTCTAAACAAAAATTTTGGTCAGTTAAAGACAATTTTACTACAACCAATAGTTGAATTAAATTTGCATTATTATGCTCAATATGTTCAATTTAACTTTTAAATGAATCAAATGTTGGGAGATATAATGAAGATTAAAAGAATACTTCTTTCACTAGCTGTTGTGTTTGGTCTTACTTCCTTTGGAAGTGTTGCGAATGCAGCTTGTGGAAATATAACAATTGCTAATATGAACTGGGCTTCAGCAAACTTTATGGCTGAAGTTGACAAGATCATATTAGAAGAAGGTTATGGATGTTCAGTAGAATTAGTGCCTGGTGCTACAATGCCTACATTTACATCAATGCAAGAAAAAGGTGAGCCAGATGTTGCTCCAGAGTTTTGGGCTAACGCTGCTATCATCGCTTTGAATAAAGCTGTTGATGAAGGTAAAATGCACTCACTTAACAAAGCGCCAATTACTGGTTTGGGTGAAGGTTGGTGGGTATTACCTCACACACTTAAAAAACATCCAGAGCTAACAACTGCTGAAGCAATTTTAGCAAGACCAGATCTGTTTCCTCATCCAGAAGATCCATCAAAAGGTGGTTTTCATATTTGTCCTCCAGGTTGGAACTGTGAGCTAAGTAATAGAAATCTTTACAAAGCTTTTGACATGGAAGCAAAAGGTTGGGCTATTGTTGAAACAGGTTCTGCTGCAGGATTAGATGGTTCAATTGCTAAAGCTGCTGAGCGAGGAGAAAACTGGTTTGGTTACTATTGGTCACCAACAGCTATCATTGGTAAATATGATATGAGAGCTGTAGATATGGGAGCTTGGGGTGGAAAAGATAACTGGGATAAATGTATAGTTTTACCAGAACAAGAATGTGGAGACCCTAAAGCAACTTCATGGACAAAATCTGAAGTTTACACAGTCGTAACTGATAATTTCAAAAATACAGCTGGAAGTGCTGGTATGGAATACTTTAAGAAGAGAACATACCCAGGTCCAGTTATGAACGGTATGTTAGTTTGGATGGGTGAAAACCAAGCAGAAGGTGCTGATGCTGCAATTGAATTCCTTAAAACTCAAGAGAGCGTTTGGAGTAAATGGGTTTCAAGTGATGCTGCAAAAAAAATCAAAAAAGCACTTTAATTAAAAATATTATCAAACCCGCTTCGGCGGGTTTGATTTAATAAAAATTATGGACTTCTTTAATAAAATTCCTGTAATGGATAGAACGGCTCTTAGAGAACTTAAAAAAGGAATTGATTCTAGTTTCAAAGAATTTTCTAGAGCGTATGGTGATGGTATAGAAGGTTTTTTTGATCCACTGTTACATTTTTTAATTTGGTTAGAAAAATTATTAGTAAATAGCCCATGGCCTTTAGTAATTGGTATGTTTGCTATATTGGCTTGGATTGGATCTAGAAGTATAAAGCTAGTTATTGGAACAGTTGTTTGCTTTATAGTAATTGGTTATTTTGGCATGTGGAAAAATTGTATGGCAACAGTAGCAATCATTTCCGTTTCTACATTAGTTTGCATTGTTGTTGGAATTCCAATTGGGGTTTTAATGTCAAAATCAGCGAGAGCAGAAAAAGCAATTTTACCTGTTTTAGATATGATGCAAACTATTCCAAGCTTTGTATATTTAATTCCAATCATTATGCTTCTTGGTATTGGTAAAGTGCCTGGTTTGCTTGCTGTATGTATTTATGCTCTTCCCCCTATTGTAAGATTAACAAATCTAGGGATTAGAGAAGTTGATAAGGAAACTTTAGAAGCTAGCGAAGCTTTTGGGGCAACACCGATGCAAAAATTAAGATCTGTTCAAATCCCACTTTCTCTACCAACTATTTTTGCTGGAATTAACCAAACGATTATGATGGCTTTAGCAATGGTAGTGATTGCATCAATGATAGGTGTAAAAGGCTTAGGAGTCCCTATTTTACAGGCTATTTCCAATCAATATTTAGCTCTTGGAATGATGAATGGTTTAGCAATCGTAGCTCTGGCAATTATCTTTGATAGAGTAACTCAACAGTACGGACAAAGAATTCAAAAGCACAGAGGTCAGTTAAAAAAGTAAATTAGTCTCAATCGAATTTTCTAGACTCACATATCAAAATAAATAAAGATCTTACCTATGAATTTTTCGTTGGAAATAGGTCCTAAAACTGAGGTTGATACAGTTCCAGCGTTGTCTGACATTTATATAACAATGCTACCTGGGGGTGATTATAGAGAAACTGCTGATAAAGCAGTAGAACTTGTAAAAAAAGGATTTAACCCCGTACCTCATTTTCCTGCTAGATCAATGCATGATGAAAAAGAACTTAAAGATTATGTTTCTAGATGCAAAGATGGAGGGGTAAAGCAAGCCTTAATTATTGGAGGTGGGAGAGAGCCAGCAGGTAAATTTGATAGTTCATTTCAACTTTTGGAGACAGGCTATTTTGAAAAAATGAAAATAGGAATTGCTGGACATCCTGAGGGGAGTCCTGATATATCCGACTCAGATTTAGAAAAAGCTATGATAGATAAAAAGCCTTACGCTGATTATATTGTAACACAATGGTTACTTGATCCTCAGCCTATTATAGATTTTATTTCTAAGCAAAGCGTACCAGTGCATGTTGGAATTACTGGACCTTTAAAAATATCTAGCTTAATTAAGTTTGCTAATATTGTAGGGGCAAAAAATTCCATTAACTTTCTTAAATCTAATTTTACTAAGGCATTAGATTTATTGAAACCTAAAGACCCTAATGATTTAATTGGGAAAGTTAAATCGCATACTGATAACTTCCACATTTATACATTCGGCGGCTTGAAGGAAACTAACAAGTGGTTGAAGGAGAATAGTTATGTCTAAAGAATTTGACTATACTAAAGTACAACATGTTACTTCTGTTGATCAATCTGATAGAGAAGTACCATACAATTTAAGACAAAGTGGGCCAACTAAAGTTGAGTTATTAATTTCAACAAGGGTGAGAAAATCACCTTATTGGCATTTATCAATGCAGGCAGGTTGTTGGAGAGCAACTGTGTACAATCGAATTTATCATCCAAGAGGTTATGTAAAACCTGAAGATGGTGGAGCAATGGTTGAGTACGATGCAATCGTAAACCATGTTACAATGTGGAATGTAGCTGTTGAAAGACAAATAAGAGTTAAAGGTCCAGATGCAGAAAAATTTACTGACTACGTTATAACTAGAGATGCAACAAAAATTTCTCCTATGAGAGCAAGATATGTAATATTATGTAATGCTTACGGAGGAGTTTTAAACGATCCAATTCTTTTAAGAATTTCAAAAGATGAATTTTGGTTTTCGTTATCAGACTCTGATATTGGAATGTATTTACAAGGTGTAAATGCAGATGGAAAATTTAATTGTACAATTGAGGAAATAGATGCATGTCCAGTACAAATTCAAGGTCCTAAATCAAAAGCTTTAATGCAAGACCTTTGTGGTGACCAAGTTGATTTTGATAATATGCCTTTCTATGGATTAGCAGAAGCAACAGTTGGTGGAAGAAGTTGTGTAATTTCTCAATCTGGTTTTTCAGGAGAAGCCGGTTACGAAATATATTTAAGAAATGCAACTTTATATGCTGAAGATATGTGGAACGCAGTATTAGATGCAGGAAAAAAACATAAATTGATGGTGATTGCACCAGCACACCATAGAAGAATACAAGCAGGTATTCTTTCCTGGGGGCAAGACATGGATCAACAACATAATCCATTTCAATGTAATTTAGGTTATCAAGTTTCATTATCTGGTAAAGGTGAATGGAATAAAAAAGCTGATTATGTTGGTAAAGCTGCTTTAGAGAAAATGGGAGCAGATATTAAAGCTGGAAAAAAACCATATAAACTTCAACTAGTTGGAATGGAGTTAGGCGGTAAACCTATTGATGATTATGCGCCAGATTTTTGGCTTGTATCGCCAGAAAGTGGTGGAGATCCAGTTGGATTTCTTACTTCACCATGGTGGCATCCTGAGAAGAAAACCAATATTGCTATGGGATACGTTCCGTTTGATGGAACTTTAAACCCTAATGGATTTCCAAAAAATAAAGTTGGAACTAAGTTTAAAGTTCATCTTCCAGAAAAATACTCAGATACTCCAAGAACACCTGTAGATGCTGTAGTTGTGGATATTCCATTCAAAGAGTCTTTCAACGCAAATACAAGAGAAGTTGTAAAAGGCTAAAATTTACTAAGGGGGAGCTAATTTCAGCTCCTCTTTTCAATTCTAATGACCAAAAGTTTTCTAATAGCAGTTTGCATTATCATTGTTATTGCTTTAATAATATTTCCATTAATTGTTTCTTATAAGGCTCAAAAAAATAAAAATAAAAAAAATTAATGTTTGCTGAATTTTTAAATATAATTTTTAAGTCAATAAAATTAGACAAAACTCTTTATTCAGATAATAAAAATTTTGGAGAAGCATCAATATATTTTGCTGGAATTATAATGATCCTAGATGGTATCGCTGGAGCAGTAGCAGCGAATACTATTATTAAAACAGCTATCGCAATGTCTGGTCTAACTGCAATAGTTACTTGGCTAATATGGGCGATATTTATTTTTGTAATTGGAGTGAAATTATTTCCTGATAAGCAAACCAAAGTTTCATTCAAAAAAGTTTTAACAGCTGTTGGATTTGCACATGCCCCTGGTTTATTAAGATTTTTTGCGGTCACACCAGATTTAATGATACCAATAATTTTTCTTACCCAATTTTGGATTTTTGCAGGTTTAATAATTTCAACTAAACAAATATTGAGTTTAAAATCTAATTTTAAATCTTTTGGGATTGTACTTTTATCTTTTTTAATAATTGCATTTCTATCTATCTCATTTGTAATGAGTAGAATGAATATGCTTCCAGTTAGTCAAATTAGTTAAAGCGGAAAAATAGTCTTAGATACTCTACAAGACTTACATAATTTAAACCCAGTAAGAATTAAATTTTGAGTGACACTTTCATCTTCCTCTTTGCATTCATCGCAAATATTGTTTAATTCTTCAGTATCTGTATTAAGATATTTTTCATCAGTTTTATCAGTCATTATCAGTCAAACCAGCACCTGCCGCACCTTCTTTTAAACTGTTGCTCTCTTCGACAAAAGTTTCTTCAGATAACTTGTATAAATTATTCCATTCATCGTCTGTAAAATTGTCTTCATTTTCAAGTAGATTTACCTCAATTGTATTCACTAATTTTGGAAATTCTTGTTCAATAAAATTTGAACTAATATTTACATTTAAATTTAGTAAAATTTTTTTTTCATCCATTTTTACATAAATTTTTTTTCCAATAATTTCTGATGAACGACTTATAAAGGAAATAAAAATTATTGGATAAGCAACATTTTTGAATTCAATTTTTTTTAAATTTTCTAAAACATTTATTTGATCTAAAAAACTAACACCTAAAGTAATTGGACAGTAAGGATTTTTTGATGAAAAGTTATTTTCACTAATTAAATTTAAATTTTCAAATTTACTTTTATTTTTTTCATTAAAATATTCATTAAGGTGCTTAATACCTGGTAAACTAAATAGCTCTAACAACCTTATACTTTTTCCTGTTTCCTCAGAAACACCCCAAGAATATCCTGCTGCCTTTGAAGCTCTTTTAACAGTAGTTTCAATTTCACTGAGTGATTTCATTATTAAATATTAGTTTTATATACCCACTGCTCGTCATAACTTTTTAACTCATTTGGAAGTGGAGCACCTTGGAACATGCAAATTCTTAACCATTTGTCAGATCGTGGATCAAATTTTAATGCTCCAAAAAAAGATAATTTTAGTCTTAGCATATCAATTGGCATTAAATCTTTACCAATTGTATTATCTTGTATTTCTGAATAAGGAAATTTTTCTACAATAAACGCTCTTCTTACTACATGTCTTAACTCAGAATTTGAAGTTAAAAACTCAGCAATAGTTAAACTATTTTTCGAGACTAATAATTTGTCATAAAGTTTTTTTATATCTCTTGCTATTGCCAAAGGTTGTTCTAATTCTGATCCATGTTCTTTAAAACGATCCGCCAATCTAGGTTCTTCTTTATTTTTTGAAATAAACCAAAAGTTTTTATTATTTTCTTTTTCTTCAAAATTAATATCTAGAATATTAGGATACTTTGCTTCAATGATATTCCTCAATTCATCAACTTTTCTATAAGTTGGAATATTAAAATATTTTTCTTCGTCTGAACTCATTTCTTTTACCAAAGGACTTATAATATCGTTATAAGGTTCCATCATTATTGACACTATGTATTCAATACATTCCTCACAAGTATTGTCCTCTAACCATTTATAAATTTTGTTAAAAGGATATTCGCTCTTAAAATTAAAATCTTTATCTATAAAATTTAAGAATTTTTCAACATCCTTTAATAATGAGGAAATTTTTTTTTGCTGATATTCACTATCAGTATTCCAGCTTGTAATATTTTTTAATGATTTTTTTACACAATCTATAAACAAATCGCTATCTTGACTTTCTACAACTTTGATTTCTCTAATTTTCTTAAGTGCTTTTTCTCTACTTAAAATCCAATTATTTAGCAGAGTTGGGTGATTGACTATAAATGGAGCCATACCCAATCCTGTGGAATTACCTATCCCCAAGTTTTTACAAATTTTATCATCTAGCTTAACGGCTGTTTTTGGATTTTTATGATAAGCAACATGATTAACTTGATCAAAAGTAAATTGTCTTACCAAATAAACCAACATCATTTCTAATCTGAATGGACCATTAATCTCTTCACGATTTTTGATTCTAAATCGATCTGCAAGACCAAATTTGCCTGAGCCATATACTGCTGTAGTCCTATATAAATAGCCTACTTTTGACAATAAGTTTAAATCTGGCTGCTTACCTTTGCTCAAACTTTCAACTACATGATTATAAATTCTTACTGATTTGTTTGCTCTCGATAAAGTTAATTCTTTATAAGAAAGTCTACCAACTTCTTGTTTTGGAACTTCATTTTTTAATCTTTCAATGTCTTTTTTTGTAGGAACTCCATCATGTAATGTAAAAGCTGCATCCCATTTTGTTGCAATAACTCTGTCTGATCTTTCTTCATCTTTGATTTCATTTGCAAAACAAATTAAAGAATAAACTCTTTTATTTTTTTTAAATGAATAAACAGCTTCTCCAAAACCATTTTCATTTAAATTAAATAAATCCCTTTTATACTCCCACTCTTTAAATTCATTAAGAAAACTTCTTAAAAAAGATAATTTTGATTGATGAAAAGATCCTAGCCTTGATAATTTCATTATCTTATTCGGGTCTCTTAATTCAATTTTCATAATTAAATAGTTTTATAAAAATTGTACCAGTTATTTCCAAGTATTCCATGTGTCTCGGTATCTGAAAAACCTACTTTTTTAAGACCTTTTTCAATATTTATGAACCCTCTTGCATCAAGAAACCAGTCAGGTTGTTTGGGAAAACCTGGTTTATTTTTCGAACCTTCACCATAATTTTTACTTTTGGACCAAGAACCATTTCTCATCCATTCAACAACAGTATCTGGATGATCTAAACAAAGATCCGATCCTATTCCTATTTTTTTTACATCCATTATTTCAGCTGTTTTTGCCGCCATTTCACAAAAACTATCTAGAGTACAATTTGTATTATCTTTTAAGTGATGAGGGTATAATGATAAACCTAACATACCGCCACTATCACTCAAAATTTTTAATAAATCTGAGGATTTATTTCTTTTAGCTGGATGCCAAAAAGAGGGATTAGCATGAGTAATTGCTATTGGTTTTTCACTGAATTCAATTGCATCTAGAGTACTTTTTTCTGCAGAATGTGACATGTCAACCACGAGGCCAATTCTATTCATTTCTCTTATAACCTCACGTCCAAAATTTGTAACTCCGCTATCTACTTTTTCATAACAACCTGTTGCTAGCAAAGACTGATTATTATAAGTAAGTTGCATAAATCTGCATCCTAATTGATGAACCTTTTCAACAAGATTTATGTCGTCTTCAATTGGTGAACAGTTTTGAAAACCAAAAAATATTGCAGTTTTGTTTTCTTTATTAGCTTTATCAATATCTTGGAAATTCTTACCAAGAAAAATTAAATCAGAATTTTCATGAAATAATTTTTCCCATTTTTTAATTTCAACTAGTAATTCATCAAAATCTTCATGGTAGACAATAGTAACATGGACAGCATCTAATCCGGCAGATCTATTGATCTCAAAGATTTTCCTAGACCAATTACAATATTGAAGATTATCGATTTTATAATTCATAGTATGCTTAACTCTAATCAATATGTATTTTAAATACTATTAATTTTATTGAAATTTTAAGTTAATTTTGAAATAAACAGATTGATCAATTTCATGAAAAAAAATAGTAAATTAAAAGTTTCAATCATAATGGGAAGTCAGTCTGACTATAAAGTAATGAAACTGACAGAAAAAACCTTAAAAAAAATTGGAGTTTTGTTTGAAACAAAGATCATATCTGCTCACAGAACACCACAAAGAATGTATGAATATGCTGCAAAAGTTGAGCAAAATCATATAGGAGTAATAATTGCAGGTGCTGGAGGATCTGCTCATCTTCCAGGTATGGTATCAGCACTTACACATGTGCCAGTACTTGGTGTTCCTGTTGAAAGTAAAAAACTTAAAGGTTTGGATAGTTTGTTATCAATTGCACAAATGCCTAAAGGAATTCCTGTAGGAACGCTTGCTATAGGAGAGGACGGCGCTATTAATGCTGCTTTATTAGCAGCAGCAATAATTGCTAATAATAATTCAAATGTTCGAAAAAAACTTAAAAATTTTAGAACATCACAAACTAAATCTGTAAAGAAATCTCCAAAATAAAATGTCAGAAATTACTCTTGGTATTATTGGGGGTGGACAACTTGGAAGTATGCTTGCAATAGCCGCTAAAAAATTAAATGTTAAAACTGTTGTATTTTGTGATGACATAGATGCGCCAGCACAAAATTTTTGCAATCAATTTGTTACAGGAAGTTATGATAATAAAGAAAAAATATCAGAATTTATGAATCGAGTTGATTTAGTAACTTATGAATTTGAAAATATTCCATTTGAAACATTAAATGAAATAAACAAATTTAAACCTGTTTTGCCAAAGCCTTCAGTTAACAGATTAATTCAACATCGATTGGCTGAAAAAGATTTTGTTAATAAATTAAATATTAGAACAACAAGATATGTTTCAATTGAAAAAAAATCTGATATAGGTGCTTTAGAAGATTTTTTACCAGGAATATTAAAAACAACAACACTAGGTTATGATGGTAAAGGTCAATATCCAATTAAATCAGTCGATGAACTTAATTCATTGAATATTGATTTTTCAAAAGGATATATTCTTGAAAAACTTGTTAAATTAAAAAAAGAGATTTCAATTATAATTACAAGGTTTAGTAATAATAAATATGAAATTTATGAACCAATAGAAAACTCGCACGAAGATCAAATTTTAAAATATTCAAAAATACCTGCTGATATTAATGAAAAGATTTTTAATCAATCTAAAGATTGGGCAATACTAATTGCTGAAGAGCTTAAATATGTAGGAACTTTATGTGTAGAATTTTTTATTGACAGAAATGATAATCTCTATGTTAATGAGATTGCCCCAAGAGTGCATAACTCAGGACATTTAACAATAAATGCTTTTAACGTGAGTCAATTTGAAAATCATGTAAGAGCTGTATGTGGTTTAGAGCAAATTCATTTAAAAAAAATATCTAATGCTAAAATGATGAATTTGCTTGGCAATCAAATTATTCATTACAGAAACATACAAAAATTTAATGATAACGAATTTTTCTTTGATTATTTAAAAAAAGATATAAAAGAAAAAAGAAAAATGGGCCATATCACAACTTTAGTATAAATGTTAAAATCAATAGAAGGTAACTTTGATAATCCAGAAGTTAATGGGCTTCTGACAAAACATTTTATTGAGCTTAGAGCTGCTTCACCAGAAGGAAGTGCTCATGTGCTTGATATTACTGGTTTAAAAGTTTCATCAATTAAATTTTGGAGTTTGTGGGATGATGAAAAATTGATCGGTTGCGGTGCTTTAAAATTTTTAGATAAAGAACATGGGGAATTTAAGTCGATAAGAATTCACGACAATTTTAGAAAGCAAGGTAAAGGGATCCATGTAATCAATCATTTAATTAATGAAGCTAAAAAGCTTAAAATAAAAAGATTAAGTATTGAAACAGGAGCAGGTGATTTTTTTATACCCGCAAGAAAACTATTCAAAAAAACTGGTTTCACAGTATGCGAACCTTTTGCACACTATAAAGATGACATCAATTCTGTTTATTTAACTATGCTTATTGATGATATTTGAAAAATTATTTTTAATTATTGATCTATTTTGTTGACAAAACCCAATAAAATCTAAAGAAAGCCAATATTACTTAATTATAAGTAATAATTAAACATAACAAAAAGTAAGAAGAAAAATATGAGTCTACAAGGTAAAGTAAAGTGGTTCAATCCAACCAAAGGTTTTGGTTTTATTGAAAGAGAAGATAAAGAAAAAGATGTGTTTGTACATGTTTCAGCGGTAAGAGATGCTGGTATGAACGGTTTAGATGAGGGTCAAGCTTTGACTTTCGATGTTGAAGATGGTCCTAAAGGTCCTTCAGCAGTTAACTTAAAAACTGCATAATTTCACACTTCCTATTGGCTGAAAAATTTATTTAACTTTAATAAACTTATTTTCAGCCAATACCTTATTTAATAACAACCTTTAAACACATTTATTAATTATAGATTTAAATTTAAAAATTAATAAATTAATCAAAAATTATGATTGGAATTTTAGGTGGAATGGGAACTCAAGCTGGTCTCGATTTTTGCAACAAGCTCGCAGTTTTAAATAGAGGAAAAATAGATCAAGAGTATCCATTATTTATACTTTATAATAAATCAAATATTCCTGGTAGACCTGAGTCTATTGGCTCTCAAACTAAAAATCTTTCCAACAAATCTACAAATAAAAAAAGTCAAGAAAAATATAATAAAGTTTTAAATAGTTTGCTCAAAGGTTGTAAGCTTCTGGAAAAGAATAAATGTAAATTTATAGTTATACCTTGTAATACAGCTCATTATTGGTTCGATGATTTGCAGAATAAAATTAATATTCCAATAATCAATATGCCAAAAGAAGTTTTCAAATTTGCAAAAAAAAAATGTAAGAAAAACTCCAAAGTTGGTCTCTTAGCAACCGAGGGTACTCTTAAAACTGGAGTTTATAAAAAATTTTTTGAAAAAGATTATCATTTAATTGAACCATCTCAAAAAACACAAAAAATGTCAGTTAATAAAGCAATTAAATTAGTTAAAATGGGTAATGTAAAGGCTGCAGCAATAGCAATTAAACCTGCAATTGATTCCTTAATTAAAATGAATTGTAAAAAAATCATTTTAGGTTGTACAGAGCTCCCTATTGCAATTTTTGCATTTAAATCATTTAAAAATGTTAAATCCTCGAAAGTTTTCTTAGATCCTAACTTAATTTTGGCTCATTCAGCTATGGTTAAATATAAAAACTAGTTTATGTCTAACAAGACTGAAAAGCCATATGTGTTGAGAGCTGCTGAATTTGTTTATTCAAATATAATAGAAATTAAAAAACAAAATCCTGAAATCAATAATATACAAGCTTTTGAAATTTTTATGACTTCTAAGGAATATGACATTTTAAGTTCTGGAGAATTTCATGATAATTGGTTTTTAGAACTTAAGAATAATAAATTTATTGACCCAATAACTAAAAAAAAAATAAATCAAGAAACTTTAAGACTTTTAGAATTACAAAAAGATTCTATGGTAAAATTTTTAATGAAGATACCAAAGCTTTATTATACTAAGAGTCATTTTCCACTAGAAATTTCACAAAGAGCTTTTGATCACTTGTGGAGGGTTTGTGAAAGCTATGAAATGTGGTGCAAAGAAACTAAACAAGAAAACTTGATACATCTTAATATTATTGAGTAATATTATTTATATTAAGTATTGATCTGGTAACCTCTATTCGCTTTTTAAGCAATTTTTGTAAATTTTGATTATCTAGTTTTTGTCTAGTCATTTTAATTCTTGTTTCGACTAATTGTCTTAAATCTTCATCAAATGAATTTTTTTTTATTTTTATATCTGTTTCTTCGATCAACGTTTCTTTAATTAAAGCTAAAGAATTCTTTCCAGTTTCTTTTTCTATATGTTGATTAACTATAAATTGTGCACTAGCTTTATATATGTTGCCTGAAGTAAGAGCAGTTACACCTGGACCAACAAATGAAAGAATGGGCACAAAGCCTGTCAATAAGAAGAAAGACATTATAACTGTTAAAATTCGAAACAATTTAAACTTCATGGTTGAACCTTAGGTGATTTAGTATTTCATTTCTACTTCTAATTTGTTCATAATAGGTGCCGAATTGTTTGATTTTATTTGATTTATTTGTTTATTAAACAAGATGATTAAAATATTCCCTTTTATATTTATAGTTCTATGGTCTTCCGCTTTCATAACAACCAAACCTATCATAGACAATAGTGATCCATTTGCTGCTCTAGCTTTTAGATTTGCATTAGTTGCTTTCGGTTTTTTTTTATTTTCAATTTATTCAAAACAAAAAATTCTAGTAAGCAAAAAAAATTTTTTTGAATCTTTTTTTAGTGGTATCTTGTTTCATGGTTTTTATCTTGGAGGTGTCTTTTACTCAATCTCAATAGGCATGCCTACAGCAATAGCAGCTTTAATTGTAACCCTTCAACCAGTTCTCACAAATGCATTAAGTGTTCCTATTTTAAATGAGAAAGTATCTATAAAACAATGGATAGGTGTTTTGTTAGGATTTGCTGGCGCAGGAATTGTATTAGGTTTTGATGTTGGTTCTAAAATACCAGCAACAGGATTGATCGCAACAATAATAGCTTTATTAGCAATCACATTTTCAACTTTATGGCAAAAAAAATTAAGTAACAACTTACCATTGTCTGTAAGTAATATGAATCAAGCTATTGGTGGATGTATATTTCATTTATCAATAATTATTTTGTTTGTTGATCCATATATTGATTTCTCACAAACATTTATTATTGCAATGAGCCATCAAATATTTTTGGTATCATTTGGTGCATTTACAATATTAATGTTTTTAATTAAAAATAACTCAGCAAGCAAAACTGTTTCTATATTTTTTTTAATTCCAGCAACGTCTGCTTTTATGGCATGGCTTTTCTTAAATGAAAGTTTAACTAGCTTAGATTTAATTGGATTTCTAATTACTTCTATAGGTGTTTATATTGCAACAAGAGATTGAAACCTTAAGTTTATATAGTTTCAAAACCAAACTCTAGAGATGCATCTGTGATAGAATGATATAAAGACTCGCCAAAACTTCTTAGCGCAAATATCCTTACTTTATTTGGATTTTCACTCAACCTATCTACAGTAAAAGCTATTCCATTATAAGTTGAGTTAATTGAATTGTTTTTATCTAATTTATTAAAATTAAAAGGACATCCTTTTTTCAAAACTTCTATAGTATCATTTCCTTCGATTTCTATAATAGCTCTAGAATGAGATAAATCTGTTACAGCAAAATCTGTATCTTTAAATTTATCTACTACATTTTTTATTAAATCTTTTTTTATTGAAACTAAAAGCCAGTTTTTTGGTCCATTCCACATAATCCTTGTATTTTCATTAAATACTACGGCCAAAGGTTCATTTTTTAATTTTAAACCATCAATATCAATACCCTCAAATGAAACTGAAGAATTTTTGTACTGAACTATCTGAACAATTAATAAATTTTTGATTTCAGATATTTTAAGTATATCATTTTCATTTTTACCTTCATAATCTCCGAATTGACCTTTTGCATGAACATTTGATAAAGCTGAAATTAATGTCATGATCTAACTCTTTCACCTTTCGGGTCTACATAATGTGATGAAACTATCTCAACTGGTATTACTTTGTTTTTAAGTGGCGACATCGCAAAAAGCTTTTGACCGATCATATTTTTTCCATCTTTCAAAATTGCCAAAGAAAAAGGATTATCATATTCAACACTCCAACAAGATGCAGAGATATGACCTAATTTTGGATTTGGTAACGGTGCTTTATCATTTTTAACTAAGTGAGACCCTTCTGGTATACTTGTTTGTTTATCTAATGGAACTACGCCCACTATTCTTTGTCTATCTTCAGTAATAAATGCAGATCTTTGTAATGATCTTTTTCCAATAAAATCTTTCTTTTTACTTACAAGACCTTCTAAAGCGTTATCATATGGAATTGTTCTACCATCAAGTTCTGATCCAGCAACATGTCCCATTTCAATTCTAAGAGTTGATAATGCTTCAGTTCCATATGGTTGAATATTAAATTCTTCACCAACTTCAATTATTTTTTCCCACATAAAATTTCCATAATCAGACGCAACATTTACCTCATAAGCAAGCTCACCTGAAAACGAAATTCTATATATTCTTGCTTTAACACCAAATAAATCTCCCTCCATATAGCCCATAAAAGGTAAGCCTTCATTTGATACATCAGAGTTTGGAAATAATTTTTGTAACAAATCTCGAGATTTAGGTCCAGCGATAGCTGCTCCAGCCCACTGTTCTGTAGTTGAAACCACATTCACATTTAATTCAGGCCAAACGAGTTGCAAATAATATTCTAAATGTGAAAGAACGTTTGCTGCTTGAGCTGTTGTCGTCGTCATATGATAATGATTTTCAGAAATTCTTGTAGTTGTTCCGTCATCCATTACAATTCCATCTTCTCTTAACATAACACCATATCTAGCTTTACCGACTGGTAGCTTCAACCATGCATTTGTATAGACTCTATTTAATAACTCAGCTGCATCTGGTCCTTTAATATCTATTTTACCTAATGTAGTTACATCGCAAACACCTACATTCGTTCTTACATTTTTTGCTTCTCTTTTTGATCCCTCAAATAAATTTTCATTTCCTCTTTTATAATACCTGGGTCTCAACCAAACACCTGCATCAACAAAGACTGCATTATTTTTTTCATGCCATGAATGCATTGGAGATTTTCTTGTTGGTTTTGAATGTTTTCCAACCTCTCTTCCTACTATTGCTCCAATAGAAACAGGAGTATATGGAGGCCTAAAAGTTGTATGACCTACCGCAGGAACAACTTTGTTTTCAATTTCGGATACTAATTGTAATCCATTTAAATTACTCGTTTTTCCTTGGTCTGTTGCCATTCCTAGAGTGGTATATCTTTTAACGTGTTCAATTGATCGATACCCTTCTCTTAAAGCTATTTCTACATCAGATACCGCTACATCATTTTGAAAATCTAAAAATCTTTTATAATTTTTTCCTTTTGGCAATGGGACACACCAAAATTTATCATGCTGAGAAGATTTCTTTTCAACAACATTTGGAATAGCTATCTTATTATCATTTTCAGTAATTTTTTTTGATAATTCACTTCCTGCTGTAAATGACGTTTTTAATGTTTCCTCAAGTGAAAATACTCCATTAGCTGCACCTAAAGTAATTTCATTTTGTTTTGATTGTCCTGGAATAAATGCATCAATCTCTTCTTTAAACTTTGTTTTATTTCCTGATTGTGAGGCCAAATGAATAGTTGGTGTCCAAAAACCTGAAACGCAAATACAATCACATTGTATATTTTCTATTTTACCAAGTTGTTTTTTATCTTCGGAAATACTTGCAATATCTGCTGATTTTACTTTTTTGTATCCTTGTGCTGCAACAACAACATATGAATATTTAATATTAATTCCTAAATTTTTTGCCTCATCAATTATTTCTGACTCAGGATTTTTTCTTGAGTCTAAAACAACTGGATCTACTCCATGTTTTTTAAATTCAATTGCTGTTTCGTATCCACTATCATTATTTGTAAATACCAATGGTTTTCTTCCAACTAAAACACCATATACTTTTAAATATTCTTTAGCAGCTGAAGAAAGCATTACCCCTGGTGTATCATTATTTCCGAAAACTATTGGTCTTTCAATTGATCCTGAGGAAATCAAAACTTCTTTTGCTCGAATGTACCATAACCTTTTGTTAGGGTGATATTTTTTAGTTAATGGTAAATGATCACTAACTTTTTCTGACATCACAAGCATGTTGTGATCATAGTATCCAAAAATTTGAGATCTGTTTTTTACAACAACATTTGGCATAGTTTTGAGTTCTGCAATTATTCCCTCAGCCCAATCTTTTCCTGATTGATTACCAATATTGACATCACTAGTTAATAAAGATCCACCAAATCTTGGTTTATCTTCAGCTAAAATTACTTTAGCTCCATTTTTTGCTGCTGCATATGCACCAGCTAATCCAGAAGGTCCTGAGCCTGCAATTAATAAATCACAATATTCGTATTTATGTTCATACCTTTCTTTATCATGTTTAGTTGAAGCTACACCTAAACCAGCTGCTTTTCTTATGAAAGGCTCATAAATTCGATACCAGAAACTTTTTGGCCACATAAAAGTTTTGTAATAAAAACCTGCTGGTAAAAAAATTTTCAAAAAATTATTGATTGCACCTACGTCAAAATTGACACTTGGCCAACAATTAACACTTTTTGCTTCTAAACCTTCAAATAATTCCTGTTCTGTTGCCTTAATATTAGGTTCTGTTTCACCATTTCTAAAAAGTTGAACAACTGCATAAGGTTCATCTACACCTGCTCCAAAGAAACCTCTAGGTCTGTGATATTTAAAACTTCTTCCTACTAAATGAACTCCATTAGCCAATAAAGCTGATGCTAATGTGTCACCCTCATAACCTAAGTAAGTTTTACCATTAAATTTAAAGGATAATTTTTTATCTCTATTTATTAATCCCCCATTTTCAATTCTAAAAGCTTGGGTCATTAAGCAACTTCCTCATCAGCTTTAAAAGTTCTAAAAATTTCATGGGTTGCAGTATCTCTCTCAACCTTTATCCATTGTCTACATCCAGAAATATGTTGCCATAGCTCTAAATGCTTTCCTCTTAAACTTTTTCTATTGTAAACAAAATTATCCCAATCTTGATCAGAAACTTCTTTATTAAGTTCTGGTCTTTTAACGCTTGCATCGCCACCATATGAAAATTCATTTTGAGATCTCATTCCACAGTGTGGGCAATTTATGTGAAGCATTTACGATATCCAGGTTTTTGTTCCAAGTCCCTTTTCATCAATAAGATGGCCAGTATTAAATCTATTTAAGCTATAGCCAGCATTTAATTCATGCACTCTATCTTGAGCAATAGTATGAGCAAATGTCCAACCCGATGCAGGTGTAGCTTTAAATCCTCCATAGCACCATCCACAATTCAAATACAAACCATCAATGTGTGTTTTATCGATAATAGGTGAACCATCCATTGACATATCCATAATACCACCCCACGTTCTAAGCATTTTTAATTTACTCAAAAATGGCATCATGGCTATACCTTCAGTTAATACATGTTGTAATGTTGGTAAGTTTCCTCTTTGAGCATAACTATTATAACCATCAAGATCACCGCCCATTACCATCTCACCTTTGTCAGATTGACTTACATAAAAGTGTCCTGCACCAAAGGTAACTACATTATCTAAAACTGGTTTTACTGGTTCAGAAACACATGCTTGGAGTAAATGAGTTTCAATTGGTAATGTCATATTTAATTTTTCTGCTAAAATATTTGTGCTACCCGCAACGCAAATACCAACTTTTTTTGCTTTGATATTTCCTCTTGAAGTTCTTATTCCCTTTATTTTTCCAGCGGAAACATCGAAACCTGTCACCTCACAATTTTGAATTATATCTACTCCCATTGAATCTGCCTGACGTGCATAACCCCATGCAACAGCATCATGTCTTGCTGTGCCTGCACTTGGTTGCATCAAACCACCAAAAATTGGAAATCTTACGTTTTCAGAAAAATCAGCCATTGGAATAATTTCTTTAACTTGCTCTCTATTTAAAAGAACAGCATCTATTCCATTTAATCTCATAGAATTTCCTCTTCTCGCGTATGCATTCATTTGTGCATCTGAATGGGCAAGATTAATTATTCCTCTTGGAGAAAACATCACATTGTAATTCAGATCCTGACTCATCTTTCTCCATAAATCCATTCCAAACTCACTAAACAAACCATTTTCGTCATGCATGTAGTTGGATCTAATAATTGTAGTATTACGCCCTACGTTTCCACCACCGATCCATCCTTTTTCTATAATTGCAACATTTGTAATATTGTGTTCTTTAGCAAGATAATAAGCTGTAGCTAAACCATGGCCTCCACCACCTATAATTACAACATCGTATTCCTCTTTAGGTGTTGGATCTTTCCAAGCCAAATCCCAATTTTCATGGTTTGAAAAAGCGTTTTTAACAAGGTTAAATATAGAATATTTTTGCATAATTTAATTTTATAACAATCAATTTAAATAGTGCTTATTTTTTTTATATATATTTTTTAGAAGTTTCCAAATATCTTAAAAAAGGATAAGAAGTCACAGATAAAAAACTTTTAATTTATTTGGATTATTTATGGCCGAAGTAAAATCTGACATTCAAATAGCTCGAGAAGCTAAGATGCAACCAATAAAAGATATTCTTTCTAAGGTTGGAGTACCAGATGAAAATTTTGCTTTTAGTCCAATGGGTAGACACATAGCCAAAATAAATTTGGAATATTTAAATACTCTTAAAGAAGAGAATGGCAAATTAATTTTAGTTACTGCAATTACTCCCACTCCAGCTGGTGAAGGTAAAACTACAACTTCTGTTGGTTTAAATGACGGTTTAAATAAAATTGGAAAAAAATCTATTGTTTGTTTAAGGGAACCAAGTCTTGGTCCATCATTTGGAATGAAAGGTGGAGCTGCTGGTGGTGGTTATGCCCAAGTAGTACCAATGGAACAAATCAATCTTCATTTTACAGGTGACTTTCATGCTATTACATCTGCTCATAATTTATTATCTGCATTAATTGATAATCATATCTATTGGGGCAATAAACTTAACATTGATGTTAGAAGAGTTGTTTGGAGAAGGGTAATGGATATGAATGATAGATCGTTAAGATCTATTATTGTTGATCTAGGAGGAGTAGCTAATGGTTACCCAAGGCAAGATAGTTTCGATATTACAGTTGCATCTGAGCTTATGGCTATTTTTTGTTTAGCAACAGACTTAAAAGATTTAGAAAACAGAATTGGAAATATTACAATTGGTTATACTAGAGATAAGCAATCAATTTATGCAAAAGATTTAAATGCACAAGGACCGATGACTGTTTTGCTTAAGGAGGCAATAAGACCCAATGTAACTCAAACTCTAGAAAACAATCCTGCAATAATTCATGGTGGCCCTTTTGCAAATATTGCTCATGGATGTAATTCAGTTATTGCAACTAAAGCTGGACTTAAATTAGCTGACTACGTTGTAACAGAGGCAGGATTCGGAGCTGATTTGGGAGCTGAAAAATTTCTGAATATTAAGTGTAGAAAATCTGGTCTAAAACCAGATTGTGTTGTCATTGTTGCAACTATAAGAGCACTGAAAATGCATGGTGGAGTTGCTAAAGAAGATTTAAAAAAAGAAAATGTATCAGCACTTAAGGAGGGAATGGTAAATTTACGTAGACATATTAATAATATTAGAAAATTTGGATTACCTGTTACTGTTGCAGTTAATCATTTTATTACTGATACTGAAGATGAAATGAAAATCTTGTTAGATTTTTGTGAAACGCAAGGAGTAAAAGCCTCTAAATGTACTCATTGGTCAAATGGAAGTGAAGGAACTATTCAACTAGCTAAAAATGTTACAGAAATTTGTGAAGATAAAAAAGATACATTTAAATTTTTATATGAGGATGATCTTCCGTTATTCAAAAAAATAGAAAAAATTGCACAAGAAATTTATAGCGCATCTGAAGTGGTAGCTGACACAAAAGTTAGACAACAATTAAAAGATTTTGAAGAAAAAGGTTACGGTAAGTTACCTGTTTGTATTGCAAAGACTCAATATAGTTTTTCAACAGATCCAAATTTAAAAGGTGCACCCACAGGTCATGTTTTGCCTGTAAGAGAGGTAAGACTTTCTTCAGGTGCTGAATTTATAGTTGTTGTGTGTGGAGAAATTATGACAATGCCAGGTCTTCCAAGAGTTCCTGCAGCCGATTCAATAAAATTAAATGATAAGGGTGAAATAGAAGGTTTATTCTAAATTTAGATAGTCTAACCAGTTCTCTAATTCTCTCATTCTAGAAACTTTATCTAATTTATTATTCTCAGTTTCTATATGTTTAATATGATCATTAATTTCATTCTCATCTTTAAAAGCACCTTTTTCTAAAAGTCTCTTTTTTCTGAAAATAATCAAATTGATCATTTTATTATAAGTAATCTCAGGATGGTATTGAAGTCCCCATATATTACAGTTACCAATTTTAAAATTTATCCCTTGAACGTTATTTATTGAATTTGAGGCTAATAAAATTGAATTTTCTGGCATTGATACTACTTCATCAAAATTAAATGCTGGTGTATTGAATTTTTGATCTTTATTTTTATAAAGTGGATGATTTAAACCAATTTCATTAATTTCTATATTTGAGGCAATCCCACGATGAGATCCTTTTGTCGCTTTTTTTACCTCCCCTCCTGCTGCTGTTACAGCTACTTGCATACCCCAACATATTGCTAAAATTTTTTTAATTTTTTTCTGACACTCTTTCATAAATTCAATTTGTCTTTTTATTTCTGGGGTATTGTTATAAATATTTAAACTACTTCCGCCCCAAATAAGGCCATCGTAGCTTTCGAGTGCATCAATATTTTTATCGATGTTTTCATCTGATGAAGGATTAACCACTTGGGTTTCTAACTTATCAGTGAAATAAGCCAAACTATCTTTAAGACTTTCTGTATGTGTTTGAATTCCAGCCTCAGAAAAACTTTGATTTTCTTCTCGCAAGTTTCCTTCTACTATCAATATTTTTTTCATTAAAATAATTCTCCAGAAATGCTTTTTATATACATTTCTTTTAAATCATTTTGACTTATTTTCTTAGGATTTCCTCCTGTAGATGGATCTTCAAATGCCATTAAAGAAAGTTTATCTAAATCAATATTATTACAATCCAACACATCTGATAATTTGTGTGGAATATTTAAATTTTTTCTTAATTCCAAAATCCAATTTAAAAAACTATCAAAATTTTTATTTAAATTAAGATAATCACAAATCGATATTATTTTATTTTCGATTGAAGGTTTATTAAATGTTAAAACATAAGGCATAAATATTGCGTTTGATAAACCGTGATGAACATTGAATTTACCGTTTACTGGGTGGCTTAATGAATGAATTGCTCCCAGTCCCTTCTGAAATGCAGTCGAACCCATTGAAGCAGCTGAAAGTAAATCCATTCTAGCGTTAACATCTTTTCCATTTATAAATGCTTTAATTAATGAATTTTTAATTAGTTTCATTCCTTCTATTGCCATACCATCAGCCATTGGATGAAATCCTGGTGCACAAAACGCTTCTAAATTATGTGCAAGTGCATCCATTCCTGTTGCTGCTGTTAATCTTGGAGATAAATCTAATGTAAGTAAAGGATCTAAAATAACAATCGAAGGTAACATTTTTGGGTGAAAAATAATTTTTTTTGCACCTGTTTCTTTATTTATAATTGCAGATGCTCTACCTGTTTCAGATCCTGTTCCAGCAGTGGTTGGAACTGCAATAATTTTTGAAATTTTAGAACTATCAGCTCTTGTCCAGTAATCACCAATATCTTCGAAATCCCATAATGGTCGAGATTGATTACACATAAATGCTATAGCTTTTCCAACATCTAAACCACTTCCGCCTCCTAAAGCTATTACGCCATCACAGTCCGAGGTATTATAAACTTTAACACCTTCCTCTACATTTTCTCCAATTGGATTTCCCGTAAAATTAGAAAAGGTAGCTAAATTTTCAAAACTTTTTTTTAATCTTAATATTATATTTTTTGTTAAATCTAAGTTAATTAAATCCTTGTCTGTTACAAATAATGGATTTGAAATATTTAACTCTTTACAGGCTAAGGATAAATCTTCAATTCTATTTTCTCCTATCCACATAGTGGTTGGATAATTCCAATTAATACCCATAATAAAATATAATTTTATTTTTTTTAAAATTGTTAGTAAGATATATTTATAAATTTATTAATGATAGGAAAAATTCTATGTCAAAAGTAGCAATCATAGGCGCTGGTCCATGTGGACTTTCAATTTTAAGAGCATTTGAACATTTAGAAAAAAAGGGAGAAAAAATACCTGAAATAGTTTGCTTTGAAAAACAAGAAAGTTGGGGTGGTCTATGGAACTACAACTGGAGAACTGGTTCAGATCAATATGGAGATCCTGTACCTAACAGTATGTACAGATACTTATGGTCTAATGGACCTAAAGAGTGTTTAGAATTTGCTGATTATTCTTTTGATGAACATTTTGGAAAACCAATTCCCTCTTTCCCCCCAAGAGAAGTACTGCAAGATTATATTTTAGGAAGAGTGAGCAAGGGAAATATAAAAAGTAAGATTAAATTTAATACAAGAGTTACAAACACTGTTTATAAAAATGATAAGTTTGAAATTAGCTACCATGACAAAGCAAATAATAAAGTTTTAAATGATACATTCGATTATGTGGTAGTCTCTACAGGTCATTTTTCTGTGCCTTTTATTCCTGAGTACGAAGGAATGAATTCTTTCCCGGGAAGAATAATGCACTCACATGATTTTAGAGATGCAGAAGAGTTTAGAGGAAAAGATGTAATTGTTTTGGGGAGCAGTTATTCAGCTGAAGATGTAGCCCTGCAGTGTAATAAATATGGCGCTAAAAGTGTAACAATCGGTTACAGGCATAACCCAATGGGCTTTAAATGGCCAAAAGGCATGAAAGAAGTTCATTACTTAGATAGGTTAGATGGAAAAAAAGCTATATTTAAAGACGGAACAGAACAAAATGCCGATGTAGTTATCTTATGCACTGGATATCTTCATCATTTCCCATTTTTAGATGAAAGTTTAAAATTAAAAACACATAACAGATTATATCCACCAAAACTTTACAAAGGAGTTGTGTGGCAAGATAATCATAAACTTTTATATTTAGGTATGCAGGATCAGTTTCACACATTTAATATGTTTGATTGTCAAGGATGGTATGCAAGAGATGTAATCATGGGGAAAATCAAAATGCCTAGTAATGAAGAAATGGATAAAGACATTAATAAGTGGGTTTCAATGGAAGAAAAATTAGAAAATCCTGATCAAATGATTGATTTTCAAACTGAGTATACCAAAGAACTTCATGAGATGTCCGATTATCCTAAAATTGATTTTGAATTAATTAGAAAACATTTCAAAGAATGGGAACATCATAAAGTAGAGGATATTTTAACTTATAGAAATAAATCATTTTCATCTCCTGTGACTGGATCAGTTGCACCAATCCATCACACACCTTGGGAAAAAGCGATGGATGACTCAATGAAAACTTTTTTAAACAAATAAAAAATTAATAATTTATTTTTAATTTTTTATTTTTAGTAATTGCATTTAATAATGCAATCATTAGTGGGATTTTTTTCCTATTAATTTTTCTTAAAATGTAGGGTGCAATTTCATTGGCTAAATCTGCTCCTTCAATGGTATCATTCCTCATAAATTTCTTTTTAGCATTTTTAAAAGAAAATCCTTTACCTAAGTATTCTCCCATTTTGCTATTTCTGCCACCTACAGCACTCACATAAAGATCTCCAATACCAGCTAAACCATAAACTGTTTCTTCTCTTCCTCTAAAAAATTTAATTAAATATGTCATTTCATCTATTGATTTTCTAAATAAAGCAGAGGAAGTGTTATTTCCTTGACCAGATCCAATTATCATTGAATAAATATTCTTAATAGCAGAGGAAAACTCAACACCTTTTACATCTGATGAATATTCTGTTTTGTAATAATTAGTTGAAATCATTTTTCCAATTTTTTTAGCAATACTTATATTTTTATTTGCTATTACAGTATAACTTTTTACCTTTCTCGCTAATTCTTTTGCTAAACAAGGTCCTTTTAATATTGAAATGTTTAAATTTTTTTTATTTAAATTTAATTGCTCAGACATACTAATTAATTTTTTACTTTTCTTATGAAATTTCAAACCTTTTGTTAAAACAAGTATTAAAGTTTTTTGTTTAAGATCTTTAAGATAATTTTTTATCATGTCTATACCTACTGAGCTTACAGCAACGACTATTAAGTCCCATTTTTCATTTAGAAGTTCAGGATTAAATTTCTTAAGATTAAGTTTATTTGATAAGTTAATTTTCAGAGCTGGATGAAATTTTTTTTTATTTTTTAATTTTTTTAGTAAATTTAGGTTATATGGTTCAGTCAAAGTTACTTTTTGATTATTATCAATTAAAGGAACAGAAAAAGCTGCACCCATT
>CACPHV010000014.1 GCA_902633985.1 uncultured Pelagibacteraceae bacterium
TTACAGGAAGTCATTAGCACTTATGATGAAAAAGATTCTACATCAATAGACTTTAAAAGAAACGAGTACAGTAAAGAATTAACAAAAGATATTAAAGGTAAAAAAATAGGGATACCCAAAGAATATAGAGTAGATGGCATGCCTAAAGAAATAGAAGACCTATGGAAAAAAGGTATTGAATACGCAAAAGATTGTGGTGCCGAGATTATTGATATATCTCTACCTCATACTAATTATGCACTACCAACTTATTACATAGTAGCACCAGCAGAGGCCTCATCTAATTTGGCTAGATACGATGGTGTTAAATATGGTTTTAGAGCTGAAGGAGAAAATCTTATTGATATGTATGAAAAAACTAGATCTGAAGGATTTGGTGCTGAAGTTCAAAGAAGAATAATGATTGGAACTTATGTTTTATCTTCAGGATATTATGATGCTTATTATCTTAAAGCTCAAAAGGTAAGAAAACTTATTAAAAATGATTTTGATGATGCTTATAAAAAAGTTGATGCAATTCTAACCCCATCTACTCCAAGTTCAGCTTTTAAAATTGGTGAAAAAACAAATGATCCGGTTTCTATGTATTTAAATGATATTTTTACTGTTCCTGTAAATTTAGCAGGTTTACCTGGAATTTCTATACCTGCAGGCCATGATGCTAAAGGATATCCATTAGGATTACAGATAATTGGTAAAGCTTTTGATGAACAAAATATTTTAAACATTGCATATGCAATGGAAGAAAAAATTAATTTTAAAAACAATATTACTGATTGGTGGATTAAGTGAGTAAGAACAAATCTGAATATCTAATTAATAGACATGATAATCAATATGAAGTTGTTATTGGTTTAGAAGTTCATGCACAAGTTACATCGGAGTCAAAATTATTCTCAACGTCAGCGACCAAATTTGGAGCTGAGCCAAATACCCAAGTAAGTTTAGTTGATGCAGCATTTCCAGGAATGTTGCCGGTAATAAACGAGTATTGCGTAAAACAAGCTATCAAAACAGGAATTGGTTTAAAAGCTAAAATCAATAAGAGATCTGTCTTTGATAGAAAAAATTATTTTTATGCTGACTTACCACAGGGGTATCAAATCTCACAATTCAAAGATCCAATTGTAGGTGAGGGCAAGGTAATACTTGATATGCCAGATGGTCAAAAAGAGGTAGGTATAGAAAGATTACACCTGGAGCAAGATGCAGGTAAAAGCATTCATGATCTAGATCCTAAAAATACTTTTGTAGATTTAAATAGATCAGGTGTGGCTTTAATGGAAATTGTAAGTAAACCTGACTTAAGGTCTCCAGATGAAGTAAATGCATATATTAAAAAATTAAGATCCATAATGAGATATTTAGGGACCTGTGATGGAAACATGCAGGAAGGATCTTTAAGAGCCGATGTAAATGTATCTGTTAGAAAAAAAGGTTCAAAAGAGTTTGGAACTAGATGTGAGATTAAAAATGTTAACTCAATAAAATTCATGCAGATGGCAATTGAATATGAGGCAAATAGACAAGTTGATTTAATTGAGGATGGTCAAACGATTGATCAAGAAACAAGACTTTTTGATACTAAAAAAAATGAAACTAGATCAATGAGATCAAAAGAAGATGCTCATGATTATAGATATTTTCCAGATCCAGACTTATTGCCATTAGAAGTTTCAGATGATTTTATTGAAAATTTAAAATCAGAAATTCCAGAGCTACCAGATGAAAAGAAAAAAAGATTTATAGAAAAATTCAAATTATCAGCTTACGAAGCAAACATTTTAGTTTCTGATATTGAAACATCAAATTACTTTGAAAATGTAATTAAGAAATCGGATGTAAAACTTGCAACAAATTGGATAATTGGAGAATTATTTGCAGCCTTAAATGAAAAAAATTTAGAAATAACTGAAAGCCCTATAAGTGCAGGCAACTTATCAAAATTAATTAATTTGATTAAAGATGGAACAATTTCTGGAAAAATTGCGAAAACAGTTTTCGAACAAATGATGGAAGGTGACAAAGATCCTCAAAAAATTGTTGAAGAAAAAGGTTTAAAACAAGAAAGTGATCCAAAAGCACTCGAGGCTCTCATAGACAAGGTTATTGATGATAACAGGGATAAAGCTACTGAATATAAATCAGGTAAAGTCAAATTATTTGGTTTCTTTGTAGGTCAAGTAATGAAAGTTTCTGGTGGAAAAGCAAATCCTCAATTAGTCAATGAGATTTTAAAGAAAAAACTTTAAAATTTATGGGTTCAGACCTAAATATAACAAAAGAACTCCAAGAGTATATTTTAAGTCATGGATTTAATTTACATCCAGTCCAAAAAGAAATAATTGATTACAATACTTCGCTTGGCGATATCAAAAGAATGCAAATATCAATTTCACAAAGTCAATTTCTGCATTTAATTATAAAAATATCAAATATCAAAAAAGTTTTAGAGATAGGTACATTTACAGGATTAAGCACGTTATCTATGGCCTTGGCATTATCAGATGATGGCAAAATAATTGCTTTAGATAAAAATGCAGAAACTAATAAAATTGCAATAGATTTTTTTAAAAAAGCTAATCAAGACCATAAAATAAAAACATTAATTAAACCTGCTTTAGAAAGTTTAGATGAAATTAAAAATGAAAAGTTTGATTTAGTTTTTATAGATGCTGATAAAATGAATTATATTGAATACTATGAACGTTCTTTACAATTATTGAACAAAAATGGTCTAATAATCATTGATAATGTTTTGTGGTATGGAGAAGTTGTTAATGAAAACAATACTGATAAATTTACTAAAAATATTAAAGAATTTAATGATCATATTTCAAAGGATAAAAGGGTTGAAAAATTAATAATTCCTCTTGGAGATGGCATGACTGTTTGTAGAAAATTATAATGTTCGAAGTAATTGGTTTTTATAAATTTGTTAAAATTTCTTATCTTAAGAAAAAACAAAAAGTTTTGTTTGAAACTTTAAAAAAGAAAAACATTCGAGGTACTATAATTATCTCTAAAGAAGGGGTAAATGGAACTATTTCTGGTAAAGCAGCTGACATTAAATTCACTATTAATAATTTAAAAAGAACTCTTAAAATTAAAGAATTTAACAGCAGTAATGTTTCTAAAAGCTCATTCCAACCATTTCACAAACCTAAAGTAAAAATTAAAAATGAAGTTGTTCCTATGAATTTAATTTTAAATAAAAGAATAAAGAAAAAAGATAGCCATGTGGATCCATTCAAATGGAATAAGCTAATTAAAGAAAAGGAAACCGTTCTTATAGATGCAAGAAAACCTTTTGAGTACGATGTTGGAACATTTAAGGGAGCAATCAATCCTGATGTTGATAACTTTAGAGATTTTCCAAAATATCTAAAAAAATTAAAAAAAAATCAACCTATAGCTATGTTTTGTACTGGTGGAATTCGTTGTGAAAAGGCATCTGTATATTTAGAGCAAAAAGGTTTTAATAATATTTATCAGTTAAATGGTGGAATTTTAAATTATCTCAAAAAAACTAATAAGAAAAAAAGTTTATGGAAAGGTGAATGTTTTGTTTTTGATAACAGAATTAGTTTAAAACATGGTCTAAAAGTTGGTTCTTACTCAATGTGTAGTGGTTGTAGGAAGCCTCTATCTCTTAAGGATAAAAAATCAAAAAAATATGAAGAGGGCGTTTCATGTCCAAATTGTCACGATAATCTAACAGATCATCAAAAATCAAGATTTAGAATGAGACAAAAACAAATTAATCTTGCTAAAGAAGCAGGAAAAAGACATATCTTCCAAAAAGAGTATTAACAAATCTTAAATTAATGAATTTATTAAAAGATGAAGTTTCGTTGTTAGTAAGAAAACTTGCTGTACCAGCAAGTGTAGGAACTTTATTCCAAACACTTTATACAATCGTAGATACTTTTTATGCAGGAAAAATATCGCCAGAAGCCTTATCTGCTTTGAGCAAGTCTTTTCCGATATATTTTTTGATTATTGCGACATCCATTGGAGTTACCGTAGCGGGAACATCATTGATTGGCAGCAGTATTGGAGAAAAAAACGAAAAAAATGTTTTAAGTTATTTTGGAAATGTAATCATTTATTCGATTTTAATCTCGGTAGTTGTATCTATTTTAGGATTTGTTTTTGGTGAAAAGATATTCTTATTAATGAATTCTTCTCAAGAAGTAACAATTCTAGGACTAGAATATATAAATATAATTTTTTTAGGTACGATATTATTTATTTTAGTAGTAGCATTAAATTCATTCTTACACGCAGAGGGAGATACCAAAACTTACAGAAATGTTCTAATATTTTCTTTTTTCTTAAACATTATTTTAAATCCAATTTTTATTTTTGGTTTTTTATTTATACCACCATTAGGAATAACTGGTATTGGGATAGCAACTTTAATTGCTCAATTTGTATCTTTGTTGGTTATTCTTATAAAAATATTAAATAATCAAAGAATTAAACAAATAACTTTAGACAATTTCAAAGTTAAATTTTTTTTCTTAAAAAATATTTTTTTTCAATCAATGCCAATTACAATTGCCATATTAGGGTATTCTATTGCTGCAACAATTGTTTTTACATATGTTGGATTATTTGGTGAATATGCTGTAGCAGGGTATGGATCTGCCACAAGAATTGAGCAAGTAGTTTTGTTACCAATATTAGGAATTAATACAGCAATAATTTCTATAATAGCGCAAAATATTGGAGCAAAATATTACGATAGAGTGGAGCAATCCTATTTTACCTCAATAAAATACGGTCTATTTATAATGTTAATAGCTGGTGTAGTTATTTTTATAAGTGCTGACATTGTTCCTAAATTCTTTTCTTCAAACCCAGATGTAATTATGCATGGCTCGATGTACCTTAAGATTTCCGCATTTATTTTACCTGCTTATCCAATATTTTTCTTATCAAATGGATTTTTTATGGCTTTAAAAAAATCTGAAAAAGCCATGGTTAATAATATTGCCAGAAATGTTATAGTACCAGTTTTATCCTTTTACATTGCAAAGTATATAAATGCAGATTTTAAAACTTTTTTTTATATTTGGGCTATCTTTCAATGGTTGATATCATTGATGTTACTATTTTATGTTAAATATTATATTAAACATAAATTAGCTAATATTTAATATTTTTTAAATATGTTTTTTACAAAAAGGAAAGTGATAATTTTAATTATAATCTGTTCGATTTTTTTTATTCTCACATATAACGATGTTAGGTCTGAAGAGATTAAAGAAATTTCTGGAAATGCTCAAATTATTGATGGTGATACAATAAAAATAAATTCAAAAAAGATAAGATTGCATGGAATTGATGCACCTGAATTCAAGCAAATGTGTAAAAAACCATATTTAACAATAATTTTTTTTACTTTTACTAAAGATTATCCATGTGGAAAAATTTCAACTCAAAAATTACAAAAAAAAATAAATAACAAAGTAATAACTTGTAAAATTTTGGATATGGACAGATATAAAAGATTAATTGGAGAGTGCTATAAAAGAAATTTAAATCTAAATTCTTGGCTTGTTTCAAACGGTTATGCCGTAGCTTATAGAAAATACTCAAAAAAATATATATCAAACGAAATTAATGCTAAAAATGAAAAAAAAGGCCTTTGGCAAGGTAAATTTGAAATGCCATGGGACTTTAGAAGAAAAAGATAAGTTTATAATCTTGAAGCACAGTCTTCAATCCATGAAAAAAGGTGTTCAGCAAAAGATCTTCTAACAAACAGATTTAAAATATTTTCACCTTTATGGTGCAGAATTACATCTACATGATTTAAAACTGTCTGGGTTGTTGATCCTTTTTTTTCTTTAAATTCATTAAAATTAAAGGGTGATCCTGCTGAAAAGATTTCATAGACATTTTCACCTTTAAGTTCTAATTGAACAAATTGATCTGTTACATCTATAACAGCACCTAAATTTGTTTTTGAAATACTATTAAATAACATTTCATATAGATCGGATTTGTTAGTGTTTTTACTTACCAGCTCATTTGAGATTATCATCCATTCGTCTGGACTAAGCCATATTGCTGTTAATTTATCACTAGTTGTTGAAGTGTTTGCTTCTGTAGGTAAGATCATATTAAGATTTTTACCAACATTTGTTAAAAATTCTCTTTTTTTACCTCTCAAATTAATTTTTATTACTGGAAAGATTTCCTTTACAGAAATACTTTCTTGCTTAATTTCATTTTTAATAACTGAATTATAGTTAAGCATTTAACCTCTCATTTTTCTCATCATAAAATACTGGACTCGCAACAGTGACATTAATATTTTTATTTTCCATGGGCACAAAAAGTTTTTTTCCCATCATATCTTTTCCACCTCTAACTACTGCAAGTGCTATTGATTTCTTTAGGTTTGGACTGAAATAACTTGATGTTACATGTCCAAGCATTTCAACCGGACTTTGATTTAACTCAGAAACTATTTGTGCTCCTTCTTCTAAAACAATATTTGGATCATCAGTTAATAAACCTACTAATTGCTTTCTATCTTCTCTCATTGTATCAGATCTATAAAGAGATCTTTTTCCTATGAAATCGTATTTCTTCTTGCTTACTATCCAATCCATTTGAAGATCGATAGGAGTCATAGTTCCATCTGTATCTTGACCAACAATGATAAAACCTTTTTCTGCTCTTAATAAGTGCATGGTCTCAGTTCCATAAGGAGTAATGTTGAACTCTTGACCTGCTTCCATGCATTTTTTCCATAAATCTTTTCCATAACTTGCTTGAACATTGATTTCGTAGCTATGTTCACCAGTAAAACTAATCCTCATTATTCTGCACTGAATGGTTCCAATATTTGCTTCTTTGAATGACATGTGAGGAAAATTTTTATCTGATAAATCTAAATCAGGAATTATTTTTTTTAGAATTTTTTTACTATTAGGTCCACATAAACTAGCTGTAGCATAATGATCTGTTACAGAGGTTAAGTAAACATCAAGCTCAGGCCATTCTGTTTGAAGATAGTCTTCAAGTTTACCTAAAACATTTGCTGCTCCACCAGTTGTTGTGGTCATGATGTAATGATTTTCACCTAATCTTGTTGTAACTCCATCATCATAAACCATACCATCCTCATTTAGCATTAGGCCATATCTACATTTTCCTATAGCTAATTTTGACCAAGCATTTGTATAAACTCTATTTAAGAATTCAGAAGCATCACTTCCTTGAATATCAATTTTACCAAGAGTAGAGGCATCCAGTATACCAGCACTTTCTCTAGCAGCTTTACTTTCTCTTTGAACTGCTTGATGCATAGTTTCTCCGTTAATAGGATAGTACCATGCTCTCTTCCATTGACCGACATTTTCAAATTCAGCTTTATTTTCAACATGCCAATCATTCATTGGGGTTCTTCTAAAAATATCAAAAAACTTACCGACATTTCGACCTACAATAGTTCCAAATGTTAATGGAGTGTAAGGAGGTCTAAATGTTGTAGTTCCTAATTCTCCCATTTTAACGCCGGCAGTATCTGCAATTATTCCTAATGCATGCATATTTCCAAGTTTACCTTGATCAGTTCCCATACCGGTAGTCGTGTATCTTTTAACATGCTCAATAGATCTAAAACCTTCTCTTAATGCTAATTTTATATCTTTAGCTGTTGCATCGTTTTGATAATCTACAAATGGTTTAGTTTTGCCCATAGGTTTATCAGAAGGAAGTAACCAAATATTTCTTTTTGAATTTTCCTGATCAATCTCAACTTTAATATTATCTAAATCGGTTTCTTTAATATTTAGATTATCTTTAAGTTTTTGATTTAAATTTTTAATGATTTCATCAATTTTAAAATCTCCACCGCAAGATCCTACGCTTATTTGTTCAGATGTATTTTTATTTGGTAAGAAAACTTTTTTTTCTTGATCAAATTTAAGTTTGCTTCCTGATTGTGTATATAAATGTACAGCAGGTGTCCAGCCACCAGCAACTCCTAAGCAATCACACAAAATAGAAATTTTACTTCCAGTAACTGAAGTACCATCATTAGATAGTTTCATGATTGAAACACTATTTAGTCTTTTATAACCAGTCGTATCAACAATTGTATGTGACCAGTAAATTTTAATACCTGCTTCTTTTACTTTTTTAACAATTTTACTTTCAGATTGTTCTCTTATATCAATAATTGCCTCAACATTTATACCTTTGTTATATAGTGACAAAGCACTTTCGTAAGCACTATCATTATTAGTAAAAAATACATTTTTACTACCACATGCTACTCCATAAAATTCACTGTATTTTTTAATAGCAGATGAAAGCATTATTCCTGGTCTATCATTATTATTAAATATCAAAGGTCTTTCTAATGCTCCTGTAGCTAAAATAACTTTCTTAGCTCTAATTTTAAGTAGTCTTTGTCTGATTTTGTTTGTTTTATCTTTTGCCTCTAAATGATCAGTTAGATTTTCTCTTGCCAAAAGATAATTATATTGATGATAAGCAGCCACACTTGTTCTAGTTTTTATCTCAAGATTTTTAATACCTTTAAGCTCATCTATTTCTTTTTTTAACCACTCTGAAGGGGTTTTATTATCAATTTTGTTAAATTCATTATTTTCATAAATAGTTGATCCACCAAGTTCATTTTTTTCATCAACTAACAACGTTTTAAAATTATTTTTAGCTGCATTTTTTGCTGCCAGTATTCCTGATATGCCTGCGCCTACAACCAATACATCACAGTGAACATTACGGTGGTCATAAATGTCAGGGTCACTTGATGTTGGTGATTTCCCTAAACCGGCTGAGTGTCGTATGAAAAATTCATATTTTTCCCAAAAACTAGCAGGCCACATAAATGTTTTGTAATAAAAACCTGCTGGAAAAAAAGGGGAGAGAAAATTGTTTATTCCACCAATATCAAATTCTACACTTGGCCAACAATTTTGACTGGATGCCTCTAAACCCTCGTAAATCTCGACTTCTGTTGCTCTAACATTAGGTTCTGTTCTATTGGTACCAGGGTTTATTTGAATTATAGCATTCGGTTCTTCAGAACCAGATGTCATAATTCCTCTTGGTCTATGATATTTAAAACTTCTTCCAACTAAATGAACATCATTTGCAAGTAATGCTGAAGCTAAAGTATCACCTTTAAATCCATGGTAAGTTTTGCCATTAAATTTAAAGGAAATTCTATTAGTTTCATCTATGTACTCGCTGGATTTTACTCTTAAGTTTTTAGTCATTTTATTGAGAAGGTGGTTTTTCACCCATTTTGTAAATTGCTTTTATTTCATCGTTAGATGTATCTCTAACCATATTAAACCATTTACGACAACCATGTGCATGGTTCCATCTTTCAAATTGAACACCTTTAATATTTTTTCTCATAAATAAATATTCTGCCCACTCATCATCACTTAATTCTGTTGGTTGCTTAGGTCTCTCGATATGAGCTTCACCGCCAGCCTTAAATTCTTGCTGATCTCGTTCTCCACAGTATGGACAGTTTATTAAAAACATTAATGAGCAACCGCTGCAGCCCCATGTTCATCAACAAGGTCTCCGCTTACAAATCTATTTAAATTAAATGCAGCATTAAGTTTGTGGGGTTCGTCGTTTGCAATAGTATGAGCAAATAAATCTCCAGATCCAGGAGTTGCTTTAAATCCTCCAGTACCCCAACCACAATTAAAGTATAAACCTTTAATTGAAGTTTTACTTAAAATTGGACTAGCATCAGGACAAATATCTACTATTCCTCCCCATTGTCTTAACATTCTCATTCTACTAAAAATTGGATATAATTCTAAAATAGCATTTAATGTTCCTTCAACTATTTGGTGACTTCCTTTTTGAGTATAAGATACATAGTCGTCCGTTCCAGCACCAATTACCAATTCTCCTTTATCAGATTGACTAACATAAGCATGCACTGCATTAGACATTACAACAGTATCAATAATTGGTTTTACAGGCTCAGAAACTAAAGCTTGTAAAGGTTTACTTTCAAGTGGAAGTCTTAGACCCGCCATATTAGCTATTACGCTAGAATGACCAGCTGCAACTACACCAACTTTCTTAGTTTTTATAAATCCTTTTGTTGTCTCTATTCCTTCAACACTATCTCCATTTCTTTTAATTCCTTTAACTTCACAATTTTGAATAATATCAACACCCATTGCATCGGCTCCTCTTGCATATCCCCAAGCAACAGCATCATGTCTTGCTGTACCAGCTCTTCGTTGTAAAGTTCCTCCTAAAACAGGGTATCTAATATCTGGTGATGTGTTTATAATTGGACAAAATTTTTTAACTTCTTCAGTGCTTAAGTAGACCGCATCAATTCCATTTAGTCTATTTGCATGTGTTCGTCTTTTTAAATCTCTAACATCTTGTAAATTATGTGCAAGGTTCATTACACCTCTTTGACTAAACATTACATTGTAGTTTAGCTCTTGAGATAAACCTTCCCAAATTTTTAATGCATGATCATATAATCCTGCACTTGCGTCCCATAAATAATTTGATCTAATAATTGTAGTATTCCGTCCAGTATTTCCACCACCTATCCAACCTTTCTCAACTACAGCAATATTATTCATATTGTGTTTTTTTGCTAAATAGTAGGCTGTTGCTAATCCATGGCCACCACCACCAACAATAACTGCATCGTACTCTTTTTTAGGAGCAGGATCTTTCCACGCTCTTTGCCAATTTTCATGATATGAAAGAGCATTTTTGATTAACGAAAATACTGAGTACTTATTTCTCATAATAATTGAATAATTACTTTATATATATTGAATTTTCAATACAATCGCTTAATACACAATGTCATATGGAAGAGTGGGTGAGAGGCTGAAACCAGTCGTTTGCTAAATGACCGTGCGAGGAAACTTGTACCGAGGGTTCGAATCCCTCCTCTTCCGCCACTAAAATA
Organism: uncultured Pelagibacteraceae bacterium; assembly: GCA_902633985.1. Lineage (GTDB taxonomy): Bacteria > Pseudomonadota > Alphaproteobacteria > Pelagibacterales > Pelagibacteraceae > Pelagibacter. The sequence continues at coordinate 10,967 of CACPHV010000014.1, forward strand.
GAGGCTGATCTTTAAAAAAGTTTTTCATAGGTACAGGTCGTTGTTCCAAAATATATCTATAGACATTATAATTTTCCATTACACGCTGTACGTAATTTCTTGTTTCTCTAAATTTTATTAATTCAACCCAATCAACATAATCAACTTGTTTTTTTTGGGGATCTTTATTAATTTTTTTCCAATATTTTACTCTATTAGGTCCAGCATTATATGCAGCAACTGCAAAAGGGTAGGCACCATCATATTGTAGAATTAAACCTGCAATATAATGTGAACCTAAATTAATATTATATTCTGGATCAGTGGTTAATCTTGATTTTGAATAAGGAAGTTTGGCTTGTTTTGAAACTAATTTTGCTGTGTAGGGCATCAATTGCATTAATCCTTTTGCACCTGCGTGACTGTTAGCTTCTAAATCAAATTCACTTTCTTGTCTGATTATAGATAAGATCAAAGCACTTTCTGGAATTTTTCTTTTATTAATATATTTAGGAGTACTAATTATTGGATAATTGTATTTATTATGAAATCTTTTTTGGTAAGAAGCAATTTTTGAAACCTGAATAGCAAAATCATATCTGTTTATACTTGTAGCTAATTCTGCAGCCAAAACTTCACTACCTTTTGCTATATTATCATTAGCTAAATGCCTTAAAATATGTTTTGTATATTTGTCTTTTTTTAATTCATCTAGAAGATAAGAAATTTTTACAAGCTCTTTATTAAAAAATTGAATTCTATATTTTGGATCAATTACCATATCTTTTTCTAACTCAAATTTTCCATTTGGATTTAATTTTAAAAAAGCTAGCTGACCATAGTAAGTAGTAAGATATTTTGTGGCTTCTCTGTACCAATTATTTGATTGCTCTCTTTCGCCTATCTTCTCATATGCTCTTCCAAGCCAATACGCACCTCTAGACAAGCTTATTGGATAACTAACATTTTCATAAAAATTTTTAAAATGATCTTTAGCGGTCATGGGATCGTTTAAAAAACTTAATGCTATCCAGCCACTCATCCATTCTGCAGCAGCATATTCGGAGCCTTCAGTCATTCCATGATTACTTGAAATTTTATATGAAATTTCATATTTCTTTTTATAAAGCAATGCTCTTGAGATAATTTCTCTTTCTTTCCACCACTTATCAGGTCTGACTAAATACTCTTTATCATTTCTTATTTTCAATAAAATTTCTGTTGAAGAGTCTACACGTCCTTTTTTTCTTCTCCATTTCAATCGATCATAGTTTAATCCGGCATCATTTTTAAATTTTTCGGGAACATTGGCTATAGCCTGGTCAACCCCATAGCCTTTACTCATTAAAAGATGTCTTGCATTATATAAAAGTTCGTAATCTTTTGGCAGATATCTTATTAATCTTTGTAAATCCCAACGATCACCGTTCCAAGCTAAATAATCGGCTCGTTTAATATAGTCATCTGCATTTAAATATTTTTTAAATTTTTTTCTAAAATATTTTAATTCGTTTTTAGATAAATCTGCTGTTATCCAGCCTTCTTTAATCAGTTTTGTTCCCTTGTTTTTGTCTCCAACCAAAATGTAACTCTCTCCAAGTATCATTTTTCCATAACCACTTAATGGATCTTTTTCTCCAAACCAATTTATTATTTTTTTTGGTGAAACACTTTCTGTAGACAGTTTATGTTCAGCAAGATATTTTACCCTGCTTATTCTAGGATAATCTGAATTTTTATTTAAAAAAACTTGATAATCGTAAAATGACGCCTGGTTACCAGATGTTAAAAGATGTCTCCATCGTATAAAATTATAAATAGATTTGTCTTTTGCTTTTTTTGCTATTTTAAGCGCAGAAGACCATTTACTCTTCTGCATTTCTGAAATAGCTTTTTTAGCTAACCCGAAGTCTTTTTTACTATAATATCTCGAAATCTTAATATTCTTAGTTGTGGTAGTACCAGCTATAGTTGGTTTTTTCTTTGGTATTTTAAAACTTAATTTTTTTTCTTTTAAAACCAACTCTTTTTTAACAATCACTTCTTCGATTTTAATTTCTTTGGTTTTCGTGGGCTTCTTTAATGGTTTAAGGATATTTATAGATATTTTCTTTTGAATTTCTTCTTTACTTAAGACAGGTTTTTTTAAAGGTACAACTGAATTGATTTCAGCAAAGAGATTATTTGAAAATATTAATATGGATACGGTGAAACCTAAAAATGATATTTTTTTTAGCATAATCTTTTAGTATATGAATCTTTAAACTATGTTATAAGTATTTATGTTCAAAGGATCAAATGTTGCTTTAATTACACCATTTAAAAATAATGGTCTAGATGAGGAAGCATATATAAAATTAATTCATTTCCACATCGATAATGGTACTAATGGACTTGTGCCAGCTGGTACAACTGGTGAGTCCCCTACGTTAAGTCATGATGAGCATCAAAGAGTAATAGATTTATGCATAAAAGAAAGTAATGGAAAAATTCCAGTTATTGCTGGTACGGGTTCCAACTCAACTGAGGAGGCTATTTCTTTAACCACACATGCAGAAAAAGCAGGAGCTAACGGCGCTTTGATAGTTACACCTTATTACAACAAACCAACTCAAGAAGGTTTATATCAACATTATAAAGCAATAAACGACAAGTGTGGAATTCCAATTATAATTTATAATATTCCTGGTAGATCTGTGATTGATATGTCAGTGGATACAATGGCCAGACTCTATGAATTAAAAAATATAGCTGGTGTTAAAGATGCAACAGGTGATTTAGATAGAGTTAATCAGACACTAAAAAAAATGGGTAAAGATTTTATTCAATTAACAGGTAATGATGATAATGCTTTTGAATTTAATAAACGTGGTGGGGTAGGTACTATTAGTGTAACAGCTAATATTGCACCCAAACTTTGTTCAGATTTTCAAAAATTCTCCAAATCAGACACCGATAATGAAATGAAAGAAGCAGAAAAATTAGATAAAATATTACAACCAGTTCATCACTCAATGTTTGTTGAGAGCAATCCTAGTCCTGTAAAATATGCCGCAAAACTTTTAGGACTTTGTGATGACAATGTAAGATTACCACTTGTAAAAGTAACAGACACAACAAAAGAAATTGTAAAAAAAGCTCTTCAGTCTGCTAAATTAATTTAATGAACAAAAAAACCAATCCTGGTTTGAAAATCATTTGTTTAAATAGAAAAGCTAGTTTTAACTATTTTTTTGAAGATCTTTTTGAAGCTGGAATTGTTTTAAAGGGATCAGAAATTAAATCAGTAAGAGAGGGCAAGGTAAATATCGCTGAGTCTTATGCTGTTGAAAAGGGAGGTGAAATTGTTTTAATTAATTCACATATATCTCCATACAAGCAGGCCAGTTACTCTAATCATAATCCAACCGATGATAGAAAATTGCTTCTTAATAAAAAAGAAATAAATAAATTGATAGGTAAAATGCAAAGAGATGGTTTCACATTAGTTCCAACAAAAATGTATTTTAAAAAAGGAAAGGCTAAAATAGAATTAGCTGTTGCTAAAGGAAAAAAGCAATATGATAAAAGAGCAACAAAAAAAAGTAGAGATTGGAACCGTGAAAAGGCAAGATATATTAGAAAATCAAGCTAAAATTGTTTTTTTAGGTATAGGTTCAAATTTAGGTTTGAGAAAAACAAATATAGAAAAAGCAAAATTTTTATTAGCAGAACATAACTTGGATTTTCTTTCGGTATCTAGTTATTATGAAACCCCTTCCTGGCCTGATCCGAGAAAACCTAGGTTCTTAAATATAATCATAAAATTAAAATGCTATTACAGTCCTCAAGAACTATTAAAAATTTGTAAGACTATAGAAACTCAATTAGGTAGAAAAAAAGCAAAAAAAAATGCTCCTCGTACATGTGATTTAGATATAATCGATTTTAATAAATTGGTATCAACTAAAAATTCTAAAATTAACTTACCTCACAAAATGATGCACAAAAGAAACTTTGTATTATTTCCATTATTTGAGATTCAAAAGAATTGGATCCATCCATATAAACAAATTGATGTTAAAACCTTGATTTCTCTGCTACCTGATAGAGACATTAGATCTATTAAACAAATTTAATTTAGTGGTATAATATAAATTATGCTTAATTCAAATGAACTTATAAATAAAGTTAAGAATTACAATAAATTTCTAAATCCTGAAAAATTGGATAAAGCATATAATTTTGCTGTTAAAGCACATAAGAGTCAAAAAAGAGCTTCGGGTGATCCATATTCAGTTCATCCAATTGAAGTTGCAAATATTTTAACTGAATTAAAATTAGATAGCGCTACAATTACAACTGGTCTATTGCATGACACTATAGAAGATACTTTTGCAACTTATGAAACTATCAAACAAGAATTTGGTGATGAGGTTGCTGATTTAGTGGATGGTGTAACAAAAATTTCAGCATTTGAAAATTCAGCTGGAGCTAATTCTAAAGTTGAAAATTTCAGAAAATTAATTTTAGCAACATCAAAAGACATCAGAGTTCTGTTAGTAAAAATTGCTGATCGACTACATAATATGAGGACCATTAAAGCAATTACAAAAGAAGACAAAAGAAAAAGAATAGCACAAGAAACTATGGAAATTTATGCCCCATTAGCTGATAGAATGGGAATGCATAGAATAAGAGACGAACTTGAGGATTTATCTTTTGAAATTTTAAATAACGATGCAAGAAAATTAATAAAAAAAAGACTTGATGAAATAAAATTGGATAGAAAAGATTTATTTGAAGAACAATCTTTTGAGTTAAGTGAAATCTTAAATGATAATAAAATTAATGCTGAAATACATGGTAGAGAAAAAACACCTTTTTCAATTTGGAGAAAAGTCCAAAAAAAAAGAGTTTCTCTTGAGCAAGTAACAGACATTATAGGATTTAGGATAATTTTAAAAAACGTAGACGATTGCTACAAAACTCTTGGTATTTTTCATAAAAAATGGAATTGTATTCCGGGAAAATTTAAAGATTATATTTCATCTCCAAAAATCAATGGTTATAAATCTATTCATACTTCTGTAATTGGTTCAAATAAAAAACCAATAGAAATTCAAATCAGAACACATGAAATGCACGAATTTGCAGAGCGAGGAGTCGCATCTCATTGGCAGTATAAATCTTCTGAAAAATTTAATTCTTTAAGTTGGAAGGAGTATGATTGGTTAAAAGATCTTGTTGAGATTATAGAAAAAAAATGAAAACCCTGAAGATTCATATGAGTATACAAAACTACAAATGTTTCAAGAAAACGTATTTTGTTTTACACCAAAAGGTTCAGTTATAAAATTACCTAAAGATGCAACTGCTATAGATTTTGCATATGCTGTTCATACTAAAATTGGTAACTCAGCAGTTGGTTGTGAAATTAATGGAAACAAAAGCGAATTACAAACTATTTTAAGAAATGGTGATCGAGTAAATATAATAACATCTAAAAATAATTCACCATCACTTCACTGGATACCAACAACTAAAACAGGTAAAGCTAGAGCAGCAATAAGAAGATATTGGCACGATAAAGGAGAGCAAAAAGAGGAAAAAACAAAAAAATATAATACCACTCTATGGATGTCATTACCTGATAAGCCAGGTCAATTAGGAGATATAAGCTCACTCATTGGAAGTCACAAATTAAATATATCGAGCTTAGAAATGGTTGGTAAAAATCCCAATTATATTAATTTTAAATTTAAATTAATTATTAGAAACCTTAAGAATTTTACTAATTTTATTGCAGAGCTAAAACAAAAGAGTATAAAATTTAAGATAATTAGACACGAAGAAAAAAGAAATGCTTTCACTCAAAAAATCCTTAAATATTTTAAAAAAAACTAATGCATTATTAGAAGGTCACTTTGTTCTATCCTCAGGTCTACATTCTTCAAAATATATTCAATGTGCAAAACTTTTAAGTTACCCTTATTTAGCTGATAAAATTTGTAAATCCTTAGCAAATAAAATTAAAAAAAAATTTAAAAAAATTGATTTAATATTAGCTCCTGCAATGGGAGGAGTAATTATTGGATATGAAATAGGAAAATTGCTTAAAAAAGAAACAATTTTTTGCGAAAGGGTAAATGGTAAATTTACTCTCAGAAGAGGTTTTAATATTAAAAAAGGTGCAAGAGTATTAATTATAGAAGATGTAATCACTACAGGAAAATCAAGTTTAGAGTGTGTTAAATTGATTAAAAAATCAAAAGCAAAATTAATTGGATTTGCATCTATTATTGATCGATCAACCAAACAATCTTTAAAAATAAAAACTGGAATAACATCTCATTTAAAAATTGATGTTCCAACCTATAAAGCAAATAAATTACCACCAGAACTTAAATCTATACCAATAACAACCCCAGGAAGCAGATTTATTAAGTGAAAAGGTTAGGTGTAAATATAGATCATATCGCAACTTTACGAAACGCTCGTGGAGAAAAACATCCAGATCCACTATACGCAGCTAAAAAAGTTATTAGTTATGGAGCGGATTCTGTAACAATACATTTAAGAGAAGATAGAAGACATATAAATGATATTGATGCAAAAAAAATCTGTGGTTTAAGAAATGTGCCTGTAAACCTTGAAATTTCTATGAACGAAGAAATTGTTAACAAAGCACTTAAGATAAAACCAAATTTTATCTGTTTAGTTCCAGAAAATAGAAAAGAAATTACTACCGAGGGAGGTTTAAATATAAAAAACAATCTTAATAAGTTAGAGAAAATAATTAAAAAATTTAAAAAAGCAAAGATTAGAACAAGTTTATTCATTAATCCTTCCCCAAATGACATTAGACTTGCTAAAAAATTAAATGCTGATTGTATTGAAATACATACTGGAAAACTAGCAAACCTAGTTAAATCAAAAAAAAATTATTTTAGTGAATTAAACAGAATTAAAAAAAGTGCAAAATTAGCATCAAGCTTAAATATAGAAGTTCATGCTGGTCATGGTTTAGACTATAAAACCACCAAAATGTTAACAAAAATAATAGATATTGAGGAGTATAATATTGGACATTTTATAATTGGGGAGTCAATATTTGATGGACTTTCAAAAGTAATTAAAAACTTAAAAAAAATTATAAAAAGATAAATGAAAATTCTTGGTATAGGTGTTGATGTTGTTGAAAATAAAAGAATTCAAAAATCGATTAAAAATCCTTTATTCAAAAAAAGAATTTATTCATTTAAAGAATTGAAGCAATCTAATGCTGCAAACAATAAAGTAGCTTTTTTTTCGAAGAGATTTGCTGCAAAAGAAGCATTTTCTAAAGCTCTTGGCACAGGTTTTCGTATGAATTTAAATTTTAAAGATATAGAAGTTGTTAATGACAAAAATGGAAAGCCTTATTACGTTAAAAATAAAAAAATTACAAAAATTGTACAAAAGAACTTTAAAATCAACAATTTTAAATGTTTTTTATCAATTTCTGATGAAAAAAATTATTCAACAGCATTTGCAATTATTCAAACATCATGAAATTAGATAAAAATTTTTTTTCAGAAAATATAAAAACTTTAATTTATGCATTAATAATTGCAGTTATAATTAGATCACTTTTACTACAACCATTTTATATTCCATCATCATCCATGGAACCTACTTTATTAGTAGGTGATAGGCTGTTTGTAACAAAATATACTTATGGATATAGCAAACACTCATTTCCTTTTAGTCCTCCAATATTAAACAAAAGAATTATGTTTAGTAGCCCTGAAAGAGGTGATGTAATTGTATTTAAAACACCAGCAGATAATCGAACAGATTACATCAAAAGATTAATTGGTTTACCTGGTGATAAAATTCAATTTGTAGACTCTAATTTATATTTAAATAATTCTGAAATTCTTAAATCTAGAATTAATAACAAAACTACAATTTTCTGTGGTGATAAAAGTATTGATGTTTATAGATTTGAAGAAAAACTTTCAAATGGTAAAAAATTTCATACTGTTTATCTAAAAGATTATACCTATCAAAATTCTGATGTGTTTACTGTACCTAAAGATCATTATTTCTTTTTAGGAGACAACAGGGATTGTTCTAAAGATAGCAGGTACTTAACAAGTGTAGGGTATGTCCATAAAGATAATTTAGTAGGAAAAGCTCAATTTATATTTTTTTCTTCTGATAAAAAAATTGGAAGTTTTATAGAATTTTGGAAATGGCATAAGTCAATAAGATTTAATAGAACCTTTAATAAAATTAATTAATGAAAATTAACTATCAAAGTTTAGAAAAAAAAATTGATTTAAAATTTAAAAATAAAGATCTACTTGTTCAAGCCCTCACACATAAAAGCTTTAATCCAAATGAAAATAATGAAAAGATAGAGTTCCTGGGTGATAGAGTTCTTGGTTTAGTCATAGCAAAAAAACTTTTAGAAATTTATCCAGGAGAAAAAGAAGGTATTCTTGATAAAAAATTTGCATCACTAGTGAATAAAAAAACTTGTCTTGATATAGCAAAAAAAATCAATTTAGCTAGTTATGTTAAAACATTTAACCCTAAAAATAAAAAAATAAAAATTGAGGACAAAATTATATCTGATAGCTGTGAGGCTTTAATTGGTGCTATTTATCTTGATAAAGGTTTTACAATTGTTGAAAAAACAATTTTAAATTTGTGGCAAGATCATATTGAAAAAAGTGCAGTTACAGAAATAGATGCAAAAACAAAGTTACAGGAATTAACTTTAAAAAACTTCAAAAAATTACCTACTTATAAATTAATTTCAAATACAGGTCCAAGACACAAACCCATATTTAAAGTTGGAGTAAAATTGCCTAATACAAAATATTTTATAGCTACCGGAAAATCAAAGAAAGAAGCTGAACAAAATGCTGCTATAGAATGTTTAAAAAACACAAATAAAAAATGAATTGGTCAGACGAAGGATTTTTAATTAGTAAAAATAGATATAATGAAAATTCATTAATTGCTGAATTATTTACAAAAGATAAAGGAAAGATATCTGGAATTATATTTGGTGGTACTTCAAAAAAAATTAAAAATTATCTTCAGCTTGGTAATAAACTCCATGTTAATTACAATTCTAAAAAATGAAAACAGAATAGGTTATTTTAAAATTGAAATTTTAAATGCCTATACTCCATTATATTTTGATCATAAGCAAAAATTATCCTGTATTACATCTGCTATGAATTTGATCAAAATATTAACAGCAGAGTCTCAATCTAACGATAAAGTTTATTTTATAATTCAAAATTTATTTTTAATTTTAAAAGAAAAAGATTGGATAAAAAAATATATATTTTGGGAATTGGAGTTACTTAAAATATTAGGATATGATTTAGCCCTTGAAAATTTAGTTGAAAAAGATTTAGAAGGTAACAAAACTGTATATTATGCAAGTTCTTTAAATGAAAAAAAATATGTACCTAATTTTTTGATTGAAAAAGATATAGAAGTTAATGATCTTGGGACTTTATTGAATGGTTTGAAATTAGTAGGCGATTATTTGGATAAAACTATATTAAGACCAAATAATTTAAATTATCCAAATAGCAGGTTATTATTCTTAAATACGTTAAAATAATTATTTTATTATTTTATCAATTCTATCAGCGTAATAACTTACTATAGCATTGGCACCAGCTCTCTTAAAAGCAACTAAGCTTTCATATATAGCATCTTTATTAATTAATTTTTTTGTTATAGCTGTTTCAATTAAGCTGTATTCTCCTGATACTTGATAGGCAAATACAGGTAATTTAAATTTTTCTTTAATTGATTTTATTATGTCTAAGTAGGGCATACCTGGTTTAACCATTACCATATCAGCACCTTCTTTAATATCTAATGCGACCTCTCTTAAAGCTTCATCAGAATTTCTATAATCCATCTGATAAGTTTTTTTATCTCCTTTTAAAGAACCTTTAGATCCGACTGCATCTCTAAAAGGTCCATAAAAGCTTGAAGCATATTTTGCAGCGTACGATAATATTTGAACGTTTTGGAATTTATTTTTATCTAAAGCTTTTCTTATTTTTCCTATTCTGCCATCCATCATGTCTGAAGGAGCCAGTACATCACAACCCATCTCAGCTTGTAGTAATGACTGATTGATCAAAACCTCAATTGTTTCATCATTTAATATGGTGTTAGATTTTATCAAACCATCATGACCATGTGATGTATAAGGATCTAAAGCAACATCACACATTATACCGATTTGGTTTTTGTATCTTTTTTTGACTTCTTGTATCGCTTTACAGACTAAATTATTTTCATTCAGTGATTCTGTTCCCAATTCATCTTTTTTTGACTTTTGTGTCTTTGGGAAAAGAGCTATCATTGGTATTCCTAATTTTATTGCTTTATCCACAATTTGGCTCAATCGATTAATTGTATACCTGTAAACGCCAGGCATTGATGAAATCTCTTGTCGTTTATTTGATCCTCCAATTAAAAAAATAGGGAGTATAAAGTCATTTGGACTTAAAGTATTTTCTTGAATCAGTCTTCTTGACCAAGATTCTTTTCTATTCCTTCTAAGTCTAAGACTTGGATATTTACCAATAATCATGTTTTAATTTACTTTTAAATTGCGACAAATGTAATATACACATATACAAAAAAAAAGGTAGAAAGCAATCAAGATGATGTCAGAAAATTCAAAAGTAATAGACTTGAATATTAAAAAAGAAGATAGAGTTTTAGACTTTAGTGATTTTCAAAAACAAAAAGTTAAGTTTGATATTGAAAAGTTGCAAGAAGCTTATCATCAAATAGTTAAGATTAAAAAATTTGAAGATGCTGGTGTAACTCACTTTGGAGCGATATCATTAACTCAAATACCTGGTGATCCAGACTCAATTAAAGGTAACAAGGCTAGAGGAGTATACTGGACAAAACCTGATAAATCAGGAAAAGAAGTAGTTAGAGATGAGTCTCTAGATGAATCACAATATTCAGAATTTATAAAAGATTATGAAAATACCTACTTCAAAGAAGTATATGATGCTCTGTCATCTAAATATAAATTAGGAAGAGTTAGAATTCTTTTAAAAGAACCAAGATCAACTTTGAGTTGGCATAGAGATCCTGAACCAAGATTACATATACCTATAATTACTAACCCTGGCTGTATCATGGTTATTGATAATGTTGCAAAGCACATGCCTGCAGATGGGTCAGTATGGGTCACAAATAATACAAAGTATCACAATGCATTTAATGGTGGTGAAGAGAATAGAATACATTTAGTTGCTTGCGTTTTAGATTACAAATTTAATTAATTTGAAAAAAATATTTATTTCATCAGATCACGCTGGATTTAAATTAAAAGAGTCAATTAAAGATTATTTAAAAAATAAAAAAGTAAAATTTGAGGACCTTGGTCCAAAAGATGATAGTAGTGTTGATTATCCTGACTATGCACATAAAGTTGCAAAAAAAGTCAAACTTAATAAAAAAAACGTTGGTATTTTAGTGTGTGGATCTGGAACAGGCATGAATATTGCGGCAAATAAGCATAAAAATGTGCGTGCAGCTCAATGTTTTAATCTAAAATCAACAAAATTATCCAGATTGCATAATGATGCAAACATCATTACATTAGGTTCAAGATTGATATCCAAAAAAAATGCTTTAAAGTTTATAGGTGTTTTTTTAAATACTAAATTTGATGGTGGGAGACACTTAAAAAGAATTAAAAAAATATAATTATGTCTAGTGAAAAAAATTATTTAAACGATAGTTATAAAAGTTTCTTTGAAGACAGTTTATCAGTAAAGGATCCAGAACTTTATAAAGCTATTAAAGATGAATTAATCAGACAACAACAGCATATAGAACTAATAGCTTCTGAAAATATAGTTTCCCAAGCAGTATTAGAAGCCCAAGGTTCAGTTTTAACCAATAAATATGCTGAAGGTTATCCTGGTAAAAGATATTACAATGGTTGTGAACATGTTGATGTTGCAGAAAATCTTGCAATTGAAAGATTAAAAAAAATTATTTAATTGTAAATTTGCAAACGCACAACCGCATTCAGGGGCTCAAGCAAACGGTGCAGTATTTTTAGCTTTGTTAAGCCCAGGGGATACATTTATGGGCATGAGTTTAAATTCAGGTGGTCATATTACTCATGGATTAAAAATTTCAATGTCTGGTAAATGGTTCAACGCAATAGGATATGATGTTGATAAAGAGTCAGAATTGATTGACTATGATAATGTTGAAAAACTTGCTTTAGAACATAAACCTAAACTAATAATTGCGGGTGGAAGTGCTTATTCTAGAGTAATTGATTTTAAGAGATTTAGAGAAATAGCAGATAAAGTCGGAGCATATTTAATGGTTGATATGGCACACTTCTCTGGTTTAGTTGCAGGTAAAGGTTATCCTAATCCTTGTGACTATGCACATGTTGTAACATCAACGACACACAAAGTTTTTAGAAGTGCAAGAGGTGGTATAATTTTAACTAATCACGAGGATCTTGCTAAAAAATTTAATACTGCAGTTTTTCCTGGTTATCAGGGTGGACCTTTGATGCATATCATTGCTGCTAAGGCTGCTGGATTTTTGGAGGCCTTACAGCCAGAATTTCAAAATTATATTAAATCTGTTTTAGCGAACGCTAAAATGCTTGCAGAGACATTAAAAAATAATGGATTTAAAATATACTCCGATGGAACAGATACACATTTGATGTTGGTTGATTTAAGGCCTTATAATGTAAAAGGTAATCTTGCAGCTGAAAGTTTATCTAGAGCAAATATTACGTGCAATAAAAACGGTATACCTTTCGACACAGAAAAACCCATGATTACCTCAGGTATTAGATTAGGCACACAAGCAGCTACAACACGAGGTTTTGGATTAAGCGAATTTAAAACTGTTGGAGAATTAATTACAAAAACCCTTAAAGGATTGTCTGAAAATCCTACTGATAACAGCAAAATAGAAGAAGAAGTAAAAAATGAAGTTATTGCTTTAACTTCGTCATTTCCGATATATAAGAACCTTTAGGAAATGATTTGTCCGTGTGAAAAAAAGGGTGATACATCTGTAGTAGATTCACGACCTACAGAAGATGGCACAGCTATTAGACGAAGAAGACTTTGTGTTTGTGGGGAACGCTTTACTACTTTTGAAAGAATTCAAATTCGTGAATTAATGGTAGTTAAAAAAAATGGTAGAAAATCAGCTTTTGATCGTGATAAACTTTCTAAATCAATTTATATAGCTCTTAAAAAAAGACCCATTGACACTGAAACAATAGAAAAATTTATAAGTCATGTATCAAGATCATTAGAAGAACTTGGTCAAGGCGAAGTTTCAACCAATACAATTGGCACTATGGTTATGGAGGGTTTAAAAGATTTAGACCCAGTTGGGTATGTAAGATTTGCATCTGTATACAGAAACTTTAGAGAAGAAAAAGATTTTGTACAATTCGTGGACAAACTTAATGTCTACAAAAAAAGTTAAATTTACATTAAAAGATAAATTTTACATGGAGATAGCCTTAGATCTGGCTAGATCACGTCATGGTCTTACAGGATCAAATCCATCAGTAGGCTGTGTTATCGTTAAAAATGATAAAATAATTTCTATAGGTCAAACTTCATTTAAGGGAAGACCACATGCTGAATCTAACGCAATTAAAAATAGTTTCGAAGATTTAAAAGGCTCAAAAATGTATGTTACATTAGAACCATGTTGTCATCATGGTTTAACACCTCCATGCACTGACTCAATAATTAAATCAAAAATTTCTGAGGTTATATATTCTGTTACAGATATAGACAAAAGAGTAAGTAATAAAAGTTTTAAAATTTTAAATTCAAAAAAAATAATTGTAAAAAAAGGTTTGTTAAAAAATAAAATAGAAAACTTTTATTATCCTTATTTTTTTAATAGAAAGAAAAAATTACCTTATGTTACTGGCAAAATAGCTATTTCAAAAAACAATATTATTTACACTAAGTATAAAAAAAAAATTACAAATATTTATTCAGATACGTTTTCACATCTTTTGAGATATCAA
>CACPHV010000015.1 GCA_902633985.1 uncultured Pelagibacteraceae bacterium
AAAAAAAATGAAGTTAGGACATAGAGGTGCAAACCATCCTGTTAAAAATTTAGTTCGTGACAAAGTTGAAATTACTAGTCAAAATCATGGGTTTGTAGTAGTTGAAGAAACTTTACCAAAAAAAATTGAAGTAACTCATAAATCTCTTTTTGATAATACTATTGAAGGAATAAAGCTTAAAAATAAACCAATATTTTCAGTTCAGTATCATCCAGAATCTAATCCTGGACCCCAAGATAGTGTTTACTTGTTTCAAGAATTTATTAACAACATGAAAAAAAATGCCAAAAAGAAAAGATATTAAAAAAATTTTAGTCGTAGGTGCTGGTCCAATTATTATAGGACAAGCATGTGAATTTGATTATTCTGGAACGCAAGCATGTAAAGCTCTAAAAGACGAAGGTTATAAAGTAGTTTTAATCAATTCAAATCCTGCAACCATTATGACAGATCCAGACGTTGCAGATAAAACTTACATTGAGCCAATTACATTAGGCGTACTAGAAAAAATCCTCAAAAAGGAAAAGCCAGACGCAATTTTACCAACTATGGGCGGACAAACTGCTCTTAATCTTGCAATGGAAGCTGAGAAAAAAGGAGTTTTAAAAAAATATAAAATAGAATTGATCGGAGCGAATTCCAAGGCAATTTCTAATGCTGAAGACAGAAAGAAATTTAGAAAAAATATGATTGATATTGGTTTAGATTTGCCAAAGTCTGAAATCGTCAATAGTAATAATCAAGCATCAAAAGTATTAAAAAAAATTGGATTACCAGCAATCATAAGACCTGCTTTTACACTTGGCGGACTTGGTGGTGGAATAGTTAAAACCAAAAAAGATTATTTTAAGGTTGTCAAAAATGGATTGCACGAGTCTCCAGTGAACCAAGTTCTTGTAGAGGAATGTTTAGAAGGTTGGAAAGAATTTGAGATGGAGGTGGTAAGAGACAAGAAAGATAACTGTATCATTATTTGCTCAATTGAAAATATAGATCCTATGGGAATTCATACTGGTGACTCTGTAACAATTGCACCGGCTCTTACTCTTACAGATAAAGAATACCAAGTAATGAGAAATGCATCTATTGAATGTTTAAGAAAAATTGGTGTCGAAACTGGAGGATCGAATGTTCAGTTTGCTATCAATCCTAAAAATGGTCGAATGGTTGTCATTGAAATGAATCCACGTGTATCAAGATCATCAGCACTTGCATCAAAAGCAACTGGATTTCCTATTGCAAAAGTGGCTGCAAAATTGGCTGTTGGTTATACTCTAGATGAATTAAAAAACGAAATAACTAAAGTTACTCCTGCATCATTTGAACCAAGTATAGATTATGTTGTAACTAAAATTCCAAGATTTACATTTGAAAAATTTTCTACTTCTCCTGCAACTTTAGGAACCTCTATGAAATCAGTAGGTGAAGCAATGTCAATAGGAAGAAACTTTAAAGAGTCTCTACAAAAGGCTTTAGTGTCTCTAGAGACTGGTTTTTCAGGTTTAGACAGAATTTTCGATTATAATAAGAAAGAAATTGAAAAGAAACTTAAAGAAACTATTCCAAATAAGATATTGCTAGTCGCTGAAGCAATTAGAAAAAAAATAAACTTAAAAAAAATATACAATTTTTCTAAAATTGATCCTTGGTTTTTAGAACAAATTAAAGAAATAGTTGATAACGAAAAACAGTTAAAAACTAAAGGACTTCCTAGGGATTTTGTAGAATTTAATAGAATAAAATCAATAGGATTTTCAGATAAAAAACTTTCGGAATTAACTAAAACGTCAGAGGAAATTGTTAGAAGAAAAAGATCGGCGCTTAAAGTACTTCCAGTTTATAAAAAAGTAGATACCTGTGCAGCTGAATTCAAATCTTTCACTCCTTACATGTACTCAACTTACCAAAGAAATTTTTCAATTAATTCAGAATGTGAAGCTGATCCATCCAATAAGAAAAAAATAATTATTCTTGGAGGAGGACCAAATAGAATTGGCCAAGGAATTGAGTTTGATTATTGCTGTTGCCAGGCAAGTTTTTCATTAAAAGACGCAGGTTTTGAGACTATAATGGTTAATTGTAATCCTGAAACAGTTTCAACAGATTATGACACGAGTGATAGATTATACTTTGAACCTTTAAAAGAAGAGTACATATTTAATATAATTAAAAAAGAACAAGAAAAAGGAAATCTGATAGGTGTAATAGCTCAGTTTGGTGGCCAAACTCCAATTAAACTTGCTAAATTTTTACATGACAACAAGCTTCCAATTTTAGGAACACAATATACCTCTATTGATTTAGCAGAAGATAGAGACCGATTTAGAAATTTATTAAATAAATTAAAACTCAAACAAGCGGAGAGTGGAATTGCAAAGACATTCAACCAGGCAATAAAAATTGCAGATAAAATTGGATTGCCATTAATGGTGAGGCCGTCCTATGTTTTAGGCGGAAGAGCAATGGAAATTGTTCATGAAAAAAATCAACTTAAAAAATTCGTTGTAGAGGCATTTAAAGCTGCAGAAGAAAATCCAATTTTAATTGATAAATTTATTGATCATGCAATGGAAGTAGATGTAGATGCTATATCAGATGGAAAACAAGTGCATGTTGCTGGTATTATGCAGCATATCGAAGAGGCTGGAATTCATTCAGGAGACTCGGCATGTAGCCTGCCCCCAGTATCAATTAAGCCATACCTTCTTAAAGAAATAGAAAATCAAACTAAAAAATTGGCGATAGCTTTAAAAGTAAAAGGTTTCATGAATATACAATTTGCAATTAAAAATGATGAAATTTATGTGATTGAAGTCAATCCAAGAGCAAGTCGAACAGTTCCTTTTGTATCAAAAGCAAAAGGTCTTCCTCTAGCTAAAATTGCATCAAGAATAATGGCTGGAGAAAAATTATCTAAGTTTAATTTAAAGGATAAATCCAAAGGTATGTATGCAGTAAAAGAGGCTGTATTCCCATTTAATAAATTTCCAAACAGTGACTTATTGTTAGGGCCTGAAATGAAATCAACTGGAGAAGTTATGGGATTTGATAAAAATTTTGGAATGGCTTTTGCAAAGAGTCAGATCGCAGCATCTAATTCATTACCAAAAAATGGATTGGCTTTTATATCGCTCAAAGATAGTCACAAAGATGAGGGAATAGATTTGGCAAAAGAACTTCTTAAACTTAAGTTTACATTATGCGCAACTAGAGGAACTGCTGAATATATTCGAAAACATGGGATGAAATGTAAAGTTATAAATAAAGTAAGTACTGGCTCACCTCATATAGTAGATGTTTTAGACGCTAAAAAAATTGCATTGGTAATAAATACTGGAGGTGGAAACAGTGAATATCGATTAAGTGATGCTATAGCATTAAGAAGAGCAACGCTTAAAAATAAAGTTCCTTATTGCACTAATATGTCAACAGCTCAAGCATGTCTGGAGGCAATCAAATCACTTAAAATAAAAAAATTAGAAGTTAATTCTCTTCAAGATATATAAATCTATACATCAACAATTAAAGTGTCTTTAGACCCTCCACCTTGCGAACTATTTACAATTGTACTCCCTTTCCTAAGCGCAACCCTAGTTAATCCACCTGTGCTGACATATGTAGTTTTTCCACTAAGTACAAATGGTCTTAAATCGAGATGTCTTGGTTCAATATCATTTTCAGTAATTGTCGGTGCAGTTGAAAGAGTTTCAAGAGGTTGTGCAATATATTCTCTTGGATTTTTTTTGATTTTAGCTATTACTTCATCTCTTTCTTTTTTGTCTGCTTTAGGACCAATCATTATACCATAACCACCAGATGCGTTAGCAGGTTTAACGACTAACTTAGAAATATTTTCAATAACATAGTTTCTCTCATTTTTATTATGACATAAGTAAGTTTCTACCTGATTTAAGATAGGTTGTTCACCTAGATAATAAACAATCATTTTGTTAACATAAGAGTAAACCACCTTGTCGTCAGCAACACCTGTTCCGATTGCATTGATTATTCCAACATTTCCTTTGCGCCAGCTTTTAAATAATCCTGGCACCCCAATCAGTGAATTTTTGAAAAATACTTTTGGATCTAAAAAGTTGTCATCAAGACGTCTATAGATACAATCAACCTTTAATGGACCTTTGACAGTCTTCATATAAACAATATCGTTCTCTACAAATAAATCTTTTCCCTCAACCAAAGCAATACCCATCTGTTCAGCTAGGAAAGAGTGCTCAAAATAAGCAGAGTTATATATACCAGGTGTTAAAACTACCATATGAGGGTTTGAAGTTTTTTTTGGAATACATTCAACCATGCAGTTAAATAATTTATTTGTGTATTGATGAATTGATGCAACTTTATATCTTGTAAACAATTCAGGAAATACATCTCGCATCACCATCCTGTTTTCAAGCATGTAAGATACACCCGAGGGTACTCTTAAATTATCCTCTAAAACTAAATAATCACCATTAGTATTTCTAATTAAATCAATTCCAGAAATATTTGACCAAGCTTTGTGTTTAGGAGAAAAACCTTCACATTCCTTTACATAAAATGGAGAATTAAAAATAATTTCATTTGGTACTACTTTATCTTTGAATATTTTTTTTTGATTATAAACATCATCAATAAATAAATTTAACGCCTTCACACGCTGCTTTAAACCCTTTGAAACTTTATTCCATTGTGTTTTTGGTATTATTCTTGGTATTATATCAAGAGGCCATTTTTTTTCTTCTGCCCTATTGTTAGCTGCATATACTCTAAAATTAATACCTCTAGCACTAATTGTACTTTGACAATTTTTTTCAATTTCTTGAAGTTTTTTTTTACCGTATCTTTCTAAAATTGATGAAATTATTGCAGCGTGTTTTCGAAGTTTATTATCTTTAGTAAAATAACCATCATAAGCATGGCTTGAGTTATAGTTTTTCCAAAGTTTTGAGACCATAGAATTATAGTGTTTAATACTTAAATAAAATAAGCAAATGCATTTTAGATATATCAGTTATGCTTTTAATTGATTTTAAAAAAATGTTATAGTTAACTAATTATTTTACTTAATGACTTACTGCATAGGAATTAAAACAAATGACGGTCTTGTTTTTGCATCAGACTCAAGGACAAATGCTGGATTAGATAATGTAAATATTTATTCTAAAATGATGACTCACGATGTAGGTGATAGAACAGTTGTAATAGTTACTTCTGGGAATTTAGGTACCTCTCAAGCAGTTTATAAATCAATCGAAAAAGATTTAAAAAGCACTACAGGTATAATGAATTTAAACACTTGTAATGATTTTGAACAAATCGCATCTTATATAGGATCTTTAAATATTGAGCACTCATCACCTCAAGGAATTAATACAGATAATGTCTTATTTGGTTCAACATTTATAGTTGGCGGACAAATTAAGGGTCAGCAACATGAATTATATTTAGTTTATCCTCAAGGAAATTATATAAGGCCAGCTGACAGTAAACCGTATCTTGTAATTGGGGAGGTCAAATATGGAAAACCAATCCTTGATAGGGTTATTAAACCAAATGTTTCAATCGGTGATGCATCAAGATGTGCTCTGATTTCAATGGATTCTACATTAAAAAGTGATCTTACTGTTGGGCCTCCAATAGATTTTGCAGTGCTAAAAAAAGATGCAGATAATCTATCTACACTTGAGTGTTTAAATATTACGGATGAAAATTATTCAAAGGTTTGTAATCAATGGTCTGAGGGTATTTTTAAAGTTTTTGATTCTTTTCCAAGGTTTGATTGGGAAAAATAAAAACTATTCAACTCTCCAATCAGTTTCAAAAGTAACATAATTTACTTGAATACACCGTCTTTCTTTAACAATTTTTTTCTTTTCCATACCATGCCAAGTGTTAGGTCCACTGGTAAAAAGATAACCGTAATTATGTTTATAAGGAAGTGTTTTAACTTTCTCTAATTTTTCATTATAAAAATCTGTTCCTAAGTCCTCAGACTCATTTGTTTTATTAACAAATATCAACCCTGACATAAGTTTTTCTTTTATATCGCAATGAGGTTTAAGCCAAAAACCTTCTCTATCACATATAACTTCAACTCTTACATAAGAATTTGATAAATCCTTATCTATCATTTTAGATACTGTTTCATATGTTTCTTTAGATTGGAGCTCGTTAATAAATTTTACTAAATTTGGAAATTGAGTGGAGTTTTCTTTATTTATAAAACATCTAAATTTTATTGCTTGTCCACCTGATGCTATTCCTTCTCTAAATTCTGCAGCTCCACCATCTATTGCTCTAGTGCCATCGTAATTAAGATTGTGTTTACTCACATCAGGAATATCTGCTTGCACTATTTCATCAATTGCTTCCTCTGATAAAGCGTTGCTATATTCCCAATGATCAAAAGGGAAATTGTATTGTTTCGAATTATTTTTAATTGAATTTAAAAATGACATTAACTTTGAATTTTACTTTTTAATATTTTTGCAACTCTATTAGTTTCGTCAAGTTTTTCATAGTTCCAATTTTCTATCTCTTCTCCCAAATTTCTTGTAATATTTAATTCTCTGAATAAATTTCTAAAGTTTTGGAATCTCTTATCATTTCTTTTTGGTAAAATATTTGCTACATAAATGGGTTTACCAGTCAAAGCTGCTTCAGATATCATTGAGCTAGAGTCACAGGTAACCACAATATTTTCTGATAAACCAAGCGCTGATAAATAAGCTTTTTTATCTACATCCATTATAATAGTGTGATGTTCTCCAAAAAATTCTTTAGCATAGTGGATCGTATTCAATGGTGTTCTCATTGATGGAATTACAACAAGTTGAAAGTTATGTTTCTTTAACAATTTATAGAAAATTGAAAAAATATGTTTCATATTTTTTGTTGAATAATCATAATACTTTGTAGGCCCACCCAAAATTAAAGACCAAATTTTTCTATCATCTTTTTTTATAAATGATTTTAAATAATATTTGTTTTGCTCGATTTCGTTAATTGTAAGATAATGTATGGCCCCTTTGGTGGAAATTACATTTGAACCTTTTATACCATCGTGTTCAGGAGCTATTACAAAATCAAAATGATTTAAATCTACTTTTGGATCTTGGATATGGATGTTAAACACCTTTTTATTTGAAATACTTTTTAAATGAATTGAAGGAATTACGCTCTTTCTTCCGCAAGATATAATTATATCGAAATCCAAATGATCTATTTTTTTATAAACATTTTGTGAAACTGGAGTAAATTTTGGTGGCAATAAATTCCAAAAATTATTTAGTTCAACCTTATGGTGTGTGAATTCTATTTCTAGAGCTTTAGCCAATCCCTCAACTTGACTTATCATTCCATGCATGCCTTGAGTTAATAAAATACCTTTTAATTTAGTCATTAATCACTATATAGCTTTCATATGAGTCAAAATCCAACTAAACACACAAAAGTGTTAATAATTGGATCTGGTCCTGCCGGATACACAGCTGCAGTTTATGCTGCTAGAGCTATGTTAAATCCAATTCTAGTTCATGGATCCGAGCCAGGTGGTCAATTAACAACGACAACTGATGTTGAAAACTTTCCAGGATTTGCAGAGGTTATTCAGGGTCCTTGGCTTATGGATCAAATGAAAGAGCAAGCTAAAGCTGTTGGTACAGAAATGATAGAGGATCATATAAGTAATGTTAATTTAAAAACTTCCCCATTTGAGGCAACTGGAGATAGTGGTCAAAAATATACTGCTGATAGTATAATTATTTCCACAGGCGCTCAAGCAAGATGGTTAAATATAGACTCAGAACAAGAGTTTAGAGGATTTGGTGTATCTGCTTGTGCAACATGTGATGGTTTCTTTTTTAAAAATAAAGAAGTTGCAGTAGTTGGAGGTGGCAATGCAGCTGTTGAGGAGGCAATGTTTCTAACAAAATTTGCGTCTAAAGTAAAATTAATTCACAGACGAGATAGTTTACGGGCTGAAAAAATGCTTCAAAAAAAATTAATGGAAAATAAAAAAATTGAAATTATTTGGGACACTGTAGTTGAAGATGTATTTGGTGATAAAGATCCTAAAAATGTTAAGGGAATTAAAATAAAAAATGTTAAAACAAATGAAACACAAGAATTAAAGCTTGATGGTGTATTTATTGCTATTGGTCATGATCCAGCAACTCAACTATTTAAAGATCAACTGGAAATGGATAAAGAAGGATACTTAATCACAAAAGCAGATTCAACTGAAACTAATGTACCTGGAGTTTTTGCAGCTGGGGATGTCAAAGACAAAATTTTTAGACAAGCAGTTACAGCTGCGGGTATGGGATGCATGGCAGCTCTTGAAGCAGAAAAACATCTCTCTCACAATTAAATGTCAGAAAAAGTACTCCTAACTGGAATAAGTGGTTGGATAGCAAAACATACAGCAATAGAATTATTAAATTCTGGTTACGAAGTCCTAGGAACAGTAAGGAATGAAACTTTAATTGAACAAACCAAAGATACTATTAGTAAATACGCTCCTATAGATAAATTATCTTTTATTAAATTAGATCTTGTTAAAGATGATGGATGGAATGATGCAGCTAAAGGGTGTAAATATATATTTCATATTGCGTCTCCTTTTCCAATAAAAGTTTCAAATAATAGAGAAAGCTTATTACCTCCTGCAGTAGATGGCACTATAAGGGTATTAAATGCAGGAATAAATGCTGGAGTAGATCAAATAGTTAAGACTTCTTCTATTGTTGCTATGTTTAGAAAACCTAACAGAACTAATCCTTATACATTTGGAGAACAAGATTGGACTGATGAAAATTGGGTAGAAGGGGTAAATGATTATTTTTTATCAAAAACGAAAGCTGAGAGAGTTGCTTGGGAATTGATGGAAAGCAAAGGTTTAAAAAATAAATTAACAACAATTTGTCCTGGTGGAGTATTTGGCGATGCTCTAGATAAAAAAGGAGGTACTTCAATTGAATATGTTAGACAATTCATGGCTGGTAAATTTCCAGGAGCACCTAAATTTGCAGTTTTAATTTCTGACGTAAAAGATATTGCAAAAGCACATGTTGCTTGTATTGGAAATGATAAAGTTGGAGGTAGAAGGTTAATTGTTGGAAAAGAAGTTAAAAAATTAGTCGAATTATCCCAATTAATGGCTGAAGCAATGCCTGCTTATGCAAAAAAGCTTCCAAGAAAAGAGCTTCCAAATTTCATGGTTAAGTTGATAAGTTATTTAGACTCAAGTGCTAAAATGATGATACCTGATCTTGGAATTTTAATGCAAACCGACCCCTCTTATGCTGAAGAGTTATTAGGTTTTAAATTTAAAGCTGCAAAAGATTGTATGGCAGAGAATGCAAAATCTGTTGTGAGACTAGGTTTAGTTTAATTATAATTTTAAAATTTCATCAGACTCAAAAGTGATTTTTTGCAAATTTTCTTTAGCAATTTTGATCATTGCCTTTGCAACATTTTCTGAACTGATTGGTCTCATTTTTTTAAATGGCCCAAATAACAAAGGCGACAATACGCTAAAAGCAAAAATACCTATTTTTTCACCTACTCTATTCTCTTTTCTTTTCCCCATTAAAAAAGAAGGTCTTAATATTCCTAATTTAGAGAAGTTTAATCTTTTTAATTCTTCTTCAACTAAACCTTTAAATTTCACATAATTCCCAGAACTATTTGGATTAGCATATATTGAGGAAATAAAAATAAATGACTTAACTGAATTAGCTTTTGCAATTTGTGCAATTTCCTTTGGAATATCTAACTCTACTTTTTGGTAATCATTTTTATCAGGAGAATTTTGCTTTGTGGTACCAATACAAAAAAAACAATCATCCCCTGTAATTTCAGTTTTATGATTTTCTAAATTATTAAAATCAATATTTATAACCTCAACTTTTTCATTATTAATTGAAGTTTGAGAGCGAACGAAAATCTTAATTTTAGTGTAATAATTATCTTGAATTAATTGATTAACTAAATGGCCACCAATTAATCCAGTGGAACCAAATACTATGGCTGTTTTCATTAATTTAAACTTTTACAAAAAGAAGAAATTTTTTCTAAAGCTTTTTTTAGATTTTCCATTGAAGTTGCATATGAAATTCTGAAAAATCCCTCTAAACCAAATGCGGAACCCTGAACAACAGCAACACCACTATTCTCTAAAAGAGATTGAACAAAATCAGTGTCTGATTTAATTTCTTTTCCACTAGAATCTTTTTTTCCCATTAACTCTTTACAACTTGGGAAAACATAAAATGCACCATCAGGAATTAAACAATTGATGCCATTAATATCATTTAATGCTTTTACTACAAAATCTCTTCTTTCTTGAAAAGAATCGGCCCTTTTTTTTATAAAATCTTGAGTTCCACTCAGTGCTTCAACTGATGCTGCTTGACTAATTGATGAAGGATTAGTTGTTGATTGTGATTGAATTTTAGCAATAGCTTTAACAATATCTTTTGGGCCAGCTGCGTAACCTATCCTCCAACCTGTCATTGAATAAGCTTTACTTACACCATTCATTGTAAGAACTCGATTTTTTAAACTTTCTATTTGAGCAATAGTAAAAAATTTAAACCCTTCGTAGATTACGTGTTCATAAATATCATCACTTAAAATGAAAACATGATTATGTTTTTCTAAAACATCGGCGATTGCTTTTATATCTTTTTCAGAATAACAGGCTCCGGTTGGATTAGATGGTGAATTTAAAATAATCCATTTCGTTTTTGGTGTTATAAATTTTTCTAAATCTGAAGGATTTATTTTAAAGCCTTGTTTTTCACCACATTCCATTATAACTGGTTTTCCACCAGCCAATAAAACTATATCAGGATAAGACACCCAATAAGGAGCCGGAATTATTACCTCGTCTCCATCGTTAAGTGTTGCCATCATAGCATTATAAATAACGTGCTTTCCTCCTGCTCCAACAGTAATTTGATCAGTGGTATAATCCAAATTATTTTCTTTTTTAAATTTTTCTACAATTGCTTTTTTTAATGCCGGTGTTCCATCAACTGCTGTGTATTTGGTGTCACCTTCATTGATGGCTTTGATTGCAGCTTCTTTAATATTATCTGGAGTATCAAAATCTGGTTCCCCTGCACCAAGACCGATAACATCTTTTCCAGCAGCTTTTAATTCTCTTGCTTTTTGAGTTACAGCAATAGTGGGTGATGGTTTAATCTTTTTTAAACTGTCTGATATTATGCTCATTGAAATAAAAATAAATTCTACTACGTTGTTTAATATATGGAAAATACTTATCAAGATTTAATTACAGATATCCAGAGTAAAAATCCAAAAATAGGTGGGAAACTTGAGGGTGGAAAAAAATTCAAAATTAAGTCTGATTTTAAACCTGCAGGTGATCAGCCTGAAGCAATAAAAAAATTAGTTAATGGCGCAAACAAAGAACAATTTAACCAAGTTTTACTTGGTGTTACAGGATCAGGAAAAACGTTTACTATGGCTAAAGTTATTGAAGCTACTAACAGACCTGCTTTAATATTGGCTCCAAACAAAACACTTGCTGCTCAACTTTATGGGGAAATGAAAACTTTTTTTCCAGATAATGCAGTTGAGTATTTTGTTTCTTACTACGACTATTACACTCCTGAGGCTTATGTACCAAGATCTGATACATATATAGAAAAAGAAGCCTCTATAAATGAACAGATTGATCGGATGAGGCACTCAGCAACAAGATCTCTTTTGGAGAGAGATGATGTGTTAATTGTTGCGAGCGTTTCTTGTATTTATGGTCTTGGGTCAGTTGAAGCATATAGTAAAATGACTTTAACACTTCAGAAAAATTACGAATATAACAGAGAAGAGATAATTAAGTCTTTAGTTGCACTTCAATATAAACGCAATGATCAAAATTTTTATAGAGGAACATTTAGAGCGAGAGGAGAATACCTAGAAATTTTTCCATCACACTTAGAAGACAGGGCGTGGAGATTGTGTTTGTTTGGAGATAAACTTGAACAGATAGAAGAATTTGATCCTTTAACAGGTGATAAAGTGAGAGAACTGAGTTTAATAAAAGTTTATGCCAATAGTCACTATATCACTCCAAAACCAACAATTGAACAAGCAGTAATAAATATAAAAAGAGAATTAGAGGTTACTTTGAAAAAACACCGTGCTGAAAATAAATTATTAGAAGCACAAAGATTAGAAGAAAGAACCAAATTTGATCTCGAAATGATTGAAGCAACAGGTTCATGTGCTGGAATTGAAAACTACTCAAGATTTTTATCAGGAAGAAAACCAGGTGAGCCCCCTCCTACTTTATTTGAATATTTTCCTGATAATACTTTGATATTTGTTGATGAGTGTCACGTTACAGTTCCTCAGCTCAATGGAATGTACAAAGGAGACAGATCAAGAAAAAGTACTTTAGCAGAATATGGATTTAGACTTCCATCGTGTATGGATAATAGACCATTAAAATTTGAAGAATGGGATTTAATGAGAACTCAAACTGTTTTCGTTTCAGCAACCCCAGGTCCATGGGAATTAGAACAAACTAAAGGAAAATTCATTGATCAAGTTATTAGACCAACAGGATTAATTGATCCCCCTGTAGAAATAAGACCTGCAAAAAATCAAGTTGATGATTTAATGCATGAATGTAAACGAGTTATAGAAAATAATCATAGGGTATTAGTAACGACTCTAACTAAAAAAATGGCTGAAGATTTAACTGAATATCTTCACGAGAACGGTATAAAGGTAAGATACCTGCACTCAGATATTGATACGTTAGAAAGAATTGAAATCATGAGAGATTTAAGAATGGGTGTATTTGATGTTTTAGTTGGAATTAACTTATTAAGAGAAGGATTAGATATTCCTGAATGTGCTTTAGTTGGAATCTTAGATGCTGATAAAGAGGGTTTTCTAAGATCTGAAACATCTTTAATTCAAACAATAGGAAGAGCAGCAAGAAATGTTGATGGGAAAGTCATTTTGTATGCTGACAAAGAGACAAAAAGTATAAAAAAAGCAGTTGCAGAAACTGATAGAAGAAGAAAAATTCAATTAACTTATAATAAGAAACATAAAATAGATGCTAAGTCAGTAAAAAAAGATATTAGCGATATTCTAGAAAGTGTTTACGAGAAAGACTACGTCAAAATAAGCGAAGGATCAAATATTGGTGGAAATCTTAAAAAACATCTCAAAGGCTTAGATAAAAAAATGAAAGAGGCGGCATCTAATTTAGAATTTGAAGAGGCCGCTAAAATAAGAGATGAAATAAGAAAATTAGAAAGCACAGAATTAGAAATTACATTGAATCCAAAAATAAGGCAGTATGATGTAAAAAATAAGCTTTATCCTAAAGGAAGATCAACTATGGGTATGCCAGGCACTAAAGTTACAAAAAAAAGAGATAAAAAATGGAAGCACGGAAAATAATTATTACCGGTGGAGCAACCCGAATGGGTGCTGCTATAGCAAGAAAATTATCTGGCGCGAATAAAGAAATCTTAATCCATTATAATAAATCAAAATTAAAAGCTGAAAAATTAAAAAAAGAATTGTCTAAGAAAGGAACAAAAGTTTACTTAGTTAAAGGTGATTTGAGTAAAGAAAATGATTTAAATAAAATTGTAAAATACGCAAAATCAAAACTTAAATATTTTGATTGTTTAATTAATAACGCTTCTTTATTTGAAAATGATAAATTAGAAAACTTTACAACAGATAGTTGGGGGCAACATTTAAGAACAAATTTAAGAACACCTGCATTATTATCAAAAGAATTTGCAAAAAATATTAAAGGCAAAAATAACAATATAATTAATATTATTGATCAGAGAGTATTTAAACTTACTCCATATTTTTTTTCTTACACAATTAGTAAAACTGGACTTTATACTTTAACTAAAACTAGTGCTATGAGTTTGGCTCCAAAGATTAGAGTAAACGGTATAGCACCTGGTCCTACTATTAAAAATCAAAGACAATCTGAAAAACATTTTAGAAAACAATACTTAGCAACTCCTTTAAAAAGACAGGTGGATGTTGAACAAATATGTAATGCTGTTGACTTTTTTATAAAAAATATATCTATTACTGGTCAAGTTTTAGCTATTGATAGTGGTCAAAATCTAAATTGGCAAACACCAGATGTAATGGGCAAAGAATGAGGAAATTAATACTTACAATTTCAATATTATTTACATTAATTTCTTTGGCAGAAGCTAGAGAATGCAAATCTGGAGATATCAAAGGGGATGCATTTATTTATAGTGACGGAAAAAAAGTCACTGTCATAAAAGGAACTGATATTCCAAATCCAGAAAATAAAATCATAATGATTTTTAATAAAGGAGGGTGGAAAGTTGAAAAGAAATGGGGAGAGTGTAAAGATTTTCTTCCTAGACAATTAGGTCAAATATCAGGAACTAAAATTAAAGGTAAAGAACTAGTTTTAATGCTTAATGGCAATCTCCATAAAGCAGGAGGAGATGATGGATATAAATGTGGATGGAAATTTAAAGGGGCTTGGCACAAGCCTTGGTATGACTGTGTAATAGCTGAATGGGCTATTCCAAAGAGGGTAAAGGTAAATAAAGATCTTATTGATAAACTAGTTTCCAAAGGAACTCCAAGAGATCAAATTTTTATGTCAGGTTTATCATGTGGAGGTATTGATACTCTTAGGCATAAAGGTTTACACCCAAAAGATTTTAATGCCACGATTTCTTTTATGCCTAATTGTTGGGATAGAAGACCTAATACACCTTTAAGAAAAATGGTAATAGACGAGATTAAAAGTTTTGAAAGAATAGATGCATTAGTTTTTCACAGTCCTGTAGATGGGGAGGGTGATTGGCGTAGCAATAGTGAATGGATGAAGAAAGATCTAGGAAATATTCCTGGTATTCAATGGATTGACACCCCTGGTCATACAGGAAAAGATATTGAAGTTAATGGTGTGAAATGCAAAATTAAAGAAAAGATGATAGGTGGATGGGAAGAAGCATGGCCAGAAGGTAAAGAAAAACTTACAAGTGAAAAAAAATTTATAGCTCTTGACAAAAAATTGAAGAAAGAAATGAAAAAAAAAGCAGCTGGTCATTATATGGTTTCATATCCCTGTTTTAAATATTACCACCCAAAAATTATTAATTTTATAGAATCTAGGATTTAAAGATGAAAAA
>CACPHV010000016.1 GCA_902633985.1 uncultured Pelagibacteraceae bacterium
CATGTGTTCAAAATTCTTAAACCTAACTCAAAGTTTTCAATCCTTACAGGTGTTTTGTCAATTAAACCAAGAATATTTATTTACGTATTTAGATAAAAATTGTTTATATGGTAAATATTTGTTTATTGAGTCATTATAAATAGCTTTTCTAAATTGAATATTGCTTGCTGTTTTAGAGATTAAATCTCTTCTTTTATAAAATTCCAAACATTTTATATCCCAAGGCAAACCACAGAATTTAATTAATTTTTTTGCCTCATTTTCTGGATCGCTAACAAATTTTTCATATTGTAAATCATAAATAAAATTTGGATGAGTTTTTTCAAAATTTTTAATCATTTGATAATAAATATCATGGTATTTGAAAATATGTTCTAAATTATGTGCCCACGGCAAAGTGAATAAGTTATTTTTTAAAGTAGACATGATAGAGGATATGGCATTTCTTCTACAATTAATGACTTTTGCCTGAGGGAAAATTTCCTTTATTATGTCTATATAAAAGAAATTTTCTAAGCTTTTATCAGTAAACATATAATTACTCTTTTTTTGAACTAGTCCTTTTTGTTTGCATATTTCAATTATTTTTGTTTGAAATTGATCTATATCTAAATTTAATGATTGCTTTTGATTTATTAGATTTTTTACAACAGAATGTATAATACCTGTCTCTTCTCCAATAGTAATATATTGGCTACCTGATGCAATTATTTTTTCTATTAATGTTGATCCACATCTTGGAAGTCCAATTATAAAAATTGGTTTTATTACATGATTATCCGTTTTATCATTTTTATTGTGTCGATTTAAAGTAATTAGCTCCTTTCTTTTTGAAAATAAATTGAAAAAATATTCAACTCCTTTTTCAAATTTTTTGTTTTCCGACTCAAAATAATATTGATGTCCCTTTAATAAGTGATCAAATTCATTTTTATATTTCTTAGCCTTTAGTTCGTATCTTGACAGTAAAAAATTTCCATAGGCAACATTCTTTTTTGTGGAGTTATTTTTTTCTATAATTTCATATATTTTATTTTTTAAATTCGGGTGTAAAATTTCTTCATCTAAACTGCTTAAATTGTAAAGATGAGCCAAATTTTCAGGCTCATTTTTTACTGCAATTTGATAAAAACTTTTTGCTTTTTGATATTCTCCTAATTCTTGTAATACTACTCCAAGATTATTATGCGCCTCTGAATAATTGGGTCGGATTTGTATTGCTTTTTCATAACTACTTATTGCTCTTTGATATTCTCCTAATTTTTTTAATACTATTCCAAGATTATAGTGAGCATCCGCATAATTGGGTTGGATTGTAATTGCTTTTTCATAACTACTCATTGCTTTTTGATGTTCTCCTGATTCCTTCAGTACATTTCCAAGATTATTGTGAGCATCTGCATAATTTGGATTAATTTGAATTGCATTTTCATAACTACTCATTGCTTTTTGATATTCTCCTAATTCCTGTAATACTACTCCAAGATTATTATGCGCTTCTGTATAATTGGGTCGGATTTGTATTGCTTTTTCATAACTACTTATTGCTTTTTGATGTTCTCCTGATTCCTTCAGTACATTTCCAAGATTATTGTGAGCATCTGCATTATTTGGATTATTTTCGATTGATCTATTAAGTAATTTTTTTGCAATATCAAATTGCTTTGTTTGTGCTGACAAAGTACCTAAAAGAAAATTTGATTGAGGGTCGTTAGGATTTATATTTAATATTTTTTTGAAAAGTTTTTTAGCAACTTGAAGATTATTTTTTCTAAGATTTTGAACAGCTAGGGCAAAAGTTTCTTCTATAGTTAGATTTTTTTTCATTCATTTCAATTCTTTGAATTATAAATAAACTAACCTAAAACCACAATTCCTAAAAGTTTTTTCACAATTCTAGAGTAACAAATCATAAACTAAAAGTCTAATTGCTTTAAAAAGGGTATTTGATTTATCTAAAAAATAAACTTTTTTTAATATCTATAGTTTCTCTGATCTGTTTTTCTTTAATAGCATTCCAAGAAACAAATAAAGTACATAATTGATACAAAGCAAATATCTCATTTTTTTCGGTTTGAGACAAATCACTATCTGCCTCTACATAGTTTTCAAAATAAGAAATATTATTTCTTGCACAGTTTAAATAATATTTACAAGCATCTGTAACTGTAGCGGTTGACCACCAGTTTGAATCTTTAAAAAGATTAGATATTTCTTGGTAGAAAGAACTTGTTTCAGAAATAACTAAATCCTTTTGAACATTTTCTGAAAATTGATCTAATTCAAATTGAATTAAAGCTAATATCTTTTTTTCGCTACTTCTCTTAACAAGTAGTTCAATGACGTTTTTGTATGACATTGATTGGATTTTATTCCAATTTTCAAAAAAATCATTTGGTGCTTTGTTAAGATCACTCATATTTTATAAAATTTTTAAATTTACTATTGAAATTACACTAAATTAACTATGCCAATATTAACAGTTTTAATTTTAAATTTTTAGTCTAGTGGAAATTAAATGAAAAAATTATTTATATTTTTATTTATATTTTTAAATATTGTTAATTATTCCAAGTCAGACGATTTCTTTCAAGATATAACTTATCAAATATTAGAAAATCAACCTAGATTAAGTTATGGCGTGTCTGTTTCGGACGTTAACAATGATGGTAGCTTTGAATTTATAGTTACTGGATTTGGATTTAATAATTTAGCCTTAGCTCATAAAAAAGGTATTTTGTTTAATTCAATTGACCAAAGTATATTTGTAGACAAAAATCGTAAAACAATAGGAGTAGCATCTTGTGATATTGATCAAGATGGTTATGAGGAAATATATTTTTTAAACACAGACACTTATAGTGGAAACAAAAGATATTCTGACAGATTATTAGATTTTGATGGAAATAAATTTTTCGATTTATTTGAATTAGAAATAAACCAGAAAAATTTAAATCTTACAGCAGGTAGATCAGTTGTATGTGTAGACAGAAATGGAAATGGAGCTTATGGAATATACGTTGCAAATTATGGAGGACCAACAAGATTTTATGAAAAAGATGGAAATGAAATAATAGACAAAGCTTCGAAGCTAGGTATTGATAAAATTACTGGAGGAAGAGCAGTTATTTCAGGTAATATTTTATCTGGAAGATCAGATATTTTTGCTGCCAACGAGAGAGGAGAGAATTTTTTATATTATAATAATAGTGGAAATTTTGTTGAACTTGCAAAAGATTATGCTGTTGATGATACATTTCAAAACGGGCGTGGAACTGCGCTAAGCGATATTTATTATAGAGGTAGATTAGATATATTAACTTCAAATTGGGAAGGGCCTCATCGAGCATTTGTTTTAAAAAATAATAAGTTTGTAGATATAGCTGACAAACAATTTAGCGCCCCATCGAGAATTAGAACAGTAATCTCTGCTGATTTTGATAATGATGGTTATGACGAAGTATTCATGAATAATATTGGTGAGCCAAATAAATTATTTAAAATTTTAGATAATGGTGAGTTCAAAGAAATAAATATTGGAAATGCTTTAGAAACTAATGGATTAGGAACAGGAGCTGCAGTAGCCGATATAGATGGTGATGGAATACTTGAGCTTTTAATATCTCATGGAGAATCTGGTTATCAGCCTTTAACTTTATATAAGGCAAATTCAAAAAAAAATAATTTCTTAAGGATCAAGCCAATTAATCTGCACGGTGCTCCAGCAAGAGGTGCTACTGTAACTCTTGTTTCAAATTTAAGAACTCATTCTAAAACAATAGATTCAGGCTCAGGATACTTGTGTCAAATGGAGCCAGTGGCACATTATGGAATTCGAAAAAATGAGAAAAATATTAAGATTATTGTTACTTGGACCAATGGAGAAGAAAACAATTTCGAAATTAATGAATTAAATAAAACATTGGAAATTAAACAAAATAATTAATGTTTTTATGAAAAAATTTTTTTTTATAATATTTACCGTATTTTTAGTTTTTTCTTATAACTCAAGTTTAGAAGCACAAGAAAGAAATTATTATCAAGAGTTAGTAAATGAATGGAGTAAAATATTTCCAGATAGAAATAGAAATGCTGCTGGTCCAAAATTTTTTAAACATATATTAAACAAAGATATTACTTATCAAGAATTTGTTGAGTTTAATAAACTTTATTGTGCTGTATCTGGTTCTTTAATAGATCCTAATGCTGATCCTGAAAAAGTATATTTAGATGAAGTTGGTACAAATAAAAAAGTTTGTGGTGATTATTATAGGTGCTGCATCCCATGCTCATGTGATTTAATGAAATATTCAAAAGTTGATAAAATGAAACATAAATTTAAAGATGTAGAAAAAGAGTTTTATGTTTTAACCATTAAAAACCCGTGTGGTAAAAAAAATTTTCCTAATCAAGTAAATAGAGATTATTTTTGTGATGGTGCAAGTATATCAAAAGATCAAGTTGTAGAACTAAATAATAGGCTAGTTATTGGATTATTCCATCAAGCTAAATCTTGTCATAAATCCGAAATTGTCAAAATAGATAATCATCAAGTGACTGGTTTGTTTTGTGAATTTAGAAACAATACGCCTGATGAACAATTGCAAAGTGGGATGGGAGATATTTTTATAAAATTGGCAAGATAATTTTAGAGAAATGAGTAAAGAAAAAAATATTAATACGAATGAACTTTTTAAACAAGATAGATTTCTAAGTATTATTGTTCATTTGTTGACTGGATTAGGAATTGTTGCTGGTTTTTTTGCTTTAATTGCTGTTATGAATAACAACCAAAAAGAGGCTTTTCTTTGGCTTGGGTTTGCATTTTTAATAGACAGTGTTGATGGAACTTTAGCTAGAAAATTTAATGTGAAAAAAAATTTACCACATATTGATGGTAAAATGCTGGATAGTATAATTGATTTTTTTAACTATGTTATAATACCATCAGTAATGATTTATTGGTTTAGGTATGTACCTGACCAGTTTATTTTATTAATTCCTGTAATTTTAATTTTTATTTCTATTTATTCTTATGTGAATTTGAATATTTTAACAAATGATAATTACTATAATGGCTTCCCTGCTATTTGGAATGTAATCGTACTTTACTTTTATATATTTGGCACCAGCCAAAATTTTAATTTGATATTTTTAATTTTATTAATGTTACTAAAATTTTCTCCTTTAAAATGCATTCATCCTTTAAGAGTAAAAAAATTTAAAAGTTTATCAATTATTTTTGCAATATTTTGGTTCATTACTTCAATTTTGCTTATTTTAATAAAGGACCTGAACATAAACCCAGTATATGAGGTTTTCTTGATGTTTTTATGGGTTTTTTCAAATATTTATTTTATATCTGTAAGCATTTTTAAAACATTTAGAAATTAATTTATTTAATACGGGAGCCAGGAATTATAAAGTTTATTTTTTTTATCTATTGGAATATCAATAATTTTATTTTGTCTAGATGAAGCATAGACAGCGGTTACAAATTCTAGAGACTTTCTAGCATCTGCTAAGGTCACTTCGTCACTTGGATATCCATCTAGTTTATTTGCAATTTCTTCAAACATACCTGCATACCATGATTTTGGTTCTTTTACTTTTGATAGTACTTCATCTATTTGAGCTTGAATTATAGGAGCTCTTGGTAAAAAGTCCCATTTATCATCACCTGGGCTATACGGTTTATCTGGTGACGCACCAGACTCAGCTGTTAATCCCTCAAAACAAAATCTAAGTCTACTAGTATCATTCGCTGCACCCAATGTAATTGAACTTGAAACAAGACTTCCATTTTCCATTTCAATTGAAAGGGCTGCACAATCCTCAACCTCAATATCATTTACTCTAGTTGTTAATTTTGCAAAAACATTTGAAACAGGACCTAGGATCATACTAACTAAATCATGAATATGAATAGAGTGACTTAAAATTGCTCCACCTTGTTCACCTTCCCAAGTTCCTCTCCAAGGTTTTGAGTAATAATCTTTACCTCTATTCCAATGAGTTTCTAAAGAGGCAACTAAAGGGTTTCCTGCTAAACCAGATTTGATTAATGCTTTTAATTTTGAAAATCCTAGACCATATCGATATTGAAATACTGGGAAAATAATCTTACCCGTTGCTTTAGTTATATTTTCTAATTCGTCTACTTCTTTGAGACTTGAAACTAAAGGTTTTTCACAAATCACATGCTTTCCAGCTTCTAAAGCTTTTTTACAAGCAGAAAAATGTAAATGGGGTGGAAGACAAATATCGATAATATCAATTTCTTTAACTTTTAATACATCATCAAAATTTAGAGAAACTTTTGTCTTGGTATTTGATTGCAATATTTTATCAATAGCTCCCCTAGTTAATCCACATAATGTGTGAACATTAAATCTCTCAGAAACTTTTTGAAAATCTCCAAAATGTTTTGCTCCTATATTGGTTCCAATTATTGCTACTTGATATTTTTTCATTTTTTTTCAGCTTGCTCTTGAGCTTTAATAGCAAGTTCCATTGAAAGATAAGTAAGTTCTTGAGGACACGCAGTTTCTGTTCTGTTTAAAACATCATTAATTAAATTATTAAAGTAGGGTAGCTTAACATTAGAACAATCAATATGCTTCACCTCATCATTATTTGCTAAAAATAAATGATTACCTTTTTCTGATTTTGCTAAGTCTGTATATTTTCTTATCTCAATAAAACCTTTGTCTCCAAGGATTAATAATCTTCCATCTCCCCAAGTTGGAAGGGCATCTGGAGTAAACCAATCTAGACGAATATAACCATGCCCACCATTACCAGTAAGGTTCACTTCACCAAAATCTTGAAAACCAGGCATATCTTTCTTTGTGGTGTTTTCTACTAATGCATGGTTGATTTTTGCTTGATTTGAGTTTGTAAAAACTAAAAATTGATGAATTTGGTGAGAACCAATATCGGTAATAATTCCTCCATAACTTTGACGATTATAAAACCAATCAGGTCTTTCGTAATTACCCTGTCTATGAGGACCTGTACCAATAGTTTGTTTTACTTTTCCTATTTTGCCTTCATTTACCAATACTTCTGCTTTAGTAACTGCAGCAACGTGAAATCTTTCAGAAAAATTTACAGACCAGATCTTTCCAGTTTCTTTAACAGTATTTTTCAAATTATTTAATTGATCTAAGGTAGTACAGCCTGGTTTATCTACCATAACATCTTTCCCAGCTTTTAATGCATCTATTGAATGACCAGCTCTATCTATAGGGATTGAAGAAATTAAAATCATATCAATAGATGAGTCATTTAATATTTCCTCTTTATTTTCTTTTCTTTTTATATTCGGATATTTTTTATTAAATTCTTGAAGAGTTAAAGGATCCCCATCTGTCCAAAAAGAATTACAACTACAACCTTCTTTAATCATTTCATCTAACATATCGAAAATATGACCATGATCTATTCCGATTACTCCAAGGTTAAGTATTTTTTTCATAAACTAGTAAGAACCTTTTTGTTTTGCACCTTTATAAAAAATTTCTTGCAAGTAATCATTTTCTTTTTTTCGAAGTAAAATACTTTCTTCACTCATTAAAGCATTAGTTCTGTTTATAATTTCATGATGATTGTATTTATCCTCTCCTCTTGCAACTTGAACACTATTTTTACCTAAGGTTTGTTTTACGTTTGTCCCTATATAGCTTTGAATAACAAATCCTATTCTTCTGTCATTACTCTTATTAATGCCTGAACCATGCACTACTCTTGGATGATGTAAAGACATTTGACCAGCTTTTAGGTCTATAGATTTAACTTCTTCTTCAGGTACATTTTCAACTGTTTGTCCTCTAGTTAGCAAGTTGCCTTCATTAAATTTCTCATTGTGATCTTTAATATTTAAATGTGATTTAGGCCACATTTTCATACATCCGTTGTTTTCGTTCGAATCTGTTAATGCTACCCATGCTGTTACCCAATTATGAGGTTCTAATCCTATGTATTTTGCATCTTGGTGATAGCTTACAAAACCATGCTCGTTAGGGTTTTTAATAAATAAAGTAGTGCTACAAACTAAGATGTTTTTTCCAATAATACTTTCTACTGCATCTAAAATTTTTGAATTATGGACGATCGCATCAAGTTTTGGTGAAATTAAATGAGTATTATATCTTCCTGACTTGTCTATTTCATTTGGCATTTTTTTTTCAATCAATTCTATTTCTTTTCTTGCCTCTAATGCTTCACTACTAGACAAAACTTCAATAGGGAATATGTAACCTTGATCTTCGTACTGTTTAAGTTGATTTGATGATAGATAAGTCATATTATTTTGAAAGATTATATGAGCTCAACTATTTCTTCAATAATTTATGGCTGAAGTTTTTAAATTAGGAATTGCTACTAACAACAATCAACCAATCAAGGAAGTAAATTCAATTGAGGTTTTAGCAAATAAAGGAATAATAGGAGATCGACATTTTCATGATTTTAATGATCCTTACAATCAATTATCTTTAATAGAGGCTGAGAATATTGATGAATATAATATTAAATTTGGGCTCAATATACCTTACATAGATTTTAGAAGGAATGTTGTTACAAAAGGCATTCAACTAAATGATTTAATTGGAAAAAAATTAAAGCTAGGAAATGTTGAACTAGAGGGGATAGAATTATGTCGTCCATGTAGACATTTGACTGAAATGCTTGATCAAAAAAATATCCTTAAAGAATTTATGAGAAAAGGTGGACTTAGATGCCAAATTCTATCCTCTTCTAATATTAATATTGGTGATAAAATTGAAATATTGAGCTAAATATTTTTATTTTGAAGATTTCTCTTCATTAAAAATAGAAACAGGATTATTTTTCACTGGTTCTTCAATTGGTTCAGTAGTTGGGTTTAGCTCTATACCAGCTGGTGTAATTGATTGAGGCATTGCAACAAACTGTGAATCAGGATTTTCAACAACAGGTCTGACTTTTGATCTATAAACACCATAAATTCCAATTAATATATGAAAAAACATCAAGAATATAAAAAAACCATTTAAATTAGTTAAGTCCATAAATATTGAACATAAAAAAGGTCCACCCATTGCGCCCATACCAAATGTGAACTGTAAACTAGCACCTGCAGCAACAAATTTTCCTTTTGGTATAAAATCATTTGTATGTGCTAAAATTAATGAAAACATAGGAAGACTACAAAATGAAAATAAAATTAAGAAAATATAAAACCAAAATTTACTTGTTGCTAAACCATCAGGCATATACATTTGGCCAGAGGCAAAAATTGCACAAAGTGCAAAGAATGCTGCAGCAAAACTAACTATAATAATTACTTTTCTTCTATCATACATATCTGAGAGTTTTCCTATTGGCCATTGTGAGATAGCACCTGATACTGCTAATAGAAATGTTACAACTGAAATTTGAAATATAGAAAAATTCATTCCTGCCGCATATACAGCTAGTAAAGCAAATAATGCAGATTGAATTGTGCCATAAAAAAATGAACTGACCATTCCAAAAGGAGAAGAAATGTAAGCTTCTCTTAAAGACATAGTTTCAATTTTTTTAAAAGTAGGAGGTTTTCTTTTTGTTAATAAAATTGGTATTAGCGCTCCCGAAGTAATTACTGATATCAAAATAAAAGGTTCAAAATTTACTGGATTGCTAAAATTTAAAAAAAACATACCACAACCCATTGCCCCATACAAAATCACCATGTATAGTGATAAGACACTTCCTCTATTTTTATTACTTGCTCTATCATTTAACCAACTTTCAGCAACTGTATAAATAGAAACCATACTAACTCCTGTTAGCACTCTTAACAAAAACCATACAAATGGATTTATGAAAACCGCATGAACCAAAATAACTAAAGATGCGATAGATGCAAAAGCAGCAAATATCCTAATATGTCCAACTCTGGAAATTAATTTTGGAATTGTAATCGCACCAATAAAATATCCCACAAAATATCCGGACATCATGAAACCTGTAGCAGCTAAACTAAATTCTTCTTTAACAGCCCTAACTCCTAGCAAAGATCCCTGAAAACCATAGGCAAGCATTAGAGCTCCCATACCCATAAATAGTGCCCAAGAATTTTTTAATATTTTATTCATATGAATCGCTATCTATTTCTGATTTGTGGCCAAATCAAGTTATTTGTAATTTAGGAATTAAGATTTTTTGAGCTTAAGAAATGAGTGAATTGCAATTGTTAAAATTATAACAATACCACCTTGGACTGTCTCTATGCTCGGTTGTTCTTTGATAATCATCCATACCCATATAGGACCAATTATAGTTTCCAATAAAAAGAATAAATTTACTTCTTCAGCTGGTATAAATCTTGGAGCTATTGTTACTAAAACAAATGGTATTGCTACGCACAAAATACACATTAAAGGAATATAAATCATATCATTTCCAACTAGGTCAAAACTTTCAACGAAGAAAAATGCAAAAATAGCAACACATAATTTCCCTAAAACTGCTGAGGGAAGCAAATCTCTGTCCTTTGCTGATCTTACCAAAACAGCATTAACCGCAAGTCCAGTAGCAGTTACTAACCCCATAATATCACCGAAAAAGTTCCCTAACTGAATTGAATCATAAAATATATAAATAGCAGAAAAGAAAGTTATTAATATTGCAACCCACGTTTTTTTATCAGGTACTTCCTTTAAAAAAATCCCACCTAATATTGCAGAGATCATTGGGGCCATAGCAACCATCACCAGAGTATTCGCTACATTCGTATTTTGAATAGATACAAGAAATGTAATATTACAAATTGCAAAACTGATAGTATAAAATATTCCTGTATAACCTACGTTAAATAAAGCATTTAAGAAATTTTTGTTATAAAAAATCAATAAACCTATTAAAACTACAACAAAAGGAATAGCTCCTCTATAAAATAACATTCCCCACGTTTCAATATTTGATAATCTTATTAATAGAGAGTCAGGCGTTATAAGCATTACCGCTAT
The DNA here is from genome assembly GCA_902633985.1 of uncultured Pelagibacteraceae bacterium. Classification (GTDB taxonomy): domain Bacteria; phylum Pseudomonadota; class Alphaproteobacteria; order Pelagibacterales; family Pelagibacteraceae; genus Pelagibacter. The sequence continues at coordinate 10,995 of CACPHV010000016.1, forward strand.
AAAGGCTAACAAAGAACCTTTTTGTTGATTAGCTAAATTATTCACGCTTTGAGTTCTTTCCAAAAAGTTTTGGCTAAATTTTTTCCCGATAGATCGTAAAGTGTTTTAAGTCCTGTTGGAGATGTAACATTTATATCTCCGTTTAGTTTTTGATCTATAAAATCAATCCCTGCAAAAAAAATATTTTCTTTTTTTAAATCTTTTGCAATTAATTTTGAAATTTTAATTTCTTTACTTGTTAATTTTATATTAGTTGGTTTTGCTCCTTTACTCATATTACTTAAAATTGAACCTTTCTTTGGAACCCTAGAAATTGCACCACACACTTCCCCATTAATAATAAAAACCCTTTTATCTCCATAACTTATTTTAGGAAGAAATTTTTGGCACACGATATGATCATGTTTTTTTATAAATTTATTAACTAATTTTGGATTAAATTTAGTTAACAAATGAATATCATTTCCACTGAAACTATGGATGGGTTTTAAAATGACTTTTTTGTTTTTTTTGAAAAATTTTTTAATTTCTTCCATATTTTGAGTAAAAATACTAGCTGGCATGTATTTTTGATATTTAGATGAATACAATTTTTCAGAAATATTCCTTACAGAGGTAGGGTTGTTAATTATTTTAACTTTAGTCTTAATTGTATCCAAAATGTACGTTGTTGAAATATACTCAAGATTAAAAGGCGGATCTTGACGAATAAGAATAAATTTACATTTACTTAATTCTAGATTTTGTTTTTTTATGATTTTATAGAATTTTTTATTGCTATAGTTAAATTTAATAAAAAAACCTTTAGCTGTAACTTTCGAATTAACAACTGATAGGTCTTTTGGATCGTAATAGAAAATTTTATAGTTTTTGTTCTGAATTTCGTTTGCTAAAAAAACACTTGTATCCGTTAAAGGATTTAGTTTAGAAGGATGGTTTCCTTGAACAGCAACAATTTTATTTGTCATACAATTCGTCTAAATTTTCGTTTTTTGAAAATTTACTAATCATATGATCTGCGTTTGTTGTCTTATTATCAATTACTTTTTGTAGATGGTTTAGAAATACAGTCTCGTTATTACCTTTTTTACTTAAAACATCTCTATTCTCTAAACCTTTTCTTGAAAGGTCCAAAAGTGTAGATGACCAATAAAGAAGATCTTTACCCATTAATTGAGTATTAAATCCCTTTTGTGGCGCCTCAAGATAAGCGTTAATTATTTTATCGATCTCCCATGTTGAAATTAGTTCATAAACTTCATCTAAATTTCCATAAAGCATACCTATATTGAAAGCTGGTCCTGCACATAAACAATCCCAACCACAGGTATCCATCGATCTCAATTCAATATATTTCTTAATTCTGTTTTCAGTAAATATTGTACTTAAGTGAGTTGTTAAGTCTGTTTCAGTTGGAAGTCTATTTCTAATTTCTTGGATTTTTCCTTCCATAAAATCTTTAAAAATATATTTCCTTCCTGAAATATACTGATCTTCATGTTGTATAAATAATATAGGAAAATTAATTACAAAATCTGCATATTTTTCAAAATTTATATTTTCAAAAAATAATTTAGGTAATCCACCTCTGGAAGTACTTTGCCATACTTTAGATCTATAAGATAAATAGTTGCTATTTTTTTTCTCTACAATTGAGGAATTCGCAAACAAAGCAATTGTAATGGGTACAATTGAGTTTGCTACTTTAAACTTTTTTATAAAATCTTCTTCAGAACTATAATCTAGATTTAATTGTGTACCACATGTTCGGTACATCATGTCCAAACTAAGTTCGCCACCTAGAGGCATGTCTTTAGTCATCAATTCATATCTTTGTTTAGGGTTATTTGGTATTTCACTTAATTTAGATATTGGATCGAACCCTGCACTAACAATTTTTATATCCAATTTTTTTGTAACTTGCTTTAATTCAAACAAATAGTCTTGTGACTCTGCACAAGCTTCATGCATATGATTTAACTTATCTCCTGATAATTCTATCTGATTGCCTGGTTCAAGAGTTATATTTTTACCACCTTTATTAAGCGCAATGATATTTTCTTTTTCAAAAACTGGATTCCAGCCAAATTCAAGTAAGGCTGAAAACATTTCTTTTATTTTTGAATAATCAATCCTTTTATTGTTTGAATTATTAAATAAAAACTTTTCATGCTCGATACCAATTTTGAAATTTTTGGGTTCTTTAATACCCGATTTAAAATAATTTATAATTTTTTCTTTTGTATCAATCATGCGCTGTAAGTAGTGATTTATAACTAAATTTAAAGATAATAATAAGGCTCTTTTGCAAATATTTTTTTAACTAATGGCTTAAAATCATCCAAACTCATGCTTTTATAATCAGGGTCAAAAGAACATTGGTCATATTTTTCACAAAAATCTATAGTGTCTTGATAATACTTGTGGTCTTTAAATTTATCTCTTGCATTTCTGTCACCGCCTAAATGATGGGCGCTGTAGTAAGTTTGAAAAAGACCATGGTGTAGAACAATCCAATAAGTTCTTTCTGAAACATAAGGTCTTAGTATAGATGCTGCATATTGAGAATGATTCATTGGCGCTAAATCATCTCCAATATCATGTAGTAAAGTCGCAACAACCATTTCATCACTTTCTTTATTTTTAAAAGCTCTTGTTGCAGCTT
>CACPHV010000017.1 GCA_902633985.1 uncultured Pelagibacteraceae bacterium
GATCACTATATTTAATTTTTTTATAATTTCCACTAGCATCAAGTTCCCAACTTTGTTTTTTATCTAAATAATTAGCTAACATAATTTGATCAAGAACTTGTTCGTGGACTGTTTGGTTTTCAATTGGAACTAGAAGTTCTACTCTTCGATTTAAATTTCTTGGCATTAAATCTGCTGATGAAATAAAAACTTTTGCATCTCTACTAGGCATTGTTTTTCCATTTGCAAAACAATAAATTCTTGAGTGTTCCAAAAATCTTCCAATCATGCTTTTAACTATTATATTTTCAGATTTATCTTTAACTCCAGGTCTTAAACAACAAACACCTCTTACAAATAAAAATATCTTTACTCCAGCATTTGAAGCTTCGTAAAATTTATCAATTATCGCTGGATCTACTAAGGAATTCATTTTGGCCCATATTTCACCTTTTTTACCTTTTTTGACATTTGATATCTCGTTAGCAATACATTTGTTCAAAGTTTCCCTAAGATTAATTGGTGATATAGATATTTTACTAAGATTTCGTGGTTTTGAATAACCAGTTACATAATTAAAAAATTTTTCCACATCAGTTGCTATTTTTTTATCAGAGCTAAATAAAGATAAGTCAGTATAAATTTTTGCATTAACTGGGTGATAATTGCCAGTTCCCAGATGTATATAAGTTTGAATTTTTCCCTGCTCTTTTCTTAATATTAAAGATGATTTTGCATGTGTTTTATATTTTGCAAAACCATAAACTATTTGAATTCCTGCCTTTTCTAAACTTCTTGAAAGTTGAATGTTTGCTTCTTCATCAAATCTTGCTTTGATCTCTATTAAAGCAGTCACTGTCTTTCCATTTTCAGCTGCTGTTATTAAGGCTTTAACAATTGGAGAGTCTAACGTTGTTCTGTATAGAGTTTGTTTAATTGCTATAACTTTTTTATCATATGCAGCTTGATTTAAAAACTCAACGACAGCATCAAATGTTTCAAAAGGGTGATGAACTATTAAATCCTTTTTTTTTATAGTATCAAAAAAATTATTATTAAATTCCTTTAATCTCTCAACCTCTCTGGGATTAAAATTTTTAAATCTTAATTTAGAATTTTTAATTTTACAAACTTGGTCGATATCTTGAATTCCAACAATGCCTTCAATTTCATAGATGTATTCAGATTTTACGTTTAACTTATTGGTTATAAACTTAATTAAGTCATTATTACTATTTTTTAAAATTTCTAAACGTACTATGTCACCTGTTCTTCTTCTTTTTAAAGCCAATTCAAAAGATCTTACTAAATCTTCGGCTTCCTCTTGAATTTCTACATCACTATCTCTTATAACTCTAAATAACATTTTTTTATCTAAATCATGATCAGGAAATATTTCAGAAGCAAAAAAACTTATAACATCATCAATAATTAAAAATTTTTTAAAACTTTTATTTCCATCTATTTCAATAAATCTTGATAAAGCTTTTGGAATTACTATTATTGCATTTAAAACTCTTTTTTTATTTTTCTTATTTAATCTCATAACTAATGCTCTTCCTTGATTTGCAATAAATGGAAAAGGATGAGCTGGGTCTATTGCTGATGGTGTTAGTAAGGGGTAAATTTCTTCATTAAAAATTTTAAATAATCTTTTCTGATCCGATTTACTTAAATTTTCGGGTTTAACTATACTTATATTTGCTTTTTTTAATTGAAGAATTAAATCTCTATATATTTTATTTTGTTTATTAAGAAGATTATTTGTTTCCAAAATAACTTCACTCATTTGTTCATCAGGAGTAAGACCATCAGAGCTAAGAGAGTCTACCTCTTGCTTGATTTGACTATATAAACCCGCGACACGTACCATAAAGAATTCATCTAAATTTGATCCAGCTATAGATAAAAATTTAATTCTTTCATAAAGTGGGTTTTCAATATTTTGGGCTTCTAGAAGAACTCTGTCGTTGAATTTGAGCCAAGACAATTCTCTATTTATGTATTTAGATTTAAGTATTTCTTTATCTTGTTTTTTTAATGCAGTCATATATTTAAACTTTATGCTCAAATTATACGTTATGCGTCATGCAAAATCTAGCTGGGACCATCCAAATCTTGAGGATCATGAAAGACCTTTAAGTAAGCGTGGCAAGAAAAATGCAAAAAAGATTTGTGAATTTTTTGTTAAAAAAAAATATAAGTTTGATTACATATTACTTTCATCATCAAAAAGAACAAAGAAAACGTTAAAAATTTTATTAAAAAAAATAGAAAAACCAAAAAAAATTATTTCTTCAAAAAAATTATACCTATTAAGTGAAGATAAAATTATAGATATAATAAAAAAAACACCTAAAAAATTTAAATCTGTGCTTTTAATTAACCACGAGCCTGCTGTTAGAAATCTAGTACGATCACTGACAAAAAATCATAACAACAATCATTTTAAGTTATTAAACTATAAATTTCCAACATCAGCTTTTGCAAAAATTTATTTTGATTTTAATGAATGGAATAAATTAGATGGAAATGGTTTAATTAAGGAATTTATGAGACCTAAAGACCTTCAAGATTCTAAAGAATAACCTGCTGATCTTACAGTTCTAATTAATGGTTTGGTTTTATCTATATTAATAGCTTGTCTTAATCTTCTAATATGTACATCGACTGTTCTAGACTCTACATAAATATTTTCACCCCAAACATTGTTTAATAGTTGTTCTCGTGAATATACTCTTTTTGGATTTTTAATAAAAAAATCTAATAATTTAAATTCTGTAGGACCTAAATTTATTTCAACATTATTTCTATAAACTCTTTTTGTTATTCTATCTATTTTTAGATCTGTAAACTCAACAACATCTGCAGATGATTGTGGTTTTGATCTTCTAAGTAGTGATTTAATTCTTGCATTAAGTTCTTTTTGACTAAATGGCTTTGTTACATAATCATCTGCACCTGTATCAAAAGCTCTTAATTTATCCTCTTCCTCACCTTTTGCTGTCAACATTATTACCGGTATGTCGTTATACTTTTTGTCTTTTTTTAAATTCTTACATATTTCAACACCCGACAAATCTGGTAACATCCAATCCATTAATATTAAGTCAGGATGCTTATCTTTAATTTGTTTAAGTGCATCTTCACCATTTTCGGAATAGCTTACTTTGTGACCTTCTTTTTCAAGATTATATTTTAGCAGCGTTACTATTGAAGTTTCATCTTCAGCAATAAACACGTGAGCAGACATTTATTACTTTTCTCCTGTTACTATTGGCTCTGTTCCTTTTGGACGATCTCCTTCTAAATACTCTCCTGTAACTAAATAATATACCTGCTCTGCAACGTTTGTTGTGTGATCACCGATACGTTCAATATTTTTAGTAACAAATAATAAATGAGTACCATCATCTAGATTTTTTTCGTCTTCCTTCAAATATTTTATTACTTCTTGCATACATAAATTTGTTAAATCATCTATTTGTTCATCACCTTCCCAGACATTTATAGCCATAGCAGATGACCTATCTAAATATGCATCCAAAATAGATTTGAGTTGTTTTTGAACATTAGAAGAAACTCTTACCAAAGCTTCGGTCAAATTTTTTGGTAAATTTTCATTTAATAATAATGTTCTTTTTGAAATATTCTTTGCCAAATCACCTATTCGTTCTAAATCAGATGAAATTTTCAATGCGGTTACAGTTTCTCTTAAATCTATTGCCATTGGTTGTCTTAAGGCAATTAGATTTACCACCTGTTGCTCTATTAAAGTTTCAAACTTATCTATTTTTTCGTCATCTTTTATAACAGCTTCTGCATTATCACTATTTCTTGTGGTAATTGCTTGAATAGCCTTGCCTAATGACTCCTCGCAAAAACCACCCATTTTAATTATATTACTATTTAAATTTTTAAGTTCTTCCTCGTAAGACTTAACCGTGTGTGGTGCTTCAACCATTATCCAAACCTCCCTGTAATATAATCCTGAGTTCTTTTATTTTCAGGATTCTTAAATATTTTATCAGTAGAACCATGTTCTATCAATTCTCCCAAATGAAAAAAGCCTGTGTTTTGGGATACTCTTGCTGCTTGAGCCATTGAATGAGTAACTATTATAATAGTATGGTCTTTTTTTAACTCATCAATTAGTTCTTCTATTTGAGCTGTAGCAATAGGATCTAAAGCAGAACAAGGCTCGTCCATAAGAATAACTTCAGGTTTAACTGAAATAGCCCTTGCTATGCATAATCTTTGTTGTTGTCCACCAGACAAACCAGTTCCTGGTTCATGAAGTCTATCTTTGACCTCTTCCCATAACGCTGCTTTTTTTAAGCTATTTTCAACTATTTCATCCATTTCATTTTTTGATTGAGCCATGCCATGAATTGTTGGGCCATAAGAAATGTTTTCATAAATAGTTTTAGGAAAAGGATTTGGTTTTTGAAAAACCATACCAATTTTTTCTCTTAATCTAACTACATCACAACTCTTGTCATTGATATCAAAATCATTGATAATAATCTGACCTTTAACTCTGCATATATCAATCACATCATTCATTCTATTAAGACATCTTAAAAAAGTAGATTTACCACAACCTGAAGGACCAATTAGTGCTGTAACCTGATTTTCTTCAATATCTAAGTTTATATTGAATAGAGCTTGTTTCTTTCCATAGAAAACATCTACATTTTTTGAATTTATCTTTATCATCTTAACTCCATTTTTTTTCAAATTTATGTCTAATTATTTGTGCAAACAAATTCATTATGATTAAAAATCCCAATAGGACCATAATACAAGCAGAAACTTTCTCGACAAATCCTCTTTCAGCACTCTCTGCCCATATATAAATTTGTACAGGCAAACTTGCAGCTGGATCTAAAGGAGATCCTGGAATTGTATTTACAAAAGCTACCATACCAATCAATATCAAAGGTGCAGTTTCACCTAAAGCTTGAGCCAAGCCAATAATTGTACCTGATAAAGTTCCTGGCATAGATAATGGCACTGTATGATGCATTGTAGTTTGCATTTTACTAGCGCCCATTGCAAGTGCAGCCTCTCTTATACTTGGAGGAACAGCTTTTAAAGATGCTCTACAGGCAATAATTATTGTTGGCAATGTCATCAACGATAAAGTTATTCCACCAACTAGAGGTGTTGATCTAGGTAACTGAAATACAGCCAGCAAAATACCTAGTCCCAAAAGACCAAAAACAATTGATGGAACAGCTGCTAAGTTATTTATATTTACCTCAATAAAATCAGTAAATCTATTTTTTGGTGCAAATTCCTCTAAATAAATAGCTGCTAGCACTGCAACAGGAAATGCAATAACTAAACAAACTAAAATAGAAAAAATCGATCCCATAAATGAGCTTGCTATACCAGCTAATTCAGCCTCTCTTGAATCTGGGTATGTAAAAAAACTTAAATTGAATTTACTTTCAACTCTTCCCTGTTCTACAAGTTGATCAAAAATCTTTAATTGATAATCTGTAACTCTTCTTTGATCTTCGGGTAAATCCCTTGGATAATTGCCTTTAAATACTTGATCTAAATCATCTGAAGCAGTTAAGTAAACATCTTTAGTTTTTCCAATTAATGAAGGGTCATTTAAAAGCTCCCTTTTAATCTCTCTTTCAAAAAAGTAAGAGACCATTCTCTTCAGATCATTTTGTTGTTTTTCTGAGGCACTTTTATCTAAATTAAACATAGTTTGTAAAGCTAGATCAAAATAATCTGCATCCTCTAAGTCTTCTTTAGAAGGATTTTCGTCAAGGTACATGGTTTCAGCATCAAAGGTGACTGGTACAATCAACCAAGTTTTCTGAAACGCTGTATAGCCAGTAGAAAAGATTTTAAAAATAAAAATTGTTAAAAATAATAGAGCTAAAAAAATTGCGCTTTTCCCGTAAAATTGAAATCTTTTTTCGGCCCTATATCTAGAATTTAGGAGTTTTTCTTTATTTTTATTCATATTTTTCCCTATATTTTTTAACAACTCTTAATGCAAAAATATTTAAACTAAGTGTTACCAAAAACAATGTCATACCTAGTGCAAATGCTGCCTGGGTTTTAGGATCTCCAAAGGCCTGATCTCCAATTAATATTACGACAATTTGAGCAGTGATAGTTGAAGTAGATTCTAAAGGGTTAAATGTTAAGTTGGCTGCAAGGCCTGAAGCCATAACTACAATCATTGTTTCTCCAACAGCTCTGGAAACACCTAGCAAGATAGAACCAACAATTCCTGGTAATGCTGCTGGAAAAATAACTTTTTTTATTGTTTCTGATTTAGTAGCCCCCATTGCATAACTACCATCTCTTAAACTTTGAGGAACACTAGTAATAACGTCATCACTCAAACTAGATATAAACGGAATAATCATTATCCCCATTACACCCCCTGCAGCTAGAGCACTCTCTGCAGATACTTCTAATCCCATTGCCGTTCCTATATCTTTAAGGAATGGTCCAACTGTTAAAGCTGCAAAAAAACCATAAACTACAGTTGGTATGCCTGCTAAAATTTCAATTAAAGGTTTTGCATATTGTCTTACTTTGGTTGAAGCGTATTCAGCTAAATAAATTCCACTCATCAATCCAATTGGTATAGCAACACACATTGCAATTAATGCTATAAAAAATGTTCCGGCAAAAATTGGTACAGCCCCAAATGTATCAGAATACATTGATGGATCCAAAGGCTCAGAAGCATCTCTCACAAATGCTTTAGCTGGATACCAATGAGTTCCAAAAATAAAATCAAACAAGGGAATTACTTTAAAAAAATCGATAGTTTGAAATATTAATGAAAAAACAATTCCAATAGTTGTTAATATAGCTGCCAAAGAAGCTGTAAATAAAACAGCATTTAAAAATTTTTCAACCGGTTCTCTTGTTCTGTTGTTTGAAGAAATTCTTTTATAACCATAAACTATAGAAGCTATAATTATTGCCAAAATTAAAACAACTTTAGAGTTTTGGGCTATAGATCGAAGATTTAAATATTTTTCTGCAGATGTTTCAAGATAAGTAGTAATTTCTCCACTAAACTGACCACGAGATAATGATTTAGTTTTTTCATAAATTAGATTTAGTTCGTCATCAAGATATCCTTGATTGCTATAATCACTTAAAATTATTAACTTAACTATACTCGGCTCAAATATTGCCCATAAAGAATAAATAATAAAAGCGGGTATTGCGCACCATATTGCTAAATAATACCCATAAAATTGTGGAAGTGCTGTTAATCTAGTATTTGTTGCTTGAATTGAGTAGGCTTTTTTTCTTCCAAAATAGTAACTAGTAAAACCAAGAAGTACAATAAAGATGAATATAACTAAGTTCAAAGAATCTCCTAATGTTTTACTTTACACTTTCATAAAAAAAAAGGGGTCTAAAAAGACCCCTTATCTTTATTTGTTAACCAGTTTTATTAGTCAGCCATTGCAACAAGATCTTTCGCATTAGTTCTAGTTGTCTTGTACAACTTCTTATCTAATGGTACTAAACCAATATCAGCCAAATAGCCATTTTTACCTATAGCTTTAGTTGTAGTGAACTCTTTTACAAATTCATGTAATCCAGGGATTACACCAACGTGAGCTTTTTTCACATAGAAAAATAATGGTCTTGCAACTGCATAACTGTAGTCTTGAATACTCGCAAGAGATGGTTGACCACCATCAATGCTAGCAGCTTGCAATTTGTCTTTAGCAGCTAAGAAATAACTAAATCCAAAGAAACCAAACATGTCTTTATCTTGTACTAATTTTTGAATGATTAAACTATCGTTTTCACCAACTTCAATAGCAGCACCATCTTCTCTATAAAGTTTTTGAGGTTTTTTGTATTTTTTATTTCCAGCCTCATAACCAGCTTTATAAAGAGCTTTAGCTTCTTTAGTCATACCTTTTTTCATTACCAAAGAATTCCAAGCATCTCTTGTTCCAGAAGTTCCTGGAGGGATCATTACAGAAATTTTCTGTTTAGGTAGACTTGGATCAATTTGGTCCCAAGTTTTATAAATATTTGGAACTAATTTACCATCAACAACTGTATGTGCAGCTAATGCTAAATATAATTGCTCTTTAGTAAAGTTAATTGGTTTTGCATCTTTACTATAAGCTAATGTAATACCGTCATTACCAATAACGATCTCAACGATTTCATTAACTCCATTTTTTTTACATAGAGCTTTTTCTTTATCTTTCATGGCTCTTGATGCATTTGTAATATCTGGATGTTGTTCACCAACACCAGCGCAGAATAGTTTAGCTCCTCCACCAGTACCAGTCGATTCGATTACAGGAGTTTTAAATCCTGAACCACCGAATCTTTCAGCAACAACAGTCGCGTAAGGGAATACTGTAGATGAACCAACTATTTTAATTTGATCTCTTGCTTGAGCAACTGTCGCAATTGTTAAAGCAACAAGCGAAGCAATTATTATAGTTAGTTTTTTCATTATCTTTAATCCTTTCATTATTAATTAAAAGATTTCAGACTCGTATAAATTTATTGAATCTTTAATATTACAGAATTGTTACAGTTTTGTTAAAAAGGTAACTTTTTAGTTGTATTTCATTGAGATAATAATCTCATTTTTTTCGGTTTCCAAACCACCTTTGCATGAAACTGGATTAACATTATCCTTAAAAGCAAGTTCTGTTGTAGGCCTTAAAATAACTTCCAATTTCACGAGATTAACTAATTCCTCAAGAACACTTTGATCATAACGCCATTTGGGCCAACTACTTGGAGTTGAAAATATAGATGTTAAATAACTTGTTGCCATAGTAAATCTATAATTACTCATATTTTCATTTCTTAGTAAATGATCTCTGACAGAATTAAATATATTTCTACATCTAAATGAATCTGACATGTAGTTTTCTTTTTTTAAATTTTCGTTTACAGGAATTGAAATAATTAGATCTACTGAATTGTTTCGATATGAAGTGAGAACATCCATGTAAATATCTTCATATGGGACATCTTTATGTTTTTTAATTTCAGAATAAGTGCTTTTTAAATCTTCTTGTAATCTAAAAACACCAATATCGAATACAGTTAATTGTTGATTCCTTAGAATTGTAGATATATCCGATGATATACTTTTAGTAATCATCGACATAAAAACAAATAAGATAATTAAAATACTATGCAAAACCTTAATCATATTAAAAATTTAATTAAAATAGGATACGAATCAACAAAAGATTTGTTAAATATTGATCGAATAAGAGTTAATTTTAAACAACTTTTTAAATTAATTATTTTGTTGGAAGATATATTTTAATTTCAGTACCTTCATTAAGTTTACTAAGAATCTCGTAATCACCTCTGTGTTGAGATATAATATGTTTCATGATAGCTAAACCTAAACCTGTGCCACCAACTTTTTTACTTTTTTCTGTATCTACTCTAAAAAATCTTTCAGTTATTCTTGGAATTAACTGTTGAGGTATTCCAATCCCTTCATCTTTAATACTAATGACAATATTTTTACCAATTAATTTACCTTCACTATTTTGACTTTTGACATATATATTTTTTCCACCTTGAGAATATTTAATTGAATTATCAATTAAATTTGAAAATACAGTTAACAATTTATCATTATCACCAAAAACTAAAGTTGGTTCAATAAGTTCAAGATGTAAATTAATTTTCTTTTTTTTAAGAATTAATTCAAAGTTACTTTTAATATTTTTAAAAATATCATTTAGATTAATGATTTTATTTGGTTTAATGTGTTCTTCAAGCTCAATTCTGCTTAAAATCAATAAATCATTGATTAAGTTTTCCATTCTCAATACTTGATCAGACATGATAGACATAAATTTTTTTTGACCCTCTTGGTCTTTTGAAGCTGGTCCAAGAATAGTATCTAAAGAGCCTTTAATTGAAACTAAAGGTGTTCTTAATTCGTGACTCACATTAGCAACAAAATCAGTTTTTAATTTTTGTGCTTTTGTTATTTCTGTAAAATCTTTTAGAAATAATACAACCGAGTCTATTTCTGGAAACAAATGAGTAGGACCAGGAATAACGTAAATTTTGTAAAGCTGATAAGATGGTAAATTGATTTCTACATTAACATTTTTTGTGGTTTGGTCCTTAATAGCTTCATCAATTGTTTCTAATAATTTTGTATCTCTTATTACACTTGAAATATTTTTATCAATTAAGTTTTCGCCAAAACGTTGTTTTGCACTTTTGTTAAGATATTTGATTAAGTTATATTTATCTAAAGCAAAAAATTGATCTTCTAATTCTTCAATAATTACTCTCTTTCCTAAATCATCTTTATTGGTCTTATTTACAACTGGAGCTGTATTTTCTGGCTTAATATTTTTTTTAAATAAAAAATATAATAAAATAATTATTACAACTATGAGTATCAACTCTGTCCAAAACATGGATATGTTTTAACAAATGTAATGAATATTGTCTTTAATAATTAGGTGAAATATTTTCAAAAAATATTTTTGCTGTTTCTTCCCATGAATATTTTTTTGCAAAATCAAGACAATCTTGGCGACTTACCTTCAAAGCTTTTAAAGCAGAAGCCTTCAAATCATCATCTAAAGTATCAATATTAGTTCCACCTAATATATCTTTAGGTCCTGGCACTGGATAAGCTGCAACTGGTGTGCCACAATTTAATGATTCCAAAACAACAATACCAAATGTATCAGTTTTACTAGGAAAAACAAAAACGTCTGATGATGCAAAATGAGATGCTAATTCTCCATTAGTCTTTTCTCCTAAAAAAATATCATTTGGAAATTTTTTTTTCAAATTGTTCAAATCTGGACCTTTTCCAATAATAACTTTAGTACCTTCAAGATCGAGATCTAAAAATGCTTTAATATTTTTTTCAACTGCAATCCTACCAACATATATCCATATAGGTCTTTTATAAGGTAAGTCTCTCTTAATGGGATTTTTAAACGCACCATGATTACCTCCCCTAGTCCATGTAACCATTTTATTATTATCAACACCTAATGCAATTAGCTCCTCACGCATAGATTCTGTTGTCACTAAAATTCTTTCAGCTTTATTATGAAAATTGCATAAAAATTTCTCTGACCATTTAGCTGGAATGATAGGCATATAAAGTTTCATATATTTATCAAATCTTGTATGAAAACTCGTTGTAAACTTTAAACCTTTTTTAATACAATGTCTTCTTGCCATAAAACCAAGAGGCCCTTCTGTTGCAATGTGTATTGCATCAGGTTTAATTGAATTGATTAAATTACTTACACGAGGCCAAACATTTAAAGATAATCTAATTTCATTATATTTGGGCATAGGTACAGTCAGAAATTGTTGAGGTGTAATATATTCAATAGTGTGACCTTGTGATTTAAGTATTTCACCTGTTTGATGGAGAGTTCTTACTACACCATTAACTTGCGGGTAATAAGCATCAGTAACTATTAATATTTTCATTTTTTAGGATGCTTTTTTGAAAGAAGTGAACTTGTCTTTATCAATATTTTCTGAAATATATTCTTTTCTTTTTTTATCCCAATAAATTATCTCAAAAGTTCCATCATATTTTTCTGTTAATGCTGTACAAGACTCAACCCAATCACCACAATTTAAATAATTCACACCATCAAGGTTTAAATTTTCAGCGTGATGGATGTGACCACAAATTATTCCATCAAATTTTTTTCTTTTTGCATATTTTGAAAGTGTGTTTTCATATTCACCTATATATTTGACAGCATTTTTTACCTTATATTTTAAAAATTTTGCCAAAGACCAATAGTCTTTACCTCTCAACTTTCTAAAGAAATTTATAATAATATTAATTTTAAGTAATAATTCATATGCAATAGCTCCCAATTTAGATAGCCATTTCGCATGTTTCATCACTCCGTCCCAAGCATCACCATGAACAATTAAATATTTTTTTCCTAACTGTGTTTCATGAATAACTCTATTTACAATTTTAATATCACCCAAATGCATTGGGATAAATTTTCTAAACACCTCGTCATGATTACCAATAATGTAAAATACTTTTGTCCCGTGCCTTGCTTTTCTTAATATTTTTTGAATGACATCATTGTGCTCTTGAGGCCAATAGAAACTCTTTTGCATAGCCCAAACATCGATTATGTCTCCAACCAAATAAAGATTTTCAGATCTTGAATTTTTGAAAAATTCTAGAAGCTTGTTTGCTTGACAACCTTTAGTACCAAGATGCACATCAGATATGAATATACTCTTATATTTTAATAGTGGGCCCATCAAAAAAACCTTTTTTGTAACACAACTGTAACTCGAATCATCTAAATCTTATCTCATTGAAATGTTAAGGATTTATTAAAATTTAATTACGAAAAAATTATGCATTATTGTTTAATTTATAATCTCAATTCCTCATCAGGTAAAAAAGTAAAATTAGTAAATAAAATTTATGAAAAATTAAAGATCAACAACACTGTTGATTTTTTCAAAACTAAATCTGAAGAAGATGCAAAAAAAATATTTCTTGAATTCAAATATAAAAATTATGATAGATTGATAGTTGCTGGTGGAGATGGATCGGTATCATTTGCTATCAATGAATTAATTAAAAATGACTTTGATTTTAATGAAAATTTTGCAATTGGGTATATACCGGCTGGGACTGCCAATTTACTTCAAGCAGAGTTATCAATAACCAAAAAAGTAAATGATGTTTGCAGTGTTTTAACATCAAACAATTATAAACAATCTAATCTTATAAAAATAAATCAAAATTATTTTTTTTTAATGGCTGGTATTGGTTGGGATGCTAAAATTGTTCACTCTATTGATACGCGTATAAAAAAAATACTAGGAAAGATAATTTTTGGTTTAAAAGGATTTCAACATTTTTTATTTATGAATAATAATAAACTTAATGTTTTCTTTGACGGTCAAAAACATCAGGCTGATTGGATATTGTCATCTAATACAAAGTATTATGCTGGTCATCATAAGATAAATAAATCAGATATTTTTGATGATAGATTGGTAACTTACGTGTTCAAAGATTTAACAAGATTAAAACTGATATATTATATAATTTTAATTATTATTTATGGAGATCTATCGAAAAACAAATCTGTTATCACTACTTACTCAAAAAATATTCATATTGATGGTAATAATTTTGAAATTCCCGTTCAGATTGATGGGGACAATTTTGGATGTCATAAACAG
>CACPHV010000018.1 GCA_902633985.1 uncultured Pelagibacteraceae bacterium
TAAACTTTTTGTTAATCTGAATTAATAATTCTTCTAAGTGCTCCTCTTGTCCATCTTCACAGGCAAGCAAAAACTCTTTGTTGTTAAATTTTATACTTACATTTGCCATTTATCTATTTCATCCAATAGTGTGTCAGTTTCTTGATTAAGTTCGTCAATTTTTTCAGAAAATTCAATTTGTTTTCTTTCTTCAAACTTTTCTTTGTTTTTTAAATCCTCAAGTTTTTTTGATAGATTTTCATGTTCCTCGAGTAACGTTTTATATTTTTCCTCAATCTGCGTTTTTTCAATTTCTAATTGATTTTGTTTTGTGCTTAAATTTTCGATATTTTTTTGTAATTCAGGATTTGTTAGATCTAAATTTTTTAATTCCTCTAATGCAATATTTAATTTTTTTTCTTTTTCGTTTATAGAATTCATATATATATGTTTATATTATTAAATAGATTCTTCTTAGTCTAGTCAGGATAATTTTGAGCAAACTACACAATGATTTAGCTAATTGCATCAGATTTTTATCAATTGATGCTGTTCAAAAAGCAAATTCAGGTCACCCGGGAATGCCAATGGGCATGGCAGATGTTGCAACAGTGTTATTCAAAAATTTTTTAAGATTTAATCCAAAGAATCCAGATTGGTTGAATAGAGATAGATTTGTTTTGTCTGCTGGTCATGGTTCTATGCTGTTATATTCTTTGCTTTACCTAACTGGATATAAAAGCATATCAATTAATAATATTAAAAAATTTAGACAGCTTAATTCTATTTGTGCTGGACATCCTGAATATCATCCGAAAACAGGTATTGAAACTACAACAGGTCCTCTTGGACAAGGTATATCTAATGCAGTTGGTTTTGCAATAGCTGAAGAAATTTTAAAAAATAAATTAGGTAAAGATTTAATCAATCACAAAACTTATGTTTTAGCTGGAGATGGATGCTTAATGGAAGGAATAAGCCATGAAGCGATGAGTTTAGCGGGACATTTAAAACTTAAAAATTTAGTTATGCTATTTGATAACAATTCAATTTCAATCGATGGTCCAACAAATCTTGCGGTTTCAGATAATTTTAAAAAAAGATTTGAGGGATATGGTTGGGATTATATTTCTATCAACGGTCATAATGAAAAAGAAATTTTTAAAGCACTAAAAAAAGTTCAAAAAGCTAAAAAACCTACTGTGATTTCTTGTAAAACAAAGATTGGATATGGTTCACCGAATAAATCAGGAAAAGCATCGTCCCATGGAAGTCCATTGGGAGTAGATGAAATCAAGCTTGTGAGAAAAGCCTTAAATTGGAAAACCAAACCTTTTGATATCCCAAATAAAATTTTAAATGAATGGAGAAAAATTGGGCAAAGAGGTGAAATTTTAGAAAAAAAAATGGGACAAAGCATTAAAAAGAAAAAGAATAAAATTTAATCAAACTTTAAAAAATAACTTTACTACGGTGCTTAAGAAAGAAAAAGAGAATGCAATAAAGGAACCAAAAAGTTTAGCTACTAGAAAATGTTCAGAAATGACATTGAATGCATTAACAAAACAAAAAAATAATTTAATTGGTGGCTCTGCTGATTTAGCTGGATCAAATAATACAAAAACTAAAAACCATAAAATAATTAAACCTGGAGATTTTACTGGTGACTACATTCACTACGGAGTGAGAGAACACGCAATGAGTGGAGTTATGAATGGTATCTCACTTCACAGTCATCTAATTCCTTATGGAGGTACTTTTTTAATATTTTCTGATTATTGTAAACCTTCTATCAGATTGTCTGCCTTAATGAAAAAAAGAGTCATTTATGTAATGACTCATGACTCTATTGGGCTCGGAGAAGATGGGCCTACCCATCAACCTATAGAACAGCTTTCAGGCTTACGTGCCATACCTAACCTAAATGTATTCAGACCTGCAGATAGAATTGAAACTATCGAGTGTTGGGAACATGCATTAAATAGCTCAAAGACACCTAGCGTTCTATCTTTAACAAGACAAAATTTAAATCCAGTAAGAAAAAAATACCCTAATAAAAACTTATGCTCATTAGGTGCTTATGAGGTTTTAAGAACAAATAAAAAAATTAATCTAACAATATTCGCAAGTGGATCTGAAGTTAATCTAGCGTTAGAGGTTAGCCATAAATTAGCCAAAGATAAAATATATTCAAAGGTGATTTCAATACCTTGTATGGAACTTTTTGAATTACAATCAAAATCTTATAAAAATAAAATTTTAGAGGAAACAAAATTTAAAATATCCATTGAAGCTGGATCAAGCGATTGTTGGAAAAAATATGTAGGTGATAACGGTATTGCTTTTGGAATTGATGAATTCGGAAAAAGTGCACCCTATAAAGATATTTATAAATATTTTGGACTAGAGAGTACAAACATTAAAAATGTCACTAAAAAATTACTAAATAAATAAAATGACAATTAAAATAGGAATTAATGGAATGGGACGGATTGGTCGTATGGTTGTTAGATCAATTCTCGAAAGTAAAAATAAAAATTTAAAAATTAATCATATAAACAACAGGTCAAATTCAGAAACTACATCTAAATTAATCAAATATGATTCTATACATGGAAAATTAAATGCTGATTTAGATTATGATCCAAATCATTTAATAATTAATAAAAATAAAATTACATTTTCTCAAGAAACAAAAATTGAAAACATAAATTGGAAAAAACATGATGTTGATTATGTTTTCGAATGTACTGGAAAATTTAATTCAAAAGAAAAACTTCTCGCTCATATAGAAAATGGTGCAAAAAAAGTGATCGTTTCTGCTCCATGTAAAAATGCTGATAAAACAATAGTATTTGGTGTTAATGAAAATATAATTACAAAAGAGGATAAAATAATATCCGCAGCGTCGTGCACCACCAATTGTCTAGCACCAGTAACCAGCGTTCTTGATGAAAAATTTGAAATTGAAAAAGGTTTTATGACTACAATTCATGCATTTACCAGCGATCAGAGAATTTTAGATAATTCACACAAAGATCCAAGAAGAGCAAGATCAGCGAGTCAATCAATAGTTCCTACCTCCACAGGAGCTTCGAAAGCAATAGGAGAAATAATACCAAACCTCAAAGGAAAACTAGAAGGTGTTGCGATGAGGGTGCCCACTCCTAATGTTTCTCTTGTTGAATTAGTTTTTTGTACAAAAAAAGATGTCAATATAAAAAAAATTAATGATGCCTTTGAACAAGCATCAAAAAATAAATTAAAAAACATCTTAGAAGTTACTCATGAAAAATTAGTATCTATAGATTTTAATCATCATTCTGCTTCTGCAATAGTAGATGCTTCTTTAACAAATGTAGTTGGAAGCAATATGGGAAAAATATCAGCCTGGTATGATAATGAGTGGGGCTTTTCTAATAGAATGTGTGATATTGCTGAAACTTTGCATAAAATCTCTTAATGAGAAGTATTATAAACGAAAAAAATCTAAACAATAAAAAAATATTATTAAGACTAGATTTAAATGTTCCTTTAGAAAAAGATAAGATAACGGATACAACAAGAATTGATAAAATTCTTCCGACTTTGAATTTTTTGATCAAAGAAAAAGCACAAATTATTATTCTATCACATATTGGAAGACCAAAAGGAAAAACTGTTAAAGAGCTATCTTTACAACCAATCACTAAAGAACTGGAAAATAAATTAAAAAAAAAAGTAAAACTTATTCACAAAAATATTAAAGAAATAAAAAATAAAAGTTTCTTTGATAGATATGATCAAGAAATTTTAATACTAGAGAATATTAGATTTTATTCTGAGGAAGAAGAAAATGATTATGAATTTGCAAAACATATTTCGAAATTGGGAGACATTTATGTCAATGATGCTTTTTCATGTTCACACAGAGCTCATGCTTCAATTTACAAGCTTCCAAAATTCCTACCCTCGTTTTCTGGATTACAGCTTGACTTGGAAGTAGATGCACTAAACAAAATAACCTCTGAAATCACAAGACCAACTACGTGTATTATTGGTGGGTCTAAAATTTCAACCAAAATTAATGTTATTAAAAATTTAATTCCTAAATTTGACAATATTATAATAGTTGGAGGTATGGCCAATAATTTTATAGAATTTTATGGAAACAGTATTGGAAAATCTATTAAAGAAAAAAATTGTGATAAAATAGTTGGAGAAATAGTATCTCTCTCAAAAAAAGAAAAATGTAAAATAATCTATCCAGAAGATGTGATTATATCTAAAAATTTAAATGGATCTCCTCAAAACAAAGAATTAAGCGAAATATTGTATGATGAAATGATATTAGATATTGGTCCAAAAACTATAGAAAAAATAGCTAAAATTATTGATAATAGTAAAACTATACTTTGGAATGGACCCGCAGGATATTTTGAAAATCCAAATTTTGCTAATGGGAGTATTCAAATAGCAAAAAAAATAATTGAAAATAATAAAACAAACAAAATTTTTTCAGTGGTTGGTGGTGGAGATACAGTTTCTTTATTAACTAATATGAATGTTATTAATAATTTTAATTTTGTTTCAACTGCAGGTGGAGCTTTTTTAGAATATCTTGAAGGAAAAAACCTTCCTGGTATAACCGCATTAAATTAAAATGTCTGAACTAAACAAAATTGCACTTAAAATAATTTCCAATGGTAAAGGTATACTTGCTGCAGATGAAAGTAATGGAACTATGACAAAAAGACTTGAAGCAGTAAATGTCAAATCAACAAAAGAAAATAGGCTTTCCTTCAGAGAAATTCTTTTTTCATCAGATAGAATGGAGGATTGCATAGGTGGTGTTATTCTTTACGATGAAACCATTAATCAAATTTCGAGCACAGGAAAATCAATACCAGATTTAATATCAAATTCAGGTGCAGTTACTGGAATTAAGGTTGACACTGGTGCAAAAGATTTAGCAAATTCCCCTAAAGAAAAAATTACAGAAGGACTAGATGGTCTTAGAGATAGATTAAAAAAATATTATGATCTTGGAGCAAGATTTACAAAATGGAGAGGTGTCTATTCTATTAGTGAAAAATATCCAAGCAAATTAGCAATTTGTAGTAATGCACATGCGCTTGCTAGGTACTCTGCACTAGTTCAAGAAAGTGGAATGGTTCCAATAGTAGAACCTGAGGTATTGATGGATGGAAACCATTCTGCTGAAGATTGTTTAAATAAAACATCAGAGGTAATTAAAAAGTGTTTTGAGGAATTAATTTTACACAAAGTTGATCTCTCAGGAATAATATTAAAACCAAATATGATTTTGTCTGGTAGCCTATCAGAAAACAAAATTTCTAGTGAAGAAGTTTCCATCAAAACTTTAGAATGTCTTAAAAATTCTGTACCCAATGAGGTTCCTGGAATAGCCTTTTTGTCTGGAGGGCAATCTGAAATTGAGGCTACAGAAAATTTAAATTTAATTAATAAAAAAAATAATACAAATTTCATAATGACCTATTCATATGGAAGAGCTCTTCAGCAAAGTGCTTTAAAAGTTTGGTCTAATGATATTAAAAATGTAAAGGCAACTCAAACAACTTTTAATCATAGAGCTAAAATGTGTACTCTAGCTGCTCAAGGAAAATGGTCTAGCGAACTTGAAAATAAATAAAAAAAAATTTATTTATCTTATTTCTCCTAACAAAATACCTAAGTCTTTCTATAATAATCTTAAATCAGTCCTAAAAACTAAAAAAGTAGGTTTTTTTCAACTCAGACTAAAAAATTATTCTTTTAAAAAAAAAATTACAATTGGAAAAAAAATTAAGAATATTTGTAAAAAAAATAAAGTAAAATTTATAATTAACGATGATCCTTTACTGGCTTTAAAATTAGATGCAGATGGTTGTCATCTAGGTCAAAAAGATATGAATATTAAGATAGCCAAAAAAATTCTTGGTAAAAAAATTATAGGAATTACTTGCCATAATTCTATGAATTTAGCAAAAAAAGCAATTAATGCTAAAGCTGATTACATTGCCTTTGGTGCTTTTAATCAATCTAAAACTAAAAAAACTAAGCATATAGCTTCTGTAAAGATTTTAAATAAAATTAAAAAATTTACAAAAACTCCAATAATAGCAATTGGTGGAATTAATGATGTTAATTATAAAAATCTATTATTGAATAATGCAAATTTTTTAGCTATTTCAGGCTACGTTTGGAAAAATAAAAAATATAAACCGTTACAGGCTATAAAAAATTTAATATGAAAATTAATGCTGGAGAAATAAGAGTTGGCATGCTCTTAGAATATAAAAATGATTTATGGCAAGTTTTGAAAACCCAACATGTAAAACCAGGAAAAGGTGGCGCATTTGCTCAAGTTGAAATGAAAAGCTTAAACAAAAATACAAAGTTAAATGAAAGATTCAGATCAAGTGAAACAGTAGAAAAAGCATTGTTGGAGGAAACAACTTTCAATTATCTTTATAGTGATGAAACTAATTATTTTTTTATGGATCCAAAAACATTTGAACAAATAGAAATAAAAAAAGAAACTGTAGGTGATAAGGGCAAACTTTTAACTGAAAATCTTCAAGTTTCTGTGAGTTTTTATAATGAAAATCCATTATCAATTGAATTACCTAACCAAGTACAATGTAAAATTGAAACTACTGACGCAGCTCTTAAAGGACAAACCGTGTCATCATCTTATAAACCAGCAACTCTTGATAATGGTTTAAATATTCAAGTTCCTCCGTTTATTGAAGCAGGTGATGAAATCGTAGTTGACACAAGAAATTTAGAATACATTAAAAAAATCTAGAATGATCTCTATATCCTCAAATTTAAATATTATGATCAAAGCAGCGGAAAAAGCCTCAAAGTCTGCAATAAGAGATTTTGGAGAAGTTGAAAAACTACAAGTGTCAAAAAAAGGACCCCGGGATTTTGTTACAAAAACTGACAAACATGTAGAAAAAATTCTAATTGAAGAACTTTCTAAAACAAAAAAAAATTATTCTTTTTTATCAGAAGAAGTTGGGTCAATTGAAAATAAAGATAAAGATAATATTTGGATTATCGACCCAATAGATGGTACAACAAATTTTCTACACGGTATTCCTCATTTTGCAATTTGTGTGGCTCTTGAATCTAAAAAAGAAATAATTAGTGGATTAATTTTTGACCCTATTAAAGATGAAATGTTTTATGCAGAAAAACATAAAGGAGCATATCTAAATAATCAAAGATTACGAGTATCAAACAAAAATATAATAGATGAATGTTTGTTTTCAAGCAATCATGAAGGAGTCAAATTCAGCAATTTAAATATGAGATACAGCGGATGTGCAGCTTTAGACTTGGCTTATGTGGCTTCAGGTAGATTAGATGGTTTTTTTCATAATAAAATTAATCTTTGGGACGTAGCAGCAGGAGCCTTGTTAGTAAAGGAGGCAGGGGGGATAGTTAATGATTTAAATAAATTCAATCATAATAATATAGATATTCGAGCATCAAGTGGTGCAATTAATGATAAAATGCTTGAAAATTTAAAGAACTTTTAATTGTGTTCTAAGTTTCTTTTGCTATAAGTCTCGATATGAAAAAAGACATACACCCAAACTACCACACTATTAAAGTTGAGATGACTGATGGTACTCAATTTGAAACCAAATCAACTTGGGGTGCTGAGGGAGATATATTAAAATTAGAAATAGACCCTAAATCTCATGCAGCCTGGACTGGTGGAAAACAAAAATTAATGGACAAGGGTAGAATAAGTAAATTTAATAAAAAATTCCAAAATTTTAAAACAGAAAAAAATAGCTAAATGTCAAACGCACCCTTAATGCCAATGGCAACTGCCGTATGGTTAGTAGAAAATACCACATTGACTTTCAAACAAATTGCAGATTTTTGTAAATTACATGAAGTTGAAATTCAAGGAATTGCAGATGGTGAAGTGGCAAAGGGTATTAAAGCGTATAATCCCATTATATCTGGTCAACTTTCAAAAGAGGAAATTGAACTATCATCAAAAGACGAAAATAGACCATTAAATATTAAAAGTAGTGATATTGAAATTTCAAATAATGAAAAAAAAATAAAGAAATATATTCCTCTATCTAAAAGACAGGATAAACCCGACTCTGCTTTATGGTTAATTAAACAACACAATATATTAAAAGACTCTCAAATAGCCAAGTTGGTTGGCATTACTAAAAATTCTGTGACATCAATTAGAAATAAAAGTTATTGGAACTACAATAATTTAAATCCAAAAGATCCGGTTGCTTTAAATTTATTCACGCAAAAAGATTTAGTTGATGCTATTGAAAAAGCTGAAAGAAGAATAAAAAGAGAAAAAAAAGAAAAAGAAAAACAAAATAAATCAACTCAGGCAACGGTTTGATCAATAAAATTAATAGACATAAATTTATAAAAGTGTTATTTAGACGCTTTTTTGGAGGTAGTTATTAAAATAGAAGTTAAAGATAATAATGTTGAACAAGCTTTAAGGGTTTTAAAAAGAAAACTTCAAAGAGATGGTTTCTTTAAGGTTATTAAACTAAAGAATACTTATGAAAAACCATCAGAAAAAAAAAAGAGAATTCTTCAAGAAAACATAAAAAGAGTAAAAAAATTAAATAAACTAAAGAATAGAATTTAATTATAACGCGGGGTGGAGCAGTCTGGTAGCTCGTCAGGCTCATAACCTGAAGGTCGGCGGTTCAAATCCGTCCCCCGCAACCAATTGTCAGTGAAATAGAATAAATAATCATATATATTCTCATTGTTGACCTTAGACATAAGTATAAATATTATTTAAACAATTTTTTAATTTGATAAATTTATAATAGTGATTTCTCTAAATTTACCTTCCAAAGATGATCTTATTGCTGAAATAAAGAATAATGGATTTGCAGTATGTCATAATTGTTTTGATAAAAATATATTAAATAAAATTCAAAAATTTTGGATTGAATATTTTTCTCAAACAAAAAATTTCAAAAGCAGCAATGTTCATGGTTATAGTCAGATGATAGGACAAGAAAATTTAAGTTCATTTAAAAGAGATAAAAAAGTATTTTTATATAGACATAGAGACTATTTTTGGAATAAACCCTTAAGCGAAATTACAAGAGAATTGTCAAAGGAAATAGGAAAATATGTTAATAAAGTTAATGATTTAGCAATTGATGATGGTTTTACTTTCAACGAAAAAAAAGAAGCAGTTTTTAACCAGATTAATTGTTATCCAGACAATGGATATATGTACAAACATAAAGATACTAAGGCTGAAGAGATAATAATTAATTCCTCATTTCCTATTACTTTTAAAAATGAGCATTATTTCGAGGGTGGTCTCTATATTGAAAAAAACGAGAAGTTGTTTGATATAGATTCACTACTTAAACCAACATCAATAGTATTTTATAACGGAAATTTATTTCACGAAATAAAAAAAATTATATCAGATAAATCTATTGGAAGAATTATAGGTTACTCTATGAAACAATTCTTTTTAGATAAATCGGATCCACCTAATTATATAAAGTTTCTAATTCAAGCAGATATATCGATTAGAAAAAAATTAGGAATTAAAAATGTTCCAAATCAAGGAAATGTTATAAAAAAAAATTAACTATTTAATAATTTATATTTTAAATTTTGACTTTTTGCTATCAACAAGAAAAGCCTTAACCGTCTCTTTGGTCAATTGGTCAAATGATTTACCAAATTTTTCTATTTTTTCAATTACAGCTGGAGGTATAGTAATTATATGGCAACCCAATTGTTTAGCTTGTATATAATTATATGGCTCTCTAACACTTGCCCATAAAATTTCTACATTTTTAAATTTCTTTGCTAATTTTATACTTTTAATAAATTCTGGAATTGGATCCTTACCAGTATCTCCTGCCCTTCCAGCAAAAATAGATATTATTAATTTTGTTTTTTTATTAATTAATTTGAGTATTTTTTCAGTTTGTTTGGCTGTGTATACTGCTGTGATGTTCAGCTTAATATTTTTACTATTTAGCTTTTTTATTACATTTCCTGAAAATTTATTTTTTGAATTTACAACTGGAACTTTTACATACACATTTTTACCCCAACTATTTATTTTTATTCCTTGCTCAATCATAGAATCTTGATCGTCAGCAAATACTTCAAAAGAAACAGGTTTGTTTTTACAAACTTTAAGAATTTGATTAGAATAAGATTTATAATCTTTTGCACCAGCTTTTCTCATTAAACTTGGATTAGTTGTAAATCCTTTTACAATTGATTTTTTGTTAAATTTTTTTATTGAGGATATATCTGCAATATCACAAAATATCTTTGTATTCATATAGTCTATAAATTCTTAGTAATATCTTCAGTCATTTTTTTTGCATCTGCAAACAACATCAGGGTATTTTCTTTATAAAACAAATCGTTATCTATTCCTGCATATCCAGGTGATAAACTTCTTTTTACAAACAGTACTGACTTGCATTTTTCTACATCTAAAACTGGCATTCCATAAATTGGACTTTGAGGATCTGTTTTTGCTACAGGATTAGTTACATCATTTGCACCGATCACAAATGCAACATCTGCATTTGCAAAATCATTATTTATTTCTTCCAATTCAAATACTTCATCATATGGAACATTTGCTTCAGCCAACAAAACATTCATATGACCAGGCATACGTCCCGCAACTGGATGAATAGCATATGATACTTTGATGTCGTTCTTCTTTAATGTATCCACCATTTCTCTTAAAGCATGCTGTGCTTGTGCCACTGCCATTCCATACCCTGGAACAATTATAACTGAAGATGCATTTTTCATTAAAAAAGCTGCATCATCTGCATTACCACTTTTTACTGGTCTTTGTTCTTTGTTTTGATTTCCAGAAGTTTGGTCAGTAGCTCCAAAACCACCTAAAATAACGTTAAAGAATGATCTATTCATTCCTTTACACATTATATATGAAAGTATTGCACCAGATGATCCAACTAATGCTCCTGTAATAATTAAGGCTGTGTTTTCTAAAGTAAATCCAATTCCTGCTGCGGCCCAACCTGAATAAGAATTTAACATTGAAATTACAACTGGCATATCTGCACCACCAATTGGAATAATAATTAAAAATCCAATTAAAAAAGAAATTGCAATTAATATCCAAAATAAATTAGATGATTGTGTTGAGCAAAGATAAATAGTTAAAATTATAATCAAAATTAACAATAATGCATTTAATAAATGTTGGCCTTTAAAAGTTATTGGCGCACCTGACATTATTCCTTGTAATTTTAAGAATGCTATAACAGATCCAGAAAAAGTGATTGCACCAACTGCTGCTCCAATTGCCATTTCAATTAAACTTGCAAGTTTAATATTTCCAGGTGTTCCTAGATTAAATGCAGATGGATTAATAAATGCAGAGATTGCTACAAATACAGCTGCCAAACCAACTAAACTATGAAAGCCTGCAACTAATTCTGGCATTGCAGTCATTGGGATACGATACGCTATAAATGCTCCAAGACTCCCACCAATAGCTAAAAATATTAATACATAGACAAATCCAGAACTAAAATTACCAACTGACAAAAATGTAACTGTTACGGCAATAACCATTCCAATTATTCCAAATAAATTTCCTTGTCTTGAAGTTTCAGGAGAAGACAAACCTCTTAAAGCTAAAATAAATAATACCCCAGATACTAAATATAAAATTGCAGATAGATTTGCAGACATTAATTATTTATCCTTTTTCTTTTTTTTATACATTGCTAACATTCTTTGGGTGACTAAAAATCCACCAAAAATATTAACAGCTGCTAAAATAATTGCTAAAAATCCATAGATACTAGATGATGAAAAAACTACTCCATCACTACCAGACAAAGCTGCAATTATCGCACCTACTATGATTACTGAAGAAATTGCATTTGTAACTGACATCAAAGGGGTATGTAAAGAAGGTGTTACACTCCACACAACATAGTAGCCAACAAATATTGATAATATAAATATACTTAATCTGAATATAAAAGGGTCTATTTCCATAATACTACTTGATAAGTGTTTTCTCTATTATTTCATCTTCTAAATTAATATTTAATTTGTTATTTTCTTTATCATATAAATTTGAAACAAAATTAAACAAATTCTTAGCATATAAATTAGAAGCTGATATAGGTAATTTATTTAATATATTTGCCTCACCTAAAATTTTAACACCATTTTTTTCAACAATTTTATCAACCTCAGTAAATACAGTATTTCCTCCTTGAACTGCTGCTAAGTCATAAATGACTGAACCTGGTTGTAAATTTTTAAACATTTCTTCTTTAATTATTTTTGGAGCTTCTCTACCTGGAATTAAAGCAGTGCATATTATTATATCAATTTTTTTTAATGTTTCTGATAGTAGTTCCTCTTGTTTCTTTTTAAATTCATCTGACGCTTCTTTTGCGTAACCACCCTCAGTTTCTAAATTTTCAGATCCTTCGACTGTAAGAAATTTTCCTCCTAAACTCTCAACTTGTTCTTTTGAGGCCATTCTCACGTCCGTTGCAAATACTACAGCCCCCATTCTTTTAGCAGTTGCAATAGCTTGTAATCCAGCAACTCCAGCTCCAACTACTAATACTTTTGCTGCAGGAATTGTTCCTGCTGCAGTCATCATCATCGGAATTGCTCTTTCATAAACTTGGAAAGCTTCTACCACCGCTTTGTAACCAGCAAGGTTAGCTTGTGATGATAAAATATCCATTGATTGAGCTCTCGTAATTCTTGGTAGCAACTCCAAAGAAAAACAATTTATTTTCTTTGACTTTAAATTCTCTAATTTATCTTTA
>CACPHV010000019.1 GCA_902633985.1 uncultured Pelagibacteraceae bacterium
CTCTAAATAAATCTTTTGCTTCAATTAGTGAATTTTCAAGATATTCTTTTGTAATAAAAACATTATAATTTTTTTTTTTAATTCCTAAATCCAAAATAAAAATTTTTCTATCTTCCAAAATAAGAAAAATGTTTTCTACAAATTTTCCACTTAATTTTTCAATTTTGAAAATATTATCATCGAGAAATTTTTTTATAATATCGCTATCGAGATTATTATTATTTTCACTTATAATTAATTCTTTCTTGTATAAGTTATTTAAATTCTTTGTATCAAATAAATATATTCCTAGTTTATTTGGTGAAACACTTAAATAATTTTCTAAATCTTGTTCTTTATTCATTTAAAATAATTTGATTTTCAATTCTTAAGTCGATTATATTAAAATTTTTTTCATCATATTGCTCTAAAAATTTATGAGCATGATCTAAAGTGGCCATAGTTGAATTATTAGATAATTTCAATAGAATATTATTTTTTAGTTTAATGTCCCATCTTTTAGATGGAAAAAAATATAAACTGTCAATTTCATCAAATGAAAATTTAGATTGATCTACAATTTGTTTAAATTTTAAAACTTCTTGAATCTCTGGTTTGCCAAAAATATAGGGCAAATCGGATGTTTGGAAATTATTAGGTATTAACTTGCCATTTGAACCAATTACAAATATTTCGTTATTGTGATTTATTTTAGCTATAAAATTTGTTTTTTTAATCATAATTTTTATAGCTGATGGATAGCTTTTAAAAATTTGATATTTTTCAATTAGTGGATTTGAACTTATTAGATTGTTGATTTCTGATTTATTAATAAAAAAAATATTACTTAAATTAAGATTTTTTATTTGATCAATTATGAGTTTATTTTGAATTTCACCCAGTCCTGAAACTTCAATATTTCTAACTTTTTGAAATTCTAAATTTTTTAATGAAATATTATTTGTCGAACTTATTATTATTAACAAAAAAAAATAAATTAATAACTTTTTACTTTTTCTTTGATGCATCTTGGATTATCCACTCGATTAACTCTAAAAAACTAATACCTCTATATTCTGCAATTTCAGGTACAAGTGAAAGTTTAGTCATACCTGGTTGAGTGTTTATTTCTAAAAGATAAAATTTATTATTAAAAAATTTAAAATCAGATCTTGTTACACCCCTACAACCGATTACTTTATGAGCTTTGTATGCCATATTAATTACTATATCCATTTTACCTTTGGGTAAATCAACTGGAATTATATGTTCAGTTTTAGCACTGGAATTATATTTTGCTTGATAATCATAAAATTTTCTTTTTGGTTTTAGCTCTATTGCTCCTAGTTTTTTATTTCCCATTATTGCAACTTGTATTTCCCTTCCACTAATAAATTCTTCAATCATAACTTTTTTATATTGTTTTATTGAATTAAGAATTTTAATTACATTTTTTTCATTACAAATATATACGTTTACACTAGAACCTTCATTTAAAGGCTTTACTACTACTGGAAATCTTAATTTTTTTTTTATTTTTTTTATTAAATCTTCATTTTTAACATCGTAAGAATATGTAAAAAAATTTGGTGTTGTGATTTTATTTTTAATAAATATTTTTTTTGAAATTTCTTTGTCCATTGCAATAGATGATGCAATTACACCTGAATGAGTATAAGGAATTTTTAACCTTTCTAGAATAGTTTGAATATAACCATCCTCACCAAATTGACCATGTAAAGCATTAAAAATTACATTTGGTTTAAAAAAATTAATATTTTTTTCTAAATTATTATCTGGTTCAGTAATTTTAACTCTGTAACCATTTTTTTTAAGCTCATTAGCAACTTGTCGCCCTGTATCAAGGCTGATTAGTCTCTCTTTCGATATCCCACCTGATATTATTAATATTTTTTTTTTCAACTTATTCTAATATTTTTATTTCGGTTTCCAGTTTAATTCCTGTTTTCTTAAATACACTTTCAGACACAAAATTTATTAATTTTTTCATATCCTCGAACTTAGCATTACCTTTATTTACGAAAAAATTACAGTGTTTTTGAGAAATTGATGCATCTCCAAATGATTTTTCTAACGGCACAGACTCTTTAATTAATTGCCAAACTTTTTTATTAGATTGATCTATGGGATTTTTAAATGTGCTACCACTAGTTCTAATTTTTGTTGGTTGTGCTTGCTCTTTTTTTTCTTTAAGTAACCTTATTTCATTCTCTATTATATTCTTATCTTTCTTAAAACCTTTAAATGATGCACTTAAAAAAATAAGATCCTCAGATAATCCGCTATCTCTATATTTAAAATTAATATCTTTTGCAGGTATAGTAATTACTTTACCTGATTTATTTATTGCTTGAATTGAAATAAGTATATCTTTGAACTCCCTTTGAAAACAACCTGCATTCATTTTAATACCACCACCTATTGTTCCAGGTATACAAGAGAGAAACTCAAATCCACCTAAACTGTTTTTCATTGCGAATTCAGATAAAGATTTGTCTGTAACAGCACTACCGGCAACTATGATTTCTTCAGAATGTAAAGAAATATTATTAAAATTTTGACTAAGTTTTATTACAACTCCATCAAATTTCTCATCAGATATAAGTGTATTAGAACCAGCTCCTAATATAAATATTTTTTCTTTATCTTGAATTTTTTTGAGAAACTTAATTAATTCTTTTAAATCACCTGCCTTATAGAAAGCTTTAGTTTTACCTCCTATGTTAAACCAATTTTTTTTTTTTAAGTCATAATCTAACTTTAAATTATTATTAAATTCTGGAATCAACTCTTTTAAATCAATTTTCATGATAACAATTTAGGTAATTCTCGCATCCAAGTAGAAATAGTCCCTGCGCCCATTCCTATAACTATTTTTTTTCCGTATATATTTGCTTCAATAAATTTTGCTAGTTGAAATTTATCATCTACTAAAAATAACTGCACTTTTGAATTTTTAATTATTTCTTTCGCAAAATTTATATAACTAAATCCAAGTTTTAATTTTTCTCCAGCAGTATAAATTGGAAACAAGATTACTTTATCCGCATTTTTAAAAGCAAAAGTAAATTCTTTTTTTAAATCTTTTAGTCTTGATATTCTATGCGGTTGGAAAATACATATCTTTTCATAATCTTTATAAACATTTTTTACACCATCAAGTACTTCTTTGATTTCTGTAGGATGATGAGCATAATCGTCATAAAAATCTACATCATTAAAATTGAAAATTTTATTAAATCTTCTTTGCACTCCTTTAAAATTTGTAAGTCCTTTTTTTATATTGTTAATTGGTAACCCTACTGTTAACGCTAATGCTGCCGCAGCTACAGAATTTTTAATGTTATGATTTCCCAATAATGGAATTTTGAATTTTTTTATTATTTGGTTTTGTTTATTAGGTAATTTTATATTTAAGTCAAACTCAGAGAATTCTTTGAATTGTTTTATATTTTCTATACAAAAATTTGATTTTTTATCCAAACCATAAGTATAGAAGTTTTTATTTTTGATATTTTTAATTAAATTTCTATTATTTTTGTCATCTAAACAAATAAATGATTTTCCAAATGAGGGGACTTTATTAACAAAATTTTCAAAATATTTATTTAATTTATCCATAGTGCCATAATAATCCATATGCTCTCGATCTATATTAGTGATGATTGAGTATGTTGGAGGTATATAAACAAAACTTCCATCAGACTCGTCTGCTTCTAATATAGACCAATCACTTTTTCCAAGCTTTGCCGAATTTTTAATCGAATTTATTACTCCACCATTGATAATTGTAGGATCAATTTTTGTCTCTTGAAATATAGAAGCTATCAATGATGTTGTTGTAGTTTTACCGTGCGAACCAACAACTACGATATTTTTTGTTAAAGATACAATGTTGGCTAACATTTCTCCTCTTTTATATATAGGTAATTGTTTTTTTTTGGCCACAAGAAGCTCTGGATTATTTTTTTTTATAGCAGAAGATACAACTAAGATAGTCCCCTTTTCTATATTTTGTTTCTTGTGTCCAATGAAAACTTTTATTTTTTCTTTTCTTAGTCTTTCAATATTTTTATTATTTGCAATATCGCTGCCTTGAACTTTAAAACCTTTACCTTTCATAATAAGTGCTAAGCCACTCATACCTATTCCACCTATTCCTACAAAATGTATAAGTTCTGCTTTTGCTAATTTAATTTTCATTAATAATTTTTAATATTTTTTGATTAACATTATTCCATGTATTTTGATAATTTAATTTCTTTAAATTATTTTTTTTTGTCATGTAATCCTGACTTTTATTTGTCAATTCTAATAAAAATTTCTCAAATTTTTGGTTGTCAAAATTTTTTTGATCAATTATCCAACAACAATCCTGTTCCTCATAATATTTTGCGTTTTCATACTGGTGATTATCTTTTGATGACGGAAGTGGTATTGCTATAAATGGAATACTTAAAAAAGATAGTTCAGCTAAACTTGAGGCACCTGCTCTCGTTATGCATAAATCTCCCTGTTTTAAAACTTTATTAAGATTGTGATCAAAACTAAAAACTCTACTTTTAATATTATTTTGAAAATAAAAATCTTTTAAAAAATTTATATTTCTTTCGTTTGTTTGATGGATAATTTTTATAGATACTTTTTTTGCTACACTGACAAAAGACTTATTTAAAAGCTCATCAAAGATTTTTGCACCTTGACTGCCTCCTATGATAATAATTGTGAATAAATTATCATGTTTTTGATAGACACTGGGTTCATAATATTCTTTTCGTATCAAAGGTTTAATAGCAGTTAATTTGTGATTAATTCCAGATGGTAAATTAATTAAATTTTTTGAATAACATATTAATTTTCTTGAAAAATTTAAGAAAAATTTATTTGCTTTTCCAAGAACCATATTTGGTTCAATTAAAAAAATATTAATGCCCAATATTTTTGCTGCCAAACATATTGGTAAAGACATATAACCACCTGTGGAAATTAAAATTGAAATATTATTTTTTTTTAAAAGAAAAAAAGATTTAACAGTCAGAAAAAGTATTTTTAAAAGTGAAAAAGGAAGTAACAAATAATTATTTAATTTTGGAGTATTAATTATAATTGCTCCGTAATTCTTGTCTAAATACTTAAGACCTCTGATATCTGTAGAAATTAAAGTTTCATGTGTATGCTTTAAATGATCATAAATTGTAATTGCCGGTATAACATGACCTCCAGATCCACCTGTTGAAATTAAAACTTTTTTTCTCATTTATTAAGTTATTTTTCTTTTTGTTAAATTTAAAATAATACCAGCCAATATTGAT
This sequence comes from uncultured Pelagibacteraceae bacterium, assembly GCA_902633985.1. Taxonomy (GTDB): domain Bacteria; phylum Pseudomonadota; class Alphaproteobacteria; order Pelagibacterales; family Pelagibacteraceae; genus Pelagibacter. The sequence continues at coordinate 5,313 of CACPHV010000019.1, forward strand.
GTACTAATTATTGATGAACCACCATAACTTAAAAAAGGTAATGTCATTCCTGTAGTTGGGAATAATCTTATATTAACCCCAATATGAATCGTGGCCTGCATTAATATTAAACTAATAGATCCAATTAAAATAAGTTTAGCTTTATCATTTGTTTCAAAACCTATTTTTTTAAAAACCATATAAATTAGGATCAAAAACAATAATAATATTAACATTATGGCAACAACACCAAACTCTTCAGAAATTACTGAAATAATATAGTCAGTATGGGCTTCAGGAACTCTATTTTTAAGAACTCCTTCACCTATACCCTTTCCAAAGAAACCTCCGCTTGTAATTGACTCTATTGCTTTATCAGATTGAAAATTATGAGTACCTATTTCTCTATTAAAAAATGAAAAAATACGTCCATGGATATAATCAAACCTAGGAACATAAAGAATAAGATAAGCAAGTAAAGACGCACCAGCAATAAATACTACTAAAAGAATATATATATTAATTCCTGATGTGAAGATTAGAGCTGCCCAACAAAATACCACTAATAAAGTTTGGCCAATATCAGGTTGTGCAATTAAAAGTAAAGAAATGACAGATATCAAAATAATAGATAATAAATACTTTAATAAAATATTTGATCTACTATTACATAAAATAGTTGCTAAAACTATTATCAAGAAAGGTTTTAGAACTTCTATGGGCTGAAATCTTGGTAAGAAAAATAAGTCTATCCATCTTTTAGACCCCTTAACTTCGACACCAATAAATGGCACTAAAATCAAAAAAAAAAGTGAAATAAAAAAAAGAAAAATAGAGTATTTATATAATTGATTTGAATTTAATGAAGAAAATATAAAAATAAGAAATATTCCAATTAATACATAAATCAAATGTTTAAAAAAAAAGAAATAACTATTAGTATCTAACTTATCAGAAGCTATTAAAGAAGTCGAAACTAACGAAAAAAATAATCCAATAATAAATAATAAACTTATTAGTAAAAAAATAGATTTATCTATGTTTTTCCACCATTGATAATAAAATTTGTAAACAATACTATCGCTTTGCATTTATATACTTTTTAATAATTTGATTAAAATAATATCCTCTATCTTCAAAATTTTTGAAACTATCAAATGAAGCTCCAGCTGGACTGAAAAAAATAATATTTTTTTTAGATTGTTGAATATTAATTTCTGAAAAAATAACTTTAAGAGTTTCTTGTAAATTTTTAAAATTTTTAATTTTTAATCTATTTTTTAAAATTTTTTTAAATTCTCTATGATGAGATCCAAAAATATAAGCTTTGATATTTTTACACTTTATTTTTGACAGTTTAAATTTATCTCCTTTTTTAGGAATTCCTCCTAAGATCCAATATGCATTATTTAAATTTTTTAATATATTTTCCGAGGAAGCAAAGCTTGTAGATTTTGAGTCATTAATTATTGTGATATTTTTTTTATCAAATATGATTTGTTGTCTGAAATCTAGACCTTTAAATTTATTAATAGTTTTAATTAATTTTTTATAATTAAGTTTTAATCTTGGAGCAATTTTTAATATAAATGATAAATTTTCTTTATTTCCATCAGATATAAAATATTTATTAGTAATTTTATTAAATTTTTTATCTATACTTGAGGTCTGCACTCTGTAAATTTGTGAGCTATATTTATTTTTATTTAATTTTTTAGTTATCAGTTCATCCTCTTTTTTTACGTATGCGAAAGATCCTCTTATTTGAGATTTTAATAATTTAAATTTTGCATTTACATAATTCTTTAAACTTTTATGTCTCTCAATGTGGTCTGCGGTTATGTTTAAAATTAATGCATATTTTGATCTAAATACACTGCTGTAATCTAGCTGATAAGAAGAAGCCTCTATTACAAAGATTGTTTTTTTTGTAATATTTTTTTCTGATAAAGCTGGATTACCAATATTTCCAATAAGTCTTGAGTCTCTTTTTTGATCGATTAAAGCATCATGTAAAATTTTTGCAGTTGTAGATTTACCGTTTGTTCCTGTAATCGTAATACTTTCATTGTTATAAAATGAAAACAACACATCAAGGTCGGTATGAATTTTTTTAAAATTTTTCTTTAAAAATTTTGATAATTTACAATTTGAAATATCAATTCCAGGACTAATAATAATTCTATCAAAATTTATTTTTTGAATTTGCTCTATATTAATTATTTTTTTTTTATGTTTTAATTTAATTTTTTGATTATCATCAAACAAATATACATCAGACTTGTTTTTTAAAAAATTATAAGATGAAATACCGCTCTTTCCTAAACCATAAATTAATATTTTTTTTCTTAAAAAAATATTATTAAATATTGTCATTATCTTATTTTTAAGGTAGCTAAACCAATCATTGCTAAAATGATAGAGATAATCCAAAACCTAATCACAACTGTAGACTCTGGCCATCCTTTTTTCTCAAAATGATGATGAATAGGTGCCATTTTAAAAATTCTTTTTCCGGTAAGTTTAAACGAGATTACCTGCACCATTACTGAAACTGCCTCTAGTACAAAAAGACCACCAGTAATAGCTAAAACAATTTCATGCTTTGTGATAATTCCTACTGCACCTAAAGATCCCCCAAGAGATAAAGAGCCTGTATCGCCCATAAAAATTTTAGCAGGTGGAGCATTAAACCATAAGAATCCCAAACAAGAGCCAATAATTGCCCCACAAAAAATTGATACTTCACCAGTTCCTTCTATGTAAGGAATTTGTAAATAATTAGAAAATACGATGTTTCCAGTAACATAACTTATAAAAGCAAAACATGCTGCAACTAATATTACAGGCACTGTTGCTAGACCATCTAATCCATCCGTAAGGTTAACGGCATTTGACGAACCAATAATTACGAATATTGCAAACGGTATAAAAAACCATCCAAGGTTTATGATTAAATTTTTAAAGAATGGAAAGTATAAATTATTTAAATCTTGATAATCATTAAAATAAACAAAAAAACTTACACCAATAATTGCTAAAATTATTTGTGAAGTTATTTTAAACTTTGAAGAAATCCCTGATGAGTTGCTATATTTAATCTTCTTAAAGTCATCATATGCTCCCAATAAACCAAAAGTAATTGCTATATAGACACAAAATAAAATATTAATATTTGATAAATCTGCCCAAAATACCACTGATACCAATAAGCCGAATAAAATTATTAAACCTCCCATTGTTGGTGTACCAATTTTTTTAACTATATGATCTTTGGGTCCATCGTCCCGGATTGGATTTAAAATTTTTTGTTTTGAAAAAAATTTAATAAAAGGACCTCCAATAATCAGCACAATAACCAATGAGGTAAAAAAAGATAAACCTGTTCTAAAAGTTAAATATTTAAATACATTTAAAAAACTAAAGGTATCAACAAAATTTAATAAAAATTGATAAAGCATTTAATGTAATCCTTTCAGATCTTTCACTATGTCGTTGAAACCTGTCGCAAGTGAGGCTTTAATCATTAAATAATCATTATTATTTAAATCTTTTCTAATCAATTCAATAATTTGAGATTTGTTTAATAATATCCTGCCTTTTTTAGCTTTTGAGATATTTTCAAATATTATTGAAGCTAATTTTCCTTTTACAAATACCTTATCTATCTTGGTTTGATTTATTATTGGGGCAATAGATTGATGAAGTTTTTTAGAATGACTACCGAGCTCTAACATGTCACCAATTAGTAAATATTTATTTGATTTTTTTGAGTTTATTTTATCAAAATTTTTTATTGCTGATTTTAATGATAAAGGGTTTGAATTATAACTTTGATCAATTAAATTAATTTTTTTATTATCAATTTTTATTACAGAGTGATCTCCTCTTCCCACAGGAGTTTTAAAATTTAAAAAAATATTTTCATTTAGTTTAAATATGTTTTTATAAATACTAATAACAGCTAAAGTAGAAAGTAT
>CACPHV010000020.1 GCA_902633985.1 uncultured Pelagibacteraceae bacterium
TAAATTTAAAAGAAAAAAAATTATCTAAAATTAATATAAAAATTGCAAGCTTAGAAAAAAAAGCTGCTGAAAAAAGAGCAAAAAAAATAGCTAAGAAACAAGCTAGTGAAAGCTCAGCATCTGTAAATAATTAATATCTAAATTCGTCTTTCTCTCTTCTCAATTATGAAAAGAGAGAAAGTTGTTAATTAACAAAATTTAAAGTGAATACGAGAAGAATAATTTATTATTTAACTATAAATTTTGTGAGCAATCTTTAGATAAGTTTAATTACAAAAATATTTATCTAATATTACAATTCAGTTAATTTAACGAACTCTTCCATAAACATCTTGATATCTAACAATATCACTTTCCTTCAAAATTGAGCCAATTTGAGCTTCGACAATTTTAACAGGTTTTTTTCCTGGATTTTGAACTCTATGGATTGCTTCTAATGGAATGAATATATGTTCACCTGGCTTTTTAATTATAATATCTTTATTAAGAGTTATTTTTGCATTTCCTTGTGTGACCAACCAATGTTCAGCTCGATGATGGTGTTTTTGTAAACTTAAAATGCCTTTTGGTTTTACGTATAACTCTTTAATTAAAAACTCTTTGCCCTCAAATAGATTGGTATACCTACCCCATGGACGGTAATACACATTTGTTTTCTTAATATATTTATTTTTATTTTTGTCATACATCTTCAAAATTTCTTTCCAACTACCAAGATCTGACCAAGGAATATCTAGTTTGATAGCGTTAATTTGTTTGGTTTTTTCTAGAATTGCATAATCAAATGATTTAGCAGTCGCTTTTATAAATGAAGCTTTGTTTAGATAATATGTATTAGCCTTATATTTTGCTTTATTAACAGCATTTGAACAATATTTATAAGTTTTGGGCTGATATATTTTAAAGTTATTAATAATAGAATCTTTTCTAAGATAAAACATTCCTGAATTCCAATAACCTTTATTCTTTATAATTTGTTTTGCTTTAGCTTCTTTAGGTTTTTCAATAAATCTAGTTACCTTATTAATATTTCCTTTAATCTTTTTTGTTAAAAAATAACCATATTCACTAGATGGTGATGTTGGTTTTATCCCAAATATAAATATATTTTGATCACTTAAGTTTTTTTTATTTTTACTAATAGCCTTATTAAAAATACTCATTTTTTCAATCAAATGATCTGCTGTAAAAAACATTAAGGGCTGATTATCTGGAATATCTTTAATTAAAGCAGTGCTTAATATAGCTGGTGCTGTGTTTCTTTTAGCTGGCTCTACAATAATTTTATATTTGTTTACTTTGTTTTTTCTTAAATGCTGTTTTACTTTGCTTAAGTACTTCTTATTTGTACTAATAATTGGAGAGTCGTAAATTGATGCTTTTGTTCTCTCAAGTGTTTTTCCAAGCAAACTCCAATTACCAAAATCAATAAACTGTTTTGCTTGATGATTTTTAGAATTTGGCCAAAGTCGAGTTCCAGCACCTCCACATAAAATAACTGGACGAATTTTCATTAAATCTCTGAATAATCCTTAACTTCTTTTTTCTTACCTGGATGAGTTGGTGCACCTAAATATGCAGGTCCAACTGTTTGTGCGTATTTCCATAGAGTGCCAGATCCAAAATCTGATTTTCTAGCTTTCCATTTTCTTTTTCTTGCAGCTAATTCTTTTTTAGAAAGCCTCACATTGATCGTTCCTTTTTTGGCATCTATATCAATGATATCTCCTGTACGTAAAAGGCCTATAGGACCCCCTAGAGCGGCCTCAGGGCCCACGTGACCCACACAAAAGCCTCTTGTTGCTCCAGAGAACCTACCATCAGTAATAAGGGCTACTTTCTCCCCTTTTCCCTGTCCGTAGATTGCACCTGTTGTAGATAACATTTCTCTCATACCTGGACCTCCTACTGGTCCTTCGTATCTAATTATAATTACATCACCATCATTATACTTTCTGCTTTGAACAGCTTTCATTGCGCTTTCCTCATTATCAAAGCATCTTGCTTTACCGGTAAATTGTAATTTTTTAAGTCCAGCAACTTTAACAATTGCACCTTCTGGTGCTAAGTTTCCTTTTAATCCAACAACCCCTCCTGTTGGTGATAATGGATTTTTATAAGATCTCATTACTTTTTGTTTTGGATTAAATTTAATTCCTTTTAAGTTTTCCTTCATAGTTTTTCCAGTAACAGTCATGCAATCACCATGAATGTATCCACCTTCATATAAAGTTTTTAATAACATTGGAACACCGCCTGCTAACCACATATCTTTTGCAACATATTTTCCACCTGGTTTTAAATCTGCAAGATAAGGTGTTCTCTTAAAAATTTTAGCAACGTCCATTAAATCAAATTTAATTCCTGCTTCATTTGCAACAGCAGGTAAATGCAATCCTGCATTTGTAGATCCACCTGTAGCAGCAACAACTGTTGCAGCATTTTCTAATGCTTTTTTAGTTACAATGTCTCTTGGTTTAATTCCTTTTTTTAAAAGGTTCATAACCATTTTACCACTAGCTTTTGCGTATTTATCTCTTTCTTCATATGGAGCTGGTGTTCCTGCTGAATAGGGTAATGCTAATCCGATAGCTTCAGATACACATGCCATTGTATTTGCAGTAAATTGTCCACCACATGCACCTGCACTTGGACAAGCGACTAATTCTAATTTTCTAAGTTCTGCAGCGGACATTTGACCTGTTGAATGTTTTCCAACCGCCTCAAATACATCTACAACTGTTACGTCTTTTCCTTTATATTTGCCTGGAAGAATTGATCCACCATATATAAATACACTTGGTACATTTAATCTAACCATAGACATCATTAGACCTGGTAAAGATTTATCACATCCTGCAATACCAACTAAAGCATCATAACAATGACCCCTTACAGTAAGTTCAGCAGAATCTGCTATTACTTCTCTAGATATCAATGAGGATTTCATTCCTTCGTGACCCATTGCAATACCGTCAGTAACGGTAATAGTACAAAATTCTCTTGGGGTTCCACCGTTAGCTCTAACTCCTTTTTTAACTGATTGGGCTTGTCTCATTAACGCAATGTTACAAGGAGCTGCCTCATTCCATGTGGAAACGACACCAACAAAGGGTTTTGCTACATCTTTCTCAGTTTCTCCCATAGCATAATAAAACGATCTATGTGGAGCTCTGTCTGCTCCTAATGATGTATGTCTGCTTGGAAGTTTCTTTTTGTTAAATTTAGCCATTATATACCCTTTATTGTTACTGATATTTTCTCAATATCATTCTTTAAATTATTATAATTATTTTTTTCTTGTTCAACAATCTCTTTTGGAGCACGGTCTACAAAACTTTTATTCTCTAATCTTTGAGATATTTTATTCATCTCTTGCTCCAATCTACTTTGTTTATTTGTTAAATTTTCTTTAATTAATTTTAAATCAACATCTTTATCAAAATAAATCTTAAACAGATCCCCAGAAACAACCATTGTCGCAGCTGGTTTATCTAAATCTTTATCTAATATGCTGTTTATTCTTCCTAGTTTTTTTAGAATAACTTCATTTGTATTAATAAAGTCTTTTTGATTTTTATTAATATTGCTTATTGATACATCAATAAATGAACCTGGGCTCACATTTAGCTCATTTTTAAATGATCTAATCTCTGAAATAATATTGATTATATTTTCAACTTGTTCAGTACTGCTATCTCTATTTATTTCACCTGATAACCAATTTTTGAGCATCAAATAATCACTACCGTCATTATCAAATTTGTTCTTAAGCCAAATTTCTTCAGTAACAAAAGGAATAAAAGGATGTAACAAAATTAAAATTTGTTTGAATACAAAAGATGATACTTTTTTAACCTCTGCTTTAGCTTTTTCATCATCTGAAAAGAGTATAGTTTTAGATAGCTCTAAATACCAATCACAATATGAATGCCATGCAAATTGATAGGCATTTTTAGCAGCCTCATCAAATCTATAATCTTCGAGGTTTTTTTCTATTTTATTTTTGGTTTCTATAAGTTCTGAATAAATCCATTTGTTAATATTTACATTTAGACTTGGAACATTATCGATATCATTAAAATCACATTCATTAGTGATTAAAAAATTATTTGCATTCCATAATTTATTTAAAAAATTTCTGTAACCTTTTACTCTATCTTCTGAAAGCTTTACATCTGTACCTGGTGAGGCCATAGATAACAAAGTAAATCTAAGTGCATCTGCACTATATTTTTCTATTAAATCTAAAGGATCAATTACATTTCCTTTCGATTTAGACATTTTCTGCCCCTTTTCGTCTCTAACTAACGCATGAACATAAATATCCTTAAAAGGTTCTTTGTTTAAAAATTCAGTTCCAAACATAATCATCCTAGCTACCCAAAAAAATATAATATCAAAACCTGTAACTAATACTGATGTTGGATAAAATTTATTTACATATTTGTTATCATCTGGCCAACCAAGTGTAGCAAAAGGCCATAAGCCAGATGAGAACCAAGTGTCTAAAACATCTGGATCACGATTTAATTTAACATCTTTACCATAATTTTTTTTAGCTTGTTGTTTTGCATCATCTTCATTTTCTGCAACAAAAATTTTTTCATCAGGACCATACCAAGCAGGTATTTGATGTCCCCACCATAGTTGTCTTGAAATACACCATGGCTCAATATTATTCATCCATTGAAAATAAGTTTTTGACCAATTCTCAGGAAAGAAATTTGTCTTTTTTGAATTAACAACTTCTTTAGCTTTTACAGATAATTTACCAGCATCAGCAAACCATTGTTCTGTTAAAAAAGGTTCGATTATTGAATTAGATCTATCTCCATAAGGAACTTTGTTTTTAATATTTTCTTCTTTTACAAAAAATTCATTTTCTTTAAGTTCTTTTAAAATTCTTTTTCTAGCTTCAAACCTATCAAGGCCTACATAATGTTCTGGAGCATTTTCATTTATTTTACCAGCTTCAGTAAAAATATTAATTATTTCAAGATTATTTCTTTGACCAACATCATAGTCATTAAAATCATGCGCAGGAGTTATTTTTAATGCTCCTGTTCCTTGCTCAGGATCTGCATAGTCATCCTCAATAATTTTTATTTTTCTTCCAACAATTGGAATGGTGACCGTTTTTCCAACAAAGGATTTAAATCGTTCATCTTTTGGATTTACAGCTATAGCTGTATCACCAAGCATAGTTTCGGGTCTTGTTGTTGCAATTGTAATGAATTCTTCAGTCCCATCTAGTGGATATCTGATGTAATAAATTTTAGAATTTACCTCTCTTTGATCTACTTCTAAGTCTGAAATAGCTGTTTTTAAAACTGTATCCCAATTAACTAATTTCTTATCTTTATAAATTAGATCTTTGTTGTAAAGATCTACAAAAACCTTAATTACTGACTTAGATAAATTCTCATCCATAGTAAAGGCATTTCTTGACCAATCACAAGAGCAACCAAGTTTTTTTAATTGATTAATAATTATGTCTCCGTATTGCTCTTTCCATTCCCAAACTTTTTCAATAAATTTTTCTCTACCAATTTCGTTTTTATCAATTTTTTCAGAGGTCAATTTTTTCTCTACTAATGCTTGTGTAGCTATACCAGCGTGGTCTGTACCCGGTTGCCATAAAGTTTCAAAATTATTCATTCTATGGTATCGAACTAATAAATCTTGAATAGAATTGTTAAGAGCATGTCCCATATGCAAACTACCCGTTACATTTGGTGGTGGAATTACAATTGAGAATTTTTTTGAATTTTCTTTAGGTTTAAAAAGACCGTTTTTTTCCCAATAAGAATAAATTCTATTTTCTACATCAGAATGTATATATTTATCGCTACTCATTGATGTTAAAGTTTATAATTTAATAATCTAAATTAACAATAATCAATTTGGATCGTTATTTAATAGACTAATAGAAAAAATTTAATATAAAAAGGCATCTGTAGCTATTAGCTAAAAATAAGATGGCAACGTGGCGGAATGGTTACGCAGAGGATTGCAAATCCTTGTATCCCGGTTCGATTCCGGGCGTTGCCTCCAAAAAAAATCTTGTTTTAGTTATAATAAAAAAGTAAGTTTGCCTTTTTAAATTCCTCGGTAGCTCAGTTGGTAGAGCAGTTGACTGTTAATCAATTGGTCGCAGGTTCGAGTCCTGCCCGAGGAGCCAAAAATAAATCAAATAGTTTTCAAAAATTAATGTGGGGTCAAATACAAATTAATTTTAAACTGCTTTTGAAATTGCCGAGGCTGACAACTGTAAAGACTTATTAAATTTCAGTTTTTGATCAGCACTAAGCTCTGAATATAATTTTACTAAAAAATTATAGTTAACGTTCATGTGACCTTCTTGTGATTTTTCTAAATTTACCAAGTACTCTGAAAAATCTTCAAAGAAATAATTAATTGGTACTTTTAAATAATTAGCAAGTTGAAGTAATCTAATTGAACTTACACCATTAGTACCTTTTTCATATTTTTGAATTTGTTGAAATGTAACATTTATTGCTTTAGCTACTTTAGTCTGTGTCAAACCTAAAGCTAATCTTCTTAGCTTAAGCTTATTGCCTAAGTGTTTATTGAAATTATCTTCCATTAAGACCCCTCTTAATTAAATTTTATAAAGTCCATTCAACCTATTTATTAATGCTACTGCAATAAAAAAATTTATTTTTTTTAATAAGAAATTTGAAATAATCAAAACACTGTCAAGCATTAGTTGAAAGGAAAATAAATATATTTAGATTGAGATAATTTAAATAATAACTAGTTTATTATATATTTTATAAGATTTGACTTAAAAATAGCTTAGTTCTATCACTCTTTGGGTTAGCAAAAAACTCTTTAGTTTCGGCTTTTTCAACTATCATTCCTTCATCCATGAAAATAACCTCATCTGCAACCTCTTTTGCAAATCCCATCTCATGCGTTACTACAATCATTGTCATTCCTGCTTTTGCTAAATTAACCATTGCATCTAAAACTTCTTTAATCATTTCTGGGTCTAGAGCTGATGTTGGTTCATCAAACAACATTATTTTTGGCTCCATACATAATGCTCTTGCGATTGCACATCTTTGTTGTTGGCCTCCAGAAAGTTGTCCTGGATATTTACTAGCTTGGTCTGCAATTTGTACTTTTTCTAAGTGCTGAAGAGCTAAATCTTCTGCTTCTTTTTTTGGCATTTTTTTTACCCAAATTGGGGCTAGCGTACAATTATCTAAAATGGAAAGATGAGGAAATAAATTAAATTGTTGAAATACCATTCCAACTTCAGCTCTGATTTTTTCTATGTCTTTAGTGTCTTCTGTTAATTCGTTTCCATCAACTATAATTGAACCTTGTTGATGTTCTTCAAGTCTATTTATACATCTAATTAATGTTGATTTACCAGATCCTGAAGGTCCGCACACAACAATTTTTTTATTCTTTTCGACATCTAGATTAATATTTTTTAATACTTGAAAATCACCAAACCACTTATTCATATCTGTAATCTGTATTATTTTGTCTGACATTATCTTTCTGTTTTATATTTTTGCTCTAAATTATAACTATATTTACTCATTGCATAGCAAATAATAAAGAATAGTACTGATGCAAATACATAACCTTCCATTGCAAAACCTAACCACTCTGGGTTTGTTTTGGCAAGATTTAGCATTCCAACAATTTCTAAAAGTCCTACAACAAAAATTAAAGGAGTGTCTTTTACAAGAGCTAAAAAAGTATTTGCAATACCAGGTATTACTAGTTTGAGTGCTTGAGGTAAAATTACTAAAATATGCATCTTCCAATAACCCATACCTAGGGATTTAGCGGCATCATACTGGCCTCTTGGTAATGCTTGCAAACCACCTCTAATAACTTCCGCTACATAAGCAGCTTCAAATAATGAGATTGCGATAATTACCCTAACTAATTTATCAATAAACATATCTTCAGGTAAGAACATTGGAAACATCACTGATGACATAAATAATACTGTAATCAATGGAACGCCTCTCCAAAATTCAATCATACCTATTGAAAAATATTTTATTATTGGAAAATCAGACCTTCTACCCAAAGATAAAAATAATCCTATGGGAAAACAGAATATCAAACAAAAAAATGATACTATAAAAGTTAAAGACAAGCCTCCCCAAGCGCCTGTCTCAACCCATTCTAATGCCTCTAATTTACCAAGTTCAATAAGCTCTTCATAAAAAAATACATATTTTAATAATATATAGAGTGTAATCGGAACTATAATGAAATAGTACATTTTATATTTTGATGGAATAAAAAATCCAATTATAAATGAAATTACAGCTGCAATAATTCCATATGAAAAATCAAAAAAAATTGGGCCACCTGATATGAAAAAGAAAATAAAGAAAAAAGCGATTACAGGATAAACAACGACATAATAAAGTGTCAAATATTTTTTAAATTTTTCAGTAGCAAAAAATCCAATGGTACCAAGAAAAGCTAAAGCTATAAAGGATAAGTTAATACGCCACTGTTCGGCATTTGGAT
>CACPHV010000021.1 GCA_902633985.1 uncultured Pelagibacteraceae bacterium
TTGTAAACTCCATCTAACATTGGACCACCTGATAAAACTATTGCAGGAATATTTACAGTTGCAGCTGCCATTAAAGCTGCTGGTGTAGTTTTATCACATCCTGTTGTTAAGATAACTCCGTCAATTGGATATCCATATAATACCTCCACTAGTGATAAGTAAGAAAGATTTCTATCCAACATTGCTGTTGGTCTTTTTCCAGTTTCTTGAATTGGGTGAGTAGGAAATTCCATTGGTATACCCCCTGCTCTTCTAATTCCATCTTTAATCCTTTTACTTAAAGACATAAAATGTCTGTTGCATGGAGATAGATCGCTGCCAGATTGCGCTATTCCGATAATTGGATTTCCAGATTGTAATTCTTTTCTTGTAAGGCCATAATTTAAATACCTTTCTAGATATAAGGCCGTCATGTCAGGGTTTTTTGGATTATTGAACCACTGTTGACTTCGGAAACTCTTTTTTCTTTTTTTTGGCATAATTTAAATAATGGTTTGTTTAAGTTATTGGTTATATAATAATTTTATGAATAATCTAATAGTTTTAAACAAGAATGACAATGTGGGGGTTAGTCAATTTATTATTCCTGAAAAAACCAAAATCGAAGGTCATGAGATCAGTACTATCGATCCGATACCCTTTGGACACAAAGTTTGTTTAAAAACTATTAAAAAAGGTGATCCAATCATTAAGTATGATCAAATTATTGGTTTTGCATTAGATGATATTAAGCCTGGAGAACATGTCCATTCACACAATTTAGAATTTAGAGAATTTAAAAGAGATTTTAAAGTTACAGATAAAAAATACACTATCGATGAAAAAGTAGATACCTTCTTTAATGGAATATTAAGAGATAATGGACAGGTCGCTACTAGAAATTATATTGGAATAGTGAGCACCGTAAATTGCTCAGCAACTGTCACTAAAATGATTGTTGAGAAGATTAAATATTCTGAAATTTTAAAAGATTATCCAAACATTGACGGTATAGTACCAATTACTCACTCTACGGGATGTGGAATGAATACAGAAAGTGAGGGAATGCAAATTTTCCAAAGAACTATAGACGGATTTAAAAATCATCCAAATTTTTCTCACGTTTTTGTTATTGGTTTAGGATGTGAATGTGCGCAAGTCAGTTTGTTTGATGAATCATTAAAGAAACATAAGCGAATTCATTTTCTAACAATCCAAGATGAAGGTGGAACAAAAAAAATAGTTGATAAAGTATTATCTCAAATTAAAAATTTACTTTCAGAAGCTAATAATATCAAAAGAACTTCACAAGCAGTGAGTCATTTAACCTTAGCTCTTCAATGTGGTGGATCAGATGGATATTCGGGTATAACAGCAAATCCAGCATTAGGAGTTGCAGCAGATCTCTTAGTTAAAAAAGGTGGAAGTTCAATTTTATCTGAAACTCCAGAAATTTATGGAGCTGAACATTTGTTAATTAATAGAGCTAGCTCACAAGAGACTGCTGATAAGCTTATAAAAAGAATTGAATGGTGGAAACATTACACTTCAATCAATAACAGTTCTATGGATAACAATCCTGCTCCAGGAAATAAAAAAGGTGGTCTTACAACTATATTAGAGAAATCCTTAGGTGCTGTTGCAAAAGGAGGAAACTCTATCCTTCAGGATGTATTGCACTATGCAGAACCCTTAAAAAATAAAGGATTTAATTTTATGGATTCACCTGGTTATGATCCGGTGTCAGTTACTGGTCAAGTTGCATCAGGTGCAAATGTAATTTGTTTTACAACAGGACGTGGATCTTGTTTTGGTTGCAAACCAGTTCCAAGTTTAAAACTTTCTACCAACTCAACAATGTTTGAAAAAATGTCTGAAGACATGGATATTAATTGTGGGACAATTGCTGAAGGAAAAGAAAAAGTTGAAGATGTTGGTCAAAAAATATTTGAATTAGTTGTAAATACTGCTTCAGGAAATAAATCAAAAAGTGAAATCAACGGCTACGGTGACGAGGAGTTTAATCCTTGGCAAGTTGGCGTTGTAATGTAATTAATTTTTCCTGTGCCACAACAAACATCATTAATTAATGTAATTTTATTAGCTGCTGGTGGTTTTTTTATGTTTGTTTGTATGGACTCTACAGCAAAATATCTTGGAACTGTAATGCCTGTTACTCAAGCAATTTGGGGAAGATTTTTTTTTCACTTGGTATCTTTAATTATATTTTTTGTAATTTTTAAGCCAAAAGTAAATTTAAAAAAAAATTTTAAAGTTCAAATAATAAGATCAATATTAATGGTAACTGCTACCACCTTTATGTTTTATTCTTTACAGAAATTTGACTTGGTAGATATTTATGTTGTTTTCTTTACAGCTCCTTTAATCGTTTCATTACTTTCAGCATACTTCCTAAAAGATATCTTGAGTATAAAAGGTATACTTTTAATGTTATTGAGCTTTGGCTCGATTGTTTATTCACTAGGTCCAAGTATGAGAATATTTAGTTTAGATTTAATATTCCCTATTGTTCCTCCAATTTGCTGGGCTCTTTATCAATTTTTTACTAAAGTTGTATCAGGTGACAATGATCCATTTGCTGCTATTTTTTATACTTCGATCTTAGGCGCAATAATTTTTAGTATGTTTATAATTTTTAACTGGGTGCCATTAGAAAAAAATATTTTTTGGCTTTATTTGGTAATTCTAGGTGTGGCAGGTTTTATAAGTCATTCTTTAATTGTTTATGCAATACAACTTTCTAATTTGTCATTTGTAACTAATTTTCAATATTCTCAATTAGTTTGGTCTACAATTATAAATTTCTTAATTTTTGGTGTACCGTTTGATTATAATAAAATTGTTGGTGTAATAGGAATTATTATTTTTGGTATAATGTTTATACGAACAGAAGGTAAAAAGAAAAGTTAATTAGTGAGGTTAAAATGAAAAATATAGGTTTTATTGGTGTTGGGTATATGGGCTATGGAATAGCTAAAAATATTTTAAAACATAAAAATAAACTCTTTGTTATTGCTAATAGAAATAGGAAACCAATTGATAAAATTGTTAGTGATGGAGCTGAAGAAGTAAAATCTTTTGAAGATTTTTCAAGTAAAAATTTAGATGTGGTGTTTATGTGTGTTACTAACACTCCTATAGCAAAATCAATATCAGAAAAAATTTCTACTATTTTAGATAGTAAAACTTTAATTATTGATATCACTACTCACAACAAAACTGGTTCAATGGAAACAGAGGCAATATTCAAAGAAAAAAAAATAAATTATGTTGAGTGCCCTGTAATGGGGGGTCCCATTCAAGCTGAAGAAGGTATTTTAGGAGGAATTGTCGGAGCATCAAATGATAACTTTAAAATTGCTGAGCCATATTTTAATTTTTTCTGTAAAGAATATTTTCACTTTGGACCTGTTGGCATGGGCGCAAAATCAAAGCTTTTAAATAATTTTTTATCCCTAGGAAATGCTGCTTTAGTCAATCATTTAGCTAAAAGTGCTAAAGAGATGGGTTTGGATTTAAAAAAAGTATTTGATGTTGCAAAACTTGGTTCTGGAAATTCTGCAGCTTTGAACCGAGTTTTCGACAATCTATTAAAAGGAGATTTTACTGGCTTTAAATTTACCACAAGTAATTCCGTTAAAGATTTAACTTATATTCAAGACTTATTAAAAGATTTTCCTGAAGCTGAAAAAGTTGCTGAAGTTAATAAAAATTATTTTCAAAAAGCTGTTGATGACGGTTACGGTGAAAATTTTATTAGTGAATTAATAAATAAAAAATAATTTTGGAAGCAACTTAAGTTACCGGGAATCTACTAAAGCACTAGGTTGTATTCAATAAATATATTTACTCAAAATTAAAATAAATAAATTGAAATTATATTAATAATAATTACCTTTTTTATAGAAGGAGGTTTATGTTAATACTTTCACCACCTGATACTTAGCTGAACAGCTTTTCATTTGAAAAATATAACGAAAAATAAAATCCTCTCGGATTTAAATGCCAAAGAGGCGATACAAGGGAGCTCTTTAGGTATACACTTAAAGAGCGAACCCTTTTAAAACTAATTCGCTGATTTTAATATTTCTAGTGGAAGTGGAGCTTCTGGATATTTTTTTTGACACAACTTTTCATAGTTTTCACAAAAACTCATAATAGTTTTTTTAACTCCTACTTTATTTTTATTTGATAGATTAAGTTTTTTAATTAATTCGCTGCAACTTTTTTCTAGTTCTTTTATTTGTTTTCCTGAAAAAAATTCTCCAGTTTCTATTTCCCAATATGTATCTTCAAGCTCATTATCAGTTAAATTTTTCAATTTTTTTTGTAATAATTTTATAGTCTCATCCTCAGTTTCCTTTTCTCTCATAGGAGAATCCTTAAGTTTTCCAAGGCATTTATCTCTTAATCCATCAATGAAATGAAAATAAGGTTTACCCTCTGAAAAATCTCTAAAATGATTTGTGTTAAAATATTTATCAACAGCTGTTTCTGTTGAAACCTTTTCTTTACCCTTTATTATAGCAATTTGAACGTAAACTTCTTGGCTAATATATTCTTCAATATGATCTTTAACTTTTTGAGGTATCATTCTTACTTAATAACTAATGTTCTTCTCTGTACCTGCTGTGACAAGCCTTACAATTACTCCACATAAATTGTTTCAGAGTGCCTCTTATATCTTCAGCATCTTCAATTACGGATGTAAGTTTTATCATATCATCAGAGGCTTTTTGCATTAATGCATTAAAATCATCTTTTTCATCCCAAATTGTCAGTAAAGCTTCAGTATCAAAACCCTCTTGTGTATTTTCAGGAAATAGATCTATTAAAACTTTATAATTTTCACTCATTTCTATCATTAGTTTTTTTGCTTTTTCAAAGTCTCCTTTTGAAGAGAAAGCTTGAACCCTTTTCGCTGTACTATAGTTTTTACTAAACAATGCTTGTCGACTTTTAATAATTTCTTCAACTGTTAACTCAGCATTACTAGATGAGACGAAAAACGCACTTAAAATTGAGAATAAAATTATTTTAATATATTTTTTTATGTGATTAAATAAAATATGCATGTAACAAATACCCTAACAGAGTATGGCATTTTATCAAAAGCGTTACATTGGCTCAGCGCAATTATTCTTTTTATACAAATACCTTTAGGGTTCTATCTTGTGGATTTAGATTTTGGTGATCAAAGAATAACTATTGAAGATATACACGTTACTTTAGGTTTAACTATTTTTTATATAATAATAATAAGGTTGATAAATAATATAATTAATCCAACTCCAAAATTAGATCCAAGTATTTTTAAAGGTCAAAGGTTTCTTGCAAAAATGAACCATGTTCTTTTATATATTACTATTTTATCAATAACAATTTCAGGAATATTAAAAAAATTATTTAACGGAGAAACATTAACAATATTGTTTAGAGAAATTCAAATTAATGAAAATTTCGATTTAGCAGATCAGTTTTATGAAATTCATATTCTTTCAAATTATACCCTTATCGGTTTAATAGTGCTTCATATATCTGCTGTTATTATTCACAAACTATTTTTTGGGGACAACTTATTAAAAAAAATTCTTTAATCTTAATGACAAGCAATTCCAAATTTTTTTAATCTCCAATAATTATAAGGCCAAGGTGTTAAAAAACCTACAATCAGCATTATTGGCACAACCCACCATGTTAAAATTGCACCTCCAGTTAAAACATAGTCAGTTAAATTCATCATGATTTCCATGCTAATCATTGAAATTAAACTCATACCACAGGCTGTTTTGAATGCATTAACAAAATTAAAATTTTGTGTCATTAAAATTATTGTTTCTAAAATAATACTTGTGATCAATCCATTGATGATTGCTAAAATCATTATTCCTAAAATTGGAAAAGGAATTTGAGTTAATTGAAAAAATAATATTGTTCCAAAGTCTCCAATAGCACAACCAAGTACACACCAAGCTGTATTTTTTGCACTTCTTCTCCAAGTATGTCTACAAGACCAATGAAATGTAGTCGCTGTCATAATTACTTACTCATATTAATTTGATATTCATACTTATCAATAGGCCAAAAGGACTTTACATAAGCCAATATACTATCAATTTCTTTATCAGATAATTGATCTTCAAATCCTATCATTTTACCTTCATAATTTTTTACTAATTTTGCTAATCCATATTTAATTATTGCATGTAAAGTTTTATCATCATGATGCCAAGTATGACCTGTTCCATTTAACGGAGGAGCTTTTCTATGCCCATCTTCATCCATACCCTTCCAGTTTTCAGCACCAACTAAATTAATCATATGACAAGAAACACAATTTTTTTCATATGCAATTTTACCTCTTTCAATCATGAGTTTAGAATCGGTATTTATGGGAAAATGATTGTGAGCGCTTACTGTATTTGATAAAGTGAATGTAAAGAAAACAATCATAAATAAAATATTTTTAACCATATATATGGTACGGATATTTGATTTATTATAACAAGTACATGTGTTACTTTAAGTCATGATCTTTAAGCAAGTTTTTGACACGAAATCATCAACTTACACTTACATAATTGCATCTGGTAAAGGCCGAGAAGCTGCAATAATTGATCCAGTTATAGAAAATGTTGAAAGCTATATAAGGCTACTAAACGAATTAGATTTAAAATTGGTTAAAGTAATAGATACACATATACATGCTGACCATGTAACTGGTGCGAGTAAACTTAAACTAGCAACAAATTGCTCTACACTTATGGGAGAACATACACCTGCTGATACTGTAGAAATTAAAGTAAAAGATGATGAAATAATAAAAATTGACCAAATAGAAATCAAAGCTATGTATACACCTGGTCATACTTCTGACAGTTATAGTTTCTTAATGGATAACTATTTGTTTTCAGGAGATACTCTTTTAATTAATGGCACTGGTCGAACTGATTTTCAAAATGGAAGTTCAAAAGATGCTTATAATTCTATTTTTAATAGATTGTTAAAATTACCTGAGTATACCATTTTGTATCCTGGTCATGATTATAACGGCAAAGAGTCTAGTACAATTGGTAATGAAAAAAAATTTAACCCAAGATTGCAGGTTAAAAATGTTGATGAATATGTTGAGCTTATGTCAAATCTTAATTTAGCAAAACCACAATTAATAGATATAAATGTAAGTAGAAATATTAAGTTAGGTGCTAACTAAAGACAACAAATATTAAAAACCAATAAGAAACTAATCCGGCTGATATTGTTGCAATAATATTTTTTGAAAAATAACCTACAATTACAGCAACTAATGCTCCAAAAATTTTGGGATCATTCATTTCTATAAAAGTTCCAAAATCATTTATAAATATTCCTGGAAATATTATTGCTGGGAATACTGCAGAAGGAACATATTCTAAAACTGCTTTAATTTTATCTCCCAACATATCTCTACTTATTAAGGCGATCATAGTCATTCTGGTGAGGTAAGTTAATATTCCAGCAAAAATAATTGCAGTAAGTGTCATTTTTTTAACCTTGATAATAGTGCAGCAACGAACAAAGCAATTAATGGTGAAATAATTATGTAGGATTTAAATGGAGCATCAAAAAATAACAGTGAACTTAAACCACAAGTAATCATTACAATTACATGATCTATTTTTTTTAAATCCTGAACAACAATTGCTATAAATGTTAAAGGTATTGCAAATTTTAAACCAAGTTCTTCTGGAACAAATGAACCTAAAACAATACCTGATAAGGTTGCAATTTGCCAACAAACCCACATTGTACAACCAGTACCAATTAAATGATAATGTAAAAATTCTTGATTTCTGTTTTTTCTAAAAAACCTATTAGATTCTGCAAAACCTTGATCTACTACTAAGTATGAAATAAATAATTTTTTAATAAAAGATAATCTTTCTAAATATTCAGATAAAACTGCTCCATATAATAAATGTCGAGAATTAATAATTCCAACGGAGGCAACTGCAACTAAACTAGTTGCACCACCTGACAATACTTGCAAAAATACTATCTGTGAAGCTCCACCAAAAATTATGAAAGACATTGCATAAACTAAATATGGATCAAATCCAAGTTCGACCCCGATTGCTCCACAAATTATTCCAAATGGAATTACTGAAAGCATATGTGGAGAAATATCCAGCATACCTCTAGTGAATAATTGTTTTTTACTAAGCATTTGCTTGTTTTATTAAAAACAAACTATGTGATCAATATTAATCGGTCTTTTAATTCCAAACTTTTCGTCTGCTTCATGTTGATGTTCGTGATGAGAATGAA
>CACPHV010000022.1 GCA_902633985.1 uncultured Pelagibacteraceae bacterium
TTTTCTAATGAATTTTCTCCTGTTACTTTTGCTGGAATTAAAATTCCACGATTTAAAAAATTTACTACTTCGACTGAGTTTGGAAAATGATAAACATTATAAGGATCATCAAACTGTTTAATTTGGCCGTCTAATATAATTGCACATTTGGTACCAAGATAAAAAGCTTCGTAAGAGTCGTGAGTAACGATTATTGTCGTAATTTTTAATTTACTCAATATTTTTTTTAATCTTACTTGAATTTCTTCTTTAAAACTTTGGTCTACATTAGATAGCGGTTCATCTAAAAGCAAAAGATCAGGTTGTGTTATTAACGATCTTGCAAGTGAAGCTCTTTGCGCCTCCCCTGCGCTAATTTCATGAGGAAATTTTGGTAATATTTTTTCTATATCAAGAAAATCTATAATCTCCTTAAAACTAAGCTTTTTCTTTCTTTTTCCTTTATTTCTCCCAGCGCCTAATAAAATATTTTTTTCAACTGTGTAATGAGGAAATAAACTGTTATCCTGAAAAGCTAAAGATATATTTCTATCTTCAGGTTCTACATTTTTATCTTTAGACGATAATAATTTTCCATTTAATTTAATTAAACCTTTGTCAATTTTTTCTAAACCAGCTATAGTTCTAAGTATTGTAGTTTTTCCAATTCCTGAAGGACCAAGAATACACAAAGTATCTCCTTCTTTTTCAATATCAAAAGATGCATTCTCGACTTTAATCTTTCCACCTATGGTGAAATCAACATTTTTAATCTCTAAATAATTATTTCTCATTTTCCCTCAGTATATATTTAGATGTAAGCATTATAAATAGAGTTGCAATCAAAATTAAAAATAATGAAGGAACAGATGCGGCTTCTAATAAGTCTTCTGAAGCAGATATATATGCTGTAGTTGCAAATGTTTCAAAATTAAAAGGTCTTAATATTAAAGTGATTGGCAATTCTCTTATTATTTCTAAAGAAATTAGTATTCCAACAAATAAAATAGAATTTCTTAAGAAAGGTAAATGAATATTCATAAAAGTTTTCTTTTTAGAGTAACCAAGTAAATACGAACTTTCATCAACGGAAATATTTATTTTCTCATAACCAGATTTTATTCCATTAAAAGCTAAAGAGTAGAATCTTACAAAATAAACTAGAACAAGTCCTAGAATAGAGCCAATAAACATTTTTTTAATAGATAAAAAACCAAGTGCTTTAACAACATTGTCATCAAACCAAGCAATAAAAGTTATAAATGCCACTGCTAAAATTACTCCTGGAATTGCATAACCAGAAATAGATAAAATAGACAAAGCGTTTAAAGTTTTATTTTTAGAAACTCTATTTCCATAATTAGAAATTAAAGAAAAAATTATTAAAACTATGCTTGATAATAACACCAAGTACAGAGTGTTTAATGTTAAAGTTATTACTGGAATATCAAAAAGATTTTCAGGAAATTTTAAAGTCCAATAAAGCATTTGACTTAGTGGAAATAAAAAACTTAAGAAAAAAACTAAGAAGCAAATTGAGAACGCAAAAAATGCTTTACTTCCTGATAGTTGGATTTTTTCTTTTTGTTTAAATCCTCCTTTAGTATTTGCGTGATACCTTGCCTTCTTTCTAGATAAATTTTCTAAAATAAATATTGCAAAAATGAATAAAAGAAGAAAAAAAGATATCCTGTTTGAGAAAGCTAAGTCATCAAATGTAATCCAAGAATTATAAATACCCGTTGTTAAAGTATTTATAGAAAAGAAATCAACTGCCCCAAATTCAGCTAAAGTTTCCATTGCAACTAGAGAAAGGCCCGCAACAATTGCTGGTCTAGCGGCAGGTAAAATTAACGAATAAAAGGATTTTGCTTTTGAAAATCCTAAATTCCTACCTAAATCAATTAAATTTTGGGATTGATACTGGAATGATGCTCTGGAGAGAATATAAACATAAGCAAATAGTGAAAAAGATAGCGAAAGTACAGCGCCTGTTAGACCATCAAACTTTGGAATACTTTGATTATAATTTGCTTCTCCAAACAGATTTTTCAATATTGAATATAAAGTTCCATAATTTTCAAAGAAGGCTGTCAATGAATATGCGTAAATATAAGGAGGTACAGCAAAAGATAATATAAGTGCCCATTTAAAAAAATTACTAAAAGGAAATTTATAAAAAGAAACTAAATAAGCCGTACTGGTTCCAATTAAAAAAGTTAAAACTAAAACACTAATCAGCAAAACTAGTGAATTAAAAATATATTCAAACAAAAAGGTATCTTTTAGAATTTGATAATAATTTGATGTATCCTCAAAAAAGCTAGTAAACACAGTAACAATTGGTATGGCAACAAAAATTGATACCAATAAAGAACTTAAAAACCAAAAATTAATTTTTTTTAAATACATTTTTACCCTTTTGTTCAAGTGAACATAATCAATAGTAGGGTAAATAACTATTGAGTTATGTTCACTTTTTGAAAATTAACTTTTTAGATCAAAAACATTAATGACACGATCAATATCATCATTTTCGATCTCAGATAATTTTCTATTATTTATTTTTTTTTTAATTTTTTCACATTGTGACAAGCATGGCTCACAAGTTATCTGACCCTCTAGAGAACCACTATTGCCTGGAGAAATGTCTAAATTAAAATTAAATAAATTTTTTCTCACTTTTTCCTTACTTCCATCCAGCAGCTGTCATTACCTCTAATGCAGCAGCTTGATTTTTTCCATAGCTTGAAACTTTAGTTGTTAAATCTTGTTTAAAATCTAATCCTAAATTATTCACTACTAACGGATTTGGAGATACCCCAGCTATCATTGGAAACTCAAAAGTATTATTTGTAAAATGTTCCTGAGCCTCTGGTGATAATAAAAAGTCAACAAGAGCGATAGCATTTGCCTTATTAGGAGCTCCTTTAACTAAAGCTGCACAACTAATATTCATGTGTGTTCCTCTGTCATTTTGATTAGGAAAAAATGCCTTAACTTTTTTAGCAGCTTCTAGTTGTTCTGCTCCTTTGTTACCAGATAGCATAAGTGCCAAGTAATACGTATTTGCTACAGCGATATCGGCTTCTCCAGCCGCAACAGCCATAATTTGAGCTCTGTCATTTCCTTTTGGTGTTCTTGCCATGTTAGAAACAACTCCTTTAGACCATTCAGCAACAGCTTTCTTTCCATTATTTTCAATTAATGAAGCTACAAGTGACTTGTTATAAATGTTACTTGATTTTCTAATTACTAATCTACCTTTCCATTTTGGATCAGCTAGACCTTCATATGTTAATCCTGATAATTCAGCGCCACTAACTCTTTCTGGTGAGTAGTAAATTATTCTTGCTCTTTTTGCTACTCCCACCCAGTGTGTAGTTCTAAAATTTTTTGGAACAGAAGATTTAATTGTTGGAGACACCAAACCACTTTGAGTCATTCCTTTAGCTTTGAAAGCTCCACATCTTCCAGCATCAGCAGTAATATAAAGATCAGCTGAAGAGTCAGTGCCTTCTTCAATCATTCTTTTTTCTAATGCACTGGCCTTTCCATTGATCAGGTTTACTTTAATTCCAGTTTTGTTGGTAAATTTGCTATAAAGCTCATTATCTGCTTTGTAATGTCTTGCATTGAAGATATTTACTTCATTTGCAATCGCAAAAGACGAGACTATTAAAGAAACAAATAAACTTATTATTGTTACTTTTTTCATTGTATCCTTTTTTTTACCCTAATTGATTTGCGAATGAGAATTATTCTCAATGCGAATGATTATCAATCGCATATTTTGTCGCAGAATACAAGGATTATTTGATATTATTTATAGAGGGTATTTTTATTTCCAGTCGCCAATTTTACTGAATAAGAAATTTCTAAATGCTTGGACTCTAGCTGTGTTTTTTAATGATTGCGGGTACACAAAGTGAGCTTCTGTTATTGGTCCTTCTACTTTTGGAAGTACTTTAATTATATTACTAGTATTTGAAACTAAATATTCTGGCAATGCTGCCAAACCCACTCCAGACTCAACGCCATATAATAAACCACTAACACTATTAACCTTCATAATAGATTTTCTTTTTTTTCCATCATGCATTCCTATTTTTAAAGCCCAATCAGGATTATAAACTGGTGAAGGAGCACCTTTTCCAAATGAAATAAATTTATGTTTGTTTAAATCATTAACTGTTTTTGGCATCCCATTTTTTTCTAAGTATTTATTTGATCCATAAATATAATACTTAATATCAACTAATTTTTTCTGAATATAGTTAAGCTGTTTTGGTCTTCTCATAAAAATTCCAATATCAGCTTGACGAGTACTCAAATCTAATTCTTTATCATCAAAAACGAGTTCAATCTCAATTTCTGGATTAAGTGTCATAAATTCTTGAATTCTTGGTGTTAACCAATGTGTTCCAAAACTTCTTACAGTTGTGATTGTTAATTTTCCTGTTGGTTTGCTCTTTTGATCACCTAATGATGTTTCAACTTCTTTAAGTTTGCTAATCACCTCATGAGCAGTTTTAAAAACATATTCTCCATTTTGCGTGAGGGTTAAGCCTCTTGCATGTCTTTCAAACAACTGCACTTTTAAATCTTGTTCTAATGATTGTATTTGTCTGCTAATTGCTGATTGGCTAAGATTTAAATTAACGGTAGCATTCGTAAAGCTTCCAGCTTCAGCCACAGCATGAAAAATTTTTAATTTATCCCAATCCATTATTTATTTAAATCAACTAATACTCTTCCAGCAATTTCACCTTTTAAAATTTTTGGATAAGTTTCAACTAATTCCTCCAAACTAACAGTTAAAACTGATTTCTCAATTAAATCAAAATCAATTAATTTTGATGCCTCTCCCCAAATAAAATCTCTTCTCTTTATGCTACAATTAGCGGAGTCCATTCCCCAAACTTTAATCCCTCTTAACATAAACGGAAGTAAATTTGTGTTAAGCTCATTACTATTTGCATTTCCGCAAACTGCTATAATTCCATTTGATTTTGTTTGAGCTATTGCGTTTGCTAAAATTTTTCCACCTACAGTATCAACTACTCCATCCCATAAACCTTTATCTATTGGTCTTGGATCTTTATCAAATTCTGCCCTATTTATAATGTTTTTGGCACCTAATGATTTTAAATAGTCTGACTTAGAATCTTTTCCTGTTACTGCAGTAACGTTGTAACCTAATTTAGTTAAAGCCATAATTGCTAAACTACCGACTCCACCTGTAGCACCAGTTACCAAAACATCATTAACTTTTTCTCCTAATAAAATACTTTCTCTTGCTTGAATAGCAAATGCACTCATTAAAGAAGTTAAACCCGCTGTTCCTAAAATCATTGCTTGTTTGCTAGTTAAACTATCTGGTTTTTTTACTAAAAAATCCCCACTTACTTTTGCAATTTGTGAAAACCCTCCAAAAAAAACTTCTCCTACTCTAAAACCAGTAAGAATTACTTCGTCACCTTCTTTAAATTTTGGATTATCACTTTGAATGACAGTTCCGGAAAAATCTATTCCTGGAATATGAGGATATTCTTTAACTAATCTTCCCCCATTCTTAAGAATCATTCCATCTTTAAAGTTTAAGTCTGAATAATCTACTTTTACGGTTACATCTCCGTGTTTTAAGAAACTTTTATCTAAGGATTTTACTTCACACGAAAAATTATCGCCTTCTTGGTTAAGGACTATTGCTTTGAATTCATTTGACACCTTAATCTTTTAACGTAGTGCTGATAAATCGTAAATATCTATTTTGATAACTTAAATCTTCTTTGAATTGCCCTAAATAGTAATTTGTAACTGTAGTTGCTTGTTCTTTTTTAATACCTCTCATTGTCATACACTGATGAGTTGAATCAATAGTTACCGCAACTCCTTTTGCATCTAAAGACTCCATTAAAGTGTTCGCTATTTGCATTGTAAGTCTTTCTTGTGTTTGTAATCTTTTTGAGAACACTTCAACAACTCTCGCTAACTTACTTAAACCTACAACTCTATCTTTTGGAATATAAGCTACGTGTGCTTTTCCTATTATTGGAGCCATGTGATGTTCGCAATGACTTTGTACTGAAATATTTTTTTGAACAACCATGTCATCATAACCCTCAACATCACCAAAAGTTTTGTCTAATATTTTATTTGGATCTTCTTTATAACCTTTGAAATATTCTTTAAAAGCTTTTACCACTCTCTTAGGAGTTTCTAATAAACCTTCTCTATTAGGATCTTCACCCATCCAAGACAAAATAGTTCTAAAAGCGTCTTCAGCTTCTTTATCTGATACCTGCTTTGTATCTAAATTTTTATCGTCAGTGTCTTTTACTAATTTCATAGCGCTTTTTTATACAGTAATTACTTCAATTTAAAAATATTTAATATATTCATATATGTGCTACATAGTCACCGCATATGTTCAAAAAAAGAGAAAATATCTATGATATTGAAGAAGGGAAACTTCTATCACCAAAATTTGATAATGATGGGTTAATCCCGGTCATTACTATGTGTTCAAAAACAAAGGATATTTTGATGCATGGATATATGAATGTAGAAGCTCTTAAAAAAACAATTGAAACCAAAGAGGCACACTATTTTAGTAGATCAAGAAAAGCTATTTGGCACAAAGGTAAAACAAGTGGTTTTACTCAAAAGGTTACTGAAATAAGAATTGATGATGATCAAGACTCAATATGGTTAACAGTTGATATCGGTGATGGAGCTAGTTGTCATGTCGGTTATAGATCATGTTTTTATAGATCTATTCCTATGGGACCAATAGAAAATGGAAGAAAAGTTGAAATGGAATTTCTTGAGAAAGAAAAAAAATTCGACCCTGAAGAAGTTTATAAAGGTCAACCAAATCCTACTAAAATTTAATGAGTGAAAAACAAAAAAATGTTCTAGGTGAAGACCTGGAAGAATGTTCAAATGATCCTTTAACAGGTTGGTTTCGTGATGGTTGTTGTAACACTGACGAGAATGATCATGGACTTCATACAGTTTGTGCTAAAGTTACAACTGAATGTTTAGAGTGGATGAAAGAAGCAGGTAACGATTTAATTACTCCACATCCTGAATTTGGGTTTCCAGGTTTAAAAGATGGAGATGGATGGTGTTTGTGTGCTAGTTGGTATGCAAGAGCAGTTGAAGCCGGTAAAGGATGTCCAATATTTTTGAAAAGAACTCACGAAAACACTCTTAAATATGTACCTATCGAAACTTTAAAAAAATTTGCAATAGACTTATCTTAATTACATATTTCCATATCTTGGACCACCACTTCCTTCTGGTGTAACCCAAGTTATATTTTGAGAAGGTTCTTTAATATCACATGTTTTACAATGAATACAATTTTGAGAATTAATTACAAATTTATTTATATCATTTTCTTTTTGAACTTCATAAACACCTGCAGGACAATATCTTTGAGCAGGTTCATCAAATTTTTCTAAAGTATAATTGATTGGTAAGTCAGGATCTTTAAGTTTTAAATGAACCGGCTGATTGTCTGCATGATTAGTTCCTGTTAAATACACTGAACTTGTTTTGTCAAAAGTAATTACATTATCATATTTTGGATAATCTATTTTAGGCATTTGGTTTGCAGGTTTTAATGTTTCATGATCAGCATGTTTATGTTTAAGAGTAAAAGGAAGTTTTCCTCTAAATAAAATTTGATCAATACCTGTGAAAATTATTCCTAAAATTAACCCCCAGCTAAAACTAGGTTTTACATTTCTGGCTTCATAAAGCTCTTTATGTAACCAGCTGTTTTTAAATTTATTTTCATAAATTGATAAATCTTTATTTTCTTTTAAATGTTCATTAATAGTTTCAGCTGCAATGATCCCACTTTTCATCGCTGTATGAGAACCTTTTATTTTTGGCATATTTAAAGTTCCAGCATCACAACCAACTAATAAAGCTCCAGGCATAAACATTTTTGGTAAACTTTGAAATCCACCTTCAATTAAGGCTCTTGCACCGTAAGAAATTCTTTTTCCACCTTC
>CACPHV010000023.1 GCA_902633985.1 uncultured Pelagibacteraceae bacterium
AAGTCACTATTAATCGTGGATGACGATAATCCTTTTCGTGAGCGTTTAGCGAGAGCTATGGAAAAAAAGGGGTTTGAGGTTTTTCAAGCTGAGAGTGTGCAAAAGGGAGTTGAATCAGTAAAAACTAAAAAACCTGGTTTCGCTGTTGTGGATTTAAGACTTGGAGATGGTAATGGACTTGAGGTTGTAAAAGAAATTCAGTCTTCAAATAACAACAGTAGGATTATTATGCTAACTGGTTATGGAAATATTCCTACAGCAGTAGCCGCAATTAAAGAGGGTGCAATAGATTACCTAGCTAAACCTGCAGATGCGGAAGATGTAGAGAAAGCATTATTGGCAGATCCTTCAAAAAAAGCAGCCCCTCCTGAAAATCCCATGTCGGCTGACAGAGTTAAGTGGGAACATATCCACAGAGTTTTCGAGCTATGTAATAGAAATGTTTCTGAAACAGCTAGAAGACTTAAAATGCACAGAAGAACTCTTCAAAGAATTCTTTCTAAAAGATCACCTAGATAAATTTTTTAATTTTAATTATTTGCTTAGTCAAAAGAGCTAAAAGCATAATTTTAAAAATCTCCGCTAATAGAAACGGTTTTGCACCTAAAGCAAAAATTGGCTTATCCCATCCAATCAATGTCCCAAGCCAAATTAGACCCAAAATATAAATTGTTGAAGTTGCGATAATTAACTTAAATAAAACAACGAAAAAATTATCATCAATCTTAATTTTAGAAGCTAAGTAACAAGCTGTTAAAAAACCAATTAAGTAACCCATAGTTGGCCCTGTAAAGTAAACTAATCCAACACCTTTTTCAGGAGAATTTGAAAATACGGGAAGCCCTGCAATTCCTTCAATTAAATACAGACCAATTGTAGCTAGTGCAATTTTATGTCCTAAACTTATTCCTAAAAATAATACAACAAATGTTTGCATAGTCATAGGAACTGGATAGAAAGGAATTTTGATCTTTGCAGATATAGTTAGTGCTATTGAACCAAGAACAATAACAACCAGAGATTTAAATAGTTTAGCTTGTGAGAGATTTTTTGTTAATTCCATTGTTAAATAATACTCAAAATATAAAAAATAATCTACTTATAATTGTTATAATAATTGAAAGTAAATTTTTTTATATACAGATTATATTATCATTATAATATTTAATATTACTTCATGAATAAAATTCAAAAAACAGATCATTTTTATTTGATTGATGGCTCTGGTTATATTTTTAGAGCTTATTATGCTTTGCCTCCATTGAGTAGAAAAAGTGATGGTCTTCCAACAGGTGCTGTAAGTGGTTTTTGCAGTATGTTATTTAAATTACTAGAAGATTCAAAATCCAATCAAAACTTGCAAAAACCAACACATTTTGCAGTAATATTCGACTCAGCAAGAAAAACTTTCAGAAATGAAATTTATAGTGATTATAAAGCTAATAGATCTGAGGCACCTGACGATTTAGCTCCACAATTTGAATATATAAGAAAATCAGTCCTGGCATTTAATTTGCCATCTGTGGATCTTCCTAATTACGAAGCAGATGATTTAATAGCTACATATGTTGATCAAATTCTTAAAAAGGGTGCAAAGGTTACAATTGTTTCATCAGATAAAGATTTAATGCAGCTTTACAAAAAAGGGGTTCGAATTTTTGACCCTATGAAAAATAAATTTATAAGTGATGATGATGTTGTAAAAAAGTTTGGAGTAGATGCTTCAAAAGTTATTGATGTACAATCTTTAGCAGGAGATAGTAGTGATAATGTTCCTGGTGTTCCAGGGATAGGTGTTAAGACAGCCGCAGAGCTAATTAACAAATATGGCACTTTAGAAAACTTACTAAAATCTGCTCATGAGATTAAGCAAAATAAAAGAAGAGAAACATTAATTGAGAACAAGGATAAAGCATTAATAAGTAAAAAACTTGTAACACTAGATCACAACTCTCCTGTTGATAGGGAGTTAAGTGAATTTAAATTGCAAAATATAGATAAAGATAAGTTATATAAATTTTTAAGAGAAATGGAATTTAATAGGCTGTTAAGCTCTGCAATTTCTGCTTATGGAGAACCTGAACTGGAAAGTAATAAGATTGAAACTCAAAATCTAGACAAACAACAAACGGTAAATAACAAAAATTATTATTTAATTAATAGCTTAGATGAAATTGATAAATGGATAGAGGAGGCAGAAGAAGTTGGTGAAGTCGCTGTAGATACGGAAACCACTTCATTAGATCCTCACCAAGCAGATTTAGTAGGTATTTCTCTTTGCTCTAAAATTGGAAAAGCATGTTACATACCAGTTGGTCATAAGTCACCCAAGTGTCTTAAAAAAGAAGCAGTAATTAAAAAATTAAAAAAAATATTAGAAGATCCTAGTATTAAAAAAATAGGTCAAAATATAAAATTTGATTTTATCGTGTTTTATAAGTGTGGAATAACACTTTCATCAATGGAAGATACAATGCTGATGTCTTATGTCTTAGATGCTGGAAAAAATAGACATAATATGGATACTTTATCAGAAATTCATTTGGGACATAAAACTATTTCATTTAAAGAGATGGTAGGCACAGGCAAGAAAGAAATTAATTTTAGTGAAGTAGAATTAGATAAAGCAAAAGATTACGCGGCCGAAGATGCTGACGTTACTTTTAGATTATACAAGAAATTTATCAAAAATTTAAAATCAGAGAAAATGATCAATATTTATGAAATTTTTGAAAAGCCATTAATTAAAATTCTTGCATTTATGGAAATAGAAGGAGTTGAAATTGACAGTAAGTTTTTAAAATCTCTTTCATCTAAATTTGAAAAAAAAATCCAAAAACTTGAAAAAGAAGTATTTAAAATTTCTAAAAAAGAGTTCAATATCGCATCCCCAAAGCAATTAGGTGAAATAATTTATAATGACTTGAAAATAGCTGGTTTAAAGAAAACTAAAAAAGGAAGTTTTGCAACAAGTGCAAGTGTTTTAGAGGATTTAGCCTTCAAAGGTCATGAGTTTCCAAAATTAATTTTAGACTGGAGACAAGTTTCAAAACTAAAAAATACCTATTCAGATGCTCTACCTGAACATTTAAACCCAAATACAAAAAGAGTTCATACTTCGTTTTTGCTGGCTGCTACAACGACTGGAAGACTAGCATCTAGTGATCCCAACTTACAAAACATACCAATTAAATCAGAAGATGGAAAAGATATAAGAAAAGCTTTCACTGCAAAAAAAGGGCACCTATTAATTTCTGCGGATTACAATCAAATTGAGATGAGAATTTTAGCAGATCTGGCAGATGTAAAAGAGCTGAAAAAAGCTTTCAAAAATAAAGAAGATATTCACTCTATAACAGCTAGCCAAATATTTAATATTGATATTAAAAAAGTTAATCAAGATCATAGACGAAAGGCTAAGGCTATTAATTTTGGAATTATTTATGGAATTTCACAATATGGATTAGCTAAGCAAATAAACGTTTCTAACTATGAGGCAGAGGAATTTTTGAATTCATATTTTGCTAAGTTTCCAGAAATTAAAGTTTATATGGATAATACAATTAAATTTTGTAGGAAAAGTGGATATGTTAACAATATTTTTGGACGAAGATCTCACTTTAATGGAATAAATGACAAAAACTTTAATGTCAGAAATTTTCAAGAACGTGCTGCAATTAATGCTCCCATTCAAGGTTCTGCTTCTGAAGTAATGAGATTAGCTATGATAAGATTGGACAAGAAATTATCAGAGGAAAAAAATTCTAATTCAAAAATGCTCTTGCAAATTCATGATGAATTAATTTTTGAAATACCAAAAAAAGATGAAAAAGTAATGATTAAATTAATTGAGAAAGAAATGACAAGTGTGGCTCAGAGTGATTATCATTCTTTTTCAACTCCTTTAACAGTTGATATTAATGTTGGAGATAATTGGGGTATGTTACATTAAATTTATAACATTGCCCAAATTAGGACAATTTAGTATTTTTAAACTACATTATGCAAAAACAAACAATAGCTTTGATAGATGACGACAGAAATATTTTAACAAGTTTAAGTATCGCATTAGAAAAAGAAGGTTTTAAAGTTCAAACTTACATTGATGGTGAAAGCGCATTAATCGGTTTGACCAGAATGCCACCCGACTTAGCAGTCATAGATATAAAGATGCCCAAGATGGATGGAGAAGAATTACTAAAAAAACTTCGAAAAAAAACTTCCTTACCAGTAATTTTTTTAACATCTAAAGATGATGAAATTGATGAGTTGTTAGGTCTAAAGCTGGGTGCAGATGATTTTGTAAAAAAATCAGGAGGTTTTTCTATAAAAGTTTTGATTGAAAGAATTAGAGTGCAGTTAAGAAAAAAAGATACAAATAATATTCTAGAGGAAAATAAAAGCCTGATATCTCATGGAAGATTAAAATTAGATCCATCACAACTTGAGTGTGAATGGAATGGAAAACAGCTGCCTGATAAATTGACGACAACTGAGTTTTTAATTGTTAAGGAATTAGCAAAGAGGCCTGGTATAATTAAAGAAAGAGCTCAGCTTATGGATATAGCTTACAGAGAGGATACAGATATTGAGGATAGAACTATTGATAGTCACGTAAAAAGAATTAGAAAAAAATTTAAAAAAGTAGATCCTGATTTTTCAGCTATTGAAACTAGGTATGGTAGTGGATATAGATGGAATGTTAGCTAATGTTTAGTAAATACTTAAAAACTCTTTCTATATTAAAAAAATTTTTATTTATAAATCTTGTAATTTTTACAATTATTGGACTATTTACATTCATATATCTAGACAATATTCAGCCAAGTTTGATAAAAAAAAAATCTCAAAACCACACAAACATTATTAACAACACTATTGATAATATTTTAAGGCTAGATGTGGAATTCCAATCAGACGATATTAGAAGATTTTTATTTTCTACAAGGTTTATTTTTCAGAATTTAGATAGAGTGATATTTTTTGATGATCAACTTAACCTTATTGGAGACACTGATACTTTAGATCTTGATCCAAGATCATTCTCTACAAGACTTGATAAAATTGAATTTGAAAGTTTAGATAATAAGGAAATAGAAAAAACTATTGAGGAAAAAAATATAAAAATTGATGAAAAAAAACCTGTTTCATTCAAAGATATATTAAAAAATTATTCTAGTTCTGAAAATTTAGGAGCTACTTACACATTCACGCAAGAAGGTTTAAATCAATTTAATGTAACAACAATTAAGAATGTTACAAAGAATGAAATTAATCTTGGTTATGTAGCTATTACAGAAAACGCTAATGAAATAAAGACAGCGATAGATGAGAGAAAAGCATTTGTAATAAGAACAGCTGTATCTGTAGGATTTGTAATATTAATTTTTTCTTTTGTTTTAAGTAGATATTTTATTAAACCAATACAAAATCTCGTTGGATATACAATTCGTATCAAAGAAAAAAGTCAAATTAAACCAGGTATTGAAAATTTAAAAAAAAGAAATGATGAATTAGGACTTTTATCTAATTCTTTAGAAGATATGACAAATGAACTTCAAAATAGAGTTACACATGCAGAAAACTTTTCGACAGATTTAGTTCATGAAATTAGAAATCCATTAGCATCTTTAAAAAGTGCATCGGAAATTTTACAAGACACAAATGATAGTGAACAAAGAAATAGATTATTGAATATACTTAGTCATGATGTTCAAAGAATAGAAAGATTAATTACTGATTATTCTCAAATGTTAAAAGACGAAGTTGCTTTAAGTAAAGAAAAAATGAAAAAAATTGATATTGAACCTATCATTCAATCTGTTGTTGATGATTATAACAATATTCATCAAGTGAAAAAAGGAATTAAAATTGAATATAAAAATGATGGAAAAGATAAATATTTAATAAATGGTATAGAAAACAGAATTGAACAAATCATTGCAAATTTATTAGATAATTCAATATCATTTAGTAAAGATGGTGCTAATGTTTTTGTTGATGTTTCTTTTAATGGAAAAAATCAAATATCAATAAAAATTATTGATGAGGGACAAGGATTTAAAGAAAAAGACACATCAAGAATATTCAAAAGATTTTATAGTAATAGACCTGAAAAATTTGGAGAACACTCAGGCCTAGGTTTAAATATAGTAAAAAACTTGGTTGAACTCCACGATGGTGAAATTGTAGCATCTAATCGTATTGATAAAGAAGGAGCAATGATAGAGATAAGATTTCCCAATGTTTAATCATTTCTTGATAAATAAATACTTAGCTGTATAAAGCTTGCCATGGAAGATTATAAAGTAAAAGACATTGCTCAAGCTGAATTTGGTAGAAAAGAAATATCAATAGCCGAAAGCGAAATGCCCGGTTTAATGGCTTTAAGAGAAGAGTATTCTAAAGATAAACCATTAAAGGGTGCAAGGATTATAGGATGTCTTCATATGACAATTCAAACAGCTGTACTAATCGAAACTTTAGTTGCATTAGGTGCTGAAGTTCGTTGGTCTTCTTGTAATATTTTTTCAACTCAAGATCATGCAGCTGCTGCAATTGCAAAGGCCGGGATCCCTGTTTATGCCTGGAAAGGTGAAACAGAAGAGGAATATTTATGGTGCATTAAACAAACTATAGTTGGAAAACCTGACTGGAAGCCTAACATGTTATTAGATGACGGTGGAGATTTAACAGCTATTATGCATAACGAGTATCAGGATCTAATGAAAGATATTAAGGGTGTTTCAGAAGAGACTACCACTGGAATTAAAGCACTAAATAAAATGGAAAAAGATAAATCTCTTTTGGTTCCAGCAATAAACGTGAATGATTCTGTCACAAAATCAAAATTTGATAATTTATATGGATGTAGAGAAAGTTTAGTAGACGGTATAAGAAGAGCTACTGATGTAATGATGTCAGGAAAAATCGCAATTGTTGCTGGTTTTGGAGACGTTGGAAAAGGAAGTGCTGCATCTTTAAGACAAAGTGGTGCTAGAGTTTTAGTTACTGAGGCAGATCCAATTTGTGCTCTCCAAGCGGCAATGGAAGGTTATGAAGTGGTATTAATGGAGGAGGCTATAAGTAGAGCGGATATAGTTGTAACAGCCACAGGTAACAAAGATATTGTTACCGCAGACCATATGAGAGATATGAAGGATAGAGCAATCTTATGTAATATTGGTCACTTTGATAATGAAATACAAGTTGAGGCTCTTAAGAATTACAAGTGGACTGAAGTAAAACCCCAAGTGCATGAAATAGAGTTGCCTAGTGGTAAAAGAATTATTCTTTTAGCTGAAGGAAGATTGGTTAATCTTGGTTGTGCAACTGGACATCCAAGTTTTGTAATGAGTGCATCATTTACTAATCAAGTTATTGCTCAAATAGAACTTTGGCATAATCATAAAAATTATGAAAATAAAGTTTATGTACTTCCAAAACATTTAGATGAAAAGGTAGCAGCTTTGCATTTAAAAAAAGTTGGGGCAAAACTAACAAAATTATCAAAAGAGCAAGCAGATTATATAAGCGTTGGAACAGAAGGACCTTTCAAACCAGATGCCTATCGCTATTAAAGATAGCACAATCGATATCACTTCAGAGAAGTTAACTAAAGAATTAGCTAAAGAATTTACAAAATACCTCAAAGGCGGTGAATTTGTTTTTTTATATGGAGAGATGGGTGTTGGTAAAACAACCTTTGTTAAATATTTTATAAATGAATATCAAATCATAAATAATTTAACACAAACAGAAATTACAAGCCCCACTTTTAGTTTATTAAATGAGTATCAGGTGAAAGATATAAGAATAAAACATTATGATTTATTTAGAATTAATAGGAAAGAAGATATCAATAATTTAGATATTTTCGAAAAAGATAATAAATTAATAACACTTATAGAATGGCCACAATTGATTGCTGATAAACAAGATATAAAAT
>CACPHV010000024.1 GCA_902633985.1 uncultured Pelagibacteraceae bacterium
TTTTGTTGAGATGTTCGTTGGAGTAGGAGCATCTAGAGTAAGAGACATGTTTGAACAAGGTAAAAAAAACTCTCCATGTATTATTTTTATTGATGAAATAGATGCTGTTGGAAGAAGTAGAGGGGCAGGTCTAGGAGGTGGAAATGATGAGAGAGAACAAACCTTAAACCAGTTGTTAGTTGAAATGGATGGTTTTGATACAAATGAAGGTGTTATAATTATAGCTGCAACAAACAGACCAGATGTACTCGATCCAGCTTTGTTAAGACCAGGAAGGTTTGATAGACAGGTAGTGGTTTCAAACCCAGATATTATTGGAAGAGAAAAAATTTTAAAAGTTCATGTAAAAAAAATAAAAATGGCCCCAGATGTTAATTTAAGAACAATTGCAAGAGGAACACCAGGTTTTTCAGGAGCCGATCTTGCAAATATAGTTAATGAAGCAGCATTGTTAGCAGCGAGAAAAAATAAGAGGATAGTTACATTACTAGAATTTGAGGAAGCAAAAGATAAAGTTATGATGGGTGCTGAAAGACGTTCAATGGTCATGACAGAAGATGAGAAAAAACTCACTGCATACCATGAGGGCGGACATGCACTAGTGTCGTTTAATATGCCAAGTTATGATCCAATTCATAAAGCTACTATTATACCAAGAGGAAGAGCTCTTGGAATGGTAATGAACTTACCTGAAAGAGACAAACACGGTTACTCAATAAAATATCTTAAAGCGAGATTAGCTGTTTGTTTTGGAGGAAGAGTGGCTGAAGAATTAATTTTTGGAAAAGACAATATATCTACAGGAGCAGGTGGAGGAAATGGGTCTGATATTAATCAGGCTACACAGTTAGCAAGAGCAATGGTAACAAAATATGGAATGAGTGAAGAAATGGGTCCAGTTGAATATGGGGAAAACCAAGAAGAAGTGTTTTTGGGAAGATCAGTTACTCAAACTCAATCGGTATCAGAGGAAGTTGCTCAGAAAATTGATAAAGAAATAAGAAAGCTTGTAGATGAAGGATATAATAAAGCTAAAGAAATTTTAACAGAAAAAATAGATGATCTACACAAAATTGCAAAAGCTCTAATAACTTATGAGACTTTAACTGGTGAAGAAATAGAGAATATAATTAATAAAAATTTATATCCTAAAGATAAAATTTTAGATAATCCAGAGTCAAAAGATGATCAAGACTCAGCTTTGGGTGCGATGGGTTTAAAACCAAAAATTGTTCATTAATAAATAATGCCAAGATATTACACAAGAGCGTGTAATTTCTATTTCGGCAAACAATCAAAAATTTTAGTTAATAAAAAACAATCTATCCCTTTACATCATATTAAAGAAATATCTTTTGATCATATTGAGATAATTTCAAGAAAAAAAATTAGAAAAATTTCAATAAATAAAATAAGAAATTTACCAAAAAAACTAAAAACAAAAATAAATTTAGATTTAAAAAAAATTAGGTCAAAAAAATCAAATTTTTCAAATTTAAATTTTAAAAAAATTCCAAATATATTGGGTGTTTTAAATCTAACTCCTGATAGTTTTTCCGATGGAGGAAAATTTAACAAAAAAAATAAAGGCATTAGTCATGCTATTAATTTATATAAAACTGGAGCCTCGTTAGTAGATGTTGGTGGAGAGTCTACAAGACCAGGATCTAAGGAAGTAAATGAAAATCGAGAATGGTATAGAATAAATAAGACATTAAAATTAATTGTAAAAAAAATACCAATATCTTTGGACACAAGAAAATCTGCAATTATGGAAAAAGGTATTAGGATGGGGGTTAAACTTATTAATGATATTTCAGGATTAAGTTATGACCCTAAAACAATTAACGTTTTAAAAAAATATAAAATTCCATTTGTAATACAGCACTCAGTTGGAAAACCAGTAGATATGCAAAAGAATCCAAAATATAAAAATGAATTATTAGATATATATGATTATTTTGAAGATAAGATTAAGTTAATAAGGTCTAAAGGTATCAAACATAATAATATAATTTTAGATCCTGGGATTGGATTTGGAAAAAATTTGAAACATAATATGAATCTTATTAGAGGTGTTTCCATTTTTCATTCATTAGGTTTTCCTATACTAGTAGGTAATTCAAGGAAAAGATTTATTAGAGATATTTCAAAAAATAATGATAGCAAAACAAGGATCGGTGGAACTATGGCTTCTTCAATTTATTTAATGATGCAAGGAATTCAGATTTTAAGAATTCATGATGTTAATGAAGTTAGACAAGGTATTAAAGTTTTTAATGAGATAATCAAAAATTAATGACAAAAAAATATTTTGGAACAGATGGAATAAGAGGAGCAGTTAATAGCAAACATATAAATGGAGATATGTTCTTTAAATTTGGACTTGCTAGTGGAACATACTTTAAATCTCAAAAAAAAAGAAAACAAACAGCAATAATTGCAAAAGATACGAGATTGTCTGGATATACACTTGAACCAGCTCTTGTCTCTGGTTTGGCTTCAGCTGGTATGCATGTTTATACCCTTGGACCCTTACCAACTAATGCGCTGGCTATGTTAACAAAAGAGATGAAGGCAAATATGGGTATAATGATTACCGCTTCTCATAATCCACATTTTGACAATGGTTTAAAATTGTTTGGTCCTGATGGAATGAAATTATCAGATAAAATAGAAAAAAAAATTGAGAGTCTCATTGATAAGAAAATCTCAAAAAATCTCTCGCATTCTGAAAAATTAGGAAGAGTTAAAAGATTAGAAACAGGCACCAAAAATTACATTAAAATATTAAAAAAAAATTTCACAAAAGAGTTCAATTTAAGAGGACTAAGAATAGTAATCGACTGTGCAAACGGCGCTGGTTATAAGGCAGGTCCTGAATTATTGAAATCATTAGGAGCTAAAGTGATAGCAATAGGCATCAAACCAAATGGTTTAAATATCAATAAAAAATGTGGATCAACTTTTCCAAGAAATATTAGGTCTGCTGTAAAAAAACATAAAGCTCATATCGGAATATCTTTAGACGGAGATGCTGACAGAATTATTATGTGTGATGAGAAAAGC
Organism: uncultured Pelagibacteraceae bacterium; assembly: GCA_902633985.1. Classification (GTDB taxonomy): domain Bacteria; phylum Pseudomonadota; class Alphaproteobacteria; order Pelagibacterales; family Pelagibacteraceae; genus Pelagibacter. Next base: position 3,070 of record CACPHV010000024.1, read on the forward strand.
AATATAGTAGATGGAGATCAAATTATAGCTGCTTTAGCAACAAGATGGAAAAATAAAAAAATGTTAAAAGGAGGAGTTGTTGGAACATTAATGTCAAATTATGGTTTAGAAAAATATTTTAAATCTAAAGGAATAAAATTTTTGAGGGCAAATGTTGGAGATAGATATGTTAAGGAAAAAATGCAAAAATATAATTTTAATTTAGGTGGTGAACAATCGGGACATATTATTTTAGGTAAATTTGCAACTACAGGAGATGGTTTGTTAGTAGCTTTAGAAGCTCTTTTTGCTTTAAGAAAAGGAAAAAAGGCAAGTGAATTTTTTGATCAATTTAAGAAAACACCTCAACTTTTAAAAAATATCGAGGTAAAAGATAAAAATATTATTAACAAACCAGAGATAAAAAAAATTATAAAAAATGCAGATAAATTAATTAAAGGTAAAGGAAGAATTTTAGTAAGAAAATCAGGTACAGAGTCTAAAATAAGAGTAATGGGAGAAAGTGAAAACAAAGCTCTTCTATATAAATGTGTGAACATAATTACGAATAAAATTAAATAAATTGAAACCTAATTCTAAAATTTTAATTATTGCAGGATCTGACTCATCTGGTGGAGCAGGTATTCAAGCTGATATAAAAACTATCACTGCTCTTGGTTCTTATGCAATGACAGCAATAACAGCAGTTACATCACAAAATACCACAGGTGTAAAATCAATTGTTGGGATTAATGCAAAAGAAATTTTTAATCAAATTATTTATAGTTGTAAAGATATAAGACCTGATGCAATAAAAATTGGTATGCTGCATTCTTCAGAGGTTATTAGAATGGTACTAAAAGCTCTAGATATAATTAAAGTTAAAAAAATCGTATTAGACCCAGTAATGGTTGCTAAAGGAGGGGCTAAACTGATAGATAGTAAAGCTATTCAATTTTTAAAATTAAAACTACTTAAAAAAGTGTCACTTATTACTCCCAATATTCCCGAGGCAGAAATTTTAACTAAAACAAAAATTATAACAAAAGAGGATATGATTTTTGCCGCTAATAAACTTATAGGTTTAGGAGCTAAAAATGTACTTATAAAAGGTGGTCATTTAAAACATAAAAATGTACTAGATATTCTAATAAATACAAAAGATCTAAAGATCTTCAAAAGCGAGCGTCACAAAACAAAGAATACTCATGGTACAGGTTGTACTTTATCTAGCTCAGTTACAACCTTTTTATCGTGTGGAAAAACAGTAAAGAAATCTTGTGAGCTTGGAATTAAGTATGTAAATTCTGCGATAAAATCAAACCCTAAATATGGAAAAGGTAATGGCCCAATTAACCATCTCACTTCCTTAAAAGTAAACAGAAAATTTAAATAATGAAAAATATAGTCGTTGTTGGATCTCAATGGGGTGACGAAGGTAAAGGAAAAATTGTTGATTGGTTATCTGAACAGGCTGATGTAGTAATAAGATTCCAAGGAGGTCACAATGCTGGCCATACTTTAGTGATTGATGGTGTTACATATAAATTGAGACTACTGCCATCTGGAATAGTTAGAAAAGGTAAAATATCAATTATTGGCAATGGAGTTGTCATAGACCCATGGGCTTTATTAGAGGAAATAGAAGAAATTAAATCTAAAGGCGTAGAAGTAAATGTAAATAATTTTGTTATTTCGGAATCTGCAAATTTAATTTTACCTTTTCATAGAGAAATGGATGAGATTAGAGAGGATGCAGCAGGAAAAAGCAAAATAGGAACTACAAGACGTGGAATTGGACCTGCATACGAAGATAAAGTTGGAAGAAGATCTATAAGAGTTATGGATCTAAGATCTGAAAAAAATTTAAATCAAAGACTTGAATCTGTATTAGTCCATCATAATGCGATTAGAAAAGGTATAGGAAAAAAAATTTTTCAAAAAGATAAGCTTAAATCTGATTTGCTTAAAATAGCACCAAAAATATTAGAATTCTCTCAGCCAGTTTGGTTAAAGATTGATCAATTTAAAAAACAAAAAAAAAAAATTTTATTCGAAGGAGCTCAAGGTATATTACTTGATGTAGATCATGGAACTTATCCATTCGTAACTTCATCTAATACTGTTGCTTCAAGCGCAGCGACAGGTACTGGTTGTGGCCCTAATTCGATAAATTACGTTCTTGGAATTACAAAAGCTTACACAACAAGAGTTGGAGAAGGCCCTTTTCCTACGGAGTTAACAGATAATATTGGTGAACTTTTAGGAACACGCGGTAAAGAATTTGGAACTGTTACAAGCAGAAAAAGAAGATGTGGGTGGTTTGATGGTGTTTTAGTTAGGCAAACTATTAAAGTTTCAGGAATTGATGGTATCGCTTTAACAAAATTAGATGTACTTGATGAATTAGATGAAATTAAAATGTGTGTTGCTTATGATCTTGATGGTAAAAGATTAGATTATTTACCTGCCGCTGTAGAAGACCAGATAAAAATAAAACCAATTTACGAAATTTTTCCAGGATGGAAAGTTTCTACAAGTGGAGTCAAAAATATGAACTCGTTACCCGAAAATGCAAAAAAATATATTTTTGCAGTAGAAGATTTCATTGGTGCAAAAGTATCAAGTATTTCAACTAGTCCAGAAAGAGATGATACTATCTTAATTGAAAACCCTTTTGAAGTTTAGTTTGCGGGCAAAAGATTTTTTGATTTAGCTAATAGAAGCATATGCTTTTGGAGTTTTTCAAACGCTTTATTTTCAATTTGTCTTACTCTTTCTCTGCTAATTTTATATTTTTTACTTAAATCCTCTAGTGTAGATGGGTCATCATTTAGTCTTCTAGAGTATAAAATTTCTCTTTCTCTATCGTTAAGAACTTTAATAGAGTCTTTTAATAAATCTTTTCTTTGCTCCATTTCCTCGTGGTGAGCAAATTTTAAATCATGATCAAGTTCTTTATCAACCAGCCAGTCTTGCCATTCATCGCCATCTTCCCCAACTTGAGCATTTAGCGAGAACTCTTTTCCAGAAAGTCTCCTATTCATTGAAACGACTTCTTCTTTGCTCACATCGAGCTTATTAGCTATATGATCAACATGTTCATCTCTTAAGTCTCCTTCAGTCTCTGGCGAAATTTGATTCTTAATTTTTTTTAAATTAAAAAATAATTTTTTTTGAGCAGTAGTAGTTCCAATTTTGACTAGACTCCAAGATCTTAAAATATATTCTTGAATAGAGGCCTTAATCCACCACATTGCATAAGTTGCCAATCTAAAACCTTTTTCTGGTTCAAATTTCTTAACAGCTTGCATAAGACCTACATTTCCTTCTGAAATCATTTCATTAATAGGTAAACCATATCCTTTGTAGCCCATAGCAATCTTTGCAACTAATCTTAAGTGACTAGTGACTAGTTTTTCTGCAGCTTTAATATTACCAGTTGTTTTCCAGTTTTTTGCAAGCATATATTCCTCTTCTGCAGCTAACATCGGAAATTTTTTAATCTGCTCTAAATATGCAGATAGCCCGCCTTCATTAGAAAGGGTTGGCAGATTGTTACTCATTGATGTACTCATAGAAGTGTTTATTTAATTAATTATAGCTAATTTTCAATAATTTATTCTTCAGTGTTTCTAAGCATTTTTAGAATATTATTTAGATCTTGTGGCAAAAGTGAGGAAAAAATCATCTCTTTCTTAGTACGTGGATGCATAAATCCTAATGTTTTTGCATGCAGGAATTGTCTATTTAATTTAGTAATTGAATTTTGGATATTAAAATCAATATTTTTTAATTTTTTATATTTTTTTTTATATTTATCATCTCCAACTAGACTATTACCTTTGTAATTCATATGAACTCTTATTTGATGTGTTCTTCCTGTTTCTAATTTGCATTCAACTAAACTTAAAGTTGGTGTTTTCTGATTTTCAAAAATTTCAAGTGTTTTATAATTTGTTATAGCTTTCTTACCTTTAGAACTACTAACTTCCATAAGTTGTCTATTTTTTGAACTGCGAGTTATAAATGTTTCAATGCTCCCTGAGGATGGTCTCAATTTTCCCCAAATTAAAAGTTGGTACTCTCTTATAATAGTGTGATCTCTAAATTGTTTTGATAAATTTTCGTGAGTTTCATTATTTTTTGCAATTACAACTAATCCAGATGTATTCTTGTCAATTCTATGAACAATACCGGGTCTTAATTCATCGCCTATATTTGATAAAGAATTCTTATCATAATGCATTAATGCATTAACAATAGTTTTATCATAATTTCCAGCCCCTGGATGCATGATTATTCCTGCGGGTTTATTAATTACTAATAAATCGTTGTCTTCGTATGTTATTTCCAATTTAAATTTGAAAGGTTTAAGTGATGCTATTTTAGGCTCTGGGATCTTAAGATTAATTATATCGCCAATTGAAACTTTTTTTGATGGACTTTTAATTATTTCGTTATTTAGTGTTAACTTTTCTTTTAAAATTAAATTTTTAATTCTAGTTCTACTAATTAATTCCTCTCTTTTATTAATTAAAACATCAACTCTTAGACTTTTCTCATCTTCATTTACTATAAAATTAATGTTTTTTTCCATAATATATAATATTAATACTATATGCGCTTGTAGCTCAATTGGATAGAGCGCCTGACTTCGGATCAGGAGGTTCTGGGTTCGACTCCTAGCAAGCGCACCATATTATGTAGTTTATTTGCCAATTATTGAGCTCAGATTTATTTTATATAAATTTTATAATTTCCAAATTTCTTAAGACCAATATTTTTTGGAATTTCATGCGAACATATAGATTTAGTAAAATAACATGTGTCACTTTTTGGTTTTAATATTTTTAA
>CACPHV010000025.1 GCA_902633985.1 uncultured Pelagibacteraceae bacterium
TTAATATTTTTAAAATTTTTAGCATGTGCATAATTTATATTTGTTATCACACCAACATCTGGTTTAATAATTTTTGACAAATAATCAATTTCACCTTTTTTATCCATTCCAACTTCTAAAATTCCAAATTCATCATTTTGTTTTAAATTAAAAAGACTTAAAGGAACCCCAAATTTATTGTTATAAGATTTTGGAGAAATACTTACTTTTGAACTTTTACTTAATACATCACCCAACAATTCTTTGAGTGTAGTTTTGCCACAACTGCCAGTGATAGCAATTATATTTGTATCAATGCTTTTTCTAAAAGTTTTTGAAATTTCTGTTAAGAATTTTAAAGTATTTTTTACTTTAATCTGAAGACTTTTATCTAATTTATTTTGAATTTTATTTACTACAGCTAACGATGCTTTCCTATTGAATGATTGCGCAACATATTTATTACCATCATTTTTTTTTCCTCTTATAGCAAAAAAAATATCATTTTTAGTAACTTCTTGAGAATTAATCCTTGCTGTTTTTAAAGATATGGAAGTAGACAATTTTTTAATTTTAGCCACTTCTTTAACCACATTTAATTTTAAATTATCTGATAAATTATTATTTTTATGCTTGATAGCATTTAGAATTACCTTTCTATCCGAAAAGAAAATTTTCTTATTTCCAATATCTTGTGTTTTTTCATGTCCTTTCCCAGCAACTAACAAAATATCACCTGAATTTAAATTATGAATAGCTTCTTTTATTGCAATTGCTCTATTAGATATTTCAATAATTCTCTTTTTTTTAATTCCCTTTTTTATATCTCTTCTTATTTTTTGAGGATTTTCAAATCTAGGATTGTCATTTGTAAGAATTATATTATCTGCAAAATCACAAGCTACTTTACCCATTTTTGATCTTTTATTTTGATCCCTATTTCCCCCACAACCGAATAGAACTGTGATTGTTTTATTAGGAAATTGTTCTCTAAGATTTAGAATACATGTTTTAAGAGCATCAGGCGTATGGGCATAATCAAGAATTACCTTAGATTGATTTTTAATTTTACCAACTTTTTCAAATCTTCCTTCAACTGGTTTCAATTTTGGAATTGTATTTAAAATTTTATCTAAACCAATACCGCTATATTTTGCTGAAATTATTGCCATTAAAACATTTTTTAATTGTATTTTTCCAATTAAATTTAAATTTAGATCTCTTATTGAACCATTTAATTTAACTCTTAGAAATTGACCCTCTCCTTTAAAATTGTGAGATAAAAGTTCTAGATCATTAAGTTTATGCAATTTTAATTTCTTATTAATCGCAATTTTTTTTATGTTTTTAAACTCAGGTATAAATTGATCTGTAATTACATTTCCTCTTTTTGAGATTAAGTTTTCAAATAAATAAAGTTTTGCATTTAAATAATTTTTTAAATTTTTATGATAATCAAGATGATCCTGAGATAAATTAGTAAATATACCTGAATTAAACTTTAAACCATCTAATCTATTTTGCTTTAAACCATGGCTTGAGGCTTCCATAATTACATGATCTATTTTTTGAGTTTTTAACTTACTCAAAATTTTAGCCAATTTTATTGGATCTATTGTTGTATTAGATAGATCCAAATTAATACTTTTTGATTTAACACCTAATGTGCCAATTGAGGCACCGTTTTTATTATTCAATTTTAATATTTGATAATAAAAATTTGCAACTGATGATTTACCGTTTGTACCAGTAACTGCAATTAAATTTTTTGGTTTTTTATTATAAATTTTAAAAGCAGTTTCAGCTAATAATTTTCTTACATTATTTGTATGAATATACAAAATTCCATTTTGGAATTGATTTGTTTTTCTTTCGGTTACAATAATTTTAGATCCTTTTTTAATTGCTTTAGGAATAAATTTATTACCATCAATATTATTTCCTTTGATTGCAAAAAAAATATTATTTTTTTTAATACTTTTCGTATCAAATGAAATTCCTGAAAAAGAAAAATTTCTAAAATTTCTATTTATGTTATGAAAGTAGTCTCCTAGAAGCATAATTAATTAACCTCTATATATTTTGTGGCTAAAATAGGCCCAATTTTATCTATAACTTTTCCAGCTACCTCTACTGAGGTCCAGCCAGCAGTATTATAAAGTGTGCCCTTCCACCCTCCTTTTTGATGTCTATACTTATAATAATAATCTTTAGATTTTTTAGGAGTATCTATCATTACAATAAAAACAAATTGTGGATTTGATGTAGGAAAAATAGAAGCAAAAGTGTTTATTTTTGCCTCAGAATATGCTCCTCCTTCAGGTTGATCAGCGGTTCCTGTTTTTCCACCAATTTCATAATTTTGAACATCTGCAAATTTAGCTGTCCCTTCCTCAGTATTTACAATTTTTCTTAATGCGCTAACAACTTGTTCTGAAATACCCCTGTTTAATATTCTTTTATTTTTTTTATTAAAATTATTTTCTTTGTAAATTAATGTTGGCTTAATTTCATACCCACCATTAGATAAAACAGAATAGCCTTTTGCTAATTGAAGAATTGTAGTTGCTATTCCATGTCCAAAAGAAGCTGTAGCCAATCTGCATTTTCCAAAATCGTAATTTTTTTGAGGAGCAACTTCTTCAATGTCAAAATCAATATCACTTAACACGCCAACTTTTTCTAAAAATAATTTGAATTTTTCTGAGCCAACTTTTTGGGCAATTTTTACTGATCCTATGTTTCCAGATCTAACTAAAATTTGCTCTGCAGTTAGATCTGATGGTATTTCATTGTCGTACTCACCTATTCTGTATTTGTCACATTTAATTGATTTGGGTAAATCTAAAAATTCAGTCTCTGGTTTAATTACGTTTTCATTTAAGGCGCTAGCAAAAGTAAATGCTTTAAATACAGAACCAAGTTCATATGTTCCTTTAGTTACCCTGTTAATATAATTTACATCTGTAATATTTTGTCTTTCATTTGGATTAAAATCTGGCAAAGAAACTAATGATAAAATATTGCCATTATTAACATCCATTAAAATGGCTGCACTACCTTTGCTTTTAAAAATTTCCTGATATTTAATTAATTCTTTTCTAATTAAAAATTGAATATCTTTATCTAAGGTAAGTTTAATTGACTCTTTTGATTTTCTAAGTTCATCATTTAACGATTTTTCTAATCCAGAAATACCATTATTGTCATCATCTATCTGACCTAAAACATGACTAAAAAGATTTTTTTGTGGGTACATTCTTAAAACTCTTTCTTCTGGTACTAAAGATTTGTCCCCTAATTTCATTATTTTTTCATAATTTTCCTCTGAAATTTTCTTCTCTAAATAAAAAAATTTCTTAGTTTTTATTTTTTTTTTAATTTCATCAAAATTTTTATCAGGAAAAATAATATTTAAACTTAGAAGTAATTTTTTTTCATTGATTATATCTGAAGTTTTTAAACCAATATCGATCGATTTGACCGTCTTAGCCAAATAATTTCCATTAATATCTATGATGTCTGCTCGATAAAGCTTATTTTTATATCCAGGAACATTATTGATGTTTTCTAATTTACTCTTTCGTGAACCTAAATGAATTAGGTGTATTGTGTAAATTAAAAATATAATAAAAAAAACAAAGAAAATAAAAGCTACACGATTAAATTGAATATTTAATCCATTCTCTTTTTTCTTAAATATAAAATCACTTTTGTAGTCTTCTATGGTTAATTTTGATTTATTATCAGCCATTACTCTTTAATAATTTTAAAATTTTGGATTTTATTTAAACCACCTGAAATATTGTAGATTTTTATGTCGTTTATATTTTTTTGAATTAACTCATACTCAAAATACTGTGATTGATATTCAAGTAATCTTTCTGCAGAACTTAAGTAATCATGCTCCAAGGATACATTTTCCAATTCAGAATTTAAAACTCTAATATTCTCTTTTGCTGTAAATATTTCATCTTCAATCTGTTTAGTTGTATTTTTTATTATTGCAGTTGAGAGGACTAAAAAAAAAATCACTACTGCTAAAGCAAACTTTTTCATAGTTTGTCTCCATAATTTTCAATTTCAATGTAATTTCTGAATTGTTCCTCAATATCGGTATCAAAATTATAAAAATCTTTTTTTTTAATCACATATCTAAATTTAGCAGATCTAGATGGTGGGTTTTCGCTTACCTCTTCCTCTGAGGGAGTTATTGGTTTTTTGTGAATTAAATTAAATAATGTATCTGCTTGTTTTACAACAGGGCTATATCGTGAAATACTTTTGTTTTCAGAGAGACTTTTAAAAAAATATTTTACTATTTTATCCTCTAAAGAATGAAATGTAACTACGCCTAAAACACCTCCTCTTTTTAAAACTTTTGTGGCATTAATAAGCCCGTAAATTAATTCACTTATTTCTTTATTTACAAATATTCTAAGTGCCTGAAAAACTTTGGTCGCATTATGAATTTTAAAATTTTTTCTTTTTTTTGATTTATCAATAATTTCAACTAAAGATTTAGTATCAATTTGATTTTTAGATCTTTCTTTTATGATATTTTGTGCAATAAATTTTGCCTCTGTTTCATCTCCAAAAAATTTAAAAATTTTTTCTAATTTCTTTTCATCAAGTTTATTGATCACATCTTCTGCAGAATAACTATTTAACCCTAGCTGCATATTTAATTTACCAGTATTATCGAATGACAATCCTTTTTGTGGGTCTTTTATTTGAGTGTAGGAATAACCAAGATCAAAAATTACTCCTCTTATGTTTTCGTTTTTAAGTTTTAAATTACTTAATTGACTAAATTTAATATTTTTAAATATAAATCTATCCTCAAAATTGTCTTTTAATTCATTGGCAATTTTTTCACTCTCTTTATCTCTATCAAGAGCAATTACATTTGTATTTTCAAAATCTAGAATCTTTTTGGAATACCCGCCTTGACCGAAAGTACAATCTATAAATGTGCCACCATGTTGAGGGGAAATAACGCTAATAATTTCTTTTAGCAGTACCGGATAATGCTTTTGCATTTTTGGTACAATGGTGGCGTCCATTTATCTCTTGGAAGACCATTAATTTTTTTGTCTTCTTAAGAATGCTGGTATCTCAAGATCATCTTCTTCCTCTTCCTCTGAAGTCAATAAATCTTCAGGGTTGGAATTATCAGATTCTGAACTAAATAAATCTGGTGCGTCTGAGTCAACTCCGAATTCTTTTAAATCATTAGAAGTTTCTTCTTCGCTTTTAATATCTTGATGATCTTCATGAGTAGTTTCCATAGCTTCTTGAGCAAAAGATTTCTCCATTTCATTAACCGAACTATCCTGAACTATAGTCTCGCTTTCCATGTTAGTGTTTTGGACAACCTCTTCACTCATCATCTGATTATGAGAACTCTCAGTTTGTTGTTCTTGTATAATCTCATTTTCAAGCTTTAAAGCATTCGCACCGTGTGTAATTGGATTTGATGCTGTTGTATTTGAAAAATTAAATGATTGAGATGATCCCATGTTTGAAAAATCAGAGTAACCTGGATTACGGTTTTGAATTCTATGAACCATATTTACAACAGATTTTGATTCTGGCTGTTGCCCATCTAAAGAGGTAGCAACAATTGAAACTCTCATTTTTCCATCTAGCTCCGTATCAGTGATTGCACCAATAATTAACTCCGCTTCAGGATCAACTTCAGCTCTTACTTTATTTACAGCTTCATCAACTTCAAAAAGTTTAAGATCTTTACCACCAGTAATATTTACCAATAAACCTTTTGCACCTTTTAAAGTATAGTCGTCTATTAGTGGATTGCTGATTGCCATCTCTGCAGCTTTAAGAGCTCTACCTTCTCCTTCAGCTTCTCCAGTCCCCATCATAGCTTTACCCATTGCCGCCATTACAGTTTCAACATCAGCAAAATCTAAGTTGATCAAACCGGGTCTAACCATCAAATCAGTTATACTTTGAACACCATGCATCAAAACATTATTTGAAAGGTTAAAAGATTCTTCAAAAGTGGTCTGTTCATTAGCTATTTTAAATAAGTTTTGGTTAGGTATAACAATTATTGTATCAACGTGTTTTCTTAGTTCTTCCAAACCTTGTTGTGCTCTTCTCATTCTAGAGGGGCCTTCATATAAAAATGGAAGAGTCACAACTCCTACAGTTAAGATATTTAATTCTTTAGCAGCTCTTGCGATGACATGAGCAGCACCAGTGCCCGTTCCACCACCCATACCAGCTGCAATAAAAACCATGTTTGCACCTTGAAGTGTGTTTACAATTTCATTTAAAGATTCATCAGCAGCTGCTTGACCGATATCAAGTTTTGCTCCTGCTCCTAAACCTTTTGTTAAATTCAAACCAATTTGAATTCTTGTTTTGGCTTTACTAAGCTTCAAATCTTGAGCATCAGTATTTACTGCAATAAATTCTACACCTTGTAGATTATTTTCTATCATTTCGTTAATTGCATTTCCGCCAGCTCCACCAACTCCTAAAACTAGTAGTCGTGGCTGTAGCTCTTTTATCTCTGGTGCTTTAAAGTTAATTGTCATCTTTTATCCCCTATTGTTTGTTATGTTGAAGCTCCCATTTAAGATTACCACGATTAATATTTGCTTTTTTCCTCGCTGTTATCTTAAATTTTTCAAATGCTGTTGGCTCCCATATTTGAAATGTTTGGCCTTGACCAACAAACAACATGCTATTTTTTATTTTTGCATGTTTTAATAATTTTGATGAAAGTGAAATTCTGCCTTCACTGTCGAATTGTAAATTTATACTTTCTGCTAATATTGATGTTGCAAAGAAATCTCTTTTTTCCTCAAAAGGATTTAAAGAGTCAATTGCTGAAGAAATTTTTTCAATTCTATCTTGAGAACATGCTTCTATCGAGGAATTATTAAATGATGGATAACAAATAACACCATTGTAACCTAGATTGGATAAATATGACCTAAAACTAGCAGGCACAGAAACTCTCCCTTTTTTGTCTAATTTGTTTTCGTATGTTGATAAAAACATAAAACATAAATCCATTTATTCCCATATAATGGGAATTTATGGGATATTATGGGTTTTAGAACTGAAGGTCAATACCTATTATTTAGGCACTATTATTGTTTTAGTGATAATGAAAATAGATACTAGTAATTAAAAAATGAGAACAAACAAAGAAACCTGTAGTGATATTTTGATTTGAAGTGCCAGATAAACTGTAAGCCGGGTTCTGTCATTTAAACCTATCATTTGTCTAGGCTTAAGATCACTCTTAAGCTCAAGCAACTAACCCTGATGACTAGCCAAGGACGGCTTTTAGTTTTTCAACAATGTCATCTCTACTTAGTCTTGCTCCCAGTGGGGTTTTCCAGCGTTCATTGTTACCAATAGAACCGGTGTGCTCTTACCACACCTTTTCACCCTTGCCATGTTATGGCGGTTTATTTTCTGTGGCACTGTCCCTAGGGTTTCCCCCGCCAGGTATTACCTGGCACTGTGTCCTTGTAGAGCCCGGACTTTCCTCTTTAAACAAACTTAAAGCGATAAGTCATTTATCTGGCATTATCAATTTATTACTAAACTTAAAATTTTCAAGTTTAATTATTTTAGATTTTTAGTGAGATTTTTACTTATCAATAAACATTCTTCATCAATTATCCCGTTTACCAAATACTGTCTAAATCTTCTTTGGAAGGCTTTT
>CACPHV010000026.1 GCA_902633985.1 uncultured Pelagibacteraceae bacterium
AGCCAAGATAAATCAAAATTTAATTTTACCTCTTGCTAAATCAGGAGATGAAAATCCAGCAGTTTTAGAAAATGGTGTTGTCAGAACACCCCCAGGCTACAAAGAAGCGTATCAAAAGTATATTGAGGATGGTTGGACTTCATTGTCTTGTGATCCAAAATATGGAGGTCAAGGAATGCCAAAAACAGTAAGTGCATTTTTTGATGAAATGCTATCTTCAGCAAGCTTATCATTTAAATTGTATAGTGAACTAAGTATTGGTGCTTATAATTGTATTAATCATCATGCTTCTGATGAAATTAAAAATAAATATTTACCAAAGATTGTAGAAGGTAAGTGGAGTGGTACAATGTGTTTAACAGAACCAGTCTGTGGTACCGACCTTGGCTTGTTAAAAACTAAAGCAATTAAACAATCAGATAATACTTATAAAATCAGTGGTCAAAAAATATTCATAACTTCAGGAGACCATGATTTAACCGAAAATATTATTCACTTAGTTTTGGCAAGATCACCAGACTCTCCATCTGGTACTAAGGGAATTAGTTTATTTTTAGTTCCAAAATATATTGTGAACCAGGATGGTAGTATTGGTCCAAGAAATGGAATTTCAACTGGATCAATTGAGAGTAAGATGGGTATTAAAGGTTCGGCAACTTGTGTTTTAAATTTTGATGATGCAACTGGTTACATGATTGGTAACAAAGATAAAGGTCTTAGTGCAATGTTCACAATGATGAATTTAGAGCGAATAGTTGTAGGCATTCAAGGTTTAGGTATTTCTGAAATTGCATATCAAAATTCACTTTCTTACGCAAAAGAAAGAAAGCAAGGAAAAACAAATAATTCAAAATCTAATAATGGTGCAGATTTTATAATTGATCATGCAGACATTAGAAGAACTTTACTTAATATGAAATCAATAATTGAGGGTGAAAGAGCATTATGTTTTTGGCTTTCTCAACAAACAGAAGTAAGTCTTTATCACCCAGACGAAAAAATTAAACAAGCTGCTTTAGATTACGTTTCATTAATGACGCCTGTGGTTAAATCACTTTTTACAGATTTAGCTATGGAAATTACTAGCGATGCAATGCAGATACATGGAGGATACGGATATACTAAAGACCAAGGTATTGAGCAATTATATCGAGATAATCGTATTACCCCAATTTATGAAGGAACAAATTCCGTACAGGCTGCAGATTTAGTATTTAGAAAATTATCTAACAAAAAGGGCGATGTTATAAATAAGTTTTTAGAAATGATTAAATCTGAATGTGAGAGCAAAAATGAAAAAGTAAAAACATTTTCTAAAGAATTAAACCATTATTTAGATATTTTATCCAAATTCACAGATTGGATAAATGATAAAAATAAAATTGAAAAGGATGATGTTAGTGCTGCAGCAAATGATTATTTAAAAAGCTTAGGTTATGTTTCAATTGCTTATGCTTGGATTAAAATTTTAGAGGTTAGTTTTAATGATTTTAATACAAATAAAGAATTTTATAGTGATAAAATAAATACAGCTAAATTTTATTTTGATAAGGTATTACCTCGGGCTGAGTATCATTACAAATCAGCAATCTCAGGAAGCTCAAATATAATGAATTTTAAGTTTAATTAATGAGCCATTACGATACAAATTTAGATAAAAATAAAGCAAATCACGTACCCCTCACTCCCTTAACTTTTTTAAAAAGAGCAAAAGAAATTTACCCAAATTATGAGGCTATAATTTATGAAGAAAAAAATTATACCTGGGCTGAAGTTTATAAAAGAATTGTAAAATTTGCTAGTGCATTGACAAAAATAGGTATTAAAAAAGGTGACACGGTTTCATTCTTAGCTTTCAATACACCAGAGATTTTTGAAGCACACTATTCTGTACCTATGACTGGTGCAGTTCTTAATACGATAAATATAAGATTAGATGCCAAAACAATTTCCTATATTTTAGATCATAGCGAAGCAAAAGTCTTAGTTGTGGATAGACAACTTCATGGAGAAGTAAAAAAAGCATTAAAAAATCTTAATAAAAAAATAATTATTATTGATATAAACGATAAATATGCTGACCAATCAAAATTGGAAAAAATTGGCGATTTAGAATATGAAAGTTTTTTAAATACAGGTGATGAAAATTACCAATGGCAAATGCCCGAAGATGAGTGGCAAGCTATATCACTAAGTTATACATCAGGTACTACAGGAAATCCCAAAGGTGTTGTCTATCATCATAGGGGAGCATATTTAATGTCTACAGGAAGCTCAGTTGCTTGGAATATGCCAAATAGATTAAATTTTTTAACAGTTGTTCCAATGTTCCATTGCAATGGCTGGTGTTATCCATGGACTGTGCCGATGCTAAACGGAAGAACAATATGTTTAAGAAATATAGATATTAAAAAAATTTTTGAACTTATTGATAAATATGAAATCACTCATTTTGGTGGTGCTCCAATAGTATTGAATATGATTACTGGAGCCCCAGAAAGTGATAAGAAAAAATTAAAACAAAAAGTTTATGTTCTAACTGCTGGTGCTCCTCCACCAAGTATAATTTTTAAAAAAATGAGAGCTCTCGGATTTGAAGTAATGCATGTATATGGTTTAACAGAAACTTATGGGCATGTAACTCAGTGTGCTTGGAATGATGAGTGGAATAATTTTGATGAAGAAAAACAAAACGAGATTAAAGCAAGACAAGGTGTAAAGTATCCTAATACGGAAGGTGTCGTTGTTTTAGACCCTGAGACAATGAAAGAAGTTCCTAGAGACGGAAAGACAATCGGTGAAATCATGATTAGAGGAAATGTCGTAATGAAGGGATATTTCAAAGATAAAGAGGCTACCGAAAAAGCCATGAAAGATGGTTGGTTTCACAGTGGTGATTTAGCTGTAATGCATTCTGATGGCTATATTAAAATACAAGATAGATCAAAAGATATAATTATTTCTGGAGGAGAAAATATTTCTTCAATTGAAATTGAAAATACTTTATCCAAACACCCATCTGTTTCGATTGCTGCGGTTGTTGCAAAACCAGATGAAAAATGGGGTGAAGTGCCATGTGCATTTATCGAAGCGGTTAAAGACAAACCAGTTAGCGAAAAAGAACTAATTGATTTTTGTAAAGAAACTTTAGCAGGCTTTAAAGTTCCAAAAAAGGTTGTTTTTTGTGAGTTACCAAAAACCTCAACAGGTAAAATACAAAAATTTGAACTGAGAAAACAAGTTTAGGTAACTTTTGATTTTTCAAATAGAAAATAAAAATATTTATGTATCAGATGCTGGACAGGGAATAGATTTAAATAAAGAAACATTGGTATTTCTTCATGGAAGTGGTCTTTCACATATAGTTTGGTCATTAACTGAACAATTTTTTTCTAACAAAAATTTTAATGTATTATCTATTGATTTACCTGGGCATGGTAATTCAGATGGACCCTGCTTAGATAGTATTGAAAAAATTGCTGATTGGTTAGAGCAAGTATTTGTAAAATTAAATTTAAAACAATTATTTATTGTTGGGCACTCTCAAGGATGCCTGGAGATACTCGAATATGCATCTAGATATAAAAATAGACTAAAAAAATTAGTTTTTATTGGTGGTTCAAATAGAATGCCAGTTCATCCAGATCTTATTGATTTAGCAAAAAATGGAGATAGTGATGCTGTTAAATTGATGATGAAGTGGGGCTATGAAGGTTCAAAAAAATTTATAGGAGGTAATCCAGTGGAAAAAATAATACAGTCACCAAGAGATATTAGAGAAATATTAGCAGTCGATTTAATTGCATGTAATAATTATATTAATGGATCTGACGCTGCTAGATTAATAGACTGTCCCTCTTTATTGATATTTGGATCATTAGACAAAATGGTAAATCTAGAGTCAGGTAAAAAGTTTTCTAGTTTAATTAAAAATTCAACAACTCATATAATTGAGGGTTGTGGTCATATGATTATGATTGAAAAAGCATTCGAAATGAGAGACAAGGTTTTAGAATTTTTAAAATAATGAAAAGTTTTTCAATTGCAAAATCAAGAAGGCTGAGAGGCACTCCCTATACCTCTAGAATAGAAAAACAAGGAGTTACGGCTTATACAATATACAATCATATGTTGCTTCCAGCTGCCTTTGGTTCAATTGAGGACTCATACCATCACTTAAAACAGTATGTACAAATTTGGGATGTAGCTGCTGAAAGACAGGTAGAAATTTCTGGTAAAGACTCAGCGAAATTAGTTCAGTTGATGACTTGTAGAGATTTATCTAAATCGAAAGATGGAAGATGTTATTATTGTCCAATAATTGATGATAACGCAGGTCTGATTAATGATCCAGTTGTACTTAGATTAAATGAAAATAAATGGTGGGTATCACTTGCTGACTCAGATGTAATATTATTTGCAAAGGGGTTAGCTATTGGAAATAAATTAGACGTAAAGATTTTTGAACCTGATGTTGATATAATGGCTATACAAGGTCCAAAGTCATTTGAATTAATGGAAAAAGTTTTTGGAGATAAGATAGTTAATTTAAAATTTTTTGGTTTTGATTATTTTGAATTTGGTGGTGATAAACATTTAATTGCAAGATCTGGTTGGTCAAAACAAGGTGGTTATGAAATTTATGTTGAGCATAATGTTTCTGGATTAAAATTATATGATCATCTTTTTGAAATTGGAAAAGAATTTAATATCAAACCAGGTTGTCCAAATTTAATAGAACGTATTGAAAGTGGATTATTATCTTATGGAAATGATATCGATAATGGAGATAATCCTTATGAATGTGGATTTGATAAATATATTAACATAGATAGCGAAGTTAATTTTTTAGGTAAAGAGAAATTAAAAAAAATTAAATCTGAAGGAATTAAAAAAAAATTAATGGGAGTAATGCTTGATATAGATAAAATAAGCATTACAGGATCATTAGAATTAAGTGATCAAAACAATAATATAATTGGAGAATTGAGATCAGCTTGCTATTCACCACATTTTAAAAAAGTTATTGGTATTGCTATGATGAAAAAACCACATTGGAACGTCGATCAGGATATAAAAGCCAAGATAAATGGTGAAATTTGTGTGGGTAAAGTTTGCGATTTACCTTTTATTTAGTATAAAACTCTAAATATGAACATAGCTATAGTGGGTGCAACAGGTAATGTAGGTAGAAAGACTCTTGAAGTTTTTGATAAAAAAAACTTCAAGTTTGATAATCTATATTTAGTTGCCTCAGAAAAAAGTGCAGGAAAAAAAATATTATTTAGAGATAAAGAATATGAAATTGAGAATTTAGAAAACTATGATTTTTCTAAAGCTGATATTACTTTTTTTGCAGCAGGAGGAAAAATTGCAGAAAAATATGCAGAAAATGCAGCCAAACATACTGTGGTAATTGATAATTCAAGTTTTTTTAGGATGGATCCAGATGTACCTCTGATTGTTCCACAAGTAAACTCTTCTGAAATAAAAAAAATGAATAAAAATATTATTGCAAACCCAAACTGTTCAACAGCACAACTTGTTATTGCTCTTAAACCACTTCATGATTTATATAAAATTAAAAGAGTTGTAGTTTCAACTTATCAATCTGTTTCAGGTGGTGGAAAAAGTCCAATGGATGAATTAATTGAGCAAACTAAAAAATATTTAGATGGAAAAAAAATAGAGTCCAAAAACTTTACCAAACAAATTGCTTTTAATGTTATTCCACATATCGATGTTTTCTCTGATGATGGATATACAAAAGAAGAGTTAAAAATGACAAATGAAACAAAAAAAATATTAGATGAAACAATTGAACTTACAGCAACATGTGTTCGAATTCCTGTGCTAGTATCACACTCTGAGTCTGTTAATATAGAGTTTGAGAAACCTTTTAATTTAGATGATGTTAGAGAATCTTTAAGTAATGCAGAGGGCTGTCAGGTTATTGATAAAAGAGAAAATGGAGGTTATAGCACTCCTTTTGAGGCAGCTGGAAATGATGAGACTTACATATCTAGAATTAGAGAGGATAAAACTAAAAAAAATTCCCTTAATTTATGGATTGTTTCAGATAATTTATTAAGAGGTGCTGCACTTAATTCTGTTGAAATCGCAGAAACAATAATTAAATCAAAATAATAAAATGGAAAATAGACCTTTATCACCACATATACAAATTTATAAATGGCATATTTCTTCTTTAGTATCCATTTCACATAGAATTACAGGGATAATTAATTTTTTTGCAATAACTTTAATTTGTATTTGGTTTGCTTTTATGCTTTTAGGAGAGAGTGAATATCAAACAATAAAAATTTTTTTAGAATCTTTTTTAGGGAAATTTATATTAATTGGAATAACTTGGTCTTTTAGTTTTCAAATGTTAAGTGAGATTAGACATTTAATTATGGATTTAGGTTATGGCTTTGAATTACAAACAACTAAAATTACAGGTTTGCTTGTTATTTTCGGTTCAATTTTTTTAACTATATTAGTTTATATATTTGGAAGAGGAGTCATCTAATGCTACCGGTTACAAAAAAATGGTTGTTTTTAAAATTTAGCTCTTTAATTTTGTTACCCCTAATGCTTTGGTTTATTTTAAGTTTAGTAAATTTTTATGATAAAAGTTATCAAGAAATAGTTGGTTTTTTTGACATCTCAACCATCTAAATTTTTAATGGGACTGTTTCTGGTATTTATTTATTTTTTTTCAGCATTAAGTATTAGTGAGGTTTTTGAGGACTATATAAAAGATACGAAAATCAAAAATGCCGCAAACAAAATCTTAAATTTTTTTGCTATAACAATTCCAATTTTAACAATAATTGTTATTTTTAACTTAAATACATGAAAGCCTATAATATCATAGATCATGAGTACGATGTTGTTGTACTTGGAGCAGGTGGCTCAGGATTAAGAGCAGCTGTGGGATTAAGTGAAGCTGGTTTAAAAACAGCGTGTATCTCAAAAGTATTTCCCACAAGAAGTCATACGTCTGCTGCACAAGGTGGAATATCAGCAGCCCTAGGAAATATGGGGGAAGATGATTGGAGATGGCACATGTATGACACTGTAAAAGGTGCAGACTGGTTAGGAGATCAAGATAGCATTGAATATTTATGTAAAGAAGCGCCCAAAGCAGTCTTGGAATTGGAAAAGTATGGTGTTCCTTTTAGTCGTACAGAGGAGGGGAAAATTTATCAAAGACCATTTGGTGGTATGACCAAAAATTATGGAAATGGAATTGTTCAAAGAACTTGTGCAGCTGCAGATAGAACAGGGCATGCAATATTACATACTTTATATGGACAAGCTTTAAAACATAACACAGAATTTTTTATTGAATATTTTGCTTTAGATTTATTAATGAAAGATGGAGAGTGCAAAGGATTAATAGCATGGAATCTTAATGACGGTACAATTCATAGATTTAGAGCGCACACTGTAATTATTGCAACTGGAGGATATGGAAAGGTGTACTACTCTGCTACATCA
>CACPHV010000027.1 GCA_902633985.1 uncultured Pelagibacteraceae bacterium
GTTCTGAAATAGGAAAAGAAGTAATTAAAAAAGAGTTATCTTTAGTGCCTAAACTTCCTGGAGTTTACAGGATGCTTAATGAGAAAAATGAAATTCTTTATGTGGGTAAGGCTAAAAATCTACCAAACAGATTAAAGAGTTACGTTGCTGAAAAAAATCATATAATTAGAACTGAACGAATGTTATCTCAAACAAGAAAGCTAGAGATAACAACAACATCTAACGAGAGTGAAGCATTACTTTTAGAAGCAAATTTAATCAAAAAGCATAAGCCAAAATTCAATATCCTGCTTCGTGATGATAAATCATTTCCATTCATATTTATTGGCAATAAAGATAAGTGGCCCCAAATAAAAAGACATAGAGGTAAAAAAACAAAAGAAGGTTTTTACTTTGGACCTTTTGCTTCTGCTGGTTCTGCTAATTGGACAATCAAAATGATCCAAAAGATTTTTCATTTAAGAGTTTGCAATGACACTGTCTTTAAAAATAGAGAAAGACCATGTATTTTGTATCAAATAAAAAGATGTTCTGGACCATGTGTAGGTTACGTAAAAAAAGAGGAATATAATCAAACAGTAAATGATGCTATTGAATTTGTTTCAGGTAAATCTAGGAAAATTCAAAAAAATCTTTCCAATCAGATGGAAAAAGCAAGTGAGGATCTTGATTTTGAGAAAGCTGTGATATTAAGAGATAGAATAAAAGCATTAAATATAATTCAATCCTCTCAAAGAATTAATGAAGCAAACTTAGTTGAAGCTGATGTTATTGCTGGATATAAAGAATCTGGCAAAACCTGTATTCAAGTTTTTTTTTATAGATCAAAACAAAATTGGGGTAACCAAGCTTTTTTTCCAAAACATGATCCTGATGAAAAATTTGGTGAAATATTAAATTCGTTTGTTTCTCAGTTTTATGAAAATAAGAGCGTTCCATCGTCGGTTATTCTTTCGGAAGAAATAAAAGAAAAAGCCTTAATTGAAAAAACACTCACTCAAAAAGAAGGTAAACAGATAAATATTTCAGTTGCAAAGAAAGGGTCAAAACTGAAAGTTATTAACCAAGCAATTAAAAACGCAAAAGACAGTCTAAATAGAAAACTTTATGAAAGTCAGAATAACAAAGAATTGTTCGATGCGGTTGCTCAAAAATTTAATTTAGAAACCAATATAAATTTAATTGAAGTTTATGATAACAGTCATATTCAGGGCACTAATAGTGTTGGGGCACTCATAGCTTATGGTGATGAAGGATTTATTAAGAAAAGGTATAGGAAATTTAATATTAAACATAAAAAAAATGAACAAGATGATTATGGCATGATGAAGGAAGTATTAAATAGAAGGTTCAAAAGAGCGGTTCAGGAAAAAGATAATTATCTTACTTTTCCTGATTTAGTACTTGTCGATGGAGGTAAAGGTCAATATTCGGTTGCCAGAGAAAGTCTAAATGAACTAGGTCTTCACGATATTCCGATCATTGCAATAGCAAAAGGTAAGTTTAGAAACAGTGGAAATGAAACCTTTTTTCACAATGGTAAAGAGTACAAATTCACTAGAAACGACCCAACTCTATTTTTTCTTCAAAGAATTAGGGATGAATCACATAGATTTGCTATAAGTGCTCACAGAGCAAAAAGGAAAAAAGGTATTAGCAAATCTTTACTAGACCAAATAGAAGGTATTGGAGCTATAAGAAAAAGAGCTTTATTGAACCATTTTGGATCTGCAAGATCTGTTGAGTCTGCTAGCTTAGATGAAATTAAATCTGTGGAAGGTGTTGAAGAAAAAGTAGCAAAAAAGATATATAACTTTTTTCACGAATAATTATGTTAAAAAAAATTCCAAATATATTAACAATTGGGCGAATAATAATAGTTCCTTTTTTTGTTTTAGCTTTTTATCTTCCAGGATTTTATGGTGATTTAACTGCTTTAATATTGTTTATTGTTGCATCATTTACAGATTTCTTAGATGGTATGTTGGCTAGATTGTTTGGGGTAGAGTCAAAGTTAGGAGAGTTACTGGATCCTATAGCTGATAAAATTATTGTTGCAACCGCATTGATACTTTTAGTTATGGATGGCACTATTCGAAATTACGAAGTAATTGCAGCAATAATAATTCTTACGAGAGAAATTTTAATTTCAGGTTTAAGAGAATTTTTAGCTAAAGGTAAAATAAAACTTCCAGTTTCAAATCTTGCAAAACTTAAAACTGTATTACAAATGGTATCCATAGCTCTTTTGTTATCTGGTGATACAGGAAATAAGATAATTAACTTTCAAGATTATAATGCACAAACAATTGGTATTATTTTTTTATGGTTATCAGCTGCATTAACACTTTTCACTGCATATGATTATATGCGAAAAGGCATTGATCATGCAATGTCTGAAGACAGTAAAGATTAAGCTGCTTTTTTCTTCCTAACTAATTTTTGATAGGATTCATTTAAATCAATAATAGTATCACAAACTTTAAATTGATTTTCTGCAATACATGAAACTGGAGTCACCTCTGCTGCCGTTCCAGTTAAAAAACATCCAACAAAATTTGGTAGTTCAGTTGGACTTATTTTTCTTTCATGAACTTTTATATTTTTTGATTTTGCTATTCCAATAACAGTCCTTCTTGTAATACCATCTAAAAATGAGTCTGGTATTGGAGTATGAATTTCTCCATTTTTATCTTTAAAAAAAATATTTGCACCAGTGGCTTCAGCAATATTTCCCTCATGGTCTAACATTAAAGAGTCTGTATAACCTTGTTTTTCCGCTTCATGCTTGGAGAGAGTGCAAATCATATAAAGACCAGATGCCTTTGTATCCCACGGTATTGTATTAGGCGCTGGTCTTCTCCAATTTGAAATATTTAATCTTATTCCTTCAATTTTAAGTTTAGGATCAAAATATGATCCCCACTCCCAAGTTGCTATTGCAACATGAATTTTAGTGTGTTGGGCAGAAATAGCCATCATCTCACTGCCTCTCCAAGCTACAGGTCTCACGTAACCATTTTCTACTTTTTGTGTCGCTACAATTTTGTTTGACGCAACATTTATTTCGTCCTCTGTATATGGAATTTCGAAACCCATTCTTTTTGCTGAATAAAAAAATCTTGAAGTGTGCTCTTCTAATTTGAAAATTGAACCATCATAAACTCTCTCACCTTCAAATACACAACTAGCATAGTGCATTCCATGGCTTAAAACATGAAGTTTAACATCACCCCAATCAACTAATTCGTTGTTGTACCATATTTTTCCAGATCTCTTGTCGTAAGGTATCATGTATGAAATTTTTTTTAATTTATAAACAAAAAATATCTTTGTATCTTTAATATGTCAATATAACTTACCTAGAATGAAAGAACTTTTATATTTAAAAGATGATCAGCTTAAAGACTTAATTGAAAAACTATTTGTAAGCTACAGAGAAACCTTTTCTGACTCTAAAAAAATATTAGATAGATATTCAATTGGTTTAGCGCATCATAAGGTAATTCATTTATTATCTATGTATGAAGGAATCTCAATTTCAGAGCTACTTAAGAGATTGAAAGTCACAAAACAAAGCTTAAATCGCGTTCTCAAAGATTTAATTAAACTTGAGGTCATCATGTTTAAAAAAGATGATCAGGACACTAGAGTGAAACATGTTTTTCTTAATGATAAAGGAAAAAAAATTTTTAATGAAATTTTTAATATACAAAAAAAGAGAATTTATAATGCTTTGTTAAATTCAAGTTCTGAAGAAGTTATAAATTTTGATAATGTAATAAGTAAAATAATTAATGGATAAGTTTATTGCGCATATATTAGTGATTGATGATGACGATGGAATTAGATCTCTTGTAAAAAAGTTTTTAAATGAAAATAAATTCTTAGTCACTACTGCAGAGAATGCAGAAAGTGCATTAGAGAAAATTAAAATAATTAAGTTCGATTTGATAGTTTTGGATATTATGATGCCAGGTAAAAGTGGACTTGAATTTTTAAAAGAAAATAAAAAAAAATTAGATACACCAGTGATACTTCTGACAGCAAAAAGAGAGGCAAATGAAAGAGTTGAAGGATTAGAGATTGGTGCTGATGATTATTTACCAAAACCATTTGAACCAAAAGAATTAATTCTAAGGATACAAAATATAATAAACAAAACTATTAAAACAGACCAAAAAAGGGTTATAGAATTTGAAAATGTAAAAATAGATTTGAATAAACTTTTAATTTTTAAAAGTGATAAAGAATTTAAGATTAATGCAACCGAAAAAACGATTTTAGAAAAGATGATTAATTACCCAGGCAAAACATTTTCTAGGGAAGATATAGGTCAATTAATTAATCTAGATAAAGAGAGATCAATAGATGTTATTATTACTCGGCTTAGAAAAAAAATTGAAATTGATCCAAAAAATCCAAAATTTTTACAGACAATAAGAGGTGCAGGATATGTTCTCTGGATTGAGTGATTACTTAAAAAAAATATTACCAAAAAGATTATTTTATAGAGCGCTTCTTATTGTTGCCATTCCAGTTCTAGTTTTACAACTAGTAATTACAATTGTTTTTTTTGACAGTCTTTGGATTAAAACTAACAAAGGTATGACAAGAACTTTAGTAAATGAAATCAGTACATTTGTTGAAGCCTATGGAAGTGAGCAAGAAAATAAACAAGAGTTGCTAGATCTTTTTTCCATATTTTTAGATTTAAATATTGAATTTACCAATAACGAAAAATTAGTAAATAAAGATACTGAAAGATGGTTTAGTCCTATAGATAGAACTTTAAGAAGAGAGCTAAAATCTAAATTTGGATTAAATGAATACTGGTTTGAAACAACAAGTTATAAAGAATTAATTGATTTAAGAATTAAATATGAAGAAGGTTATTTTAAATTTTTAGTGCCCAAAGATAGAGTTGCAAGTTCCTCAGCAAGAATATTTGCACTTTGGATCACAGTGCCTGCAATAATAATGGTGATAATTTCTCTAATATTTTTAAAAAATCAAACTAGACCAATCACAAACCTAGCTCGTGCAGCTGAAAGGTTTGGTAAAGGAGAAAATATTGAGGAGTTCAAACCTTCTGGAGCCCTTGAAATAAGACAAGCAGGACATGAATTTGATAAAATGAGAAAGAGAATTGAAAGACACATAAATCAAAGAACAGAAATGTTGTCTGGAATTAGTCATGATTTAAGAACACCTTTAACAAGGATGAAGCTACAAGTAGCTTTTATAAAAGATAAAGAAACTGTTAAAAAATTAACTGAAGATATTAATGAAATGGAGAAAATGTTAAATGAATATTTACAATTTACTAGCTCATCGTATGCTGAAAAAGATGAAATGTTTAATCTCTCCGAATTAATTTCAGAAGTTATTGGAAAATATAATAATGAAAATATTTCACAAAATCTGATACCGAGAATTTACTTTAATGGCAGGAAAAATTTAATCAACAGATGTATAAATAATTTAATTGATAATTCACTGAAATATGCCAACAAAGTTGAAATTAGCTTAAGTAAAAAAAAAACAAACTTATTCATTATCATTGATGATGATGGCCCTGGAATATCAAAAAATGAATATGAAAATGTATTTAAACCTTTCTATAAAATAGATAAGGGTCGAGCAGACTCTAAATCAAGTGTTGGTCTGGGTTTATCAATTTCATCAGATATTATCAAATCTCATGGAGGAAATATAATGTTAGAAAAATCAAAAATGGATGGTTTAAGAGTTAAAGTTTTTTTACCTGTTTAACTTTATTTACTTTTTTTTTATCAAGTTTATTTATTTTATTTTCAAGATTCTCAACACGTTTGGAGAGTACCTCAAACTCATCTTTACTTGTAAGTTTCATTTTCAAAACAAACTCATCTCTTTTAGATTTTAAGATATTAAATAGTTCTGTAGTTAAATCTTTTGAAGTTACTAGTCCCTGCTCTATTAATTTAGCAAACTTATCAATTATAAATTTAGAATTTTTCATATTTAATATACATTATAAGTATTATTAAAAATGTTCATTAATAATTTTGACCCAGTAGCCTTAGAAATATTTTCTTTAGAAGTCAGATGGTATTCTCTAGCTTATATATTTGGAATTATATTAGGCTGGATACTCGCTAAAAAACTATTTATCCAAGATATAGAAGTTAAAAATAAATTTGATGATTATTTAACTTATTTAATTGTAGGTATAATTTTAGGAGGCAGACTTGGTTATATTTTTATTTATAATTTAAGTTTTTATATAAATAATCCCTTAGATATATTTAAAATTTGGCAAGGAGGAATGTCTTTCCATGGTGGTTTAATTGGAGTTATTTTCGCATCTTTATTTTTTGCTAAAAAAAATAATCAAAACCCATTTTTATATTTGGATATTGTTGCTTTAGTAGCTCCAATCGGATTATTTTTTGGACGAATAGCAAACTTTATAAATTCAGAGTTGTATGGAACTATAACTAATGTGCCCTGGGCAGTAACATTTGTTCAGGTAGATAATCTTCCTAGGCATCCCTCGCAATTATATGAAGCACTATTGGAGGGTTTATTTTTATTTTTATTATTAATTTATTTTAAAAACAAATTTTCAAATAAACCTGGTGTAATTTCAGGATTATTTTTAATGATTTACTCAATCTTCAGATTTATTGTTGAATTTTATAGAGTACCAGACGAACAGCTAGGTTATATATTTTTAAACTTAACGATGGGGCAAGTAGTAAGTTTAATATTTATATTATCAGGGGTAATCTTATTTTATTTAAAATATGAAACTCGCTAAAACAAATAATTTACCATTAGATCAATTTATAAATTTTGCTCTTTACGATAAGGATAAAGGTTTTTATATGAAAAAGAATCCTTTTGGTGAAGATGGAGATTTTATTACTGCTCCCAATATCACAAGATTATTTTCAGAGATTATTGCAATTTGGACAATTACTTTTTGGAAAAGTTTAGGCTCTCCAAAAAAATTTAATTTGCTAGAACTGGGAGCTGGAAATGGCGAAATGATGAAAGTCATTGATGAGACACTTATAAATTTTCCCGAATGTTACAATGCTTGCAGTTTTGTAATTCATGAAAAAAGTGACTTTTTAATAAATGAACAAAAAAAAAATTTAAATTCTAAAAAATTTTCATGGTTAAAAGATATTGAAAAAATAAACTCTTACCCAACAATTTTTTTAGCTAATGAATTCTTTGATGCCGTACCAA
>CACPHV010000028.1 GCA_902633985.1 uncultured Pelagibacteraceae bacterium
GGTCAATTAAAATATATTTTTTATTAGGCGAAAAAATTATTTGTTCTATAGGAATAATTGTGTCAAAACCCTTTGGCAAAATTCCTCCAGTCATTATTTCAGCAGTATCAAATTTTTTTATCTTTTTTTTAAATGGTTTCATTCCTGCAGTAATTGAACCAATAATTTTAAATTTTTTTGAGAATTTTTTTTTTAATCCATTAGTGTCTTTTGAGTTAATTGCGTAACCATCAAATGCAGCATTATTCCCTGATGGATAATTTACATTAGAATAAACATTGGTAGAAACTACTCTATTCAGAGAATTTACACTCTTTATAATCTCATCTTTAATTTTAATTTTTGCTTTTTTTAAAATTATCTTTGATTTTTTGTAACTAATCATTTTTGAATATTTCTTCGGCTTTTTCTAAATCTTCTTTTGTATTTATATTAAAGAAAGGATCATTATTTGAAAACTCCATATTAACTATTTTAACTCCAGTATTATTAGCCCACAACTCTACTTTTCTTTCCCCTTTTTTTAAATCATTCTCTAACTTATCTAGTAAATTAATAGACCATAAACCAAATATATTATGTCGTGTGTTGTTTGACTTAATGAAAAATAAATCACTTTCATTCAAATTAATATTTTGAATAAAATCTTTAAGTATTTGTCTCTTAAAAAAAGGTGTATCAACAGGAAATGTTGCTATCCATTTATATTCTTTTTGATTTACTTTTATCCATTTCATAGCTGATAAAACTCCACCTAACGGACCAAGACCTTTTTCAAAATCTTCGATTAGTGAAATTTTTTCTGATTTATGAAAATTAATTTTATTATTTGATATTATTAAGAGTTCCTTAAATTCTTCAATTATTTCTTTCAACATGTGATCAATTAACAATTTACCAGCTAACTTTACTTGAGATTTATCTTCTCCAAACCTTTGTGACTTACCACCTGCTAGCACAGTGCCTAAAATATTGTTATGATCCATTTATAAAATATAAAACATTCAAAGTTGAATTAAAGAAATTAAATGGATTTAAGAATTTTAGAAATAGCAGCTAATACTGAAAACAATAAAGTTGTTGAAAACTATACTCATAAGTCAAAACACAAAAATCCATTATGTGGTGATGAAATGGAAATAAGCTTAGTTATCAAAGAAGATGTTGTAAAGGATATGGGTTATCAGTGTAAATCGTGTGTTTATTGTCAGGCATCTGTCAGTCTATTATCCAGAAAAATTAAGGAAAAAAAAGTTGACGATATAAAAAGATTTTTAAAAGTTGGCGAGCAACTTTTTGAGAACGCAAAAGTAAGTATGGAAAAACATTGGAAAGACTTTAAAGAAATTTTAGATAAAAAAAATCTTTCAAGAAAAGAATGTTTGCTTTTACCTTTAAGAACTATTGCCAAAGCATTAAAAATATAAATGATCAAAATTACAAAACCATTATTGCAAAAAGCATTAATTGCAGGTTTTTTTTCAGCATTTACAATTGGTATACTAACAATCCTTACTTATAAAAGTACACTGGGATATTTTATTGCAGCCTCATTTGGTTCCTCAATGGTTTTACTATTTGGTTTCCCCGAAAGTCCATTTGCACAACCAAAGAATGTTTTTTTTGGACATTTAGTAACAGCTTTAGTAGGAGTAATTTTTGTAAACTATATTCCGCTTCCTATTTATATCAGTATTGCGATCGCTGTTGGAGCTGGAGTTTTTTTAATGATTTTATTTAATATTGTTCACCCGCCTGCTGGTGGAAATCCAATTATAGTTATTATTGGAAGTGCCTCTTATGATTATTTAATTAATCCAATAATTTTTGGTTGTATAATTATATTGTTATTAGCAATTATAATTAACAAATATTTATTAAAAAAAAACTATCCACTAAAATAATTTCATGAATTCCAAATACAAAGTTTTAAAATATTCATCTAATAAGTTTGAAAATACAGATGATTTAATCTCAATTGAAGAACCATTGGAGATTTCATTAAAGTTTAAGGAGTCTGGTAAATGGATAACTCAAAGTTTATCTATAACAATGAGAACACCAGGTGATGATGAGGATCTTGTAAGAGGATTTTTATATAACGAACAAATTATAAAAAATATTGGTGATATTGATTCAATAAAAAGTTACGGAAATAAAGTTGGTCAATACAATATTCAAAATAAAATATTAGCAACTTTAAACAATTCTGAAAATGTGAATATTTCAAAAATAAAAAGAGATTTTTTAACTAATTCATCGTGTGGTGTATGTGGAAAATCTTCACTTGATGCTCTGGAAATAATAAAAAAAAATAAAACAAATCCATTAGAACCCAAAATCAAAAAAGAGGTAATTGTTAAATCGCCAGACACATTGAGAGAAAGCCAATCAGAATTTAGTAAAACAGGTGGAATTCATGCTAGTGGTCTTTTTAATAGTAATGGAGAATTGGTTGCTGTCAGAGAGGATGTAGGAAGACATAATGCTCTAGATAAACTTATTGGTTGTGCATTAAAGAGCAACCAAATTGATCCTAAAAACCAATTTATAACATGCTCAGGCAGACTAAATTTTGAATTGGTTCAAAAGGTTTTGATGACAGATATAGGTATAATGATAAGCGTTGGTGCGCCAACTAGTCTTGCTATCGATTTAGCGAATAAATTTGACATTACCCTTGTTGGTTTCGTAAAGAGGGACAGTTTTAATATTTACACAAATAACAAAAAAGTTATTGTGGACTAAATTAATAAAAGGGTATTTGTGTCAAAAAATATAAGTAATTTATCAGGCAGAATAGGCTTAAAAGATAACCTATTTAAGCAAATCTCAGAAAATACCTTAAGCGATAGTCCGCAAGATATTAAAGAAATTGCCAAAAAACATAACCTAGGTGTTTCAACTCTCCATGGTGCAGAATCCTTTTATGAATTTTTAAGACCTTCTCATAGAGAAAAAAAAGCCTTCGTTTGTAACGGTAGTGCATGCATGTGTGCAGGTACTCAAGACAAATTAAAAGATAAACTTAAGGAAAAACTAGGTGATGACAAAGTTGGAGAAATGTTCTGCTTAGGTCATTGTTATGAAAACCATGCATTTCACTATGATGGAAAAAATTATGCTGGTAAAGATATAGAAAAAATTGATCAGATTTTAAAAGGTGAGGAAGTTAAGCAAGAAAAATTTTTCTCAAAAAGTTTTGCTACAACAAGTTTTTTAATGGATGATAAACTTTCTTCTACAGACCAATTCAAAGATCAATTAAGTAAATTTTTGAAATCAGATAAAAAAGAAATAGTAAAATCATTACTAGACTCAAATTTAACAGGAAGAGGTGGCGCAGGTTTTCCAACGGGAATGAAATGGGATTTCTGCAGTAAAGCAAAAGGAGATAAAAAATATGTTATCTGTAATGCAGATGAGGGCGACTCTGGTGCTTTCTCAGATAGATATTTATTAGAAGACCAGCCTTTAAAAGTTATTTTTGGAATGGTAATATGTGGCTATGTAATTGGAAGTGATGAGGGTGTTTTATATATAAGAGGAGAATACCCAAAATCAATTGAAGCATTAAATGGTAGTATAAACGAACTTAAAAAATTAGGATTATTAGGTGAAAATATTTTAGGAACAGGTTTTTCATTCGATTTAGGAATATGTATTGGTCAAGGTGCTTATATCTGCGGAGAAGAAACAGCTTTGATTGCATCTATTGAAGGAAGAAGAGCAGAAGTTGATGTTAGACCTCCTTTTCCTGTTACAGAAGGATTATATAAAAAACCAACTGTTGTTAATAATGTTGAAACTTTAGCAGCTGCGACTGGAATTTTAATAAATGGTTCTGAAAAGTTTTCATCTATAGGAAATAAAAAATCAGCAGGTACTAAATTGGTTTGTTTGGATAGTTTCTTTAACAACCCGGGTGTTTATGAAATTGATATGGGTACTCCAATGAAAAAAATATTTAATGAAATTGGTGGAGGGTATAAAGAACCATTAAAAGCCTTTCAAATTGGTGGACCACTTGGTGGTGTAGTTCCATTAAGTGAAATAGAAAATCTTAATTTAGATTTTCAGCAGTTTACTGCAAAAGGTTTCATGTTAGGTCATGCTAGTGTGGTGAGTATTCCTAAAGATTTTTCTATGGCTGAATACATTCATCATCTTTTTGAATTTTCTGCTGAAGAATCATGTGGAAAATGTTTTCCTGGAAGACTTGGATCTTACAGAGGTAAAGAAATGTTTGACCAGGCTAAAAAGAAAACTGCCAAAATACCTTTGAAATTGCTTGAAGAATTACTTGTTACAATGAAAAAAGGTTGTTTATGTGCTTTATGCGGAGCTATACCCACTCCTATTCAGAACATCCTAAAGTACTTTGGGGATGAAATGAAAAATGATATGGTTAAAGATAATTAATGAGTTCAGAGAAAAGAAAAATTGCTTATATTGATGGAAAACCGTATGAAATCGGGCCAAATCATTCGTCTATTTTAAAATTTGTAAAAAGCTATGTAGGTGAAAAAAAAGTTCCTACTTTATGTGATGATCCAAATTTAGCACCTTATGGAGCTTGTAGAGTGTGTTCGGTCGAAGTTGCTTTAGAAAAAGATGGTCCTACAAGAGTAGTTGCTTCTTGCCATACTCCAGTTGCTGAAAATCAATACATATTTACTTCAAATGAATCTTTGAAAGATCTTAGAAAAAATATTGTTGAATTAGTATTAACAGACCATCCAATGGAATGTGATAGTTGTGAGGTTAATAACAATTGTGAACTTCAAACTGTTGCTAATGACTTAGGTATTTCTAATCACAGATATAACAGTCCAAAACAACATAAAGGAATTCCAAGAGATACATCTCACGATTACATGCGAATGAATTTAGATAATTGTATAAATTGTGGAAGATGTGTCAGAGCTTGTGATGAAATTCAAGGTTCATTTGTACTTACAATGAGTGGAAGAGGATTTGAGTCAAGAATAACAACTGATAACGACATGATGTTTGGAGATAGTTCATGTGTTTCTTGTGGTGCATGCGCTCACACTTGTCCAACAGATGCTATTTCAGATGTTTTTCAATCAAAATCTGCTGCAGTAGATAAAAAAGTTAGAACAACTTGTTCATACTGCGGTGTTGGTTGTAATTTAGAGGCTTCGATTAAAGATGATAAGGTTGTGGCTATTGATACACCAAAACAAACAGAAGTTAATGCTGGACATACGTGTATTAAAGGAAGATATGCGTTTAGTTTTTATGATCATCCAGACAGATTAAAAACACCTTTAATTAAAAGAAATGGAAAATTTGAAGAAGCTTCTTGGGATGAAGCTTATGATTTTATAAAAAAGGAAATGAACAGAATTACAAAAGATAATGGTCCAGATGCTTTTGCTGGAATTTCTTCTGCAAGATGTACGAATGAAGAAAATTATGTTTTTCAAAAGATGATTAGAGCTGTAGTTGGAACAAACAGTGTAGACTGTTGCGCAAGAATTTGTCATTCACCAACGGCTTGGGGAATGCAACAAACTTTTGGTACTGGAGCAGCAACTAACTCTACGGAAGATATTTATCATGCAGATTTATTTTTAGTCATTGGAGCTAATCCAACAAATGCTCATCCTGTTACAGGTGCAAAAATAAAACAGCAAGTCATGAAAGGTAAAAAATTAATTGTACTTGATCCAGTTACAACTGAACTAGCAAAACTTGCTGATTATCATATTAAACTAAGACCTGGAACTAACGTTGCAGTTTTAAATATGATGTTGCACTTTATTATTAAATCAAAACTTTATAATTCAGATTTTGTTAGACATAGAACTGAAGGTTTTGATAATTTTTTAAAAGAAATTGAAAGACAAGATGTAGATCAACTAGCTAAAGTGGCTGGTGTAGATAAACAACTAGTTAAAGAAGCAGCAATTGCATATGCAACTGCTAAAAATTCAATGGAGTTTCATGGTCTTGGAGTTACTGAACACGAACAAGGATCTAAAACTGTAATGTTAATTGCAGATCTAGCAATGATTACAGGAAACATTGGACGAAAAGGTGTCGGAGTTAATCCTTTAAGAGGCCAAAATAATGTTCAAGGTGCAGCAGACATGGGATGTCAACCACACCAGGGTGCTGGATATTTTCCTGTAGCTGATGAAAAACATCAAGAATTTTATTCTGAAAAATATGGAGTAACACATCCGACTAAACCAGGATTAAAAATTCCTCAAATGTTTGAAGCTGCAATAAACAAGGAATTAAAAGGTTTATGGATCATAGGAGAAGATATTGTTCAAACAGATCCTAACAGCGCACATGTTATTGAAGCTATGAACTCTTTAGAACTTTTAATAGTTCAAGAAATATTTATGAGTGAAACAGCAAAATTAGCAACTGTTGTTCTGCCTGGTACAACTTTCTTAGAAAAAGATGGAACTTTTACAAATACTGAGAGAAGAATTCAAAGAGTGAACAGAGCTGTGCCTCCTCTGCAAGGAACTAAACCTGATGGATTAATTGTAACTGAGATGATGCAGAAATTAGGTTTTGACCAACCAACTTATGATGCAGATCAAGTTCTAGCAGAAATTGCCGATATCGTTCCTTTCTTTAAGGGAGTTACAAGAGAGAGACTTGGAAAATTTGGATTACAATGGCCAGTTCAAGAAGATGGAACTGATACGAAAATTTTACATACAGAAACATTTAAATTAGGTAAAGGCAGACTTAAAAACTTTGATTGGAAAGAATCATCAG
>CACPHV010000029.1 GCA_902633985.1 uncultured Pelagibacteraceae bacterium
GCAAAAATTGCATTGGGAATTTACAAAAACATAGAAGGAAGTGTTGAGAAATACACAAATAAAGTTGGATATGTTCCTCAAAAAATATCTATTGATTGGACCTTACCTTTAAGAGTTTATGATTTTATGCTTCTAACTGAAAATATTAAAGATGAGGCAATTGATGAAGCACTTACATTAACAGGCGTTATCCATCTTAAGAATAAAAATTTAGGAAATTTATCAGGTGGTGAATTTCAAAGAGTTTTAATTGCAAGAGCTATTTCAAAAAAACCTGAATTATTAGTTCTTGATGAACCTGTTCAAGGAGTTGATTATACTGGTGAGATTGCTTTGTATGAATTAATAAAAAGAATTTCTGATACACTAAATTGTGGAATTCTATTAATCTCTCATGATCTACATACAGTTATGACCGCAACTGATCATGTGGTGTGTTTGAATGGTCACGTATGTTGCTCTGGATCACCAATGGATGTTGCTAAAAACAATGAATATAAAACCTTATTTGGTGAACAAGCATCTCAAATTCTTTCTGTATATGAACATAAACATGATCATGTTCATTCAGACAAAGGTGAAATAAAGAAAAATTAATATGTTTGATGATTTTTTTATTAGAGCACTAATTGCAGGCTTAGGTATAGCTTTAGTAACTGGGCCTCTTGGTTGTTTTGTTGTTTGGAGAAGATTATCTTACTTTGGTGATACATTAGCTCACTCAGCTCTACTAGGTGTTACTTTGGCTTACTCTTTTGAATTAAATATTGCCCTTTCAGTATTTATTATTTCATCTTTAATTGCTTTAATTTTAATTCAATTACAGAAGAAAACTAATTTACCTGGTGATGCATTGCTTGGTCTATTGGCACATTCTTCTTTAGCTGTTGGATTAGTAGTAATAGGTTTTTTAACATTTATACGTTTTGATATTATGGGACTTTTGTTTGGTGATATATTAGCCGTAACAACGGATGATTTATTAATCATCTGGACTGGTGGTGCAGTAATTTTATTAGTTCTAAAATTAATTTGGAAACCATTGTTTGCATCTACAGTTAATTACGAATTAGCAGAAGCAGAAGGGTTAAACCCTGATAGAGCAAAAGCTATTTTTACAATTCTTATGGCTGCTGTAATAGCCATATCAATTAAAATGGTGGGGTTATTACTAATTACAGGTATGCTTATTATTCCAGCTGCAATGGCTAGAAATATTTCTGATAGCCCTCAAAAGATGGTGTTATTTTCAATAATTGGTGGATTGTTATCAGTATTATTAGGACTATTTTCATCTCTAGAATTTAATACATCATCTGGGCCTTCAATTATAATGGCTTCTTTGATTTTATTTATATTATCTTTACTTAACATTAAACAATCGATTAAATTGAAAAACTGATAACTAATTGATAAGAATTTAAAGATGCAAAAAGAACATAACCTCTCCAAAAATCAAAAAATCATTTTTGATCTTATTGATAAATCTGGTGGACCTATGAAAGCTTATTCAATTTTATTTAATGTCCAAAAAAAGGGAATAAAAGCACCACTACAAGTTTACAGAGCTTTAGATAAGTTGGTTGAAATTGGAAAAATTCATAAGATTGAAAGTAGAAATGCTTTTATTGCTTGTCAAAATTCTAGTTGTCAGGTTTCAAAAGCAACAGCTTTTTCAATTTGTGAAAGTTGTGAAAATGTATCTGAAATAAGTAATTCAAAACTTTCAAAATATTTATCTAATTTTTCTGATGACTCTGGAATGAAATATAGCAAATATAATTTAGAATTTTTTGGTTTATGTAAAAAATGTAAATCAAAATAATGAGTACTGTATCCTTAACTTTAGACGAAATATTTGAGCTAGCTAAAAAAACACTTTTAGCTAATGGATGTGATGATGAAACTGCATCAATTCTTTCAGATTTAATTAGAAATGCAGAAAGAGATGGTTCTGTCTCACATGGTTTGTTTAGATTGCCAGCATATGTGACTGGTCTTAAAGGTGGAAAAATAAATGGAAAAGGTAAACCCGAAGTAAAAAAAATATCTCCATCAGTAATTAAAGTTGAAGGAAATAATAGTTTAGCACCTGTTGTGTTAAATAAAGGATTGCCTGAATTAGCAAAAGCTGCAAAAGAAAATGGTGTAGCTGTGTTGGCAATAAATAATTCACATCATATGGCTGCTATGTGGCCTGAAACAGAAAAATTAGCAGAGGAAGGCTTGGTAGCATTTGCTTGCACATCTTATAAGCCGGCTGTAGCACCTGCTGGTGCAATAAAACCTTTATTTGGAACAAACCCAATTTCGTTTGCTTGGCCACGTCCAGGTAAAACACCAGTTGTTTATGATATGGCAACTGCTTCAATGGCTATGGGAGAAGTTCAAGTTGCTAAAAGAGAAGGGCACAAAGTTCCACTTGGTACTGGTTTAACTAAAGATGGTAAAGAAACAACCGATCCAGGGGAAATTGCTGATGGTGGAGTTCTATTACCCTTTGGTGGCTATAAAGGATCTGCAATAGCAATGATGGTAGAATTAATGGCAGGAGCATTAGTTGGTGACAATTTTAGTTTTGAAACAGCTGCTAAAGACAATAATGATGGTGGTCCTCCAAGTGGTGGTGAATTTATATTGGCAATCGACCCAGATAAAACATCAGGAACTAATTGGCAAAAACATGCTGAGGAATTTTTTGAAAAAATGAAATCAATGGGTGAAGTAAGATTACCTGGAGAAAGACGTCATAAGAATAGAATGGACACTGGTCCAAGAAATATTAACGAAGAATTAGTAAATAAAATAAAATCTTTAAGCTAAATTAATCTCAATTGGTGTGTGATCAGAAGGTTTTTCTCTTCCACGTGGATCTTTATTAATATTAATGTCTTTAATTTGATCAATTATAGAATTTGAAACTAAAAAATGATCAATCCTCATACCATTATTTTTTTGCCAAGCACCTCTCATATAATCCCAAAATGTATATCCTTCTTTATCTTCATAAAAATGTCTATAGACATCGTTAAAACCAAGATTAATCATTTCTCTAAATTTTTTTCTTATTTCAAGTCTGTATAAAGCATCGTCTTCGAAACTTTTAACATTATAAACATCTTCTGCTGATGGAATGATATTAAAATCACCAGCTAAAATAATATTTGAATTTTTTTTAGATAAAGTTTTTAATTGTTTTAT
This sequence comes from uncultured Pelagibacteraceae bacterium, assembly GCA_902633985.1. GTDB lineage: Bacteria > Pseudomonadota > Alphaproteobacteria > Pelagibacterales > Pelagibacteraceae > Pelagibacter. The sequence continues at coordinate 3,202 of CACPHV010000029.1, forward strand.
TAATTGATCAAGCCAGTCTTTTTTATAATCATATTTTTCTGTATCAACAGGATTACCATTAGGGGTGTAAATATTAATTAGTTGTATATTCTTTTTCTTATGCTCAAACTCAGCTGAAATTATTCTTGACTGTTTTAACTTATCCTTAATTAAATCTGTTTTGACATTTTTTAATTTTTTTTTAGATATAATTGCCACCCCATTATAACTTTTTTGACCAAATACATGACCTTCATAGTCCATAGATGAGAAATCATCATATGGAAAATTAACATCTTCAGTTTTGATTTCCTGCATCATTAAAATATCAGGTTTATATTTTAATAAATAACTTTTGATATTTTCAATTCTTGCTCTTACCGAGTTTACATTCCAAGATGAAATGAGCATTAAAGTGAGAAAGAAACTCCGCAACCACATGAAGATTTGGTTTGTGGATTAGATATTTTGAATTGTTCACCAATTAATTCTGACACATAATCAACCTCAGACCCTTTAAGTAAATCAGCTGAAGTTTTATCAATCAAAATATTTTGATAATTTAAATCATCATCTTGTTTTGATTTATCAAAAGTAAATTCGTATTGAAAACCAGAGCATCCTCCACCCTTAATAGCGATTCTAAAGAATGATCCTTTATCTTTTTTTTGATAACAAATTATCTATTTGTTTTAACGCTTTATCCGTAAATTTAATTTCTTTAATCATGTCTGAACACTGATATTACTAATATAATACTTAATTATTTAAATTAAAGGATGAAAAAAGACACTTTGTTAGGCGTATTTAAAAGTAAAGGTAGACTTAATAAAGAGGCTAATTCAAAATATAGATCTCCTTTTCAACGTGACAGAGATCGTATAATTCATAGCGCATCATTTAGAAGACTAAAGCATAAAACCCAAGTTTTTGTAAACACAGAAGGGGATCATTTTAGAACAAGGATCACTCATTCAATTGAAGTTGCTCAAATAGCAAGATCAATTGCAAAATACCTTAAATTAAATGAAGATTTAGCAGAAACCTTAAGTCTTGCCCATGATTTAGGTCACACTCCGTTTGGTCATGCAGGAGAGGATGCTCTAGATGAATGTATGGAAAACTATGGAGGTTTCGATCATAATCTTCAAACACTAAGAATAGTAATGTTTTTAGAGAACAAATATTTCAAATTTGATGGACTAAATTTAACTCTTGAAACTTTAGAAGGACTTTTAAAACATAATGGACCAGTAGATGATCTGGGTATGATCAATAAATTAATTGGTTTAAAAGTTTTCAAAAATAAAATTAACTTTAATACCTATCCATCATTAGAAGCTCAAATATCAGCTATATCAGATGATATTGCCTATAATAATCATGATATTCAGGATGGAATTAAAGCAAACCTATTCAAACTTGAGGAATTAGTTGAATTAGATTTTTTCAAAAATATATATCAAAAATATAAAAATAAAATTAATAAAAAAAATTATAAAATCGCTATTTATCAAATCATAAGAGATTCAATAGATGTTATGATTAAAGATTTACTAAGTAATACTGAAAAAAATATTAAAAAATTTAAAATTAAGTCATTAAAAGATGTATCAAAATCAGATCAATTAATAGTTTCCTTTTCAGATAAAATAGAAAATTCAGAACGAGAAATCCGATCATTTTTAAGACATAGAATGTATAACAATAAATCGGTGCTTAATAAGAATCAAAGAGGTAAAATGATAATTAAGAGTTTATTTAAAATAATTAAATCAAATCCTAGAAAATTTCTTACTAAAGAGCAATTGACTAAGGACAAATATAGAGCTATTTCAGATTTTATATCTGGTATGACAGATAGATACGCAATTAACCTTTATAACGATAATAAATGAATATTTTTGAATTATATTTAGATAAAATTAAATTAATTATTGTTGAGCTTAGTAAAAAAAATCAACTTATCGTTCCAGAAAGTTTCAATGGTATTAATGCGGAAATACCACCTCCAAAATTTGATTGTGATATTTCAACTAATGTTGCAATGGTTTTATCGAAACTAAACAAAACTTCTCCAATAGAATTGGCAGAAAAACTTGCACCAGAAATCAAAAATAGCGATGATCAAATAGAAAATATATCCGTTGCTAAACCTGGTTTCATAAATATTAAATTTAAGCCATCTTTTTGGTCAAACTTTATTAAAGAAATAATTGATAACGCTGAAAAATTTGGAATTAATGAAAAAGAGAAAAAAAATAATTATTTAGTTGAATTTGTATCAGCCAATCCTACAGGACCTTTGCATGTTGGGCACTGTAGAGGAGCTATTCTAGGTGACGTCATATCTAATGTGTTAATATTTAATAAGCACAAGGTTACAAAAGAGTATTATGTAAATGATTATGGTAACCAGATAATAAATTTTACAAAATCTGTATATTTTAGAATTAGAGAAATAAAGTTTAACGAAACTTTTCCTCAAGATAATCCTGATTTGTATCCAGGAGATTACCTTATTGATTTTGCAAAAAATATAGTTTCGGATAATTCAGATCTAAATTTTGATGAGTATGAGCAAATAAGCGATAAGTTAACTGCTTTATCTATGGAGCAGGCGCTACTTTTAATTAAAAAGAACCTTAAGAGTTTAGGAATTAACCACGATAATTTTGTTAGTGAAAAAAGTATTGTTTTAAATAACGAAGTAGAGAGTGTAATTAAATTTTTAGAAAAAAATAAATTTGTATACAAAGGAAAAATTAAAGCTCCAGCTGGAGAAGACAATAAAAACTGGGTAGAAAGAGAACAGTTACTTTTTAAATCTACAGATTTTGGTGATGATAAAGATAGAGCATTACAAAAATCAGATGGAACGTGGACTTATTTTGCAAGTGATGTTGCTTATCATAAAAATAAAGTAGATCGTAAATTTGATTATTTAATAAATATTCTTGGTGCAGACCATGCTGGATATATCAAAAGAATATCATCTTCAGTTGAAGCTTTGTCAGGCAAAAAAGATAAATTAATCTGTAAAATTAGTCAGCTTGTAAAATTAATTAAAGATAACAAACCATTTAAGATGTCTAAACGAAAGGGAGACTACATCACTGTTGATGATTTAATCGAAGAGGTTGGAAAAGACGCAACTAGATTTATTATGCTTAACAGAAGTAGTGATGTGGAATTAGATTTTGATTTTGATGCTGTAAAAGAAAAATCAAAAGATAATCCGTTATATTATGTTCAATATTGTTATGCTAGAATTTCATCTGTCTTTAGACATATTGATAAAGATTTAAATTCAAAAATTGAATTGGATGATTTTAGTTTTGAATATTCAAAAGATGAGATTAAAATTTTAAAAAAGATTTCAGAATGGCCTAAATGTATTGATGCTGCTAGTTCAAAATTAGAACCACATAGAATACCTGTTTATTTATATGATCTTGCCTCAGAATTTCATTCCTATTGGAACCTCGGTAAGCAAAACCCAGAAAAAAGATTTATTAATGATCAA
>CACPHV010000030.1 GCA_902633985.1 uncultured Pelagibacteraceae bacterium
TGTAGCTTTACCAGCCTCTTTAATTTTTACAGCCTCTTCTATTGCATTATCATCTGGAGGATTGGTTGACATTTTAACATTGTCAGTAACTACACCCGTTCCGTCTTCTTTAACTCTGATTTGAACGTTGTAATCAATAACCCTTTTTACAGCTACTAAAATTTTCATTAAGCTCTTAATAAATTATTTTCTGAATCATATGGACTCTCATCTAAGACAGTAGCGTCGTACATTTCACCTAATATATCAACTTGTAATTTGTCGCCCACATTTGAACAATCTGGCTTAACCATTGCAAGAGCTATTGATTTATCTAATCTAAATCCAAATTCGCCTCCAGTTGCTCTTCCAACAACTTTTCCGTCTTTAAAAATTGGATTATTTCCAAGCACATCAGCATCTTTAGTGTTATGAACTTCTAAAGTAACTAATTTATTATCAAAACCTTTTTCTCTCCATTTATTAAGTGCCTCTAACCCAATAAAGTTTCCTTTATTTGGGTGAACAAATCTATCAAGACCAGACTCGTATGGTGAGTATTCAATTGATAATTCTGTACCAACTAGTTTATAAGATTTTTCTACTCTTAAACTATTCATTGCCCTAATTCCAAAAGGTTTAATTCCTAAATCTTTCCCTGCTTCCATTAATTTATCAAAAATATGGTTTTGATATTCAATTGGATGATGTAGTTCCCAACCAAGCTCACCCACAAAGTTTACTCTCATTGCATTTACTGGAGCATATCCAACATTAACATTTTTAGCAGTCAACCATTTGAAATTTTCATTAGAAAAATCGTCTGTTGAAACCTTTTGCATTAATTGTCTTGCTTTTGGACCAGCTACTACCAGAACTCCTGTACTATTTGTTAGATCTTCAAATATTACAGATCCATCATCTGGCATCCATTTTTGTATCCAATCATGGTCTAATCTTAAATTTGCTCCAGCAGAAACTAGATAATAACTATTTTCCGCTTCTTTCATTATTGTAAATTCTGAATGCACTCCACCTTTAGTGTTCAAAGCATGACATAAATTTATTCTTCCAATTTTCTTAGGAAGTTTGTTTGCAACTAAATAATCTAAAAATTCTTCTGCTTTAGGTCCCCTAATTCTACATTTTGCAAACGCAGTCATATCTAAAAGACCTACGTTTTCTTTAACATTTTGACATTCTTTTTTAATAGCATCAAACCATTTCGATCTTCTAAATGACCAATCATCTTTTTGTTCCATTCCATCTGTTGCAAAAAAATTAGGTCTTTCCCATCCAAACTTCTGACCAAACACAGCGCCTAAATTTTTCATTCGTTCATAACAAGGAGCTGTTCTTAATGGTCTTGCTGCTGGTCTTTCTTCATCTGGATAGTGAACAATAAATACATGGCTATACGCTTCTTCATTTTTTGCTTTCAAATAAGATTTAGTTGCATAGTTACCGTAACGTCTTGGTTCAACTCCTAACATATCAATTGTAGGTTCACCATCAACGATCCACTCTGCTAACTGCCAGCCGGCGCCACCTGCTGCAGTTATTCCAAAACTATGTCCTTCATTAATCCAAAAATTTTTAAGTCCCCATGCAGGACCAACAATTGGATTTCCATCAGGAGTATAACAGATTGCTCCATTATAAACTTTCTTTACTCCAACTTCTCCAAACGCAGGTACTCTGTGAATTGCACCCTCAATGTGTGGAGCTAATCTGTCTAAGTCTTCTTGAAATAATTCATATTCTGAATTTTTTGATGGACCTTCTACATAACAAGCTGGTGCTCCATCTTCATAAGGACCTAAAATCAATCCTCCAGCTTCTTCCCTCATATACCATCTGCTATCACTATCTCTTAAGACACCCATTTCTGGTAATCCATCTTTTTTTCTTTTTTGAATTGCAGGATGTGGTTCTGTAACAATGTATTGATGTTCAACAGGTATTACTGGAATATCTAATCCTACCATTTCACCTGTTTGTCTCGCAAAATTTCCAGAACAAGAAATAACATGTTCGCACTCTATTGATCCCTTATCTGTTTCCACAATCCATCCATCTTTAGTTTGCCTCATTGATAGGACAGTTGTGTTTCTATAAATTTCTGCTCCTCTATTTCTTGCACCTGTTGCTAATGCTTGTGTTAAATCTGCTGGTTGAATATATCCATCTTCAGGGTGTTGTATTGCGCCAACTAAATCGTCTGTATGACATAATGGCCAAATTTCTTTTACTTGTTCTGGTTTCAAAAATTTAACATCTACTCCGATAGTTCGAGCTACCCCTGCGTATTGATGGTATTCGTCCATTCTATCTTTTGTACTTGCTAGACGAATATTTGAAACAACACTAAAGCCAACATTTTTTCCAGTTTCTTCCTCTAATGTTTTGTAAAGATTAACCGCATATTTATGAAGTTGTCCAACTGAATAACTCATATTAAATAAAGGTAGTAGTCCTGCTGCATGCCAAGTTGATCCTGAGGTTAATTCTTTTCTTTCAACTAGAACAACATCAGACCAACCCTTTTTTGCTAAATGATACAGGGCACTTACCCCTACAACTCCTCCGCCAACTACTACAACTTTAGTTTTTGTTTTCATTCTGCGATTCCTACTAAATTTTTAATTGTTACGAAACAAAAATGTATATGTGAAAAATCAAATTGAGCTTCCAAGAGGGATTGGACTGGATACCATTGTGGTTAACCAACAGTCTTTCAAAATTCCCTCAGAGGTATACTTTTCGACTTGCCAATTGAATTTGTGATAAATTTTGTCCTTATCAAGAATGATAACTTCAAATTGAGCCCATTTGTCACTACTTCCGAGCTCAGTTATTGTGTGACTAAGGTGGTTAATCATCATCCCATAAGAGTCGCTTTTTATCATCATCTTAAAGTTACTTAATGGTCCTGTTACTCTCTTATTGTTTGGGTGAGCAAATTTCCAAGTTTGTTCTATGCCGCTATCTTTATATTCAAGATCATTTTTTTGAAGCCCACTCAATTGAATTTTAATAACTTCTTTCGGGCTTATAGTGCTATTAGGGCTTAATAATTCAGCGTAAGAAAATGAGATAAAGAAAAAATATAAGATTACAGCTTTAAAGATTATTAGCGGTTTTTCTAACATCGTTCAAAAATTCTTGTCTCTTTGCATCACTGACAAAGGGTACTGCAAAATATCTTCTATAGATAATGTTATATATGCCACACATATGGAATACTCCTCTTTTTAATCTTCTAATTGGTAAGTTTAAAAAAAAAGTTGTAATTGCTAATCTTGGTGAACCATAAGTGCAGAATATTATAGCTTTTTTGTCTCTTAAGTTTCCAATTGGATAACCATAATTTCCAACCAACTGTTTAAATCTAAACGCCCAAGGTGGGGCTAAAACTTTATCTATCCAACCTTCAACTATTGCTGGCATTCTAAAATTCCAAATTGGAGCAATTAAAACAATTGTATCGCTTTCTTCGATTCTTTTTCTATGATCTAAAACTTCTTGATCAGGTTCTTCACCGGCAAAAACAGGATTAAATTTCTCTTTATATAAATCAACAACATCTACCTGATTTCCATTTACTTTTGATTGCTTAACGAATTCATCTCGAATTGCTGCATTAAATGAATTGTCATTGTAGTGCCCATACACTAAGAAAATTTTTTTCATTGTATTAAATTTTTATTCAGTAGTTTTGTATTTACTATTATTAATTATAAATACAAATAAAATTGGAAGAATTAATGTTAAAAGTGTTACAAAAATTAACAGTATTCCAAGTTCAGAATAATCTGCTGTTGTTTGTATTTCACCAGAAACTTTATCTTTTACTTCTCTGGTAACTGTAAATATTTCATTTAAATACTTTGTGCCTAATGCACTTGCTGATAATGCAAGATTTGTAAACGATGCAAAAACTGCAAAAAAAGTTGCCTTTAAATGTGCTGGAGCATTTTTTGCTATCCAAGCTAATAGAGGTATCATTGATACTTGGCCAAGCGGAGACTCCAACGCTGTATTAATTAATGCAATAAACTTAGCATCAACAACTCCACCTGTTAACGAAGCTGTCCAGTTATGAAAACCATAATACATTCCAACACTTGGTAAAAACAAAATAGCACCCGCAATACTTAAAACTACAATTATTTTAGCAATTGAATTATTTGCCATAAAAGGTCTTAATAAAACAATACCAGCTAATGTTAAAATTGATGCTAGTAGTGATAAAATAGAAAAAAATTGTTCATTAAATCCAAGCTCATCAATTTCAAACCAAGTTAATCCTGGTCCAGGACCTGGCATGGCTCTAAATACAAAAATAATTACTGCTGTACCTACAATTGTTAATCTTAGTTCCTGAGGTAATTCCTTAATAAGTTTAAACATTAAAAACAAAATGATTATGACTGAGCCAATAAATACAATTTCTTGTGCAAACGGAACCTTAAAGGAACCAATAGACAATGTGAAAATAACAAAAACTAAACTTCCTCCTAATATCCACCAGTTTATTTTTGTTTTTTCGTTACCTCTTTCATCTTTAAATTCTAGACCTTTAGATTTTAAATTTTGTATTTTTTTATGTCTTAAATAATTTGCTAAAATTACACCCAGTATTGAAACTAAAGGTATTACAAGAGCATAAATGTAGATAGTTCCATATAAATTTATCTTATCGGCCTGCTCAAGGCTTTCCACATCTCTAAACAATATTACATTAACTAATGCAACAAGTACTGTACCTCCAATAATAGCAAACCTTCCAAGTGTTTGCATTGTTGTATGCATTATTTTTATTTGATCTTTAGAATAATCATTTCCTGTTTCATCAACCAAAGGAACTGCCTCAACTGTCATAGCATCGGCTACAACGTCCTGAACCACATAACCAACTGGAGCTAAAATTACACTTATCACAAACCATGTTTCTACCGAAAATACCTGGGCCATATCTTCAGTATGAATAATCAATCCATACATAATTAGTAAACTAAGAGCTATCAATGAAGCTCCAAAATAGACCATGTAATTTTTTCTCTCCCAAATAAGATCTACTAGATGGCCTAGTGGCATTTTTAATGCCCAAGGAATTCCAGCCCAAAAACCTAGGCCTGCTAAAAATGCTGCTGATAAGTTTAAATAATCTTTAACAAAAAATGTACCAACAATACCTGTTAAACCAGAAATACCTGCAGCCATATAAACCATTAATGGAGGTAGATAAGTCCATTTAAACTGACGACCCAAATCTAAAAATGTGCTGTCTAAAAATTTAATTATTTTGCTCATTAGTCACTTAAAACTGGAAAAGCTTGTCTAACTTTTAAAAAATATTTTTGATATTCCATTTTAGTACATTTGTTTTCTACATACTTAATATCATTTTTTTCCATCAATTCTTTTGCCTTTTCGTCTCGTATACCGAGCTGTAACCATAAAACTTTAGCCCCAATTTTAATTGTATCCTCTGCTATGGCATAGACTTCTTTAGATGGTCTAAACACATCTACGATATCAATATGATCTTTAATATCTGATATTTTAGCAAAAACCTCTTGCCCTAAAATTTTTTGACCCTCGGCTCTGGGGTTAACTGGATAAACTTTATATCCATATTCTTGCATGTATTTCATGACAATAGTTGATGCTTTAGTAGGATCATTACTTACTCCTACCATAGCAATAGTCTTATATTTTGAGAGAATTTCCTTAATATCACTCATTAATTATTTTTAATCTGTTTCTCACAAAATATTCTAGCTTCAGAAGCAGTCATTGGTTTTTCCAATGTTTTAGTTCCAGCCACACATGCCTCTATCGCTCTTTTTTGATTATGATCTTTAAAATTATAAATTACTAATGCACCAATAATAACAAAAAAGAATATTAAAATATTCTTTTTCATTATTTATTTTTCCAATTTGGTTTTCTTTTTTCTAAAAAAGCAGAAATTCCTTCTTTAGCATCCATTGCCATCATGTTAAGGGTCATCATTTTGCTTGTGTAAGCATAAGCTTTATTTAAAGGCATTTCTAATTGTTTGTAAAAAGCTTGTTTTCCAATTTTAATTGTCAAATTAGATTTTGAGGCAATTTTGTTTGCCACCTTTAATACTTCATTATTTAATTTTGATTTTGAAAAATAATCATTTATTAATCCTATTTCTTTTGCATAATTTGCTTTTATAGGTTCTCCAGTTAAAAGCATTTTCATCATTGATTTTCGATTTATCTTTCTGCTTACAGCAACCATTGGTGTACTACAAAATAAACCGATATTTACACCTGGGGTAGCAAACAATGCATCCTTAGTACTGTATGCTAAATCACAACTTGCAACTAATTGACAACCTGCTGCAAATGCAGCTCCATGAACTTTAGCAATTACAGGTTTTCTACCTTCAACAATTTGAAGCATTACTTTTGAACAAAGATTAAATAATTTTAAATATTTATCTCTCTTTTTTAAACCTCTAACTTCTTTTAAATTGTGTCCTGCGCTAAATCCTTTGCCTGCACCCTCTAATATTATTACTTTAACTTTTTTATCAGTATCTAATTTTTTTAATGTCTTTAATAAATCTGAAAGATTCTTGAATGATAAAGAATTATAAGTTTTTGGTTCAGCA
>CACPHV010000031.1 GCA_902633985.1 uncultured Pelagibacteraceae bacterium
AAAATACATAATTTATCAATTGATGAATATGATGAAATAAATAATCCACCACCAGAAGTGGTTGACTTTGACAATATACTTCAAAAGGCAATGAGCAGAAGAAGCTTTATGAAAAATAGTGCTATGTTTGGCGCATCAGCTTTTGTTCTTGGTTCTGGACTTAACATATTAACCTCTACAGATGCAGAAGCTGCATTTTCTGGTCTTGTAGATTTTAAACCAATTAAAGTAGATACAAAAGATGATATTACAGTACCAGAAGGATATAATTGGGAAATCTTAGCTAAGTGGGGTGACCCATTATTTACTAAGGGTAAATGGTTTGATCATTACTCAAGAGGTACAGGTGAAAGTCAAGAACTTGCCTTTGGTGATAACAATGATGGTATGGATACTTTTTATACTAAAGATGGTAAAACAATCATTGCTGTTAATAATGAATATGTAAATAGATCAATTATTTACGACAACAGAGGAACCAAATTACCCGAAACAGCAGATGATGTTAGAAAAGGTAAAGCAGGTCATGGTGTTAGTATTTTTGAAATATCAAATAAAAATGGTAAATGGGAAATAGTTAAGGACTCTAAATATAATAGAAGAATAACCGCAGATTCAAGAATGGAAATTACAGGTCCTGCAAGAGGGCATGATTTGTTAAAAACTATTTCAGATCCTACTGGAACGCTATCTTTAGGGACTTGGAATAATTGTGGAAATGGTAAAACTCCATGGGGAACTTATCTTGCATGTGAGGAAAACTTTAACGGATATTTTTCTAATACTGACCCTAATGCCGATATTCCACCAGAATTTAAAAGATATGGTATTTCAACAAAGGATTGGGGTTATGCTTGGGGTAAATTTGATGATAGATTTAATTGGGATCTAGAACCAAATGAGCCAAATAGAGCCGGTTATGTTGTTGAAATCGATCCACTAAATCCTTCATCTACTCCAAAAAAAAGAACAGCTTTAGGAAGATTTAAGCACGAAAATGCCGAGGTAACACTTGGTAAAAATAATGAAGTTGTTGTTTATTTGGGAGATGATGAAAGAGGTGAGTATTTGTATAAATTCATTTCATCAAAAAAATATAATAAAAATGGTGATAACTCCAAAGTTTTAGAAGATGGAGATTTATTTGTAGCTAAGTTTGATGACAATGGAAAAGGCAAATGGTTACCTTTAACACCTAAAACAACTGGAATGAAGTCTAAAGCCGAAATAGCTATTCACACTAGAATGGCAGCTTCTGCAGCAGGCGGGACTACAATGGATAGACCTGAATGGGTTGCAGCAAATCCATTAAAAGCAGAAGCATATGTTGCTTTAACAAATAATAAGAACAGAGGAAAAAAACCAAATGCTGGTGGCGATGATACGTCTGTAAATGGACCTAACCCCAGAATAAACAATCAATATGGTCAAATTGTTAGATGGACAGCAGATAAAGGTGATCATGCTTCATCTAATTTTAAATGGGATATATTTGCTTTAGTTGGAAATCCAGCTGTTCACAAAGGACCAAATGCTGGATCTAAAAACATAACTAAGGAAAATATGTTTAATGCTCCTGATGGAATTAAATTTGATTCTAAAGGAGGATTATGGATACAAACAGATGGAAAATACTCTAATTCAGGAGACTTTGCTGGTATGGGTAATAATCAAATGTTGTATGGTGACCCAAAGACAGGTGAGATTAAAAGATTTCTTGTAGGTCCTAATGAGGCAGAGGTTACAGGATTGACCTGGAGTAAAGATTACAAAACTATGTTTGTTGGTATTCAACATCCAGGTGAAAAAGGTAATTCTATATGGCCTGACGGACCTGGAACGGCTCCAAGATCTTCAATTATAGCTATTAGAAAAAATGATGGCTCTAGAATTGGTTAATTAACAATATACCCTTGAAATACGCTCGATACTGTTATCGAGCGTATTTTTTTTTATAAAACAAAAACATACCAATATGAGAGGCGTTATTAAATTTACCATTCTTAATTAATTTAATTATTTGATGATCTGAAACTATGTGGATTTTTATTCCTTTTTCAGGCTTTGAAATTTTAATAAGTTTATTACAAAAAAAACCAGTAATTTTAGTGGTGAGTCTACCTGGTTCAGAATAAAACGAAGTAATTTTTCTCAATTTATTTCTTGATTTATACCCCGTTTCTTCAATTAATTCTTTTTTAGCAGATATTAAGGCTGTTTCATGTTTTTCAATGATACCAGATGGAAACTCAAAATTAATTTGATTTATAGGAATTCTTTTTTGTGAAACCAAAATATACTTGTTCTTAATTTTGGGTATTACGATTGAAAGGTTTGAGGTTTTTAAAAAATGATAAAATTCATTTTTTTTAAATTTTTTATTAATTAATTTAATATTGTTTGTTAGTTTTAAATTTTTCAATCTTTTTCTAAGAATAATTTTTTTGCGATATAAACAGCAATTAACATACCAATTAATTCTGCAATTATATAAAAAGGAGTGTTTAAATAACTTATACCGGTAAACGACTCTGTGAATGTTCTTGCTATTGCTACAGCAGGATTTGCAAAAGATGTTGATGAAGTAAACCAATAACCAGCTGTAATATATAACCCAACAGATGCAGCTACGGTAATTTTACCTGACTTCATAGATCCAAAAATAATGATTATTAGTCCTAATGTTGCAACAATTTCTGACACAAAAATATAGATACCATCTCTTGATTTTGTTGATAATTCAAAAATCTGATGTTCAAAAAAGAAATTAGCTAAAGCCACACCTAACAAACATCCTAGGATCTGAGCTGAAATATAAAAGGGTAGAAGACGTTTTTTTAACTTTCCTGTAATTGTCATAGCAATACTTACAAATGGATTGAAATGAGCCCCAGACACATCAGCAAAAACAGTTATTAGCACAAACAATCCAGCTCCAGTTGCTATAGTATTTGCAATTAGCATTACCGCTGTATCATTGGTAAGATTTTCTGCCATTAAACCTGACCCAACTATGATCATTACTAGAAAGCAACTTCCAATAAATTCTGAAAGAAAATATTTATTTTTATTTTTCATCTAGCCAATCTTTAATTTTATTGCTTATAATATTGAAAGTGTTTCTAATGATTATTTGCTTTTCTTCGTCATTAGCATTTTGAAGTTTAGTTACTGGATCGTCTATATCCCAGTGTATAATTTGGTTTTTATCAGGCCAAATAGGACATACCTCATTATTTGCGTTATTGCATACCGTTATTACGTGATCCATCTTTATTTCATTATTTATAAACTCTTCAAAGTTTTTAGAACTATAGTTAGTTAGATCATAATTTTTATTTTTCTCTAAAAAACTTCTAACATCAATATTGATTTTTCCTGATGGATTGCTACCAGCACTAAAAGCTTTAAATTTATTTGAGTATTCATTATTGATAATACTCTCAGCTATAATACTTCTTGCTGAATTTCCTGTGCATACAAATAAAATATTTTTCATTAAAAAATAATTTTATAAATACCGATTACAAATAATGGAATTTGTAACCCAAAGTTAGTTAAAATGGCTTTATCCTTTAATAAGAAACCTGAAATCGTCCATCCGACAACACCAAGCCCATGAAAATAAATATTCAGGGGGTAAATATTAAGATTTGTAAGTAAAATACCGGTTAACACTAAGAGTGTACTTATCCACTTTAGATATTTTTTAAAAAATGACATTCAAAATTTATATGAATGTTTTGTTAAAGATTTATTACAATAAACTTCAATGTGATTTAATTTTTTTGAAGTTCATAGATAGAAACGTAGTGTTTCTTCTTAGGCAGTGGAATTATGGTTGGGACTTTAGTCAATCTTGGTTTTATTGATTTATTTCCTACAATGATATTTTTATCATAATTATCTAAATTAACCTCAGGATGAGGGTTTCCATCATTAATTAATGGCCATGCATCACAAGCCCTATAACCAAATAAAATTAAGGGTCTTGAGTTATTCATTTGATTGTGTCCAGACCCATGAACTGATCTACAATGAAAAAATACTACTGTTCCTGCTGTACCAGTTATAGAAACACTATCTTTAGTTCCTATTTTATTTTTTTTAGTGTCTATTTTTCCAACAAAATAATTTTCTTTGCTGTGGTGGCTGTACAATTTCTTTTTGTGTGAATTTTTTATTATTTTAAGTGGCCCATTTTTTTCATAGCAATCATCTAAATATATGCCAACTGTAATTAAATCATCGTTCGTATGAGGGTAAAAAGCCCAATCTTGGTGCCATCCAATTTCACTACCCTTTTTCTTATTTGGAAGCTTAAAATTTAATTTACCTAGATGAAATCTTACTGTTCCACCTAATAATTTTTTAGCTATAGATATAATTCTTTTATCTCTAGATAATTCATAGAAAACTTTATGTCTGTTCTGAGGATTATTTAGTCTTAAAATTTCTTTATTTTTTGAAGAACCTGAATTGTATACAAAATGGTAATTATCATAGGATTGAGTTCCATTTGCACTATTACCTTTTTTTATTTTTTTTTCTTTTGAAATTACTTCATTAACAATTTTATTTATTTTATTTATCTTTGTTTGAGAAATTAGATTTTCTTTAACAAGAAAGCCATTTTTTTTAAATAAATTTAAATCATTCATAAGACAGATTATGAAAGAAAATAAATCTTCTTTAAAATAAATACAATCCTTTTTGTGAGATTAAATAACAATAATAATTATTTGTTAATCCGAGAATTTAAAAAAATTCCCGGATTAAACCAAATTTAAATTAACAACCTTTGAAAGATGCAGACATATTTCTAATTAAATTGAAATATAAGTCTTTTCCTGGGTCTAAAGTCGCTCCTAATGGATCAACTACACCGGTTTTAATATTCATGTCTTTTGCAACCGCTTTAATGATATCAGGGTTAAATTGAGGTTCAGAAAATACACAAGCAACTTTATCGTGTTCAATTATCTCTCTGATTTCTGCTAGTTGTTCTGCTCCTGGCATTATATCAGTATTAACAGTAAAAGCACCTAATATATTTACATTAAATCTTTTCTCAAAATATTGATAAGCATCATGGAATACAATTGAAGCAACACTGCTACTTAAATCAGTCATTACATCAATTGTAAGTTTATCGATTTCTTGTAAAGCTTTAGCTAAATTACTTTTATATTTAGCTTCATTTTTAGGATCATTTTCAATTAAATGTTCTGCCATTTCATTTAACATAGCTTTTGCATTAATTGGGTCCAACCAAATGTGTGGATCAAATTCACCATGCGCATGTCCATCATGATCGTCATGTCCGTGATCGTCATGATCATCCTCTTTTTTACCATGGTCATCATGGTCATGGTCATCTTCTTTTTTCCCATGATCGTCATGTTCGTGATCATCTTCCTTTTTACCGTGGTCATCATGTCCATGATCGTCGTGATCATCTTCTTTTTTCCCATGATCGTCATGTCCATGATCATCATGATCATGTTCGTCAAAAATATTTCTCTCTCGAAATTTTAATACCTGTAATCCTTTAGTTTCCATTAATTCAATTTTTTCTGCTTTCTTAGCAATTGAACTCAATGGTTTTTCTAAAAAACTCTCTACATCTTCACCAACCCAGAATATTAGATCTGCATTTTGAAGCATTTTTGCGTGTGAAGGTTTCATTGCAAATCCGTGTGGAGAAGCATATCCATCAACTATTAAATCAGGTTTAGCAATACCATCCATTAAATAACTAGCTAATGAATGAATAGGTTTAATAGAAGCAACTACTTTTATTTCAGCATTTGCTGGTGTAAAGAATGTTAGAATTGATAATATTGAGAATATAAGTGGTATTTTTTTAATATTTTTCATAATAAGTAATTTAATTGGTTG
>CACPHV010000032.1 GCA_902633985.1 uncultured Pelagibacteraceae bacterium
AGAAAACGCAAGTAAACTCTGGAAAATTATTCAGGAAGCTGGCGATTATTTGGGGTGCTAGTGGGACAACCTACCTCACACTACCCCACACGACTTCACACTAGTTATGCGGCATATTAAAATTCGATTGAAAAAAAATTGCTTAAAGACTCGTAAATTTAACAAGTAAACTAGAACTAGAACTAGAACTTTTTTAAATAAATCAAATATTTGATTTTCAAGCAAATAGACACATGTTTCAGAATTTGATAATCTTATATTATGAAAAAAATTTTGGTTATTACATTATTAATTTTTATCTCAAGTTCGGTTCTTAACGCAGAAACAATTAAACCAAAAAAAACACCACTTAAAAAGTTATCCAAACAACTAGGCAATGGAGAATTAATTAAGATTAATTCATATCAAACTTCTGATTATAAAGGTATTTTGGAGGGCTGGTATAAAGAGAGTCCAATAATAGTTGATGCTCTTATTACTTATCCAGAGGGAGAAGGTCCATTTCCTTTATTATTAATCGTTCATAGTAGTGGTGGTGCTGATGAATTTACTGCAAATTGGCTAGAGTTTATGAGAGATCAACAAAAACCTTTGTTAGACATGGGGATAGCGACAATGTATTTAGATAATTTTTCTGCAAGAGGTGCAAAACATACTTATACAGATCAATCAAAAGCATCTTTATGGTCTACTTATATAGATGTGTTTATGGCATTGGATTATCTCAGTAAGGATCCAAAAATAAATATTAAAAAAGTAGGTATCTCTGGTTATTCAAGGGGTGGAAATCTTTCAATAATGGCTGCAGAAAAAAGATTGAGAGATCTATTAGTTAGCAAAGATCTTTATTTTGTTGCGTCTCAACCAAGATCTGCAGAATGTGGAATTTCTGGAATGTTTAGAAATCCAACTCCAGTTAAAGAAACTAAAATTTGGTATGTACATGGTTTAGCTGAGGATTATACCTTACCAGGTCCATGTGTAGATCTAATGAAAAAAATGCAAGCTAAAGGTGCTGATATTGAAATAGATTTAAGAGAGGGATGGTATCATTTATTTACTGGAAATTATGAGCCAGAAATTGAAAAAAGAACTCAATATTTTTGGAAGTGTCCTAATTTTTACACAGAGGATGATGGGAATCCTAATAAAGAGTTTTTTGATTTAATTATAAAAAATACAAAAATAAAAAGTTTGGATGAATTTAATGAGTTATCACGTAAAAATCCAAGAAAAGCTTTTAAAACAATGTTCAAGGGTCTTAAAAAAGAAAAATGTATTGGAAAAGGTGTTACCGAAGGGGGTAACCATGGAAAAACTTTTATGCCAGAGTATTTAGCTTTTTGGAAAGAAAATTTATTAAATTAATTTAATAAATTAAAGAGATTAAAAAACTTTTAAGTATCGTAGTTATAGGATTTTGTAGGATAACTAGAACCATAACTAGAACTTTTTGAGATAAAACAAAGTTTGAAGTAGTATGAACAAAGAAAACGCAAGTAAACTCTGGAAAATTATTCAGGAAGCTGGCGATTATTTGATGGGACAATTACCTGACCATCCAAACCATCCTAAAGGAAGAAACCCTTACGCACATATAGCTATATGTGTAAAAAGTAAATTCAATGCAAGCTACAAAGATATTCCTGATGAAAAATATAATGATGTTATTAAATACATTGAATTTTTAAAACAAAATCCAAATTAATTATTGTTTTGGAAAGTAATCTTTAAGTTCACCCTCTCGGTAAACATCTGCAGTACAACAGTGTAAACCTCCACCAAAAGCGTAGGCATCTCTAAGTTCTACCGGCACAACCTCCATTCCTAATTTATCCAATTGTTCAGCTTGATATTTTTCACTTTTTTCTACACAAACAGTTTTAGGATCCAAAACTAAAACATTCATTGATAGCCAAGTTGATGAATAACACAATGGAGGAGGTTCGTTATGTGCTGGTTGTGCGCTGTCTACAATTTCCCAACCATTGTCCTCAAATAATTTTCTTTGTTCCTTAGGAAGTCTTCTTTGTGGGTTATTTATAATTAAACCCTCTTTAATTGGAGTAAAGGTTGCATCAATGTGAATCGGATAAGGATCACCTGGGAAGTTAACTGTGTGTACTCTGTGATCTTTATAATGTCTTTTTAGCCAATCAATCCCTTTTAAATTTGTTGTAAAACCATGTTGAACAACTAAATCTTTACCAAATCTTAATACGTCTGCTGCATCAAATAATGGCTCTTCTTCAGTGGTTACAAAATATTTTTTTTCAGTCCACTCTAATCTTTTTTGAACACCTATTTTATCTGATAAATAATCCTTTCTATAATCTGCATCAGTTAATCTTGGCTTTGGAGCAGATTCGTGTCTCATATTTGGATCTTGATTATAATAATCTTTTAGAAGTGGTCGGTAACATAAATATTCAAACCAACGACAACGATAACTCATTGTAGCTTCTAAAATTTCGTTTCCAACTGTTAGCAAAACATCTCTTGGAGGCATACAACCAAACATTGTTTCTGCTTCCCAATCTGGTGTGGATGTTTTTTGATTAAAATCTATTGGTGTTGGACGATCAACTTTAATACCTCTTTTTTCAAGCATATTTGAAAAGCTATCTAATAATTCATTTGCTTTATCGACAGTGTCTTTAGTTCTTGGTCCAAACTTACCTCGCATATCACTGTCTTCTGGAACTTTTGCATCTAATGCAGGTTCAGGTGCAGGTATACAAGTTCCATCCGCTCTACCAACTATAACGTGCTTTAACGGATCCCACTCATTCCAACTATTAACAATAGTTTTGTTCTCTCTCATAAAGATTAGTTTTTTATAATATTATGCTCAGGGCCGAAAGGAAATTTTGTAATATTTTCTGCTCCATATTTGCCAATCACTAAAATATCATGTTCTCTATATCCGCCTGCACCAGGATTACCTTCTGGGATCATTATCATTGGTTCCATTGAAACGACCATGTTTTCTTCTAACACCGTATCAATATCTTCCCTTAATTCTAATCCAGCCTCTCTTCCATAAAAATGTGAAAGCATACCAAATGAATGTCCATAACCAAAAGTTCGATACTGAAGATAACCAAGCTCAGCAAAAAGTTCGTTAAGCTCATGACAAATATGTGAACATTTAACACCTGGTTTAATTAATTCCAATCCACGATTGTGAACTTTAACATTTGCCTCCCATGCTTTAAGTGAAGCATCATCAGCATGATCTAAAAATAAAGTCCGCTCTAGTGCTGTGTAGTATCCTGAGATCATTGGAAAAGTATTTAAAGACAAAATATCTCCTTTAACTAATTTTCTATTAGTCTTTGGATTGTGAGCTCCATCTGTATTAATACCCGATTGAAACCATACCCAAGTGTCCATGTACTCTGCACCTGGATAACTTTTAACAATCTCTCTTTCCATTCTGTCTCTTGCGGCTATAGCTACTTCAATCTCCGTATTATCTTCTCTAATATTTTTAATTATCTCTTCACCACCCATGTCTGCAATTCTTGCACCATTTCTTATGATCTCAATTTCTTCTTTCGATTTAATCATTCTAAGTTTCATTAGATCTTTTGAAACATCAGTAAAAACAGAAAAAGTAAAAATTGACCCTATTTTTTCTCGCATATCTAACGTGACATGATCATTTTCAATTCCAATATTTTTTGGAGGTTCGTCTCTTCCAATGATTGAAACAATGGCTCTTAAAAAATTATCTCTCTTCCAATCAGTATAAATAACGTTATCACAATGAGATCTACGCCATGGTTGACTTGCATCAATGTTAGCTGAAATTGTTGAAATTTTATTTTGAGTGATCACACATCCATAAGGTCTACCAAAAGAGCAATAAATAAAACCTGTATAATATGCAATGTTATGCATGGATGTTAAGATAACCATATCGAGACCATTTTGATCCATCACTGATCTAATTTTACTTACTCGATCGTTATATTCTTTGTCTGTAAAAGGTAATTTTACTTTTTCACCGTTTTTAAGTTCAAAAAAATCTGGTCGTTCCATATTAATTTAATGCTATATATCTTTTGTTCCATCTCATTATCAAACTGTAATAAAATAAAGATACAAAAAGAAAAAAACCACCAATTATAGTATTTGTGGATGGCACTTCATTAATGCCAAATAATGGTAACCAAACCCAAAAAATTCCACCTACAACTTCAGTTAAAGATAATAAAGTCAATTCTGCTGCTGGTATCGCTTTAGATCCAATTGAATATAAAATTAAACCAAAACAAACTAGTGTCCCGTGTAAAGAAAATAAGGCTCCATTATAGCTAGATGAAAAAAAAACTAAGTTATTTGATAAAATCATAATTGTTGCAAAAACAAAACAAAATAAACCTGCAAAAGCTACAGTTGTGAATTTTGGTGTTTCTTTTCTCCATCTTAGAGTTACAGAAAAAACTGAGAAACCAATTGAAGAAGTTAAACCAAATATGAAACCAATTAATGATTTTTCACCGGTGTTTCCAAGTGCCATAATAATGATACCAACTGTTGCAATTATTATCGATATCCACACATTGAGAGAAATTTTTTCTCTTAAAAATAAAAATGCCAATAATGCCGTAAAAAAAGGCATTGCTGCCAAACAAAGCAAAGTAACTGCAGCGCTAGTATTTGTAATTGAATAAATAAATGTAATCATAGCGATTCCCAATCCAGATCCACCGATTACTCCAGATAAACCTATTTTATAATAGTTTTTGTAAAAACTTTTTCCCTCCTCGAAAAATAAATAAAGATTTAATAAGATGAAAATTGTTAGACCTCTGCCGAAAATATACTGCCAAGGTACTAATTGAGGATTATCCATATATCGAACAACTAATGGCCCAAACGACCATAATAGACCAGCAAAAAGTACAACGGGAATGGCTAGTTTTGGATTTCTCATCTGTAACATAATGAGAAATCTAATTGTAAATAGAATTTTCTACAACAAAAATACGTTTCTAAACTAAATTTTGATTTGAAAGGCTGGGGAAAAAACAATCAACGATATCTCCTTTTTTAAATTTTGATTTACCTGCTGGTAACAAAACCCAAATATTTGATTTTACAAATGATTTAATTCTAAAAGACTCTTGACCTTTTAAAATTTCAACATTTAATTTTCCATTCTTAGTTGTGCTTAATTGACTCTTTACAAATCTTGTGAAATTCTTTTTTTTATTAAAACCGTTCCTCAAAATAGCTTTAATTGATTTTTCTTCTGATAATCCCAAAGCATTTAAAATATATGGAATTACAAAAAATCTAAAACATGCGGCTGAGGAAATTGGATTTCCAGGGAGTCCGAATATTGCTTTTTCTTTACCTTTAATTTTTGCAAACATTATTGGTTTTCCGGGCCTTATTGCAGCACTTTTAAAATAGTTTGATAATTTAAATTTTTTAACAACATCAGGTATAAAATCAAACTTACCTGCAGAAACTGCACCTGATGTAATAATAATATCATCTTTAGATTTAACTAATTTATTTATTTTTTGTTTAAAAATATTTTGATGATTATCTCTTA
>CACPHV010000033.1 GCA_902633985.1 uncultured Pelagibacteraceae bacterium
AGATTATATTTTTATCAGCGCTCCTGAAAACGTAGCATGGATATTGAATATCAGAGGTAGTGATGGACCAAATAGTCCAATTCCTAATTCAAGACTAATAATAAGCAAATCAAAAAAAATATTATTTATCAGCACAATAAAAAAATGTGAAAAATTAATTAAACATAAAATAATTAAACAAAATGAATTTGTAGATGTTGAAGATTTGCCTAAAAAAATATTAAATCTGAAGGGAAAAAGTTTTATAGTAGATGATAAATCTTGTTCAATATTTTATGAAAATTTAATTAAATCAAAATTTGAAATTAAAAAAAGAGAAGACCCCACTTATCTTTTAAAAGCAATTAAAAATAAAACTGAGATTAAAAACATGATAGAATCTCATGTTTTGGATGGTGTAGCATTAACAAAATTTCTTTATTGGATAAAAAAAGTTAATAAAAAAAAAATCAGTGAAGTTGAGGCTGCGAAAAAATTAGAAAATTTTAGAAAAATGAATAAAAATTTTTTATATCCTAGCTTTGATACGATAGCTGGATCTGGAAAGAATGGTGCAATTGTTCACTATAGAGCAAAGAAAGAAAGCTGTAAAATTATAGATAAAAAAGATATCTTTCTTTGTGACTCTGGAGGCCAATACAAATATGGTACAACAGATGTAACCAGAACTATTTGTTTTTCAAAACAAAAACAATCCATCAAAAATATTTTTACTAAAGTATTAAAAGGCCATATAGCTGTTGCAACAACAAATATTAATAAAGACAATATAGGTAAAAAAATTGATAAAAGAGCTAGAAAATTTTTAAATAAAAGTAATCTGGATTATGCTCACGGTACTGGACACGGAGTAGGTTTTTTCCTTAATGTACACGAAGGTCCACAATCAATAACAAAAATAAATACAATCAAAATAAAAGAGGGCATGATTTTAAGTAATGAACCAGGATTTTATAAAACTAACAAATATGGAATTCGAATAGAAAATTTAGTGTATGTAAGAAAGTTAAGGAAAAATTTATTTTTTAAAAATTTAACTATGGCACCTATAGAAAAAGATTTAATAAATTTTAAATTATTAACTCTTCCTGAAAAAAATTATTTATTCAAATATCATTTAGAAGTTTATTCAAAAATATCAAAATATTTGAGTTTAAACGAAAGGAAATGGCTAGCTAGTTTTATTTAGCATCTTTAAAAATTCAACTTGATCTATAATTTTTATTTTTAGTCGGGTAGCATTATCTATTTTTTTTTTAGTCGGTTTTTCACCTATAATTAAATAATTTAATTTTTTTGAAACTGCACTTACCGTTGTGCCTGAATTTTCCTCAATTAATGATTTTACCTCTGCTCTGCTAATACCATTTAATTTTCCAGTTACTAAAAATGATTTATTCTTAAGAAGACCATTAATTTTTATAGGTGAAGCACTTTTTACTATTAAAACTTTCTCTAATTCACTCAGAACTTTTAAATTTATTTCATTGCTAAAAAATCCTTTAATTGAGTTTACTTGCGTTTCACCAATCCCATCAATGTCTAATAAATCTTCATACTTATTTGTTTTAGATAAATTTTTAAATTTTAAAAAAGAAACAAAATATTTAGATAGTAATTTTGCATTTTCTAATCCTATATGTCTAATACCTAGAGAATATATAAATCTTTCTAAAGATATATTTTTTTTTTGATTAATTGAATATTTTAGATTTTCCACAGAAAGTTTTCCCCATCCCTCGAGTTTCTCAATTTTTTCATAGTCTAATTTGAATATATCTTGGGGAAATTTTATGAATTTTAAATTCCAAAAAAATTCTACTATTTTTTTTCCTAAACCTTCTATGTTAAATGCTTCTTTTGAAACAAAATGTTTTAATTTTTCAATTGAAATTTTATCACAATAATAACCTTCACTAGAACATCTTCTAACAGCATCAGTTTTTTTTGTTAAGACATTAAATTCCTTGATTGTTTTTGATCCACATGAGGGACATTTTTTTGGAAATATAAATTTTTTACTATCTTTTGATCTTTTTTTTGTATCTACAGAAATTATATGGGGTATTACATCACCTGCTCTCTCTATAATAGCTGTATCACCGATTCTTATATCTTTTCTATATATTTCGTCTTCATTATGTAGGGTTGCATTCGAGACAACTACTCCACCTATATTTATTGGTTTAATTTTTGCTACTGGAGTTAAAGCTCCTGTTCTACCAACTTGGATTTCAATATCTAGTATTTTGGAAATTGCTTTATTAGATGAAAACTTATGAGCTATTGCCCATCTTGGAGCATTAGCTACGTTTCCCAATCTTTTTTGCATAGCAAAATCATTAACTTTATAAACAATTCCATCTATATCAAAATCTAAGTTCGTTCTTTTTTTTTCAATGTCATTATAATTTTCAATTAAATTTTTAACTCCTGAAATTAATTTATTTAAGGGATTTGTTTTAAACCCCCATTCACTTAATTTATTTATAAAATCAGCCTGATTTTCTATTAACATTCCTTTTTCATACCCAAAAGTATAAGCAATAAACTTTAATGGGATTTTTTCTGTATCTTTTGCATTTTTTTGTCTTAGAGATCCAGAAGCTGCGTTTCTAGGATTTGCAAATTTTTCATTTAAATTTTTAAAATCACTATTTTGAATAAATACCTCCCCTCTAATATCTATCTCATCAGGAAAATCTTTGATTGTAATAGTTTTTGGAATATCATTTATAGTTGCAAGATTATCTGTAATATCTTCTCCCTCTTTTCCATCTCCTCTAGAAAGCCCCTTAAAAAACTTTCCTTTTTTATATGTTAATGAAGCGGATATCCCGTCAATTTTAGGTTCTGCATTATAATAAATTTGATCTTTTTCTTTTAACGATAAAAAGTTTTTTATTTTTTTTTCAAAATTAACTAAATCTTCCTCTGAAAAAGCATTTCCTAAAGACAACATAGGTACTTTATGCAATGACTTTTTAAAATTTTTAGAGGGTTTGTGACCAACAATTATAGAGGGTGAATTTTCTGATTTTAAGAAATTGTGATCAATTTCCAACTGTAATATTTCTTTCTTTAAATAGTCGTAAACTTGATCATTTACAATTGGTTTACTTTTGTCATAATAATTAGCATTATATTTTTTAATTAATTTGATTTTATCGTTATATTTTTTTTGAATATCTTTTTTTTTCATCTCAATCAAAAAGAGACTTAAATTTTTTAGTTATGATATTACTTTTTTTTCTATTTTTAATCGATTTATTTTTATTTTCTTTGTATTTTTTATCAAAAAAAGAGTAAGATTTTTCATACCAAGTCGATGATTGATAATTATATCCTAACAATTTAGCATATTTTTTTGATTCGTCTTTTAATCCAATAATATAATAAATTTCTACTAATCTATATAACGCTTCCTCTGTATAGATAGTTGTTTCAAAATTATCTACAACAGTTCTAAATCTATTTATAGCTGCAATCCATTTTTTTTTCTCTAAATAGTACCTTCCTACATACATTTCTTTAGATGCTAATATGTCGTTGATTAAATCTAATTTAAATTTTGCATCAATTGAATATTCTGTATTTGGAAAATCTTTAACTATAATTTCAAATATTTCTTTTGAGTTTGTAATAGATTGGAGATCCTTTTTTTCATCAACTATTTGTTCAAAGTAACAGATAGCTAATAAATAATATGCATAATCTAGATTTTCATGTTTTTTATAAATTTTAATAAATCTTTTTAGCTCAGCGATAGAATCACCATAATAATCTTGAACATAATATGAATAAGCGGCCATCAAGGCAGATTTTGGGGCCCATTTAGATTGTGGAAATAAAATTTCAGCTTCATTAAATTTTTGAGCCGCATAAAGTACGTCACCACCATTGAGAGCACTAAGCCCTTCCTCGTAAGCTTCTAATACTTGAAGATTGATACTTTTTTCATTTATTACAGAAACTTTAGTTTGATCTTTGGAGCATGAAATGTTGAATATTATTAAAATAATTAAAAAAAATATATTAACTATTCTCATACTGAAATTATACTTACTAAAAATCAATTTTAAAAGTTATCTTTATTTTTATGCGATCTCTCTTAGAAAATTTCTATTAATCAGAGTATGTGGTAGATTTTTTTCTTTTATTTCTAAAATTGAAAAATTGTCTGTATTTTGAAATATTTTACGTAATAATTTATTTGTTAAATAATGACCACCTTGGGAACATTTTATACTGGCAACTATTCTATATCCAGAAGTATAAAGGTCACCAATACAGTCTAATATTTTGTGATTAACAAATTCATTACTATTTCTTAATCCTTCGTTATTTAAGATTTTATTTCCTTTTATAACTATTGCATTTTCTAAACTACCACCCTTTGCCAACCCTTTTTTCTTAATAGTTTCTATATCCTCGTAGAGACAATATGTTCTAGAATTTAATATATCAGTTAAGTTATCTTCGTATACTTTAACTTTATTTCTTTGATTGCCAATAATTTCATTTTTATATTTTAACTCAAAATCTATATTTAGACTTAGAGTTGATGGTTTTGCTGATATAAATCTTTTACCATCTGAATAATGAACTTCTTTATTTATTTTAATAATCTTAATAGGCGAGTTACTTGATTGTAATCCTATATGTTTTATTTTTTCAATAAATTCTTTTGCTGATCCATCTAGAATTGGTACTTCTGATTTGTCAATTTCAATTAGTGCATTATCTATTCCTAAACCGAATAATGCCCCCATCAAATGCTCTATTGTAGAAACAGTCACACCAAATTCGTTTTCAATTGTTGTATTTAAAGAGGTATTTGAAACATTTGCAAAATTTGGATAAACTAAATTATTTTCAGTTAAGTCTATCCTTTTGAAAACAATACCAAAATCCGGATCAGCTGGTTTAATTGTTAGACTAACATTAAGTCCACTGTGTAATGCAATACCTTTAAAAGTAATAGGTTTTTTAATTGTTTTTTGAGTTAAGTAAGACACATATATTTTTTAATTTGAATATTGAAAAAAATGAAAACAACTATTGTTACGGTAAAAAACAACTTTAACTAAATAGTTGAAAAAATTTTTCGAAAAAGCCCAATTTTTTGGTGTTTTTTGGTAAAAATGAAACTTCA
>CACPHV010000034.1 GCA_902633985.1 uncultured Pelagibacteraceae bacterium
AATTCCAATCTTCAAATCTTGGTTTTAAATTTGCAATATCAGGAGCTTGTAAAAAAGCTTTTTTGTCTAGAGGATTAAATAATCCTGATGTTCTCAAATTATTCTCAACGATAGTTGATATCTCGGAGCCAATATTTTCTTTTTTAAGTATTTTTTCAAAACCTTTTCTAGATTCTTCATCAATTGATAGTGGAGAAACTGCTAATGGAAGTGGATTTAAATTTCCCCTAGTTATATCAACTTCAATTAAAGCATTTGCTTTGATAGGTATTAATATAAATAATAATATTAAAATTTTTTTTGTCATTTAAATATACTACCCTTCTAACATCTCTCTTGCATCAAAATTTAATTGTAATTCTTTCCATCTTTCATATCCAGTTGTTGGGACTCTTAATGGTTGGCATAACTTGACAGCTCTCAAAGCACTTTCTGCTAAAACTTTGTAAAATCCTTGGCCTGGTTTATTCATTCTTGCATGGTCCAAAATTTCTGTTTTTGATACTGTTCCATCAGGTTTTAATTTTAACTTTATTCTTACCAATAAATTTTCATTGTATGGTAATCCTAATGGAATACTCCAGCACCCAAATATTTGTGCCTTAAGAGCATCCTCTTCGCTTAGTGTAAGACCTGTGTTTTCTACATTTCTCTCTTGATCTTGAGTAATGTCATCATTTGTTTTTAAAACTTCTGCACTCTCTTCTTTTGATTTATCAATTAAAGCAGCAATATTATTTGGATCAAACAAATCTTTTTTTTCAAATTCTGATACTTGTTTAACTTCATCATCTACTTTTTCAGGATTTTGTTTTTTTTCCTCTTTTGTTTCAACCTTTTTTAAAGTTTTATCTGGAAGTGGAATTGCCTCAGGTGTTTCATTCTCTATTTTTTTATTATTTTGATCAGGAGCCAGAACAGTTTTTGTTTTCGTTTTTTCTACTTTTTTTGGTGGAGCTTGTTCTGAAACAAGTTTTTTTTCTTTCTCTTTTACTTTCTCGATTATTTTTTTAGCCTTAGGTGCAAATGGAATATTGGTTTTTTCTGCTATTTGAATTAACTCAACGGATACGATTGGTGGAATATCAAGTGGTTTCTTTGCCAAAAAAGGTAAGCTCATAGCTGTAATAAAAATTAACAAAGCATGCAAAACAGAAGAAATAATTAAACTTCTATTCACTTTAATTACCTTTGTTTATACGGTTCTGAAATCAATGCTACTTTAGTAAAACCAGATCCTGATAGTAATCCCATTATTTCTAAAACTCTCCCATAATTTATAGTTTTATCACCTCTAACATAAATTCTGGTATCAGTTCTATTTTTTGAAACTGCTAAAACTTTTGCAATAATATTATCAAATTCAACTTTTGCTTCTTGAATAAAAATTTCACCTTTTGCGTTAATTGACAATGTTAAAGGTTCTGTTTCTTCAGGTAAAGAGTCTGCCGAACTTTCTGGCAAATCAACTTGAACACCTACCGTTAACAATGGTGCTGTTACCATAAATATAATTAGTAATACCAACATAACATCAACGAATGGAGTAACATTTATTTCACTCATAGGTTCTTTTGATGAGCGATTAAATTTAAAAGCCATATTTTAGATTATAGTTAAAAATCTTTTAGAGAAGTTTTCTAATTTTTCTGAATATTTTTTAGAGTCATTATTAAATTTGTTGTAAGCAACTACTGCTGGTATTGCAGCCAAAAGACCAAGTGCCGTTGCAAATAAAGCTTCAGCTATCCCCGGCGCAACTATCGCAAGACTTGTGTTTCTTGAAATAGCTATAGATTGAAAAGAATTCATAATTCCCCAAACAGTTCCAAACAAACCAATAAATGGTGCTGTTGAACCCACTGTTGCCAAAAAAGTAAAACCTTTTTCAATTTTTGTCATTTGTTTTTCAATTCCAGCTTCTAGAGAAGCGCTCATTCTTTCACTAATGTTAGTTCTTGTTTTTTTTTTAAGTAATCCTTCCATTGCATCTTGAAACACAAGTGACATTGGATCCTCAAGTTTACTAGGTAAACTATTGTAAAAAGTTTCAGCAGATTTAGAATTCCAAAATTTTTCTTCAAATTCTTCTGAAGATTTAGTTATTTTTTTAAATAAACGAAACTTTTCAATAATTACAGCCCAAGAATATATTGAGCACAATATTAATATAATCATTACAGACTTAACAATTATGTCTGCTCTAAAAAATAAACTGAATAATGAAAAATCAGTATTTGTTCCTAATTCAACTGCTTTTGCTGCTATATCTGCTTCCATACTTACTCATCACACGTAAATGTGTCATGATTTTGTCTTTATATTTTAATTGATTATTCCTCTTTTTGATAAGTTTCATAGAAAAAACTAGCTATTAGAATAGCATCTGCCTTGTTGTTATCTTTTTTTTTTGACAATTGTGATGAAAAATATGGAAAAATTTCAATAGCTCTTGTTCTGCTCGCATCTTTTTCTGAATTAATAAGGTTAAAATATTTTTTCCACTTAGCAGGCCTAACATAATAAACTGGTAAATGCATTGCGCTGCATATTCCTTTTAAAATACCAAAAGATTGACCAAAATTAAACATGCTAGTAACGCCTTGTCCAGGCATTGCAGAAACTTGTTCAATTACAACTTTTATGTTTTTTTTATCAAATTTGTTAATCCTTTCACTAATTTCATTAAATATTTGAGCACCATTTACTTGTCTTTTATTCTTCTTACCATCTGTCATGGTTGGCATTTCAATTACATCTTTTATTATACCATCTTGAAAAAAACAGATTGAACCTGAGATGCCTGGATCAATTCCAATAATCATCATTAAATACCACCTAAGCTAACGTTTGAATAAACGTTCTGAACATCGTCATCTTCCTCAAGAGTTTCTAAAAAATCTACAACATTATCTTTATTTTCTTTATTTACTTCAACACTATTTAATGGGACCCATTCAATTTCTGTAGAAATAAAATTTGCAATAATTTTCTCAAGATTTTTTTTTACATTATATATTTCGCTCATTTGACACTGAACCTCATGATAATCCTCATAAGAAAAACATTCATCAGCTCCTGACTCAATCGCTAAATCTAAAATTTTTTCATCAGATATCTCTTTTTTATCAATTTTGATTATACCCAATTGTTGAAAATTGTGAGATGCTGAGCCTTGAGTTCCTAAACTCCCACCACTTTTTTGAAAAATAGTTCTAATATTTGATGCGGTCCTATTTTTGTTATCTGTTAAAGTTTCAACTATAACAGCAATCTTTTCTGGTCCAAACCCCTCGTATCTTAAATTTTCAAAATTTGCTCCTGTAGCTGCAGAAGATTTATCTATTGCTCTTTCAATATTATCTTTAGGCATATTTGCAGATCTAGCAGCCTGTACTGCAGATCTTAGTCTAGGGTTCATTGCTGGATCTTTGTCACCAAGTTTTGCCGCAACGGTAATCTCTTTAGATAATTTTGAAAATATCTTTGATCTTTGCTTATCAGCCTTACCTTTTTTATGTTTTATTCCTGCCCAATGTGAATGTCCTGCCATGATCTTTAACTATTTTTTATTTGATCTCCGTATACATAGCTTTTGATGTCTATTGCTAAACCTGTTTTTATATCACAATCTACTATAACACCACACAAAGTAGCATCTCCAGTAGCGGGAAAGTGTTTCACTGAATTCTTTTTTAAAAATCTATTCAAGGAATTTTCTTTATTCATTCCAATCACTGAATCATAATCCCCACACATACCTGCATCGGTTTGATATCCAGTGCCATTATTAAGTATTCTGGCATCATTTGTTGGAATATGAGTATGGGTTCCAACCACGAGAGTTGCCTTTCCATCAAATAGATGTCCTATAGCATTTTTTTCGCTAGTAATTTCACCATGGAAATCAACTACAAGTAAATCAAAATCCTTTTTCATTTCATTTTCTTTTAAAAATTTTTGAGAAGCTTCAAAAACATCTTCACACTTTTTCATAAAAACGTTTCCCATCAGATTAAGAACTCCAATTTTTATATCATTCTTTGTTTTATAAATCTGAAAACCTTTTCCTGGTGCAGGTTCAAATAAATTTTTAGGTCTTAATAATCTTTCTTCTTTATCAATAAATTCCATAATTTCTTTTTGATCCCAAACATGATTGCCGGTTGTAATAACATCAACTCCACAATTAAAAAAATCCTTACATATTTCTTTAGTTAGCCCCACACCTTGAACTGCTGCATTTTCACCGTTTACTATTACAAAATCGATTTTGTTTTTATCAATTTCATTTAATAAATTACTTGTTAATTTTGAACATCCTGAAATTCCAACTACATCTCCTAAAAATAAAATTCTCATTGTATAAT
This sequence comes from uncultured Pelagibacteraceae bacterium, assembly GCA_902633985.1. GTDB lineage: Bacteria > Pseudomonadota > Alphaproteobacteria > Pelagibacterales > Pelagibacteraceae > Pelagibacter. The sequence continues at coordinate 4,371 of CACPHV010000034.1, forward strand.
TTTTTTCTCGGTTATTATTAAATCAAGTTTTTTATCATACTTATTGACAGGTATTTTTTTTATCTCCTGGTATGAAAATCCTAATCCAATTTTAAATATTTTTTTAAATTTAGATACTTTTTCTAAATAACGATCATAAAATCCTCCACCATAGCCCAGTCTATTCAAATCATTATCATAAGCTACTAAAGGAACAAATATTATATCTGGGTAAATTTTCTTTCCTAAAGTTGGCTCAGCAAT
>CACPHV010000035.1 GCA_902633985.1 uncultured Pelagibacteraceae bacterium
TAAAATTTTTCTAATTAAAAATGAGTATTCCTTTAAAACACTTATTGTTTCCTCCGCATCTTTTCCACCCAATGGAAGAACATATGCTTTGGCAATTTTTAAATCAGGACTCATTCTAACCTCAGTAACCGTTATGGTGTTTGTTTCTAAATTTGGCACCTTAGCCTCATTTCTTATAAAAATCATGCTTAAAGACTGCTTAATCATTTCACCTACTCTTAACTGTCTTTGTGACACTGGTTTTCCTATTCTATCTGCCATTAAATTGACCTCTCAGTAGATGTAACATTAAATGCCTCTATTGTATCATTTTTTTGGAAATCCATATAATCTTTAACAGTTATTCCACATTCTTGCCCGTCACTTACCTGTTTAACTTGATTTTTTTCTCTAAAAATTGTTGAAACTTTTCCTGTATATATAATAGCACCATCTCTAATAATTCTTACATCTGAAGTACTATTAATTTCTCCTTCAATTACTTTTGAGCCAGCAACTTTACCTGCACCCGAAACTTTAAATATTTCTAAAATTTGTGCAGTACCAGTAATTTTTTCTTGTACATCGGGCGCTAATAATCCTGACATTCTTTGCTTAATGTAATCTAAAACTTCATAAATAATGTTGTATGAGGATATTTTTATCTTCTCATTTTCAGCAAGCTTTTTTGCTTCTTTACTTGGTTTAACATTGAAAGCTATTAATACTGCATTTGAAGCTTTAGCTAATGTAACGTCTGTTTCTGTTACCATTCCAATATCTGCTAAAATTATTTTAGGCTTAACCTCATCATGTTTGATTTGACTAATTGCATTTTTGATTGCTTCAGTTGATCCATGTACATCAGATTTAATTATTAAATTTAATTCTTCAGTAGATTTATCTGAAAAAGCAGAGTCTTGAGTTACAAAAGATAGTGGATTTTTTCCATCCTTACTCTCTTGAGCTCTATTTTCACTCAGTGTCTTAGCTTCTTTTTCTGTATCAAGAACAATAAAATCGTCTCCAGCTTTGGCTGCACCATTTATACCTAAAATTTCAACAGGGGTAGAAGGTAATGCTTCATTAATATTTTTACCTTTATCATTAATAATAGCTCTTACTTTTCCCCACTTTAAACCACTTACAAAAAAATCACCTCTTCTAAGTGTTCCTGTTGTTACAATTATATTTGCAACTGGACCTCTACCAACATCAATTTTTGACTCTAAAACTATACCTGTAGCTTTAGATTGATAATCTGTTTTAAGATCTAAAATCTCTGATTGTAGTATTATTGACTCTACTAATTTATCTAAGTTTTGTTTTGTTTTAGTTGAAATCTCAACCATTAAAGTATCACCAGATAAATCTTCGGCAATTAATTCATGCTCTAATAATTGATTTTTAATCTTCAGAGGATCTGCCTCTGGTAAATCGCATTTATTTATTGCTACAACTATTGGAACGTTTGCGGCTTTAGCATGTTTAATGGACTCGACTGTTTGAGGTTTAACTCCATCATCAGCAGCTACTACTAAAACAACCACGTCTGTTAATTTTGATCCTCTTGCTCTCATTTCTGTAAATGCAGCATGACCTGGGGTATCAATAAATGTTAATTTATTACCCTGACTTTCTATTTGATAAGCTCCAATGTGTTGGGTTATTCCACCAAATTCTCCTGAAACCACGTTCGCACTTCTAAGCACATCTAGTACTGATGTTTTGCCATGATCCACATGACCCATGACGGTAACTATTGGGGGTCGATTAATTAAATTTTCTGTTCTTGAAGCTTTAATTTTTTGAATTATTTCTTCTGCTTTCTCTTCCCTAATTGGATTGTGACCAAATTCTTTAACTAAATATTCCGCAGTATCTGCAGCTAGTGTTTGATTGATAGTCACGGTAACACCCATACCAAATAAATGCTTTATTACATTACTTGATTGTTCAGCCATTCTATTTGCAAGTTCTCTTACTGTGATTGCTTCAGGAATATTAACATCTCTTTTAATTTGTTTTAAATTTTCTTGAGAAACATCTTTTGTGGCATTTTTAATTTCTTTTTGTCTTGCTCTTTTTACTGATGCTAAACTTCTTTGTTTTGCATCAATCTCATCACTTAGTGCTCTTGATACAGTTAACTTTAACTCTCTCTTCTTTGTTCCTGCTTTTAAAGTTTTTCTATCTTTGTTTTCACTCTCTCCTTTAAGTCGTTTAGTGGCTCTTTGCTCTGCTAATTTTCTCTTTTCAAAATCGTTTGTTATAGGGGGTGATTTAGGATTAAATGAAGGTTTTAATGGTGCTCCTCTGTTAAATGTTGATGTTACTCTGGGCTTATTAGTACTAGATCTAAACGAACCACCTTTAGTAGAGAATTTTCCAGTTTGTTTTTCAATTACTACAGAATTTTTTCCTTGAGATTTAGCAATCTCAATATTCTTGATTGATTTTTTTGCTGAGCCTGAAATTGTTAATTTTGTTTTTTTCTCCATACCTCATCACTCAATCTTTATAAACAATGTTTCTAGCAGACATAATTAGTTCATCCGCTTCATCTTTAGATAAAGCAAAATCTTCCAGATAACCTTGGATTTTCACTCTCTCACCTTTAATCACGTCATAACCCCCAGTTAATTCATCAGATGCTAAGTCTGCAAAATCTTCTAAACTTAGAATTTTTTGTTCACCAAGTGTAACTAGCATTCCTGGTGTTAATCCTTTTAGATTAATCAACGCATCTTGAAGACCTAATTCTTTAATTTTCTGAGAAATATCCTCCTGGTCTTTTTCATGAAAATCTTTAGCTCTTTCTATCAACGCTCTAGCAGTATCTTCTTCTATACCCTCTATTTTCATTAAATTTTCAACTGAACTATCTTTAATGTCATCAATAGTTGAAAAGCCTTCTGCAACAAGTAGCTGACCCAATGTTTCGTCTAACTCTAAATTTTTTACAAAGTTCTCTGTTTTTTCTTTAAATTCTAATTGTCTTCTTTCAGAGTCTTCTGCATCAGTCATTATATTAATTTCATAATTTAAGAGTTTGGTCGCAAGTCGAACATTTTGACCTCTTCTTCCAATTGCTTTACTTAAATTTTCTTCAGTTAGAATTACATCAAGTTTTTTTCTTTCATTATCAACATTAACTCTTTGTACTTCGGCTGGAGATAAAGCATTTGACACCAAAATAGCAGGATCTTCTGACCAATTTACAATATCAATTTTTTCACCTTGTAGTTCATTTACAACAGCCTGTACTCTTGAACCTCTCATACCCACGCAAGCACCAACTGGATCTAAAGATGTATCAACTGCTTTTACACAAATTTTAGCTCTACTTCCAGGATCTCTTGAAGAAGATTTAATTTCTATTAATCCATCATAAATTTCAGGAACCTCTTGAACAAAAAGCTTTTCCATAAATTTAGGATGAGCTCTGGATAGAAATATTTGTTGCCCTCTAGGTTCTCTTCTAACATCATAACAATAAGCTTTTATACGATCACCTGCTTTAATATTTTCACGAGGTATTAATTCATTTTTTTTGAATTATTGCTTCAGTTCTTCCTAAATCAACAATTACATTTCCAAATTCTAATCTCTTTACAATACCACTTAAAATAGAGTCTTTTTTATCAATAAAATCATTAAATTGTCTTTCTCTTTCAGCTTCTCTTACATTAAAACTAATCACCTGCTTTGCAGTTTGCGCAGCTATTCTTCCAAAATCAAATGAAGGAAGTGGCTATAATACTTCGTCACCAATAGACTTGTCTTTGTTTAATTCATTTAAGTTGATTGCATCTTCCAATTTTATCTCTGTATTTGCATTTTCAGGATTTTCAGCGATTATCAATTTTCTAAAAAGCTCAATATCTCCGTTGTCTCTATTGATAGAAACTTTAATTTCATTTTCCTGTCCAAATTTTGATTTTGCAGCTTTAGCAATACCAGTTTCCATAGAACTTATAATTAGTTCTTTATCAATTGATTTTTCTAAAGCTACAGCTTCAGCAATTCTTAATAATTCAAGTTTATCTGCTCTTTTATTTAACATATTTTTGTTTGCTCCAAAAAAAAATGGGCTAAAGCCCATTTTGTAAATTTCAATAATGTAATTGCAATATAGTAAAGTTTTTTTTTTTTAATTCAACAGAAACTATTTAGAAAAAACATTAGTTTTATCAGTTTTTTTCCCATGAAAATGAACCATTTTCTTCAGGTGATCTGCCAAAATGACCATAGGCTGCTGTTTTTTTCATATATTGGTTTATTTAAAT
>CACPHV010000036.1 GCA_902633985.1 uncultured Pelagibacteraceae bacterium
CTATCAACCAAACACGATAAGTAAAATTCTTTATCTATATTTGATGATTCTTCTACGTATAATCTTTTTACCTCTCTACCTTCAGGGCCAGTTTGATGAGTAACTAATGTTTTTCCTAGTAATTCTTTAGCTGCTACTGTTAGTTCCTCAATAGAGTTTAAAATTTTTACACCACCAGCTTTTCCTCTACCTCCAGCATAGATTTGTGCTTTAAGCACATATTTCTCAGTTTTGAGTGCTTTTGCTTTTTGAATAAGTTCATCAACATTAAGCGCAAATACTCCTTCGGGAACTACAGCTCCATATTTTTTTAATATTTGTTTAGCTTGATGCTCGTGAATATTCATTATTATTTAGATAAATCAGGATCTATTTTAGATGCAGCTTCCCATAAAGCTTTTACCGCATCTATTGAATGCTTAAATTCTTTTTTTTCTTTTTCATCTAAATCAATCTCTTCAATTTTTTCTACACCATCTTTTCCAATGACAACAGGAACACCTGCATAAACATTTTTCACACCATATTCTCCATTTAATTGTACAGCGCAGGGTAATAATTTTTTCTGATCATTCAAGTATGCTTCTGCCATTTGAACACCTGAAGCTGCTGGTGCATAAAAGGCCGATCCTTTTTCTAAATATTTAACTATTTCCGCACCACCATCTCGTGTTCTTTGATTAATTTCCTCAACTTTTTCTATAGAAATCTTTCCATCCTTTACAAGATCCAACAATGGTTTACCTGAAATTTTTGTAAATCTTGGCATAGGAACCATGGTATCACCATGACCGCCCATAACCATTGCCTCAATTTCTCTTACTGGCACATTTAGTTCTAATGATAAAAATAATTTAAATCTCGAACTATCTAAAATACCTGCCATACCAACTACTTTATTTGATGGCAAACCTGAAAATTTTTGAAATGCCATAACCATAACATCTAAAGGATTGGTTATACATATCACAAAAGCGTTAGGAGCATTTTTCTTTACCCCCTCAGCAACTTGTTTAATAATTTTTAAATTAATTCCAAGAAGATCGTCTCGGCTCATTCCAGGTTTTCTTGGAACACCTGCTGTAATTATAATTACATCTGAATCTTTTATATCCTCATAGTTATCAGTGCCTGAAAACCTAACATTGAAACCATCTACAGATGAAGATTGTGCAATATCTAATGCTTTTCCTTTTGCAATACCACTAGCTACATCAAATAAAACCACTTCATTTACTAATTCTTTTGTTCCTATTAAATGTGCAAGAGTTCCACCTATTTGGCCAGCACCAATTAAAGATATTTTTGTCATTTATTTCCTTTATTTCATTGTTGGCATAACGAATTCCGCATTTAAACGGACACCTGAAGGCCATCTGGATGTTACAGTTTTTAGTTTAGTGTAAAATTTTATTCCTTCCATGCCATGCATTCCACTGTCTCCAAACAAAGATCTTTTCCAACCACCAAAACTATGAAATGCCATAGGCACCGGGATAGGTACATTAATACCAACCATACCTACTTGAATTTTGCTTGCAAAAGTTCTGCCTGCATCACCGTCTCTTGTGTAAATACTAACTCCATTTCCGTACTCATGGTCGTTAATTAATTTTGCAGCTTCCTCAAAAGTTTTCACTCTAATAACTGATAAAACTGGACCGAATATTTCTTCTCTATAAATTCTCATATCCTTATTTACGTGATCAAATAAACATCCACCAATATAGAAACCATTTTCATAACCTTGAAGTTTTAAACCTCTACCATCAACCACTAGCTTTGCACCTTCCTTAACACCTAAATCAACATAATTTGTAACTTTTTCTAAATGTTCTTTTGTAACTAAAGGTCCCATTTCTGAAGTTTTATCCATTCCAGGACCCACTTTTAACGCCTCAGCTTTTTTTGATAATCTTGATACAAGTTCATCACCAATATCTCCAACTGCAACAGCAACTGATTGAGCCATACATCTTTCTCCAGCTGAACCATAAGCAGCACCCATTAATCCATTTACAGCACCATCCAAATCACAATCTGGCATAACAACTAAATGATTTTTTGCTCCACCTAAAGCTTGAACTCTCTTTTCATTTTTAGCTGAATTTTCATAAATATATTTTGCAATAGGAGTAGATCCAACAAAACTAACAGCTTTAATATCTTTATTTTCTAAAATTGCATCTACAGCTTCTTTATCACCATTTATTACATTAAACACTCCATCTGGAAGACCAGCCTCAGATAGAAGTTCAGCCAATCTTAGACCACAAGATGGGTCTTTTTCTGATGGTTTAAGAATAAAAGTATTTCCACATGCTATTGCTATTGGAAACATCCACATTGGAACCATTGCTGGAAAGTTGAAAGGTGTGATACCTGCAACAACTCCTAAAGGTTGTCTCATTGACCAACTATCAACATTAGTGCCAACATTTTCGGAAAACTCACCTTTTAATAAATGTGGAATTCCGCAAGCAAATTCGACTACTTCAAGTCCCCTAGTTAAAGAACCTCTTGCATCTTCATAAACCTTTCCATGCTCTGAAACTATTAACTTAGTTAATTCATCAGAATTTTTTTCAATTAATTCTTTAAATTTAAATATTATTCTAGCTCTTTGTAGAGCAGGTTTTAAAGACCAAGTTTCAAATGCTTTTTTTGCTACCTCAACAGCACTGTCTAAATCAGATCTTGAAGCAAGTCTTACCTCAGACTCTTGTTCACCAGTTGCTGGATTGAAAACTTTTCCCTTTTTATCTGAAGATCCCGGAATTATTTTACCGTTTACGAAGTGTTCTATTAAATTCATGAATACGGTGTTTTAGATCAAAAATATCGAATAGTCTATTTAAACATTAGCGGTTGCTAACATTTTTTTTATTTCAGCTATAGCTTTTGCTGGATTCAAGCCTTTAGGACATGCATTTGTACAATTTAAAATAGTATGACATCTGTATAATTTTAATTCATCAGCAACTTTTTGTAATCTTGCTTTTCGCTCCTCGTCTCTACTATCAATAATCCATCTATATGCTTGTAACAAAACTGCTGGACCTAAATATTTGTCACCATTCCACCAATAACTTGGGCAAGAAGTAGAGCAACAAGCACACATAATACATTCATAAGCACCATCTAATTTTGCCCTGTCTTCTTTGGATTGATAAATTTCAGTAGTTTCTTTTGTTGAATTATTTTTTAACCATGGTTCAATTGATTGATACTGTTTGTACAATCCATCCAAATCACCAATTAAATCTTTTTTGACTTTTAAATGAGGTAATGGATAAATATCAATATCTCCATCTATTTCAGAATGTGGAGTGGTGCAAGCAAGGCCATTTTTACCCCCCATATTCATTGCACATGAACCACATACTCCATGGGCGCAAGATCTTCTGTATGTTATAGTTGAATCGATTTCATTTTTGATTTTATTTAAAATATCTAGGACCTTTGAAGGACAATTATCCATGTCAACTTCATAGGTGTCTATCCTAGGACCTTCATCTGTAGATGGATCCCACCTATAAATATTTACTTTTCTTAAATTTTTTGATCCAGTTTTGTCTTTGAAGTATTTACCTTTTTTAATTTCAGAATTCTTAGGTAAACTCAATTGAACCAT
>CACPHV010000037.1 GCA_902633985.1 uncultured Pelagibacteraceae bacterium
TTTATTATTTATAATTGCTACTTTATGGTTTGTTTTTAGAAATCTTCTTTGGATTATAGTTCCTATAAGCAGTTGTCTTTTTTCTGTGATAATAATGATGGGATTACTTGGATTGCTAGGATGGAAAGTTACAGTCATTTCATCAAATTTCATTGCACTTATGTTGATTTTAACAATGGCAATGAATATTCATATGAGTACAAGGTTTCTTCAACTTAAAAAAGATTTTCCGTCAAAAAATAATTTTGAAATAATTTCTTTAACCACTTCAAAAATGTTTTGGCCAATTCTTTATACCGTTCTAACAACAATATTTGCATTCTTATCTTTAATTTTTAGTGAAATAAAACCTATTATTGATTTTGGTTGGATGATGACTTTTGGTTTGATTACATCATTTATCATTACATTTACTTTACTACCTACCCTTTTAAACTTTGCGCCCACAAATAATATTTCAGTGAAGAAAGAACAAAAATCTAAAATTACAAATTTACTTAGTTTAATTTCTATAAATAATAAAAACTCCATCCTCTTAGTAACTGGAATAGTTATAATATTCAGTGTTATTGGAATAAGTAAGCTTGAAGTTGAAAATAGCTTCATAAATTATTTTGATAAGAATACTGAAATTTATAAGGGTATGAAGCTTATAGATGAAGAACTAGGTGGCACCACTCCTTTAGAGGTTATTTTAAAATTTCCTGCGAAAGAAAAAGTGAAAAAATCTGAAGAAGATGATGAATTTGATGATTGGGGCGATGAAGAAGATACTAATGATGAAAAATACTGGTTTACCAAAGATAAAATTGATCTAATTACATCTGTTCATAATTACTTAGATAGCTTACCAGAAATTGGTAAAGTTCTATCTTTTTCATCAATTATTGAAGTAGCTACTCAATTAAATAATAATAAGCCTTTAGGTACTTTAGAAATGGGAGTGCTCTACTCAAAAATTCCTGAGAGTATTAAAACTGAAATCATCGATCCTTATCTTTCTATCGAAGATAATGAGGCTAGAATTAGTTTAAGAATTATAGACTCACAGGAAGATTTGAGAAGAAATGATTTAATAAACAAAATTAATTTTGATCTAAAAGATAAATTTGGTTTAGAAGAAAAAGATTACAAATTAGCAGGTGTATTAATATTATTTAACAATTTATTACAAAGTTTATTTAAATCTCAAATTTTAACATTGGGATTGGTTATGATTGGAATATTTTCAATGTTTATAATCTTATTTAGAAATATTAAACTTTCATTAATTGGTGTTGTTCCAAATTTTATTGCTGCTTTTTTTATACTAGGAATAATTGGATTGTTAGGAATACCTTTGGATATGATGACGATAACTATTGCAGCAATCACAATAGGAATTGCTGTAGATAACAGCATTCACTATATCTACAGATTTAAAGAAGAGTTTAATAAAATAAAGGATTACAACAAAACATTAAAAACATGCCATTCAACTGTCGGGGTTGCTATAATAAATACTTCAATTACAATTGTTTTTGGATTTTCGATTTTGGTGTTATCAAAGTTTATCCCAACAATTTATTTTGGTGTGTTCACAGGACTAGCTATGTTATTGGCTATGATATCAGTATTAACACTACTTCCTGCATTAATCTTAATTATTAAACCTTTTGGCAAATCATCTTAATGTTAGAAATCATAAAAGATTTTTATAAAGCAATATCAATACTTGACTTAATTTATTTAATTTTAACAATCCTTTCTTTGATAAATTGTTACAAAAAAGGCTTCATTTTAAGCATTCTCTCAATGGCTAAATGGTTGCTTGCATACATAATTACTTTAATTCTATTTCCAAAAATTAAACCATATGTAGAAGATATAATTGATAATGAGTATGTTCTCGATGTTGGTTTAGGAATAGTAATATTCGTGGTTGTTATCTTTTTAGTTCTGTTAGTTAATAAAGGAATCAGCAAAGCAGTCAGATATACAGGAATCGGTGGCTTAGATACGACATTTGGATTCTTTTTTGGTTTTATAAGAGCTTATATTATTTCTGTTTGTATATTTTCAGGTGTTCATATCGTTTATAATTACGATAAATGGCCAATAAATTTTGACAAATCATACGTCTTTCCATATTTAGAAAAAGGTAGTAGTTATCTGATAAAAGAATTTCCTAATGAAAAAACATATCAAGATTCTAAAGAAAAAATTAAAGAACTATGATCCAAGATTTAAAGAAGAATGTGGGGTTTTTGGTATTAGCAATGCTAAGGACGCTTCAGCTCTAACAGCGCTTGGGCTACACGCTCTACAACATAGAGGTCAGGAAGGTTGTGGAATAGTTACTTTTGATGGAGAAAAATATTATTCTGAAAAAAGATTTGGTTTAGTTGGAGATAATTTCAACAAAGAAAAAGTGCTTAATAATCTTAAGGGAAATTACGCCATTGGCCATAACAGATACAGTACGACTGGAAACAATATATTAAGAAACATACAGCCTTTTTTTGCTGACACCAATGCAGGTGGAATTGGAGTGGCACATAATGGAAATCTTACTAATTCAATTGCTTTGAGAAATAAACTCGTTGGAGATGGGGCTATATTTTACACTACTTCAGATACTGAAACGATTGTTCAATTAATTGCTAAATCAAAGAGACCAAAAACAATTGACAAAGTAATTGATGCAATTTTTCAAATTCAAGGTGGCTATGCATTAGTGATGTTAACTCAAAATACATTAATTGGTGTTAGAGACCCTTATGGAATTAGACCACTAGTAATCGGTAAGCTTGGCAATAGTTATGTCTTAGCCTCTGAAACTTGTGCATTTGATATTATTGGCGCAAAATTTGTAAGAGAAGTTGAAAATGGCGAGATAGTTTTAATTGAAAATAATGAGCTGAAAAGTATTAAGCCATTCCCTGCTAAAAAAGTAAGACCATGTGTATTTGAGTATATTTATTTTTCAAGACCAGACAGTCTGATTGGAGGAAAAACAGCATATGAGCACAGAAAAAATATTGGTAAAGAACTTGCAAAAGAAAATGATACTGATGCTGATATAGTGGTTCCGGTCCCAGATTCTGGAAATGCTGCCGCTATGGGTTTTGCTCAAGAGTTAAAAATGAATTTTGAACATGGATTAATTAGAAATCATTATGTTGGTAGAACTTTCATTGAGCCAAGCCAAAAAATTAGGAGCTTGGGTGTTAAACTAAAATTAAATGCTAATCAAACAACAATTAAAGATAAAAAAATTATTCTAATTGATGACTCTCTTGTTCGGGGAACAACGTCTTATAAAATTGTTAAAATGCTTTATGAGGCTGGTGCAAAAGAAGTTCATGTTAAAATTGCGTGCCCTGAAATTAGATATCCAGATTTCTATGGTGTAGATACACCTACAAAAAAAGAGTTGTTAGCAGCAAATAAAACAAATGATGAAATTTGTGAATATATTGGAGCTAAATCATTAAAATTTTTATCAATTGAAGGATTGTACAAAGCTATTGGTTTTGAAAAAAGAAACGAAACATATCCACAATTAACAGATCATTATTTCACAGGTGAATATCCTGTTAAATTAGTGGATGAATTAGGAGATAATAAAATAACTCAGTTATCTTTACT
>CACPHV010000038.1 GCA_902633985.1 uncultured Pelagibacteraceae bacterium
TTTTTTAAAAAAAATATCTTTATTTTTAAGCCTTTTTGACCAAGCCTTCTCCTCAGAGAAGACATTAATACTAATCATTATTTGAGTATGCTTTAACTATTTTAGAAACAAGTGGATGTCTAACTACATCTGAGTGATCAAAATCAACTATAGATATTTCCTTTAAATGCCCGAGCAACTCTTTTGATCGGACTAGTCCTGACATGCTTTTATTTGGTAAATCAATTTGAGAAGGGTCTCCATTAACAACAATTTTTGAATTTTCTCCAATACGCGTTAAAAACATTTTAATTTGGGTATCCGTAGCATTTTGTGCCTCATCTAAAATTGCAAAGGAATTTTTAAGAGTTCTGCCTCTCATAAAAGCTAAAGGTGCAATCTCTATATCTCCAATCTCAATCATTCTCTGTATTTTTTCAAAGTCAAACAGATCATACAAAGAGTCGTATAAAGGTCTAAGATAAGGATCCACTTTTTCCTTCATATCACCGGGTAAAAATCCCAAACGCTCTCCAGCTTCCACAGCTGGTCTTGAAAGAATAATTCTCTCAATCTTTTTTTCTAAAAGCATAGTTAGACCTACAGCTACTGCTAAAAAAGTTTTTCCAGTTCCCGCTGGTCCGGCTGAAATTACAATATCACTCTCCCTTAAAGCTCTCACATAGCTTCTTTGTTTTTCAGATCTAGGAATTATAGATTTTTTTGGAGTTTTAATGATGTCTGTAACATTATTATTTTTTACTTTTTCATTAATCATAAAGTTATCAACTGATGAAAGTATATCTTTATTCTCTATACTTCCATTATTAATAAACTGATTAGCTAAAAATTGAATAGCATTTTTAATTTTTTCATTTTTTTCAGGTGTTGATTTAATTAAAATTGAATTTCCCCTTGAATATAAGCTGCAATTTGTAATTTTTTCTAATTCTTGTAAATTTTTGTTAAATTCCCCAACAACACCCATTAACAAGTTATTGTCGTGAAATATAACGCTTAAAGAATTGTTATCTGAATAAACAAATTTTAAAGACTGATCGATATTTTTTTTACTTATTCCACTCAAATTCTATGCAACCTTCTGATCTGAATTAGTTATAACTTCACCGAATAAAGTATTTCTATTACTATCTTTAATTCTTACTTGCACTATTTTTCCAATATCATTCTTTTTACCATTAAAAATTACAGATGTCATATACTCAGATCTACCAAAAGCTTTACTTTTATCATCGGTTAAATTTTCAACCAAAACATCAATAACTTTATCCTCTAATGATTTATTCATTCGGATTTGATTTTCGAATAAAATAGACTGAATTTTTTCTAATCTTTCTATAGAAATTTTTTTTTCAATTAATTCTAAATTTTCAGCTACTGTTCCAGGTCTTGGACTAAATATAAATGAATAAGAGTTAATAAATTTAATCCTTTCAATTAATCTTATGGTATCCTTAAAATCCTGATCTTCTTCTCCAGGATAACCTATTATAAAATCACTTGAAAATTCTATATTTGTGTTAATTTCTTTTAACTTATCAAAAGTGCTGAGATATTCCTCAATAGTATGTTTTCTATTCATCGACTTTAAAATTTTATTAGATCCACTTTGAACAGGTAAATGTACAAGTGGCATTAACTTTTTAGAAGTTTTATATGCTTCAATCAAATCCTCTGTCATATCTTTTGGGTGAGATGTTGTATATCTAACTCTCTTAATTTCAGATAACTTTTCAATATTTAAAATCAAATCTGATAATCTATAACCTTGATTGTAATAAGCATTCACATTCTGACCTAATAAAATTATTTCTTTTGCACCATTGTCTACTAAATACTTTGCTTCATCTAAAATTTGTTTAAATGGTCGAGAATATTCTGGACCTCTTGTATATGGAACTACACAAAAATGACAAAACTTATCACATCCCTCTTGAATAGTTAAAAAAGACGAAACTTTTCCAGCTTCGTTTTTTATTTTGCTTAAATATTTAAACTTAGAAATTGCATCAAACTCTGTCTCTTCAATTTTTTTTCTTTTTTTAGTATAACTTAAAATTGTATCATTAATTTTATGATAAGCTTGAGGACCAATTACTAAATCAATGTAAGGTTCTCTTTTAAGCATTTCCTGATTTTCTGCTTGTGCAACACACCCAGCAATAATCACTAATGGTTTTTTTTTATATCTAAAAATTTTTTTTACTCTACCTATTTCTGAATAGACCTTTTCTTTTGCTTTGTCTCTAATATGACATGTATTTAATAGATAACAATTTGCTTCTTCATATTTTTCTGTTTTTTCATAGCCAATTTTTTTAACTGAATCAAAGATCCTATTAGAATCATACTCATTCATTTGACATCCAAATGTTTTGATAAAAATTTTTTGATTCATGTTATTGGGATTTTTTCTTAACCCCATATAATTCCAATTTATGATCCACTAATTTATATCCATATTTTTCAGCAACTTTTTTTTGAAGCTTTTCAATTTCTTCATCTACAAATTCGATAATTTCACCAGTTTTCACATCAATTAAATGATCATGATGACTTTCGTTTAACTCTTCATATCTAGCTTTTCCACCTTTAAACTCATGCTTTGTAAGTATTCCTGTCTCTTCAAATAATTTTACTGTTCTATAAACTGTTGCAATACTAATTTTTGGATCAATTTTAGATACTCTATTGTAAAGCTCATCTACATCCGGGTGGTCAGTAGACTCGGACATCACTTGTGCAATAACTCTTCTTTGTTCGGTTAATTTAACCCCTTTTGCTAAACATTTTTGCTCTATCGTTTCTGACATAGAATAATTTTAACTTAAATAAATAGGGTTAATCAAATTTTTTTTAATATTAAATTTATCACACAAATCAGGGATATTTTCATATTTTATGTCTTTTTCGCCTTTAAAATCTTGAATGCTGTAACAATAATAATCAATATTA
>CACPHV010000039.1 GCA_902633985.1 uncultured Pelagibacteraceae bacterium
GGGGCAATTAGTGCGGGTATGGCTTATGAAGCAATGAATAATGCTGGAGCATCAAAGACAAAAATGATTGTTATTTTAAATGATAACGATATGTCAATTGCAAAACCAGTAGGGGCAATGAGAACTTACCTAGCAAAATTATTTACTGGTAAGATATATTTTAGCCTAAGAGAAACTTTAAAATTAATTACATCTGCATTTTCAAAAAGATTTAGTGCTAAAGCTGGAAAAGCAGAGGATTTTTTCCGTTCAGCAGTTACCGGGGGCACATTGTTTAGTTCACTTGGCTTTTATTATGCAGGTCCTATAGATGGTCACGATTTATCAAGCTTAATTCCAATTTTAAAAAATGCAAAAGAATCAAGACATGAGGGTCCTATAATGATCCATATCAAAACTCAAAAAGGAAAAGGTTATTCTTATGCAGAAAAAGCAAACGATCATTATCATGGAGTATCAAAATTTAATGTTGAGACTGGAGAACAGTTAAAGAGCAAATCTAACCTTCCAGCCTATACAAAAGTTTTTGCTAATACGTTAGTTAAACATGCTAAAAAAGATAGCAAAATAGTTGGGATAACAGCAGCGATGCCAGGAGGGACTGGTATGGATATTTTTGGAAAGGAGTTCCCAAGTAGAATGTTTGATGTAGGAATAGCAGAGCAACATGCAGTAACTTTTGCAGCTGGTTTGGCAACTGAAGGTTATAAACCATATGCTGCAATTTATTCTACCTTTTTACAAAGAGCTTATGATCAAGTAGTCCATGATGTTGCGATCCAAAGTTTACCTGTTAGATTTGCAATAGATAGAGCAGGATTAGTCGGCGCTGATGGATCAACACATGCTGGTTCATTTGATATAACTTACTTATCAACTTTACCAAACTTTGTAGTAATGGCAGCAAGTCATGAAGCTGAACTAGTTAAAATGATTAATACTTCAGTAGATATAAATGACAGACCTTCTGCAATTAGATATCCAAGAGGAACTGGAGTAGGTGTTGATCTCCCATCAATAGACGAAAAAATTGAAATTGGTAAAGGAAGAGTCGTTCAACAAGGGACACAAGTTTGTATTTTAAACCTCGGTACTCGACTTGAGGAGTGCAAGTTAGCTGTAGAGGAATTAAAAGCAAAAGGAGTTTCAACAACTTTGATAGACGCCAGATTTGCTAAGCCTCTAGACGAAGAACTTATACTAAAATCTGCTAAAGAACATGAGCTTATGATAACTGTTGAAGAAGGATCAATAGGTGGTTTCGGCTCTCATGTTAAAAATTTATTAGCTGAAAGAGGAGTATTTGATAAAGGTTTAAAATTTAGATCAATGACTTTACCAGATGAATTTATTGAACAAGATGATCCAAAAAAAATGTACGATAAAGCTGGATTAAACAGTTCTCAAATTTCTAAGAAAATTGTGGATATTTTGTTTCAAAAGGAGACAATAAGAGTTGTGAAAAATTAATTTAAGTTAACTACACTGAGCTTTATTCATTAAGTAGTGGTCAAGCAAAATACAGTTCATCATAGCTTCACCAATTGGTACAGCCCTAATTCCTACACAAGGATCATGTCTACCTTTAACAGATATTGAAGTATTTTTCCCAAATTTATTTATAGTTTTTCTACTAGTTAAAATTGACGATGTTGGTTTGACAGCAAAAGATGCAATGATTTCTTGGCCCGTAGAAATTCCACCAAGAATTCCACCCGCTTTATTTGAATTGAACTTTAATTTATTTCCTTTTGAAGAAATTTCATCTGAATTTTGCTCTCCACTTAATTGTGCTGAGTTCATTCCTGCTCCAATATTTACACCTTTAACTGCATTAATACTCATTAGACCTGAAGCTATGTCGGTATCCAATTTTGAATAAATTGGAGCACCTAAACCAACTGGGATACCTCTTGCTCTTATTTCAATCACTGCTCCACATGAGGATCCTGATTTTCTTACACCCAGCAAATATTTTTCCCATAATTTAATCATTGATTTATCTGGACAAAAAAATGGATTTTTTGAAATTACTTTATCGTTCCATTGATTTGTATCACATCCAAGAATTCCTAGCTGAGTTACTGCACCAATTACTTTAAATTTTTTACCTAATTTTTTTTGAAGTACAACTTTTGCTATTGCACCAGCCGCAACTCTTGCTGCAGTTTCTCTAGCAGAAGATCTGCCACCACCTCTATAGTCTCTAATTCCATATTTTTTAAAATAAGTAAAATCTGCATGACCTGGTCTGAACTTATCTTTAATATTACTATAATCTTTGGATCTCATATCTTTGTTGTAGATTATGAGAGAAATAGGTGTTCCTGTAGTTTTACCCTCAAATACTCCTGACAATATTTGAACTTTGTCATCCTCTTTTCTCTGAGTTGTAAATTTAGATTGTCCTGGTTTTCTTTTATCTAATTCTCTTTGAATATCTTGCTCTTTAAGATTTATGTTTGGAGGACAACCATCAACAATACAACCAATTGCAGGTCCATGAGATTCCCCCCAAGTCGTGAAACGAAATAGCTTTCCAAAAGTATTAAATGACATTATTTATATTATATAGATTATTTTGTTTAAATTATGAATCAAAAAAACTCATTAGGTCTTAATAGTTGCTTTCTTGATATAGATGATCCATTTCATTTATTTCATGAATGGATGGAGGAAGCAAAGAAAACTGAGCCAAATGATCCAAACGCAGTTGCT
>CACPHV010000040.1 GCA_902633985.1 uncultured Pelagibacteraceae bacterium
GAGGTTGCTCTTAAAGTTGAGGTTACAGATAAAGTTAAAGAAGGAATTGTTTTTACTACATTCCATTTCCCAGAACATATGGTTAATATGGTTACAGGTCATGGTAAAGATGAAGAAACAATGTGTGCAGAATACAAAGTATCTTCTGTTGAAGTACAAAAAATTTCTAATCAATTTAAAACAGAAGTTAAACCAAAAGAAAACCAAGCTGAAGTTAGTTAATTAAAATGACCATTGGTTGGCATTTTGATAATACTTATTCAAAGTTATCAAATGCTTTTAAAGAAAATATTAAACCAACTCCTGTTCATGATCCTGAATTAATAATTTTAAATGAGGAACTAGCGTCAACTTTAAATTTAGATTTTTCAAAAACTGACAAAAAAAAATTAGCAGAAATATTTTCTGGAAACTCTATACCGGAAGAAACTAATACCATTGCACAAGCATATGCGGGTCATCAATTCGGACACTTTACTATGTTAGGAGATGGTAGAGCAGTTTTATTGGGTGAGCATTTAGTTAATAGTGACAATCGTTTTGATATTCAGTTTAAAGGTTCAGGAAGAACTTCTTTTTCTAGAGGGGGTGATGGAAGAGCAGCACTAGGACCTATGCTAAGAGAATATATTATCAGTGAAGCGATACATTCATTAAATATTCCGACTACTAGAAGCCTTGCTGTAGTAAAAACAGGAGAAAAAGTTGTAAGAGAAAATCTTTTACAGGGTGCTATATTAACAAGAGTTGCATCAAGTCATCTTCGTGTCGGAACATTTCAATATATTGCTGCAACTCAAAACATTGAAAATTTAAATACCTTAATCGACTACACAATAAACAGACATTATCCAGAAATTAAAACATCAAATTCAAAAGCATTAGACTTGTTAAATCTTGTTATGGAAAAGCAATGTCAGCTTGTAATAAATTGGATGCGAGTTGGGTTTATTCATGGGGTTATGAATACTGATAATATGGCAATTTCAGGTGAAACTATTGATTACGGTCCTTGTGCATTTATGGACCATTATGATCCAAAAACCGTATTTAGCTCAATCGATAAGTTTGGAAGATATGCCTTTTCTAATCAACCACCAATTACAAAGTGGAATTTAGCAAGATTTGCTGAATGTTTGATCCCTCTAATTGATAAAGATGAAGATACTGCAATAAAATTAGCTACAGATTTAATAGATAATTTTCAAAATATTTATGAAGATAAGTGGTTAAATATGATCAGAGATAAGCTTGGTCTATTTGGTGAGGAAAAAAATGATAAAAAATTAATTAATGATTTGTTTAATTGGATGGAAAAAAATAAAGCAGATTACACAAATACTTTTTGTCATTTAATAGGTATTAATTCTGATGAAGTTTACAAAAATGTTGAATTTATCAATTGGAAAAATGAATGGAAAAAAAGATCTGAGTTAAATAATTCAACTAAGGAAAAACGAATCAAACTTATGAAAAAAAATAATCCAACAGTTATTCCCAGAAATCATAAAGTAGAGGAAGCCTTAGCTGAAGCAGACAAAGGAAGTTTAGATAAAATGAAAAAATTATTAGCTATTTTAAAAAATCCTTACGACAATCAAAATAACATTCAGGAATATCAAACGCCTGCTCCATCAAACAATGAAAAATATCAAACTTTTTGTGGAACTTGAAATTATAAAACGTAAGGCTCTGGCCTAGCTGATTTACCCAAAACTCTTTCAACTGCAAAATCACTTATATCAATTGTTTGGTATGATCCTGTTGTGATTAATTCAGTTAAGGCCCTACCTATACCTGGTGCCTGCATTAAGCCTCGTCCGGTAAACCCAGATGCCATGTATACATTCTCATATTTTGGATGTTTACCAACTACTGCATTATTATCCAATCTATTACAATCATAGTAACCTGCCCATCCACCAGTTAACTTTAATTCCTCAAAGGCAGGTATTCGTTTAGCTAGAGCTGGCCAGACTAATTCTTCAAAGTCATTCCAGGCTGGCTCTAAATCTTTTGCGTCGAATACGGAAATAGGTGAGCCTGCTAAATATTCTCCTCCTTCTGGTCTCCAATAAACACCTGTTGTTAAATCTCCACTTAGTGGCATCTCTTTTATATATGTTGGGCATTTTACTCTAAACACGGTATGCTTTTGAGGAACAACAGGAATATCCTCTAACAATTCTTTTGTCCAACAACCAGCCGCAGAAACAATTGTTTTGGCATTTATTTCAGAAATACTTTTTACTTCACCCTTAATAAATTCTGCTCCAAGCTCTATAGCTTTACTTTTAAGAGCGCTATGAAACATAAA